>CBFIIQ010000005.1:0-7904 GCA_965662685.1 Pseudohongiellaceae bacterium | reverse complement strand
TAAAAAGTGTGTCACTGCTCTATACTGACACAAAAAATCTCCAAATAACGATCAAATGAGCAAAAAATGGGCAATTTGAGGAGTTTTTCCCATACGTTCCTGAAGCAGGAGTGCCTAGAATTGCGTTTTACAGTAGTCGCAAAGTATTTGGCATACCTGAATAGCAAGTTTTGATGAAGAGGATTGCTGTATATCAGGATCAGGAGTGAAACCGGGATATCACTTAAGCCGGTGCAGAGGGAAGAAAGTTGTTTAAATTTTTTAGCAAAAAAAGAGGCAAAGCTGGATTGGTGGGAGTTTCCGCCAGTGCAGGTAAATTGACTATTGCCTATGTAATCCAGGAAAAAGGCAAGCCTGTCCTGAAGTATTGCGAAGAATTTACTGCTGACTCTGAAACAGCACAGTTAAGCATTCTAGAGCGCGAAGTGAAGAAACTGGATCTGCAAGGTGCCGATGTCAATTTCGTATTAACTCATTCGGACTATAAACTTTTCCTGGTCGAGGCTCCCAAGGTGGAATCCCACGAAATGGAATCTGCTGTTAAATGGAAAATCAAGGATCTGGTTGATAGTCCGGTTGATGAGCTGGCAGTAACGCTTTTTCCTGTTCCTGAAGATGCCTACCGTGGTCAAAATGACATGGTCTATGTGGTCGCAACGCGTAAATCCAAAATCAAACAAATCGTTAAGCTGATTCTGGACTCCGGGTTGGAGCTCAAATCAATTGATATTCCGGAACTGGTGCTACTGAATATTTCCAATAATTTCAGCGATGACAGCAACGGCCTTGCGTTTATAGACCTGCGCAGCAGTGGCAGCACGCTGAATCTTTGTAAGGCTGGAAATATATATCTGACGCGTCACCTCAATACGCGAGTTGATCAGAGCATTCTGAATTCCGAAGAGTGGGTCTCGGTAAAAGAAAGGTTGGTACTGGAAATTGAACGCTCGCTGGATTACTACGAAAGTCAGATGGGACAGTCACCGATTACCAACATCCTTATCGCTCCGGGAGAAAATGACAGCGACATGCTGGTCAAGCAGCTGAATGACTTGATGATTGCCAGAGTAGCAGGCCTGAAGCTGGCTGATGAGCTTGATAGTGAAAGTGAATTTCCGGAAATCCTCCAGCAGTCATGCATCCTTGCCATTGGCGGTGCCATGCGCGATATGCAGGTGGCTGCATGAATCAACAAATAAATCTTTATCTGCCGCAGTTCAGAAAGAAAAAGGACTTGCTTGATTTTGAAAATATGGCCGGGCTTGTGGTGGTATTCACTATCCTGCTTGTTCTTGCCACTCTTGTTGAGGGTTATGGCTCCTACTCACTGCAAGGGAAGGTTGGTGCACTGGAAGCCGATTTAAGTGAGGCTCGAGACAGAACCAATGCCTTGATTGATACCTATGGAGTGCAAAGTGAAGATTCCAGCCTTGCCAGCTCTGTGCAAAGCTTGCAGGAAAACCTGGCGGGCAAAAAAGCCCTGCTGAATTTTCTTGATGGCAGAGACATTGGCAATACGGCAGGTTTTTCAGAATTCCTGGCAGATCTCGCTCGTTATCATATTGATGGTCTGAGACTAACTTCAATCAATTTACGCAATGGTGGTGAAAGTGTGTTTTTGGGGGGCGAAGTATCCAGAGCGGAAAACGTACCACTTTACCTGCAGAATTTAAGAAATGGTGATTCCTATAATGGAAAAACTTTTCAGACTTTGAAGATATCCAATGCTACTGCAGAAAACCAACTGGATACCGTCATGAGGTTTGATGTTGCTACAGGTGCCGGTACAGGTTCGGGCGAAAGGTAAATTTGTGAATAAACCGGATATTAAAAAAGTCATCGCATCTATCGAAGCAAGGCAGCTTGGCGAGCGGGCTATTTTGCTTGGCGTCGTTTTGCTTGTTATTGGTTATGCCTGGTTGATTCTGGTTTTTGATCGTATGAATGCGAATCAGGAAGAACTTAACAGGCGTTCAACCATACTGAATGCGCAGATTACAGAAGAAGCTACTCGCTATATCAGCATTCAGAATAATTATCGCAGCGATCCGAATGCCTTTGCCAGAAACAGGCAGCAGGAACTGCAGCAGGAAACGATTAAGGTAGATAACGAACTCAGGCAGTTATATGGCCAATTGATTCAGCCAAGGCAGATGGCTCAGGTGCTTTCAACCATCCTGCAGCGGGAAAGCACATTGAAATTGGTTACTCTGGAAAACCTGCCTTCTGTAATGATGACAAGTGCGAGTTCCGGTTCAGTAACTCCCCTGGTAGGCGAGTCAGTAATGGGCGCTGAAGGTGGCTTGAGCTCAAATAATGAACTTAATGTTTATCGTCATGGTTTGCGCATGGTCTTTGAGGGGGACTACCTTGAAACCATTCGCTATCTAAGAAGCCTGGAAAACCTCGAATCCAGTTTTTTCTGGCAGTCACTTAATTATGAAGTAAGCCAATGGCCTGTCTCAACTATTACTCTTGATATTTTCACTCTTAGTACGCGGCAGGAGTGGATTGGTGTTTAGTGCAAAGTTCGTAATGAATTTTTCTCATCTCATGCCCGTGGTCAGTATGTTGGGAGTCTTTAGTTTTGGGGCAAGTGCACAGACTGATAGTTCAGGAATTAATGCAGAAGAAATACTGAGAGATCCGACGGCGCCATTATTTTCAACAGCCGGAAGCGCGCCGCAAGCAAATCTTTTCAGCCTGGTGTCCTCCTATAAGGTCACCTCCATATTACTTAGACCGAATATGAAAATAGCCGTTATTAATTCAAGACAGGTTAGAGAAGGTGATGTCATTGGTAACGCGGAAGTAGTGAAAATCGACAAGAACAGCGTGACTTTGCAAGTAGCCGGTGAGGATCAGGTTTTGGAACTGTATAGCGGGTCCGTCAAGACTTTAACAAAGGGTGAAGAGTAAATGCTCTACGATATGATCAATAATCATTCGTCAAGTTGTCGTGTAAGTAAACGATGGCTGATTTCATGGTCAGTATTATTCCTGGTTTGCGGGTGTAATTCTTCCGGGAAATACTCTGGTATAGATCTGACGACGATGGATGATATCCAGAGCGCTATTGAGGACGGCTTCCAAGCTACTTCGATGGTGGATTCGAATCCTGTTTCTCAGCCACCTGCCGATGTTTTACAGGCATTGGTTCCGGGTTTAACGTTAAACAGTGAATCTTTACAACCTGTGGAAGAAAGATTTGATTTTGTCGTGCAACAGCCAATGGATGCCAGAGAGTTTTTTGCCTTGCTGACTTCTGGTACGGAATACAGTGTCGCAGTACATCCAGGGGTTTCAGGATCAATATCTGCCTTGGATCTTAAAAATGTCAGCCTGCAGGAAGCGCTCGATCAGGTGAGTGATCTGTATGGATTTGTGATTAACAAGCAAGGCAATATTTATCAGGTATTGCCTGGCGGGCTTCAAACGCGGATTTTCTATGTTGACTATTTGAATGTTAAGCGTAACGGAAGTTCCAATATGCAAATAGTGGCGACAGGTATTACCCAGGGACAGTCTGCATTGGGAACTCCGGGTCTGGGGCAGGCATTATTAGGAGTTGGTAATACAGCACGCGGGCAAGCTGCAGGTGCAGCAGGATTGTTAGCTGGCGGTGCTGGTGGCGCAGGTGGTCAGGGCAGTATTGGTAGCAGTAACACTGGTGGCGCCAGCATAAATACTTCAACCCAGTCAGATTATTGGCAAGGTCTGGAAGCAGTAATTCTCGAAATTATTAACTCCGGTCAGGTAAGACAAAGCCAGAGTGGTGTCTCCGAAGTATTGACCCAGTCTGCCAATAACGAGCGTTCAGTTATAGTCTCCCCACAAACGGGTATGGTTGTGGTGCGCGCTTTTCCAGAAGAATTGTCTCAGGTGGAGGATTTTCTGAGTGCTTCACAAGAAGCCTTGCAGCGCCAGGTAATACTCGAAGCTAAAATTCTCGAAGTGGAATTGAAGGAGAATTTTCAATCCGGAATAGATTTGACCGCACTAGGCAAAGTTAATTCAGATAATGAGGTGAGTGCTGAATTTAGTTTCTTTGGTGACAGCCTTGATGCTATCGGCAGTCCTATGGCTGTCAGTTATGATTCGACGGATTTCAATGCCGTAATTCAGCTGCTGGAGTCACAGGGCAATGTGCAGGTTATTTCAAGTCCTCGTATATCAACTTTGAATAATCAAAAAGCCGTATTCAAGGTTGGTGATGAACAGTTTTTCTTAACAGAAGCCAATACCGTAAGTTTTGGTGCCGGCGATCTGGCGACTACTAATCAAAATAATAATTTGCAGCCATTCTTTTCAGGGATTGCACTGGATGTGACGCCACAGATAAGTGCCAGTGGAGATATCACCCTGCACATTCACCCGATTCTTAGCCAGGTAAAAGAAGATATTAAAGTCATTGGTGGTCAGGAGTTTCCTCTTGCCAATAGTACAACTCGGGAATCTGACAGTATCGCCAGGGCAAGGAATGGCGAAGTGATTGTGATTTCCGGCTTGATGCAGACCAGATCCCGTGGTCAGGAAGCGGGTGTGCCCGGCGCAAAGGATTTTCCGATACTGGGTAATGCCTTTGAGCAAAGACAGCGTGAAACAATTAAAACTGAATTGGTTATTTTGTTAAGAGCATTGGTTGACCAGGACACCATGATGCAGGAAGTGCTTAACGAGCATAAAGAAGGTTTTGAGAATATTCGTAAAGAGATAGATCCCTACTATAGGTAATCTGTTCGATAATTATTTTTAATTTTATTTGAAACAAAAGTTATGAGTTTCGGAGCAGTGAATGAGTCTTGTTAATGACATGCTTAAAGACCTGGACAGGCGTAAACGCCTGGCCTCAGGTGCTGTTCCGTCTGGATATTTAGGTAGCCAGGATTTTGACGAAAGTGGTGTTAAAAACTGGAAGGTAATTGGACTTATATTTGCAGGAATATTATTAGGTGTTGTTAGTGGATATTTCTATTTCCGGGAATCACCGAATGCTGTGATTGAGCGAGATATTAATTTGAGCTCCCGACAAATCGGAGTAGCCGAGGATAGTAATTTTAATCAAGCACCCGGGTCAGTTGTTAGTAATAATCAAATCGAACCTGCTCAAAATAATTCTTTTGATAAAAGTGTTAGTGTATTTGTTGATAGTAATACAGCAAAAGGTTTTGTTTTGAGGGTTGTATCAATTGACGATTTTTCATTTGAAATTGTTTCAAGAAATGATTATGGCATTGAAATACTGCTGCCTGAAATACGTAATATTTCACATAACGATGTCAATATAGCTGGCTTGGGAGTTAATAGTACAGATACAGGTATACGAATAAATGTAGCGATGAAAGACGCCTTTGATTTTCTGGTTTATGAAGAGTCCAGTGTGGGAAACAGCATAGGTAAAAGTTTGATTATTGAAGGTTTGGCAGAGCAACAGAGTCAGCCTGAAAGTATTAATACGCTTACAGCTATTAATCAATCCGTAGAGAGCAATTCTTCAGTTAGTACCAAACCTGAAGTTATTGTAGAGAATGTGGAATTTGACAGAGCGCCAGTTAAGACAGCACGTTTGCTCAGCCTTGAAGAGCAAGATATCAATGTCAGCAAAAATGCTGCCTCATTGATTCAGCGGGGTCAGATTATAGATGCCTATGCGCAGTTACTGGAATTTATCGAAGAGAATGCTGAAGCGCATCATTCAAGAGAAACGCTGGCCACTCTGCTTTTTGCCCAGCAGGAATATCAGCAGGCAGCCGTAATTGTTGATCAGGGTTTACTATTAGCACCCAATTATTCCGCCTACAAAAAAATCAAGGCAAGGTTGCTGATTTTAGATAATGATCCTGATGCTGCTGCAAATTATTTGGCCGACAATCCTCCAGCATTGGCTACTGATCCAGAATATTATGAACTACTTGCCTCTGCCTATCAGCAGAATAAACAGCATGCCAGGGCTATTGAGACGTATCAGAACTTGATCCGTCATGATAGCCAGCAGGCGCGTTGGTGGGTAGGTATGGGAGTTTCTCTTGAAGCTGGTGGAGAAATTGATGATGCAATTTCAAGTTATCAGACCGCCTTGCAAAATTCTGAACTTGATTCAGCTTTAAGGCAATACAGTCAGAACAGGATGAGGTTTCTGAGAAACTAATCATGAGTGCTGTAAAGAAAAAAGTCAGAATTGGCGATCTCCTGGTTCAGAATCATATTATTTCTGAAGCCCAGCTGCATGATGCGCTGGAAAGGCAGAAGCAAAATGGTCTCAAGCTTGGTCGTACTCTTATCGAAATGGGCTATATAGATGAGATGCGTTTTTTGGATTTTTTATCACAACAGTTAAACATTCCATTTGTTGATTTGAAAGTACATAACTTTGATGTTGGCCTGGTTCAAAGACTGCCTGAAGTTTATGCGCGAAGATTCAGGGCAATAATACTTTCTGAAAACGAAAAAGGTGTTTCAGTGGGTTTGGTGGATCCACTTGATATTTATGCCTACGATGAATTATTAAGAATTCTGCAAAGTAATATGGAAATTGCCATTGTTCGTGAGAAAGATCTGCTTAGCACTCTTGATCTGGTTTATCGCCGAACGGAAGAAATTGCCAGCTATGCTGAAGAGCTTGATGAAGAAATTACCGAAGGTCAATTTGATCTTGAGGAACTGACCCCTTCTGATGAAGAAGAAGGGGCAACGGTTGTCAAGTTGTTGAAGTCCATTTTTGAAGATGCTGTACAGGTTAGAGCTTCAGATATTCATATCGAGCCTGATGAATCAGTACTCAGAATAAGGCAAAGGGTTGATGGTGTATTACATGAGCAGATTGTAAAAGAAAAAAGAATTTCCGCTCCTTTGGTTTTGCGTTTGAAATTGATGGCGGGGTTGAACATTTCTGAAAAGCGTTTGCCCCAGGATGGACGCTTCAGCTTGATAGTTAAAAACAGAAAGCTGGATATTCGTGTATCGACCATGCCAATCGAAAATGGTGAATCGGTGGTGCTGAGGCTACTGGATCAAAGCGCTGGTGCAACTCATTTGGGCGAGGTAGGTATGCCGGAAAAAATGCTCGAGACTTTCAGGCGGCTTATTCATCTACCCCATGGTTTGATATTGGTTACCGGTCCGACAGGAAGCGGTAAAACTACGACGCTTTATGGGGCCCTGCAGGAACTAAACGAAGCAGGGAAAAAAATAATCACGGTGGAAGACCCGGTTGAATACAAACTATCCAGAATAAATCAGGTGCAGATTAACCCTAAAATTGATTTGAGTTTTGCGCGGGTATTGAGAGCGGCGTTGCGTCAGGACCCCGATATTATTTTGATTGGTGAGATTCGTGATGGTGAGACTGCAGAAATTGCTTTGCGTGCAGCCATGACGGGTCACCTTGTTCTATCTACATTGCATACCAATGATTCGCTTTCCAGTGCTATGCGACTGGTTGATATGGGTGCTGAAGGATTTTTGACGGCCTCGTCGTTAAGAGCAGTGCTTGCACAACGACTGGTAAGGAGGTTGTGTGAAAACTGCGCTGAGGATTACACGCCTACTTCTATAGAAAAAACCTGGCTGGATACTAGGTTGGAAGGTCAGGGAATTGAATTAAATCTTAAAAAAGCCAGGGGTTGCCATCACTGTAATAATTCAGGTTACAGAGGGCGAATAGGGGTATTTGAGTTGCTGGTTATGAATGATGTGTTGAATGATGCCTTGAGAAAAGAAGACTCCTATGAATTTATTCAGCAAGCTAGAAAAAGTAAGGATTATGAGCCGATAGCTGTTGCAGCTATGAAGTATGCAGCAGTAGGTGTTACTTCATTAAGTGAGGTATGTACGTCGTCAAAACCTATTGGACATTTAGTCCTTTGAGCTAAGAGACAGATCAGTTCATCTGACTTAGTTGCTCA
>CBFIIQ010000004.1:0-103142 GCA_965662685.1 Pseudohongiellaceae bacterium | reverse complement strand
GTCTTTATAGGTTGGCTGCGACTTCAGCAAGGCAATGGTCCGATCAGTAAGCGGGATGTACCACATCCTTTTGCTTTTGTTGGCCTTTGAGCCCTCTTTTATCGTCCAGACTTTTAGATCGAAGTCAAAATCCTCCCACTGCGCCACTCTGCACACACCCGGCCTATTTCCGGTATCGATTGCTAAAGCAGTGATGGCGGTTGGAGCTTCATCTATTTTCTCTCTCAGCGCTCTCATAAAATCTGGCAGTTTCTCCCACGGGACTGCCTTGTAGTGTTTGGTTGGTTTAACTTTTTTTGCAGGTGGGTATTCTTGATCGAGATTGTCTTTCCATACTCCCGGATTAGCTTTCTCTCTTACACCCTCAATGATTGAGCGATTAAATACCTTAGCAACATGCCCAATGATCCGCTCTGCTTGATGTGGGATCCTGTAGTAGTAATTATCATACATAGATATCAGATGATGCCGCTGAATATCTCGTATTAGCATGTGCCCAATGTAGGGAAAGACATAGGTTTTAAACTGATTTCTTAGTTTCTGACGGCCTTTTGATGTGTTTATGGTCTTCTTACACTGGATATCAATGTACTTCTCAGCCATGTCTTGGAAGCTAATTTCGCTCCGCTGCTCTGCTTTGAGTTTCTCACGTAGCTCCTTCCTTTCTACTGTGGGATCTATCCCCTGCTTTATTTGCTCCTTGAACCTTCTGGCGTCTTCTCTAGCGCTTTTGAGGGGTATATCAGGGTAGCCCCCAAGTCCAAATTCGCGCCTTTTATCGCCCACAGTGGTCTTAAGGATCCATTGTCTAGACCCTACGTCCTTACCCTCAACAGGCGGCATGCACTGTAATACAAGGCCTGAGACGCCACCAACCGCATGCAAAGCCTTAACGGCAATATCATCTGCGTTTACCTTATGGCGTAATTTTCTTACAGCTATCTCTGATAATTCTTTAGCGATTACAGGCATATACCCTACAACGTACCCTACAAAAGGAAAGTTATTAGAATTTACCTGCTTTGCTTTATTTGCGCAAGAAAACCCTCTAAAGCCAGTGTTTTCAATGTCTTTTTATGTTGAAGCGTTATAGGAAGTTACATGAAGTTACTACGATTTGGTGCCCGGGGCCGGACTTGAACCGGCACGAGGTTGCCCTCGAGGGATTTTAAGTCCCTTGCGTCTACCAATTTCGCCACCCGGGCAGATACTTGAGTGGCATGAAAGCGCTCTAATACAACTAACAACATAGAAGCATGACGCTTGAGCGATGTTAGCTGAGAGAACAATCAGAAAATCGAAGCCCCCGAGAATTGGAGGCCGGAGTCGGAATCGAACCGGCGTACACGGAGTTGCAGTCCGCTGCATAACCACTCTGCCATCCGGCCTTTGGACTCTTCAGGGCTCTTTTTTAACCAATAACAATCAGGCAATTTGGAGCGGGAAACGAGACTCGAACTCGCGACCCCGACCTTGGCAAGGTCGTGCTCTACCAACTGAGCTATTCCCGCTTTATGTATTCACTTCCCTTTCATGAAGCATCCAATGGATGAATCACATTGCTGTGAATAACGGTATTGCCAAATTGTCTCTTTGTGCAGGCTTTTTGGCCTTATACAACACCCTTTTTTTCAATTAATGCTAGATAAAAACGGGCTTCTTGTCGTCACTCGATTCAATATTCAACCGGTGCTTTCAAAGAGGTGGCTATTCTAATCTGCCAGCCACGTAAGTCAAGAGGAATCAGGGGCTTACTTGAGTTCTGATGATAGTATTGGCCAGGCACTTCTCAAGTACAAAATCATCGACCAGAGGGTCAGTATCGCTGCTGCGTAAATCAGCACATAACCCAGCCCCCAGAACCAGACAGAACCTTCCGGATCGCTGGCCAGGAGCACAATAATAGCGATCATCTGTACAGTAGTTTTCACCTTGCCGAGGTAGCCAACGGCAACGACATTGCGCTGATTATTTTCAGCCATCCATTCCCGTAGTGCCGATATCAGGATTTCCCTGGCGACCATTATGGCTGCCGGAATCACAAACCAGGGACTGGCAAAATTGGCGGCCAGCATCACCAGTGCCACGGTAACAAGTATTTTGTCGGCTACCGGGTCCAGGAAGGCCCCGAAAGGCGTGCATTGATCCAGCTTGCGCGCCAGATAGCCATCGAGCCAATCTGTTATACAGGCCAGGATAAAAATCAGGGAAGATGCCAGGTAGTGTCCCTGGAAATCAGCGTAATAGACTGCGATAAACACCGGAATGGCAAGGATGCGCAGCAAAGTCATAAAGTTGGCCAGATTCATGATTTGCATTGTACCGGAGAATGCGGGTTTCGGGCAGATAAATGCCATAGACAATTGAAGATGTCAGGTCCTGAGTTGGTGAAAATTCTGTTTATCTAAAACCGGGTAAGCCGGAGCTCATGAGGCGTGAATATAATCATAGATATCCCTGGCCAGGGATTTACTGATGCCATTCACTTTTTCTAACTGTTGCACGCTGGCGCGCTTTATTTCCTGCTGACCACCAAAATAGTGAATCAGGTCCCTGCGCCTGGATGGACCGATTCCGGGAATTTCATCGAGAAATGAAGAGGTGCGTTTTTTTCCCCGGCGTTGACGATGTGCGGTAATGGCAAAACGGTGAGATTCATCACGAATATGTTGTAGCAAATGCAGGGCCGGAGATTCAGGTGGTAAAACGGTTTCCTTGTGGCTGCCGCCCAGAATAAGGGTTTCCTGCCCTGCTTTGCGACTGATGCCCTTGGCAATAGCCAGTAGCTGTACGCCTTCGATATTCAGTAACTCCAGCACTTTTTCAGCCTGCCCCAGCTGCCCCAGCCCGCCATCAATAACCAGGATGTCCGGTAACCTCGCCTCGCCTTTTTTCAGTCTGAGATAACGGCGCTTCAGGGCCTGCGCCATGGCAGCGTAATCATCACCAGGGGTGATATTGTCGATATTAAAGCGGCGATAATCCGACTTCAAGGGCCCGTTCTGGTCAAATACGACGCAGGACGCTACTGTAGCTTCCCCGGAACTATGGCTGATATCAAAACATTCGAGACGTAACGGTGGTGATTCCAGCGAGAGTGCGGTTTGTAATGCACTCAAGCGTTCCTGCATGCTGCGTTTACTGTTCAGCTTGCTCAGCAGACCATGACTGGCATTGATGCTGGCCAGATTAAGCCATTGCGACCGGTGTCCCCTGAGCTTGTGCTTGATGCTGATGCTTCTTTCGGCAAGATAAGACAGTGCCTCATTCAGTTGCGTAGTTTCCTGTGGTGGATGATTACAGAGTATCTCGCGGGGAATACTTTGTCCCTGTCGCTCCCGCAGATAATACTGGGCAATGAAGGCCTGCATGATCTCACCCGGTTCCTTTTCCAGAACAAAGCGCGGATAGTAATTCTTGTTCCCCAGCACCCTGCCTGCCCTGACAAAAATAACATGAATACAGACAGCACCTGACTCCTGGGCCATGGCAATGACATCCACATCGCCTTTTTCACCTGACACAAACTGGCTTTCCTGGATTATCCTCAGGTCTTTTATCTGGTCCCGGATAACAGAGGCTTCCTCAAATTTTAGCTCACTGGACAGCAATTCCATTCTTGCTGAGAGTTCATCTCGAATCTGATCGTTTTTCCCTTCCAGAAACATCACCGAATGACGTACATCATCGGCGTACGATTCAGGTGATGTCAGGTTCACGCAGGGACCGGAACAGCGCTTGATCTGATATTGCAAACAAGGGCGCGTGCGATTTCTGAAATAACTGTCTTCGCATTGACGTACATGAAATATTTTTTGTAACAATGCCAGACTTTCGCGAACTGCCCCGGCACTTGGAAAAGGCCCAAAATAACGGCCTTTCTTTTTTTTGCTGCCACGATGAAAGTCAAGTCTCGGGTAGTTGTCTTCTGAGGAAAGGAAAATATAGGGGTAGGATTTATCATCCCGTAGCAGAATATTATAGGGCGGCCTTTTTTCCTTAATCAGATTTTGTTCAAGTAACAATGCTTCAATTTCACTGCCGGTGATGGTGATTTCAATCTCGGCAATTCTGTTCACCAGAGCGATGGTTTTATTATCAAGTCCACTGCCGCGAAAATAACTGCTTAAACGCTTTTTAAGGTTTTTTGCCTTGCCAACGTAAAGCACTTCCCCGTCCCCATCGAGCATACGATACACACCAGGGCGGGAACTGGTATGTTTCAGAAAGTTAGCGGAATCAAAACAGGCTTGTGTTGTAGAGGTGTCTGGCATAGTGGAATGATACACGAAGCAGGCAGCTGCGAAGTGTCAGATTATTCTAACCTCTGGAGTAAGCTTAATACCAAACTTTTCTTTTACCGATTGCTGAATACGCATGGAAAGATCGACTAATTCAGCGCCGGTGGCCTGACCAAAGTTCACCAGTACCAGAGCATGATCCTGGTGAACGCCAACATCGCCTTCCCGATAGCCTTTCCAGCCAGCCTGATCAATCAGCCAGGCCGCTGCCAGTTTGACGGTTTCTGCGTTAGGGTAGCCGACGATATCAGGATAGCTTTTCTGCAACGCCGAAAATTCTGCCAAAGGAATCTCCGGGTTCCAGAAGAAACTTCCGGCATTACCGAGACGTTTAGGGTTGGGTAATTTGCTACGTCGAATCTCGCATACAGTATGACTCACCAGCTTTGGTGTAATTTCATCTTCAGCATATCCCTCCAGCGCCTTGCCAAGTGCGGCGTAAGCAGTGTTAAGGAGTGGCACTTTTCTCAGGCCAAAAGTCACGCTGTAAATAATATACTGATCTTTTAATTCCTGTTTGAAAACTGAGTTGCGATAGGAAAAATGACACTCGGCATTAGTGAAGGCTTTCAGTTCCCCACTGGCAATCTCAAGTGCTTCCAGTGACACCATGACATCACAAAGCTCGACACCGTAAGCGCCAATATTCTGTACCGGTGCTGCGCCTACTGTGCCAGGAATCAGCGACAGGTTTTCCATGCCGTAATAGTCCTGTTCCAGTGACCACTGAACAAAGTTATGCCAGTTTTCACCACAGCGTGCTTTGACATAATAAAAGTCCTGGTCTTCACTAATGAGCTCCTTGCCTCGAACATTGAGTTCAATAATCAGGCCTTGATAGTCTTCCTTGAATAACAGGTTGCTGCCCTGCCCGATCAGCATGAAGGGGATCTTCTTTTCCCGGGCAAATGCCAGAGCATCACGCAAACAATCAATGCCTGTGGCATTAACAAAATAGCGTGCGTGAGCAGATACATGAAATGTATTAAAATGCTTCAGGTTAAAATTTTCGAGTATTTCCATAATTTAAAACGAGTTTAAGGTTGTGACCATTGATGCCTGGTAGCAAGAATTTTCAGCAGGTTCGATGTAGCATCTTCAATCAGATCAAGCACCAGCTCAAAACCATCCTCGCCGCTATAATACGGATCAGGTACTTCCAGTAGTTCGCTGCTGCCATGCTCAAGGAATAGTGAAATTTTATGCTGATGCTCAGGCGCGCTCATGGCCAACAGGTCATGCAGGTTTTGTTTGTCCATGGCGAAGATATAATCAAATTTTTCCATGTCCTTGGCACATACCTGTCGGGCGCGTAAGGCGGACATGTCATAATCCCTGTAACTTGCTGCCAGAGTTGCACGCTTGTCCGGGGCGTGTCCAATATGCCAGGATCCAGTACCGGCAGAATCCACTTCTATAAAATCCTCTAGTTTTTCAAGCTTGGCTTTTTCTTTAAATACTACCTCGGCTGTCGGTGACCGACAGATATTGCCAAGGCAAACCATTAGTATTTTTACTTTTTCAGTATTCATCTTTCTAAATGATTTTTCTTGGTTGGATAGATTTTAATAATTTATGTTGAAGAACCAGTGGGACTTAATTCTTTTTCGTCGACATCAATGGTTCAACAGGCGCCTGACTTTTTCAAGGTCTTGCGGCGTATCAACGCCTGCAGGAATTTCTGCGCAGGCTTTTTGAATATGTATCCTTACTCCGTTTGCCATAGCGCGTAGTTGTTCGAGCTGCTCGGTTTTTTCCAGTTCGCTTTGCGGCCAGTTAACAAAGTCATGCAGTACTTTAACGCGGTAAGCATAAATGCCAATGTGGCGTTTGTATTTGATCGCGGGCTTATCCCGAGATTGATCATTCCTGGAAAAAGGAATAGGGGCTCTTGAAAAATATAAGGCATAGCCTGCATTGTTGGCGACCACTTTTACAATATTGGGATTCATGACCTCATCATAGTCAGTGAGCTCTTCAAATAAGGTACAGATCTGCGCATCTGGATGCCCTGCCAAATCGTTGGCCACCTGATTAATTACATCAGGAGGAATCATCGGTTCATCACCCTGCACATTGACTACGATATCTTCATCAGAAAGGTTTAACTTACGCGCGACTTCCTCGATTCGGTCCGTGCCGGAGTTATGGCCGGCTGAAGTCATAATTACATTGTCCCCCAGCGCCTGGCAGCTTTCTTTGATGCGTTCGTCATCGGTAGCAATATAGACCGCATCAGCGTTACTTGACTGGGCTCGCTCAACCACATGATGCAGCATCGGTTTTCCGGCTATATCAAGCAGCGGCTTTCCAGGTAATCGTGTTGATTGATAGCGGGCTGGGATAACGACCGTGAAACTCACTTTTTCTTCCTGCTTGCTTTTTCTTCCGGGGTCAGGGTTCTGGCTTCATTTTCCAGCATGATCGGGATCTCATCACGCACTGGATAGGCCAGGCTGTCTGGATAACAGATGAGCTCGTTAGCTTCCTTGTCAAAGACCAGCTCGCCTTTGCATAAGGGGCAGGCAAGAATTGTTAAAAGTTTTTTATCCATAATTAGAATTTCAGTTAGCAATAATTTAAAGGGTCGCAAGTTTTTCTATTAACTTGTCCATAAACTCATCAGGGAGCCGGGCCGCCACTTTAAGAAACCAGTGGTTGTCAGACGCAATGTCCTTGCATTTGGTGGCATCTTTTTCCGTCATCACTACATCCAGCTCATCGGCAAAGGTGATGTCCTGCCTGGAAAAAAAATGATGGTCCCTGAATATGTGAGTAATAATATCAAATCCACTGGCACAAAGAGAGGTGAAGAAACGTTCAGGATTACCGATTCCGGCAACGGCATGCACTTTCTTGTTCTTTATAGTCTGCAATGCATCATCAGAAATGGCCAAAGATTTATTGTCTACTAGGCGAACAAGATGGGTAGCATCCAGGTTCATTTCATAGCAGTGATCTGACAACACGTGCCGCGACGGACCATTACAGACAATGAAATCAACTTCGCCCAGACGATCAGGTTTTTCTCGCAGCGGTCCGGCTGGCAATAACAAGCCGTTACCAAAGCCCCGCTGTCCATCGACTACAGCAATTTCTATATTCCGCTTCAACCTATAGTGCTGAAGTCCATCATCACTGATGATGATGTCACAGTCATAACGGGTTTCCAGCATTTTTACTGCTGCGCCTCGATCGGGATCTATAATCACCGGACAATGGGTATGGCGCGCAATCATTAAAGGTTCTTCCCCGGCTTCCCGGAAACTGCTTTGTGGCGTCACTGCAAATGGATAGGAAGTTGGCTTAGAGCCATAGCCACGGCTAACGATGCCAGGGGAAAAACCGTGCAGACGTAATTGCTGAGCAATATAAATTACCAGTGGAGTTTTGCCAGTACCGCCTGCGGTGATATTGCCAACAACAATAACAGGATATTTTGCCTTGTAGGCTTTGTCAGAATTCCTGTAATAGTTTCGCCTCAGACTGCTGACCAGACCAAATATCATGCTTAGTGGGCGCAGGCAGCGCACCCAACGAGCATTGTTGTACCAGGCATTATTAAGCAGATTCATTGTTGTTAAAACGATTCATGATGACGCATCAGGCAAACTGTAACTGATGTAGTTGTTTGTAGTGACCACCGCTGTTCAATAATTCCTGGTGTGTGCCGCTTTCCACGATTTTCCCTTTATCCAGCACAATGATCATGTCTGCCGATTCGATAGTGGAAAGTCGGTGGGCGATAACAAAGGTGGTGCGGCCCTGCATCAGTGTTTCCAGTGCCAGCTGTATGGCATTTTCCGATTCAGAGTCCAGTGCCGAGGTCGCTTCGTCAAGGATGAGGATCGGCGCATTTTTCAACAAAGCCCTGGCGATGGCCAGACGTTGACGTTGACCGCCGGAGAGCAGAAAACCGTCATCGCCGATGCGGGTATCCAGACCCTCTGTGAGTTCTTCTACAAAATCCAGAGCATTGGCATTAAGCAGGGCTTCACGTATTTTTTCATCACTGACACTGCGTAATTCGCCATAGGCAATGTTTTCACGCACAGTGCCATTGAACAGCACCACCTGTTGACTGACCAGGGCAATCTGACGGCGCAAGCTATGCAGGGTAATATCGGCAGAGTTAATACCGTCCAGTACGATTTCGCCACTGCTGTGCTGATAAAAACGCGGCACCAGATTTACCAGTGTACTCTTGCCCGAGCCAGATTTGCCGACAATGGCAATGGTCTTGCCTGCATCGCAGCTAAAGGAAATATTTTCCAGGACCGGCCCTTCTGTCCCGGCATATGCGAAGGATACATCCCGGAATTCAACCCGCCCTTCCAGTTTGTCGATCACTTTGCTGCCCTGATCGGTCTCGGTTTCTTCATCCAGTAAAAGAAAGATTGATTGTGCGGCGGCGAGCCCCTTTTGCACTACGGAATTGATTTTGGATAATTGACGGATGGGTTTTAGCATGGAGCCGGCAACTACGATATAAGTCACAAATTCGCCCGGACTCATGGTTTCCAAAACGGATGGAGACATTGCCAGCCAAAGCAGCACTGACAAGGCAGAAGCCACCAGCACCTGTATTATTGGTGTGCTGATTGACTGGACCAGTATCATTTTCAGATTTTGTTTCAGGTTGCGTTCGCTGGCTTCGCGAAACTTTTCCCTGACCTGATCTTCGGCGCTAAAGGTTTTCACTACTTTCATGCCCTTTAGTGTTTCAGAGAGGATATGAGTCACATCGCCCATGGATAACTGAATGCGATGGCTATGTTTGCGGAATTTTTTAGAAGCATAAACCACGACAACAGAAATGACTGGCGTGATAATCACGAACATAAGTGTCAATTTCCAGTTCAGATAAAGCAGGAATGCAAACAATGCGATGACGAGGATTCCCTCGCGCAGAATGACAGTCAGCGCATCACTGACTGCCTGACTGATCTGTGTCACATTGAAGGTAACTGTGGATAGCAGATGAGCACTTGTATTGCGATCATAGTAGGCGCTCGGTAAACCAACAAAGCGATCCATCAGCTCGGTACGTACCCGATGTACAACATGGTTTGCAATATAGGCCATGTAATAAGGACCCAGAAAGCCGCCAAGACCACGAAAGCAGACAATAACAACCAAGGTCAGGGGAATATGCAGGCGTTGCTCTGCGCTGAGCGTTGCACCTGAGTTAATGGTATCTACAAGTTGCTGCAGTAAATCGAAAAACCAGATACTGGCCGCTGAAAAAATAACAAAACCAAAAACTCCCAACAGAAAATAGGGTCGTAAGGGGAGTACATAAGACAGCAGCCGTTTATACAGAGTAAAGCTGCCTGCGCCGGATGCCGAATCAGTTATAGACTGCGGTGGTAATGACGAAGGTGTCGGTGTCGTCATTACTCTGACCCCGGTTCCCGTGTGGCGATATTCAGGCTACTGAAGCCAAGCTGGGCAACAGCATCCATCGCTGTTACTACCGACTGGTGTGAGGTGTTGGCGTCGGCAGTAATGATTAGCGGAATTGTACTGTCACCACCACTTACTTCAGTGACCGTGCGCATCAAGGTTTCAATTTGAGTGTTGACCAGCTGTCGGCCATTGACTGAATAAGAGCCGTTTTCTGCCACCAGGATTTCTATTTCGATAGCTTCTGACTCGCTGGGTTGACCATTTGCTTCCGGAAGATTAATTAACAGGTTGGTATTTCGGGAAAAGGTAGTTGTCACCATGAAGAAAATCAGCAGCAGAAAAACCACGTCAATCAATGGCGTCAGGTTAACGTTAACCTCTTCCTTCAAGCTGCGTTGAAATTTCACCCGCGTATTCCCCGTTGCTCAGCTTTCGCCGGCTTCCCTGATTTCAACTCCTCGGGAAGTATGCAAAGCATCCACCAGCTTGATGGATTCTCTTTCCAGGTCGATGACAAGGCTCTCTACTCTGCGCAGAAACATCCGGTAAAACATCAGTGCCGGTATACCTACACAAAGGCCAGCCGCAGTGGTAATCAAGGCCTCTGAAATTCCGCCTGCCAAAGCGTTGGCATTTCCGGTTCCCTGCGCCATGATTTCACTAAAAACCCTGATCATACCAAACACCGTGCCCAGTAAACCGAGTAAAGGTGTGATAGCGGCAATTGTGCCCAGTGTGCTCAGATAGCGTTCGAGGTCGTGGACTACATGGCTGGCCGCCTGCTCAATACTTTCCGTCATGATGCTTCTGCCGGCCTTGGAGTTCACCAGTCCGGCAGCAAGTATCTGCCCCAGCGGTGACGACATCCGAAGATCCCGTAATTCACTTGCATCAAGCTGATTTTGCTTGATCTTACCCCATACTTCAGCGAGTACATTGCGCGGCGCAATACGCGTCGGGTTCAAGGTCCAGAAGCGTTCAATGATGATCGCAATAGCAACGATGGAACACAGAATGATTGGTAGCATTAACCAGCCGCCGGCCTGTACAATCTCAAACAATTTCTTCGATCCTTACTGTCTGCAGTTTCTCGCTGCTCACTCGGGATTCAGCTAAAAATCTGCGTATTAACAATACCTTATAAAGCGAACACTTTATCATATTAGCAAGACTTACCATACTTGAAATATCGCTTTGTGCTTAGTCCAAATGCCAGAATCTGGGATGTGTTCGGCGATAGCTGGCTACAGACCTGATGCCGTCAGCAGCACTCAGGTGAAAACGAAGTGCACCGCTCCCGGCGGTTCCATAAAGGTTGCTCTTGAGATCTTTATAACGTTGTCTGACGTCAGCATGAGGATGGCCGAAACTATTAAGATATCCGCTGGAAAAGACGACATAATCGGGTGCAACACGACGAATAAAAGGAGCTATGGAAGACGTCTTGCTGCCATGATGTGGCGCTGTCATAAGATCTGCTTTCAGCACGTTTCTTGCGCTTTTCAGTAGCGCCAACTCGGCTTCTTTCTCAATATCACCGGTTAGCAGCGCACTGAAATTACCGGTAGTTATTTTTAGCACACAGGAGGCATTATTTCCTGACTGAGATTGGCGCCCGGGATAGATAAATTCGAACTTTACCCCGTCCCACCACCAGTGGGTACCACTCAAACAGCCATGCAAAGCAGGTGGATTTCCCAGACTGCCAAGTTGCATGATAGTTTCGCCTGCATAGATCTCTACATTGGGGAAATTACTGACCAATGCTGTCAAACCGCCGGCATGGTCATTATCCCCATGACTCACCACAATAATGTCAGGGGCTCCCAGATTCATATGTCGCAAGAAAGGTTGGATAATCGCGCTACCAGCATTAAAGCTCGGGTTGTAGGCTGGACCTGTGTCATAAACCAGTTGATGTGTTTGCGTGGTGACTACTACAGCCAGGCCCTGACCAACATCAAGAATATCGAGAACAGCTTCATTTTTAATAGGTCTCTGCGGAGAATAATTCAGGCAAACTGAAAGGATCAGAAAGCCCGCAATTTTTATAGCCAGGCGTGGATAAATAAATTGCAGTAACACCGCCAGAAGCAGAATTACCCATAACCAGCGAGGCAATGCCGGAAATTCCATAATGAACAGTTCCGGAATACTAATGAGTCCTTGCAGAAAGCCTGCTACTTCACTTAAGAGAAAGTCAGGAATCGATAGCAGAACAGCAAAGCCTGATTGACTAAACAGACCTGCTAACAGAGAAAGGAGACATAAAGGAACAATCAGCATACCAATAAAGGGAATGGCGAGTAGATTAACCAGGGGCGCAAGCAAACTGACCTGGCCAAAAAACAGTAGCATTATTGGTAACATGCCGATAAATAAATAACACTGACAAGATAGCAGGCTTTTAATTCTAATCAGCCAGGCTGGCGCATTATCGTTTCCATTACTGACTGGAATAGTTGCCAGCAGTATCCCTACGGCAACGAAAGACAACCAGAAACCGGCGCTTTGCAGAGCCAGGGGGTCAAACAGGGTGATGATGAAAAACGCCAAAGCAAGGCTGTTGACGGGGGATACTTGCCTGACCATTAGCTGCCCCGTCATCAGGCAAATAACCATTACCAGTGCGCGCTGAACAGGCAGGCTGAAACCGGCAAGACCGGCATAGAGAAAAGCCGCAATGAGTGCGGTCACTGCTGCCAATCTGGGTGCGGCAATAAACAGGCAAAGTGCTGGAATATGCCTGAATATGAAACTACCAAGAGTAAACATAAGCCAGGCGACGAGCCCTATATGCAAGCCTGAAATCACCATCAGGTGATTAGTGCCTGTCGTGGTTAACAAGCGCCATTGCGCGTCCGTAATTCGATAACGATCCCCGATAATTAGCGCTGAAAGATATCCAGGTACTACCAGATCCAGCTGGTTAATTTGCTGCTGCAGTCGGTATCTGAGGCGATCAAGCCATGGGTGAAGTAACCAGTGTTGTCGTTCATCGAGCACGACAGAAGAAAATTCATTACGAACATAACCTGTGGCACTGAATTGTTCCTGAAATAGCCAGCGTTCATAGTCAAAGCTGCCGGGGTTGGCGAAACCATGGGGGCGCTTGAGTCTGACTTTTAACAGCCAGTGTTGTCCTGGTAAATATTGTTCGTTAGAAAAATCCTGCAGGAGTAATTTGTGGAGTTCACTTTTCCGTAGCAAAAGACAGTCACTGATGTCAGTTTGTATGCAAAGTGAAACAGGCCGAAAAGTAAAGCGCGTATTAGTTTCCTGACGCTGAGGCAAACCGGTCACAATACCCCTGACCCAAAGATCCTTTTGTTCCAGTTCAACAGGCAGGATGGTTTGGTAGTGAGCCGATGCCCAGTGAAACAGGCAGAATAATCCGAGACAATAGGCAGCCGGGAGTTTTAGTAACGGGAAACGAAGGGCCAGTAACGCCGGCAGGAAAAGTAAAAAAATAAAGTTGTATTCAGGGAGATGGGATACGAAACCGGCGATAAAGACACCAAGGCCAAATGACAAAATCGATTCACGCATGCGTACCCTGCACTACTTTTTTTCGCTTTCAGCTTAGTGCAGGCTTTCAGAAATTGCTTTAGAGAATTGCAGTACTTAAGACGCGGGTTTTAAGAATTAATGAAATGCCGGGTTCAAATAGCGCTAAGCTTATTCATAACGCAGGACCTCAGCCGGGTCTATCCTGGCTGCTGACTGTGCCGGTAATATAGTGGCCAGCATACTCAATGCTAATGAAATGCCGCACACCAGCAGAATATCAAGAATATACAATTGTGAAGGCAGGTAATTGACTGGATAGACGTCGGCATTGAGAAATTGCATTCCTAGCAGGCTTTCAATCCAGCTGACAATATCACTGACAGTGAGTGAGAAGATTATCCCCAGCATCAGCCCCAACAGCGTCCCTATCAGGCCGATGCTCAAGCCCTGCACCAGGAAAATATTACGTATGCTGTGCAAGGGCGTTCCCATGGTTCTAAGAATGGCGATATCGCCCTGCTTTTCCTTCACCACCATGATAAGACTGACCACCACATTAAAGGCCGCTACTGCGACAAGTAATGACAACAACAGACCCACCAGCGATTTGGAGAGACGGATGTTTTCATAAATATTGCCGTAATCCCAGGTCCAGTTCGACAACATATGTGAATCAGTGACATCCTCACGAATTTGCTGACTTATGCCATCGACATTGAATAAATCATTAACCTGAATGCGAAGTCCATCAATATTGTTGCCAAGGCGGTAAACCCGTTGGACATCGCTTAAATATGCCAGTGCCAGCCCGTTATCCAGTTGCGAGCCAACGCGGAAAATGCCTCCAACGGTGAATTTTTTGTAGCGGGTAAATTCTCCCAAAGGGGTAATGGGCACAACAGTTGAAACGACGGTAACAGAGTCGCCCAACGTAACACCGAGATTTCGGGCCATCTCCTCGCCGATTAGAATGTTGTAACTTTTATCCGTGAGTGTCTCAAGGCTGCCTGTAACCAGAAATGATTCAATGCTGGAAACCTGCCTCTCCTGCTGGGTATCCACGCCATTCAGAATAATGCCCTTGCTGCTACCATTGGCAAGTAACATGCCCTCAACCTGCAGAAATGGAGCAGTAGCTGTTATGCCATTAATGTTTTCAAGTTCAGGTTGATAGACCGCCCATTGGGCAGTGCTCATCGGAGGCTCACTTCTGCCATTATAAATTGTGATATGCGGAACCATGGCAAGTATTCTGTTTTGCAACTCACGGTCAAAGCCATTCATTACCGACAGCACTGTGATCAAAACCGCGACGCCCAGGCTCAGACCAATTATCGATAACAGGGAAATGAAGCCAATCAATAAATTACGCGAGCGAATTGATGTATAGCGTTTGCCGATAAAGAGTGCGAATGGAGTCTGCATGCTTATTGCTCGTCCTGAGCGTTATCGGCACTCAGAACACCATTATCCAATAGATAGGATGTATCCATCTGTGCTGCAAAAACAGGATCATGTGTGACCACTATAAAACTGGTTGTGCTTTCTGCTTTCAGGGACTGCATCAGCGCCTGAATTCCCTTGGCAGTATGACCATCAAGATTACCGGTAGGTTCATCCATCAAGACACAGGCAGGATTGTTGATCAGGGCTCTGGCTATGGCAACACGCTGGCGTTCACCACCAGAAAGCTGGGCTGGTTTGTGTGAAAGACGCTCTTGTAATCCCACACGTTCCAGAATGAGCGCGGCTTTTTCCATACATTCTTCATAGGGCCGTCGGGCAATGATTAATGGCATGGCGGCATTTTCCTGTGCTGAAAACTCTCCCAACAAATGGTGGAACTGATAAACGAAGCCCAGTGTCTGATTGCGCAATTTATCGAGTTGTTTACCTGCAAGGGTTGATAGATTCTGCCCAAGAATGCTTACCAGGCCGGACGTTGGTTTATCAATTCCACCAAGCAGGTTGAGCAAGGTGGTTTTACCTGAGCCCGAAGTCCCCTTAATAGCGACACTTTGCCCTGCGGCTACTGATAAATTGACATCTTTCAGTACTTCGAGGGTATTACCCCCTTCCTGATAGGATCGTGAAAGGTGTTGGCAATAAAGAACGGGGTCATTCATAACGTAAAACTTCTGCGGGAAGAATCTGGGATGCCTTGTAGGCAGGATAAAGTGTCGCCAGGAAACTGATAACCAGTGCCGCGCAACAGGTTACCCAGACATCAAAGCTTTCCAGTCTTGCGGGAAGTGCGCTGATCACATAAAGATCTACCGGGGCCAGCAGTTGCTCCAAAGCGCTGGAGAATGAAGAAAAATTACTGGCAATAAATACCCCGGTCAATGCGCCAGCGATTGTCCCAAGTACGCCGACAACCGTGCCTTGTACCACAAAAATGGCCATGATGGTTTTATCACTTGCACCCATCGTGCGCAGAATGGCGATATCTGCTTTCTTCTCAGAAACTACCATCACCAGGGTAGAAACTATATTGAAGGCGCCGATAGCCACAATCATCATTAACATAAACCAGGTCAACAGTTTTTCCATTTTCAGGGCACTAAATAGACTTGCTTCAGTAATGCTCCAGTCCCTGCCGCTAAATTGTTGTTCAGGAAACTCAGCTTGTAATATCTTGACACTGCTGGCAATAACGGACGCTGCCTGATCGGGATCGTTAACACGCAAACGTAACTGGATACTTTGATTAATATCTTCCAGTCCCAACAAGGCCGAGCTGTCTTGAATATGAATCAGTGCCAGCTCGGAACCAATAGTGAACTGGGGGTCGAAAACGCCTGATACAGTAAAGCGGTGCATATTAAGTTGCAGAGAATTGTTACCAGATATCACCGGCACAATAAGATTGACGGCATCGCCAAGATTAAGGCGAAGATTTGTGGCAAGGGTTCTCCCCAGTATGATGCGGTTTGCACCGGGTACCAGTGAATCAAAACTTCCCTGCACCATGTTCTCGGCGATAGTTGAAACACTGGCTTCATTGTCAGGTGAAATGGCCTTTATTTCTGTTACCTGATGATAGCCTTGACGACTTAGTAAGGCTTCCAAAGCAATATACGGCGCAATTCCTTCAATCTCTGGGTTTTGTGTAAGCAGCGTCGTGGCTTCTTGCCAGAATGCAAAGTCACTGTCTGCGTTGATGTTCCCGTGGGGTACTGTGATCAGGGTACGATCACGCATGATCCCCTGGGATCCATTAAAAACCGAGAGCACAACAATAATAGCCATAACGCCGAGAGTGAGACCTGCCATGGAGATCAGCGATGTAAAGGAAATAACCCGGTTATTTTTCCTGGCGAGAAGGTAACGCAGGCCTATGAGAAATGGAGTGGATTTTAACATGACGGCATTATGCAGGGATTCAGCCCCACTGGCTACGCAGCTACTTACTAATGACTTTACTGCCAGGTCTAAAGTACCAGCGGACAGCAGAAGATCAAAATTAACTCAGTGGTACCGGCAAACAGGAATCAGCTTTCCTGTCGTGCTGTTATTTCCGAATCATGGCGCTTGATCAGGCGCTGTACAGTTTTGAAACTGACCGGCATGATTGGCGTGCTGACTTCAGCTGAAATTGCCCTGAGTGATTTGCCCTGCTTTTTCATTTCCAGAATTTTTTTCAGAACCCGCTGTTCCATGGGGTTTTCGATAAGCCTGCCATTGGAGTGAATCATATACCCAAATGGACGGCTGCCACCGAGAAAACGGCCCTGTTTACGTTGGCTCTGCTTTACGGTTTTAATACGTTCTGTGGAACGCCGACGTTCCAGACTGTGGAAAATTTTCAGTACATCGGTGAATTTTGGTGTTAATTCGAGATCGGTCACTTCACCATTGAGATCAACCACAATTAATTTAATTTTGCGCTTTCTCAATTCCTGTAAGGTGTTAACCATATCATCACAATTACTGAAGATTCGCTCCAGTGTGCAGACCAGGATAATGTCCCCTGCTTCAGCGCGACTCATCATGCTGATCGCCTGCGGACGTTTCATAAAGCTGACATTCCATTTCTGGTTTACATCAAGAAAGCGTTCTCCAACTTTCATACCTTCGCCCAAGGCATAGGTTTGCAGGCGCAGATCTTCTTTTTCAAGGATGCTTTCAAGATCCTGGGAGGTTTCCAGGCATTCTATTTGTGATGTTCGGGTATAGCTGTAAACCGACATAACGGGACTCCGGGTCTGCCTGCTGGTATTCAGAGGTTTGTCAAAGAATACTCAGGCCTGTTACTGGCTACGACTTACTGTTTCCAGAATTATGTTGAAACTTCTTTCAATTCCGTCTGTAACTACTTTATAACTATGCAAATTGTGTCTCTGTTTGCACATATATCCAGCCGGGGTAGCGATTGTAATCACTATGGATTTAGCAATGCAAGTAAACAGGCAAAAATAAGACTGATTTCATAGAGTTATCGGCAATCCTGATTAAAAAATAACCAAAAAAGTGCTATTGAGAGCAATAATGGGGATTTTGAAGACGGGTTGCTGGCGCAGTGTCACGTTAATTGAGCGCTGCGCAGCGGGATATTGATTCCAGGGCGAGTATTTTAAAAAGCACTCGCCAGGCTTTGCAGGGTTTCTATCATCGGTGCGGGATAAACGCCCAGATAGATAATCGCTACGGTCATGGCAGCCATCACAGCATGGACACCCAGTGGCAGAGAAACTGCGGCCGGATCGTCGGCACTGTTTTCCGCAGGCTGCAACATGATATAGATAAGACGCAGGTAATAATAAAGGCCAATCGCGCTACCGATAATCAGCATAGTAAGCAAAAACCATAATTCCCCTTCCACGCCGGTAGTGAAAATATAAAACTTTCCAATAAAGCCAGCTGTCAAAGGAATACCTGCAAGTGATAGCAATACAGTAATCAGTACCATGGAGACCCAACTATTACGCCAGAACAAACCACGAAAATCTCCCAGCTGATCATATTCTTTTTCGCTATTAGACAATGCGCTGATAACGGCAAAGCCGGAAAGAGACATGACAAAATAAGCCAGCATATAGAAACTGACACCTTCCACGGATAGTGCACCAGGTATCTTAGCGGCAGCAACTATGATGACCAGCAGATAGCCCAAATGAGCAATTGAAGAATAGGCAAATAGACGTTTTACGTTTTCCTGCATCAAGGCAAGTAAATTACCGAAGATGATTGATGCGGCAGCCATAACAGTCAGTGTCGTAGTGACAACATTGAATTCAATGGCATTGGATACCAATAATAGTCGCAACGTCACAGCAAGCATGGCGGCTTTTGACACAGTAGCGAGAAAGGCGGTAACCGGAACCGGGGCGCCTTCGTAAACATCTGGGGTCCAGATATGAAATGGTACCAGGGACAGTTTGAATGCAGAGCCAGCGACGATCATCAATACCCCAATCAGAAAAACCGGACCTAATTCACCGGCAGCTTCCAGAGCTGCAGGTATTTCATCAAAGCCCATAGTGCCAATGTAGGCATAAACAAGTGCTATACCAAACAGTGTGACGCCGGAGGTCAAAGCGGAAAGGATCAGGTATTTAATACCAGCTTCAAGTGGAAATTTAGCTGATTTTGTGGCGTGAACCGGATAGGCAATCATTGCATAAAGACTGACACCCATCATTTCCATACCAAGCAGAAAGGCAACGAAATGATTGCTGCAGGCAAGTACCACAGCCCCCAGAGTAGCTGTCATCAACAGAATATAGAATTCCTCATTCTGCACGTTGTGGTTCTGGAAATAGGGATAAGCCAGCAAGGCCACACCAATAGCGCCTATGATAATCAGATTGGAGAAAAACAGGCTGTACTCATCAATGGTGAGTAACTGTGTAGCTTCCAGCGGGAGTACCGGCTGGATAAAGACAAAGGTCAGCAAGGATGCAAACAGGCCGAATACGGTGAGACCGCTGATCAGGCCATGGTCGCGTTTAAAGGCAGTTGTAATCATTACCACGACTGTACTAATCGTTAGTATGATAATCTGCATCAGGTCGATTATGAGATTACTGTACATAGTGAGCAGAACTTTCCTTTAAACGGTTATATAAAATTAGTCAGTATTAGTTACTGGAAAAACAAAACGCCCAAACTTCTCAGGGTCGGTTCAGACATGTTGAGCATGGACTGGGGATACATGCCCATCCACAGCAAACCAATCATCATCAAGCCAAAGCAGATCATCTCTACGGTGGTCAGATCTTCCACCTCCAGATTGTTTTTGTTCTCGCCATGGAACACTTTCTGGATAACGATCAGGGAATAAACTGCCGCAACGACCATGCCGATTGCAGCCAGTGACGCGGCCGCTACACTGATGCGAAAGCTACCCAGTAGCACCAGGAATTCACCTATAAAATTACCGAGGCCGGGCATGCCGACAGCTGCGACAGTAAAGAACAGAGCCATGAAGCCCATTTTAGGAGCTACACCCCAAAGTCCGCCCATCTTATCCATCTGTCTTGTATGAATACGATGTTGCAGGCCACCGGCGAGCATAAACAGTGCAGCTGCGCTGAAACCATGAGCCAGCATGGTCATCACAGCACCCTGCACTCCCTGAGCGGTCCATGCATAAACACCCAGCATCACAAACCCCATATGACTGACCGAGGTATAGGCAATCAAGCGTTTTAAATCGTTTTGCGAAAAAGCTACCTTGGCGGTGTAAAGAATACTGATTACACCCATCAACATTGCCGTTGGGGCAAAGTCAGCGGAGACTTCAGGGAACAAAGGAATTGTAAAACGTATCAGACCATAGGCGCCGGTCTTGAGCAGGATGCCTGCCAGAATAACCGAGCCAGGTGTTGGCGCCTGCGAGTGAGCATCCGGTAGCCAGTTATGAAATGGTACCGTGGGCAACTTGGTGGCAAAAGCGATAAAGAATCCCAGCATGACCCAGAAACCAAAGCCATCAGGAATAACGGTACCCATCAAATCGAAATAGCTGAAAGTAAATTCGCCGGTGCCTTGATGGTGGAAAAACACCAGCACCAGAATCGCCAGCAGCATTAACATCCCGCTGACCTGGGTAAAGATAAAGAATTTCATTGCGGCATATTCTTTATTTTCATGTCCCCAGATGGCTATGATGAAATACATGGGGATCAACATGACTTCCCAGAAGAAGAAAAACAGGAATAGATCAAGCGCGGTAAATACCCCGATAACGCCGGCTAGTGTCCACAGCAGATTGAAATAGAAGAACCCGGTGCGTTCCTTGATTTCTCCCCAGGCCGAGCCCAGAGACATTAAACCCAGAAATACGGTGAGAGTGATTAATAACAGTCCCAGGCCGTCGGCACCAAAGATAAATGAAACGCCAAAACGCGGAATCCATTCGCTGCTGTAAAGCACCAGCCATTCACCAGTCTGTCCCAGGTCAGCTTGTGAGCCAGCATCCAGACCGAGTACGCCAGGTGCAACCAGCATCAATACAACAAGGAACAGGTCCAGCAGTATTGTTGCCAGGGCAATTACCCTGGGCAATTCAGGATTACGTTTTTCTGATAGCCAGGCTCCGATACCGCCGGCAAAAAGTATTGTTATCAACCACACCAGAATCATAACAGTACTCCTAATACTACTAGCAGCAACAAGCCATACGTTACACTGACGGCGTACCAGCGCAGCTGACCAGTCTGGGTTTCACTCATGATTTCATGGCAGAAACGCACTGCTCTTGCTGAGCCGTTATAGATTGAATCAATGAAGTCGTTTTTATTCACTTCTGCCAGCCAGGTGTATGGCATCACAATAACCTTGTCGTATAACCAGTCCATACCCCACTGGGTAAACCAGAAACGATGAAGTTTGGCGCCAATGCCCTGTCCTGCCAGTTTTTCTGTGTCAATTTTGCCCTTTATGAAAACCCACCAGGCCAACAGACCGCCGAGCATGGGAAGCAGAATCATCGCTGCCTGGGCCATTATTGAAGGATGGTGTTCTTCCACTTCAGGGAATACCCCTTCCACCGGAATATGAATTAACCCGGCCAGTACCGCTCCGATCGCAAGAAGTACCAGTGGTCCCTGTAAATGCAGCCCCATGACTTCATGGCCGTCATGGGTTTTCTTGCCATAGAAGACAAGGAAATAAAGTCTGAAACTGTATAGGTAGGTCATCACAGCGCCAAGCAGACCTGCCAGGTAAAGGATGTAGCCACCATCATGATTCTCCAGGGCTGAGGCCAGAATTTCTTCCTTACTGTAGAAGCCTGAAAAGCCCGGGAAAGCGACCAGCCCCAAGGTACCGATCAGAAACAGGGCATGTGACCAGCGCAGATCCTTGCGTAAGCCGCCCATCTTGAAAATGTCCTGCTCATGGTGCATGGCAAGAATAATGGAGCCGGCTGTAAGGAATAACAGGGCTTTAAAGAAGGCATGGGTCATGAGATGGAAAATTGCACTACTCCAGGCCCCTACTCCCAATGCCAGGAACATATAGCCAATTTGACTGACCGTAGAAAACGCCAGAACTTTTTTGATATCGCTTTGGGTCAGGGCTGTGAAACCTGCCATTAACAAGGTAATGGCACCAATCACTCCCACCAGGTATTGAACTTCAGGGGCGAGGAGATAGAGCACATGAGTTCGCGCAATCAGGTAAACCCCTGCAGTGACCATAGTAGCGGCATGAATCAGGGCGGAAATTGGTGTCGGTCCGGCCATGGCATCGGGTAACCACGTCTGTAGTGGTAGTTGAGCAGATTTACCAACCGCGCCACCCAGTAGCAACAGGGTAACTGCAGTAGCGACACCGGAACCCACGATCCACTGGGCTTCGGCTTCAAGCATGGCTTCCTGAATATTCAGTGTGCCGGTACTGACAAACAGGGTGAAAAGGCCGATTGCCATAAAGGCATCGCCAACCCTGGTCATAACAAATGCCTTGCGTGCACAGTAACCATTGTTTGGATCCTTGTACCAGAATCCAATCAGCAAGTAGGAGCATAATCCTACGCCCTCCCAGCCCATAAACAGTAATGCGAGGTTGTCAGCCAGTACCAGTATCAGCATGGCAGAGACAAAAAGATTCATATAAGAGAAGAATCGGGCAAAGCTTGGATCGCCGCTCATGTATCCGGTTGCGTAAACATGAATAAGGAAACCGATGCCGGTAATCACATACATCATTACCAGAGATACACCATCCAGATAAAGCGTAAATCCAACATCCAGGTCACCTACAGACATCCAGGTCCAGAGGGTCTGGGAATAGGACGTTATTTCTGCACCCAGAAAACTGCTGCCTGCCAGGAAGGCAAAAACAAAAGACAGGCCAATTGAACCGGCACCGACAATTCCCGCAGCCAGCTGCGGCAATTTACCAAATGTCAGGGTGAGAATCAGAAACCCGATAAACGGGATAACCGGCACCAACCACAATAAATCAAGCATCTTATTCTTTTACCTTTTTAAAACAGGGACTGAGGACCCAGGCTCCCTAACCTTTCATCTCGCCAAGTACATTGATATCCAGTGTTTTGCGCTTGTTGAAAAGCTGCAATACCAGTCCAAGGGCCACTGCGACTTCAGCAGCAGCCAGACTCAGAATCATCAGGAACATAATTTGACCGTCAACCTGTCCCCAGCGGGAAGAGGCAACGATAAATGCCAGGCCAGTGGCATTCAGCATGATTTCCAATGACATGAGGATAAACACCATGTTGCGTCGGGTCAGTACTCCAACCATACCCAGGACGAAGAGAATTGCCGCGAGCAATAAACCATGCTCCATGGGAATTGCCTGCATTGTGACTGTTGGCATCTCCATCAGTTGCTTTCCCCTTCTTTATTTTTCATTCTAAACATCTGCATTTTTATATCTGTTTAATAACTATGTTTTTTACTTTCTGGCGAGATGATAGGCGCCTACAAGCCCTGCCAGTAGCAACATTGAAGCCAGTTCAACAGCCAGTACGTAAGGGCCAAATAAAGCCATACCTATCTCTTTGGCACTTACAACGGTATGTGCCATTTGTTCCTGGTTCAGGTTGATGGCATAAATCACAGACGCCAGAAGTGGAACAGCCATGATGCTTGGTCCTATCCAGATTGAAGGCGTTAGCCAGGCTTTTTCCTGGTCCTGTGTAACCTGTCCAAGATTCAGCATCATCACCACAAACAGGAACATCACCATAATGGCACCGGCATAGACAATAATTTCGAGTGCGGCCGCAAAAGGAGCGCCCAGCGTGTAAAAAATGACAGCTATTGCCAGCAGGGAAACAATGAAATACAGCAAGGCATGAACAATGTTTGTTCGTGTAATTACCAGCAGTGTTGCAAGTACAGCGATAATGGCTGAGCCATAAAATAGTACACTCATGGCATCAGGCTCCTGCGATCTGTAGGAGGCAGTTCATCGAGGGCTTCGCCCTTGCCTTTTCCGCCTATGGCTTTACCGGCGACCTTGTAGAAATTGTAGTCATGGTATTTGCCAGTGCCATCAATAAGCATATGTTCTTTTTCCCAGACCATATCCTGGCGCACATACTCAGCCATTTCAAAATCCGGAGTTAACTGTATTGCATGGGTCGGACAGGCTTCTTCACAAAAACCACACATGATGCAGCGTGAAAAGTTGATGCGGAAAAATTCCGGGTACCAGCGTCCGTCTTCATCTTCAGTTTTCTGCAACGCAATACAGTCAACAGGACAGGCGACGGCACAAAGATTACAAGCCACGCAGCGCTCTTCACCATCCGGGTCACGCGTAAGAATAATACGGCCACGCCAACGCGGAAACATATGAGGTTTAACTTCCGGATACTCAACAGTGTCTGACTTGTGGAACAGGTGAAGAAATACCAGCCACAGAGAAACAATCTGTGACCAGATAATATTGAGCTGATGTAAAAATATTTTAAGCAATTCTAACTCCCTTGTATCAGCACGATGGCACCGGTAATCAGCAAGTTAAGCAGTGACAACGGTAGCATCACCAACCAGCCATAACTCATTAACTGATCGTATCGAGGTCTTGCAAGCGCTGCCCTGACCAGAATAAAGAAGCAAACAAAAGCCATGGTTTTGGCGCCCATCCAGAACACGCCTGAAATTATTTCGTTGCCAAATTCAAGGCCAAAGGGTGCATGCCAGCCGCCAAAAAACAATACTGGTATCAGACAGGCCATTAGCAGCATGCCTATGTATTCGCCGACGAAGAACAAACCAAATTTCATGCCGGAATATTCAGTGTTAAAGCCAGAAATAATTTCCGCTTCACCTTCCGGAAGGTCAAACGGCCAGCGATGAGACTCTGCCAATGCGGCGACCATAAACACAATAAAGCCAATAAACTGGGGAATTACATACCAGCCATCTTGCTGTGCTTCGACAATACCGCGTAGTGAAAAACTGTCAGACAGAATAACGACACCGAGGATTGATACGCCCATAAAAACTTCATAGGAAATCATCTGCCCTGCAGCACGCAGACCTCCTAGCAAGGCGAATTTATTATTGGAAGCAATACCACCCAGCATGGCTGAATAGGAGGCCAATCCGGCCATGGCCATAACAAATAACAGGCCAATATTCATGTCAATAATGCCTACACCCGGTGCAAACGGAATCATGGCAAAGCTGAGCAGCATGACTATCGGAATAATCATTGGCGCAACGATGAACGTCAGCTTGTCAGCGAATGGCGGAACCCAGTCTTCCTTGGTAATCAGTTTTATAACATCGGCAACAGATTGCAGAATGCCGAAAGGACCGACTCGATTGGGGCCAACACGGTCATTGAAAAATCCCAGCAGACGCCTTTCCATCCAGATCAGCAAGGCTGCCAGAGCCAGAACTACGCCGAGAATCAGGGCTATATTAAGCAGTGAACCTACCTGGAAACTGAACATCAGGCTTCACCTCCGTTTTCCGAGATAACTGTTGCCTTGTCACTGACAATAATATTGCCAGCTTGCCACTCAGACGGACTGGTCCAGTCAGCGGCTTTCGCCAGCGCTATTGCCGCTGGTAAATCACGGAAATTCAGACCCTGCAGGCCAACTGGAACGCCGACAGTGCCAGGCGCAATTGAGCTGCGGATGATATAGGGCACGGCGCCATTATGCTCAACACTCACCCCATCACTGGCTTGCAGGCCCAGTTTGCCGGCATCTGCCTCGTTGATGGCAATATAGGCCGATGTCGCTTTTTCCTTGATCGCATCTGTATTGGCCGTCAGTTCTTCACTGCCAAACAGGTGGTATAGCGGAAAGACTTCGAAATCCCCTTTTGGCTTGTCAGTCTCAATTAGCTCGGACCAGGACTTTTCTGTGGCTGTACTTTGCACCAGACAATGGCCATGGCCTGCCTGTTTCAACGCGGCACCTGTGTGAGACTGGAATTTAAATACGCTCTGATTCGAGTTCCATCCCCCTGCCCAGGCGGTATTAAAAACGGTTGCATCCTTGAGTGCTGAAACTCCTTCCATAGAATAGGCAAGAATTCCTTCTTCATCCTGTTCCTGTTTCGGTTCATGCACATTGACATCGGCTCGCATCGCAGTGCGACCACTGTAACGATGTTGCTGGCGCGGCACCTTCATACCTGAAACGTTGAATCCTTCAGCTGGCGTCAAGCTGGCAATACCTTCGCCACCGGAAATGCTGTCCGCACAATCCTGCGTTAATTCGGAGAGTTTTTTATCACTCAGCCAGAAAGTACTTGAACGAATCGCTGCAACAGGTTTGAACACGGAATAATAATGTTGTGCTCTAGCTTCGTAGTTCACAAAAGTACCGGAGGTTTCAGCAAAAGTACCTGCGGCAAGAACCAGGTTGGCCTGTTCCCCTGTTCGTGTTTTCAGGCTGTCCAGCACAGCAAGCTGGTCAAGTCCGCTGATAAAGCTGTCTACGCTGTTGCCGGGAGCGCGTCGATAAAGATCATTTTCCAACACTATAGCGGCCTTGGTATTGCTTGCCATGGCGTCGTCCAGAGAGTTTGAACTGTTCTCCATCAGTAAGGCCAATCCCATGCTGTTGGCTTCGGCAGATACAAGTGCCAGATTTGCTTTCTTGTCACCAGCGTTCAGTGCCGTAGCAATATTTGCAGCTGCAGCGATCAGAGCCTGACTCATGGCGCCTGTTCCGCTGATGATCAAAGGCTGACTGGCTTGTTTTAACGCACTGGCAATAGTCGTGACCACCGCTTTTTCATCAGCACTGAGGTTTTTTACTGCCGGCGCAGTGGAATCAATTTCATGGGCGATGGCAAAGCCCAGGCGAGCGCTATCGGTGGCAGTGCCTATTTCGACATGGGCCGCTATGTCGTCAAGCCTGGTGGCGTGTGGACTCAACACAAACAAGGGACTTTTACGATCCATGGTGAGCTGGCGGATAGCCGCATCCTGCCACTCCGGGAACTTCATATCTCTGGCCATTTGTTTGCCGAGATTGCGCACTGACTGGCGCAGTGCAAGAGCAAGGCGTGCAGCAGTATTGGTGACATCTTCACCCAGAACAAGCACGGCATCGGAAGCTTCTATATCCTTGATGCTGGCAATATTGACTGGCCTGTTGCGATAGATATCCAGAATCTGCTTCGACATAGCCAGTTCATTGGCAGAGATGCCGGCATAGAAGTTTTCAGGGCCTACCAGTTCACGCAAGGCAAAATTGGATTCCAGAGAGGCTCGGGGTGAACCAATGCCGATACTGTTGGAAGCCATGGCCTGCAGTTGTGAGCGTGCTTCATCGGTACTGGCAAGGTACGGGGCTGCATCATGTGTGGCCCGGGTCATGCTTGCAGTAATACGCTCTTCACTATTGACATAACCGGTGCCAAAACGGCCGCGATCACATAGAAAATAGCCATTCACTTCATCATTGAAGCGGTTTACAACACGACGTAAGGTGCCATAACGTTCACCGGGGTTGGTATTGCAACCGACACTGCAACCGGCACATACTGAAGGGGCCGTTTGTAGATCCCATTTGCGCACGTAGTGCTTGCTGAAAGGCTTGTCAGTAAAAACACCGGTAGGACAGACTTCCGCCAGATTGCCGCTGAATTCACTTTCCAGCGGACCCTCCTGCCAGCGTCCAAAATAGGTGTTGTCATGGGATGCCTGTGGTCCAAAATCAGTCCCACCTGCATAATCCTTGTAGAAACGCACACAACGGTAACAGGTTATGCAGCGATTCATTTCATGACCGATAAACGGGCCAAGATACTGGTTGGTATGAGTCTTTTTCTTGCCATCATAACGGCGGTAGTTATGCCCGGACATGACCGTCATGTCCTGAAGGTGACACTCACCACCCTCCTCACACACCGGACAGTCATGGGGATGATTGATCATGATGCTTTCGATAGCCTGGGCACGGAACTTGGCAGCTTTCTCGATTGAGTAACGCGCCCCCTCTCGAGGTGCCGTCATGCAGGCCATGTTCAGGCGACCTCTCTCATCTTCATCATTGGCATATTCGATCACTGCACACTGACGGCATGATCCAACGGAGCCCATGCTGGGATGCCAGCAGAAATATGGCAAATCTTCCCCCTGGGAGAGAACTTCTTCCAGCAGGTTTTTGCTTTCGTCCACTTCAAGGACTTTGCCATCAACGGTAATTTTTACCATTTACTACTCCGATAAAATCAATACGTACAATAAGTTATATTCAAATATTAATGTATATTATTACTTGCTATAACCGCACCCATGATTAACATGAGCTTCAAATTCATCAATAAAATACTTCAGGCCGCTCTGCAGAGGTTCCATCGCACCCGGCGCCAATGCACAGAATGTATTGCCTATTCCCATGTAGCCGGTCATTTCTTTCAGGATTTCGATATCTTTTAAACTGCCGGTGCCCTCTTCCAGCTTGTTCAGCATCTGTTCTGTCCATGGTAATCCGTCACGGCAAGGGGTACACCAGCCACAGCTTTCATGGGCAAAAAACTTGATCAAATTACGGATACATCCAACCGGACAGGTCTTGTCATCCAGCACCATGATGAGCGAGGTTCCAAGGCGACTACCGGCTTTTTGCACCGCGCCGGGATCCATGGGCAGATCAAGATGTTCAGGCATCAGGAAGTCAGTTGAACCACCACCTGGAAGAAAAGCCTTCAATTCATAACCATCCTGCATACCGCCGGCATAATCTTCCAGCAACTGACGGAAAGTGATGCCCACAGGCACTTCCCAGCAGCCAGGATTTTTTACCCGACCACTGACGCCCGACATCCGAGTACCGACAAAATCACCAAGTCCTAGTCCCTGATACCATTCAACACCATTGGCAACGATGCCAGGAATATTACAGATGGTTTCTACATTGTTTACTACGGTTGGTCTTCCCCACAGGCCACTTACCTGGGGAAAAGGCGGTTTGGCACGAGGATTTGCGCGCTTGCCTTCGAGGGCGTTGATCAGTGCAGTTTCCTCACCGCAGATATAACGGCCGGCACTGGTGTGCAGATAGATATCAAGATCGAAGCCTGAACCAAGGATATTCTTACCCAGCATGCCATTTTCGTAGGCCTCACCAATGGCGGCCAGTAATCGCTCTTCGCAAACCGTGTATTCACCCCGCAAAAAGATATAGCCGGTTTGGGCTTGCAGCGCAAAACAGGTGGTAATCATGCCTTCAATTAATAAATGGGGGTCATTTTCGATCAGCAGGCGATCCTTAAACGTACCCGGCTCCATTTCATCGCCATTAATAACCAGATAACGGGGACCACCATCGGGTGCTGGTACAAAGCTCCACTTTAAACCGGTATTAAAGCCAGCGCCGCCGCGTCCGCCAAGCCCGGCATCTTTCACCAGATTAACCACATCGCCTGGCGCCATGGTGACGACCTTGCGTACACTTTCATAACCACCTGCAGCTTCATACTGCTTGAAGTTGAAAGGGGCTCGGCCGATTTCGATATTCTTAGTTAAAGGTTTATCCGTTGCCATAGTGCTACTCAGTTATCCAGTTTCGCAGGCGATTCATCGCGGATGTGGGCAATAATCTGGTCAATCTTTTTTGTCGTCAGATTGGTATAGGTTTCCCGTCCTACCATCATCACCGGGGCTTTATCGCAAGCGCCCAGGCAAGGAACCGGAATCAGGGTAAACAGATCGTCTTTAGTCGTTTCACCATAGTCGATACCCAGGGTATTACTTATGTGCTCTTTCAGGTTGTCGCAGCCAAGCATCCAGCAGGCGACACTGTCGCATAGCAAAATGACATTTTTCCCAACCGGACGTCTGAAAATCATATTGAAGAAAGTAGCAACACCTTCCAGTTCATCCGGTGCAATATCCAGATACTCGGAAACCGCCAACAGGCTTTCGTCGGATACCCAACCCTGGTATTTCTGAACGATCTTCAGTGCTTCGAGACCAACTGCCTGGGTGTAGGGATAATGAGTCTTTTCATGCTCGATCTCATGTATCTCTTCTTCGGTCAGCTTTCGTGCCTTGATCGCTGTTGAGGCTATTAAATTATTCATTAATTCTTTGCTTTCTCTTGCTTCTACTTAATGTTTGACGCTTCTTATTTGTCCACATCCGCCATTACGAAGTCTGTCGTGGCAACGACTGCTGTAAAGTCTGCCAGCATCAATCCGCGACTCAGAAAAGGAATGGCCTGAATATGAATGAAAGACGGTGTGCGGATACGTGTGCGATATGAACCACTGCCGCCATCATTAATCAGGTAGTACATATTGAGGCCTTTGGTAGCCTCAATGGTCATTGATACTTCGGTTGGGTCCATAATTGGGCCCCAGCTGACACTGAGAAAATGGTCGATCAGGGTTTCAATATGCAGCTTACTTTTTTCCTTGATCGGTGGAGTGGTCAGAGGATGATCAGATTTATATGGTCCTTCCGGCATATTCTCCAGACACTGCTTGATAATTCGACAGCTCTGGCGCATCTCTTCAACACGTACCGAAGCACGATCATAACAATCGCCATTGACGGCAATTGGCACCTCGAATTCGAAGTTCTCATAGCCGCTATAGGGACGATCTTTACGGTAGTCCCATTCCAGGCCGGTGGCTCGCAATGCAGGCCCGGTCATTCCCCAATCAAAGGCATCCTGGGTATTCATGACGCCTACGCCACGGGTACGCTGGCGTATTGTGGTATTCGCCATGATCATCTTGTCGTATTCTGCCAAACGAGCAGGGAAATAATCCACAAACTCCTTGATCAGCTTGTCCCAGCCATGGGGCAGATCCTGTGCCACACCACCGATGCGGAACCAGCTTGGATGCATACGGCCGCCGGTTATGGATTCAATAATGTTAAAGGCCTTTTCCCTGTCGACGAAACAGTAAAACAGAGGTGACAACTGGCCAAGGTCAACAGCCCATGTGCCGTAGAACAGCAGATGGCTACAGATGCGGAAGAATTCAGCCAGCATGACCCTGATCACCTTGACGCGCTCGGGTACCTGGATGCCTGCCATTTTTTCAACAGCCATGACGTATGGCAGGTTGTTCATTACACCGCCCAGGTAATCGATCCTGTCGGTATAGGGGATATAGGTATGCCAGCTTTGACGTTCACCCATTTTCTCTGCGCCACGGTGGTGATAACCTACATCAGGAACGCAGTCGATTACGTATTCTCCATCCAGCTGCAAAGCAAAGCGGATAACACCATGTGCTGCCGGATGGTTCGGGCCAAAGTTGAGGAACATATATTCCGAGGTATCAGTTCCCCGTGTCATGCCCCACTCTTCGGGTTTAAAGCGTAATGCTTCCTGCTCGCGATCCTGGATCACGTCGCTCATGGTATAGGGATCCATTTCCGTGGCTCTGGCAGGGTGATCCTTGCGTAGCGGATGACCTTCCCAGGTCGGCGGACAGTAAATACGGGAAAGATTGGGGTGGCCAGTGACATTGATACCGAACATGTCCCACATTTCGCGTTCGTGCCAGTTAGCTGCCGGCCACAGGGAAATGATGGTAGGTATATTCTGGTCGTTTTCAGCGAGCGCCACTTTAAGTCTTATGTCGCAATTGCCGGAAAAAGAAATCAGATGATAAACAACCGTGAATGCACTTTCAGGTTGCCCTTCCCGGTTAACACGAGCGCGTTCATCAATACCCGTTACATCCAACAACATCTCAAAACGTGGGGAGTGTTGATCCTTCAGGTAGCGCAGGACTTCCAGTAGTTTGTCCCGACTTAGCCAGAGTGTTGGCATACCTTCCGCGGTGTGCTGGCGGATGAAAGATGACTCACCAAACTTCTGGTAAAGCGCGGTAATAACAGCCGGCATCTGGGCTTGTGCTTGTTGTGATGCTTGTTCGCTTACGTTACTCAAGTGCTTTCTCAATATGTGCAGGGAGCCTGTTGAATCCGGGTACCTGTCTATTAATGTTTTTTTAGCGGATTAATTGCCTGTTATAAATAATATGAAACAGCTTATGACTGATCCCGCGGCCCTTTTTTACCGGAAACTACGTCAAAATACCCTGGACCCACTTCATCAGGACTTACCAGCTCGGTGGCACTGATGCGATCTTTCAGTCTGCTTTCACGCTGTATTTCGACTTTTTCACGCTCATAGATACCCTGATCATTTATAACCCAGCTTATCGGACGTCTTTTCTTGCCAATAGAATCCTGCAATAGCGTCAGCCCCTGCAACAAAGCTTCCGGGCGTGGCGGACAACCTGAAACATAAACATCAACCGGCAAGAATTTATCGACCCCCTGAACCACCGAGTAGATGTCGTACATGCCGCCGGAATTGGCGCAGGAACCCATACAAATAACCCAACGCGGTTCCATCATCTGTTCATAGAGACGTTGCACAACCGGTGCCATCTTGCGGAAAACCGTCCCGGCGATGATGATCATGTCGGCCTGTCTGGGAGTGGCACGAAACACTTCTGCACCAAAACGGGCAATATCATGGCGGCTGGAAATAGCTGTTGCGGCTTCTACATAACAACAGGAAAGGCCAAAGTTGAATGGCCATAATGAATTCTTGCGGGACCAGGCCAGCATATCCTCAAGCCTGGTCATGATCACATTTTTACGAATGTAATCGTCAAACTGCTCCATTCCAGGGCGTGGATCGGAAGCATCCTCGGGTCGGACTAATTCCCAGCTCATGTATGCTCTCCAGTGACTTCTGTTTTTGTTGCGTCCTTGCCAATATTGACAACACCGCCCTCGCCCATAATATGAGCTCTGTCATCAATCTGGCGGCGGGTGCGCCATTCAAGAGCGCCGCTGCGCCACAGATAGATCAGGCCTGCGATAAGAATGGCAATAAAGATGAAGATTTCTATAAATCCTACCCAGCCTGCCTCGCGAATGGATATCGCCCAGGCAAAGAGAAATACCACCTCAAGATCAAATATGATGAAGAGTATGGCGGTCAGATAAAAAGGGACGGAAATCTTGATATTAGGAGAACCGGTTGGCAAAACCCCGGATTCGTAAACGTCAGCAGTAGCATGATCTGTCCGTTTTTGGCCAAGAAATGCAGATAAAATCAGAAATCCGCCTATCAGGGCAACAACGATTACGCCGTAAACAATCAGTGGAAAAAGATCAATATTCAAGTTTGCCAACCTTATATAATTATTAGCTTTTTGATTTATGTCTTCATATTACAGACTGGAGTATTGGACACTTGGTTTTAAACAGCACTCAATACTACAATCTGCTTTCAATAACCTTAACTCTCTTTCCAGATATTTGAATAGCTCAATGATTCATGAAAAGCTATTCCCGCAACTATCTAGCTCAACTACAAAACAGAGCTGCATATATCTACCCGTGCAACGGGAGTACTGGCAGTGTGTTCAATTTTCTCTGGAATAATTGGACTGGCCAGCTATTTCAGTCCACTGCTAAGTGTCTAATAAACGATGCTAAATTAACAATGCTTAACAAACTAATGTGGGCAGGAAATCAGACTTAATAAAAGCTTAAAAGTTTGGCATATTTCACTGCATCAAGCGGGGTGACAATTTACACTTTCAGATGTTTTCGATCAAGTTTTTTTATGGAAAATGGCCAAAGGAATCAAGGCCTACGGGGCATTTAGTCTCCTTACATGAACAGTCAGCCCGGATTGTTTAAAAAAGCCTGTTAATTCCGTTCAGTGCCGCCACTTTATATGCCTCAGCCATAGTCGGGTAGTTAAAGGTAGTATTTATAAAATACTTCAGCGTGTTGGCTTTACCACGCTGGTTCATGATGGCCTGCCCAATATGCACAATTTCGGAAGCCTGGTCACCAAAACAATGAATGCCGAGAATTTCCAGAGTTTCGAAGTGGAAAATAATTTTCAGCATCCCTACTTCATCACCGGTAATCTGGGCGCGAGCTATATTGCGAAAAAATGCCTTGCCAACTTCATAGGGTATTTTTTTCCTGGTTAACTCCTGTTCGGTATACCCTACAGTGCTGATTTCGGGGATTGTATAAATACCGGTAGCAACATCTTTAACGTAATGAAACTCTTCGGGATTGATAATGGCATTACAGGCCGCCCTGCCCTGGTCATAGGAGGAGCTGGCCAGAGATGGCCAGCCAATGACATCACCTGCGGCATACACATTTTTTACTGCTGTCTGATAGCTATTATTGACTTCAAGTCTGCCGCGACTGTCGGCTTCCAGCCCAATGGCAGCGAGATTAAGACGGTCGGTATTACCAGTACGTCCATTGGCCCAGAGCAGAATGTCGCTTTTGATCTTTTTTCCGGAGTCCAGATAAGTCACAACATGATCATCGTGATATTCGAGTTTCTGGAAGTGTTCCTTATGACGGCAGCGAACGCCCATATTCTGCAAGTGATAACTGAGCGCATCACTTATTTCAGTATCAAGGTAGGAAAGCAGTGATTCGGCAGGATTGATTAACTCGATCTTGATTTTCATGCCGCCAAAAATCGAGGCATATTCGCAGCCGATAACGCCAGCACCGATAATAGTGATTTTCTTCGGCGTACTTTTTAATTGCAGAATGGTGTCACTGTCAAACACCAGGGGATGATCGAAATCCACCTCGGCAGGACGGTATGGTCTTGATCCCGTGGTAATAATGAAATTATCTGCTTCCAGCAGGGTTTTGCTTTTCCCTTCTACCAGTTCGATTTGCCTGTCATTAACAAAACTCGCCACGCCGCTGAAAATAGGCACATTATTGCGCTGATAGGCATCCAGCCTTGATTGGCTTTGTTCACTCATGACTCGTTCTGCATGAGCCAGGGCGTGTTCGAAGGTCAGTTTCTTCATATCCCCCAGAGCTCGCAGAAGAGGATTGCTCTGAAAATGAATGACCTGCTTTACCGAATAACGAATAGCTTTGGAAGGAATTGTGCCAAGGAAGGTACAGTTTCCGCCAGGACGGGCATCATCACTGACGATAGCCACTTTTTTACCGGCCTTGGCGCCATTCATTGCGGCAGCTTCTCCGGCAGGACCACTGCCAATTACCAGAAGATCAAATTTGATTTGAGGCTTTGTGGATTTTCTTGCTCTTTTTACTGCTGTCTTTTTAGCCTTGGCCATAGTTGGATTAAATACTCTTGAATAGTTTACAAATATCTTTTGAAAGCGTTTGAAGGGTAACCAGAAAAGCCCATGTTTTCGTCAACGATAAAAAAGACAGCCAATTGTAAATCATTTGCCAGTTTCATGCCTTCTTCTACACCCAGAATTAACAAGGCAGTAGCCCAGGCATCAGCAGCCATGGCGGAGGAATGCAAAACGGTAACAGAAAAAACATTATGCCTTATGGGCCACCCTGTTGCCGGATTTATGGCGTGGGAATATCGCTGCTCATCAATTACAAAATAATTTTGATAACTCCCTGAAGAAGCAATGGCCATTTTATCCGCGCCAGCTGCAATCTGCTGGAACAATTCCGAACGCTCCTGGGTCGGTCGCTCAATACCTACGCGCCAGTGTTTGCCATCCGCCCTGAGTCCTCTGCTTATTACCTCCCCACCAATTTCCACCAGATAGTTTTGCTGGCCGCGGGATTCCAGTAGCAGGGCCAGCTGATCTACAGCATAGCCTTTGGCAAGCGCAGACAGATCAATTGTTACTGCTTTATGCCGGGTCACCCAATAATTGCCGTTTTCCGCCTTTAGCTCCACCGCTGCCATATCTACTTTTGCCAGTGCCAGCTCAAGTTTTGCTTGATCAGGTATTCCCCTGACAACATCGGTGCCACCAAACCCCCAAATATCCACTACAGGTTTCAGGCTGACATCAAACGCACCAGCTGATTTTTTATGAATCAATTGCCCCGTTTCAAGCACATAGGCCAATTCAGCAGATACTGGAAATGCCACTCCGATAGTTGACTGGTTCAGGGACGATAGCTGAGAGCCTGGCTCGTAGGTGGAAAAAATTACCTTGTCCAGTTGATGAAGCCGTTCATCTACCGCTTCCTGTAATGCCGCTCTTGCTTCGGCAGAGTCCAGGGTGGAATTATGAAGGAGAATACGATAGTGGGTGCCCATGGTTTGACCGTTGAGCACCAGCAAAGAATTACCGGGGAGTCTTGCCGCAAAAATAGCTGTCGCAAGAAAAAGGCTGAAAAGAACAATAATATAGGCCGGCTTTGCCCAGGTGGCATTAGTACCGGCCTGTTTCATCTTAATTGGCCATGAAAACATTTTCCGGGTAAGTCAGGAACTTCACGCCCGCCATCATATTAACCATTCTGACTACCTGCGCGCTGTAGCCATACTCATTGTCATACCAGAGATAAAGAATCATGTTTTTGCCATTCACTTTGGTGGCTGTGGCATCAACCGTACAGGCTTCGCGCGAACCAATGAAATCACTGGACACGGCATCCGGCGATTCGGTATAGCCAATCTGGTTTTGCAGTGGAGAGTACAGCGCGAAATTCCTGAGATATTCATTAATCTCCTCAACGCTGGATTCCTTAACCAGAGTGAGGTTCAAAATGGCGATTGAAACATTGGCCACCGGCACCCTGACAGCATTACCGGTCAGCTTACCCTCCAGTTCGGGGACGGCTTTGGATACAGCTTTGGCCGCTCCGGTTTCGGTCAATACCATGTTTAGTGGCGCACTACGCCCACGACGGTCGGCTTTATGGAAATTATCGATGAGATTCTGGTCATTAGTGTAGGCGTGTACTGTTTCTACATGCCCATGAACGATGCCGTACTTGTCATTGATTTGCTTTAACACCGGCGCAATGGCATTTGTGGTACAGGACGCCGCGGAAATGATTTTGTCTTCAGGAGTAATAGTGTTGTCGTTAATGCCGAAGACGATATTTTTAAGATTTCCCTTGCCCGGCGCTGTTAGCATGACTTTACTAACGCCTTTGGATTTCAGGTGCTGGCTCAGGGCTTCTTCATCACGCCAGATGCCCGTGTTATCAATAACCAGCGCATCATCAATGCCGTATTCGGTGTAATCAATTGTGTCTGGTGAGTTGGCATAAATAATCTGAATCACGTTGCCGTTGGCAATAATGCGATTATTTTCTTCATCAACTCGTACTGTGCCGGAAAAAGTGCCATGCACCGTGTCATTACGCAGCAGATTTACCCTTTTTTCCAGATCTCCGTCTCCGGCTTTCCTGACCACGATTGCTCGCAAGCGCATAAGACGGCCATTTCCGGTTTGTTCTACCAGAAGCCGTGTTACAAGACGCCCGATTCGGCCAAAGCCATAGAGAATGATGTCTGTGGGCTTGTTTACCGGCTGGTAATCAACACCAAGCAGGTGATCAAGTTCCCTGGCAACAAGAGCATCAATGTCGACCTCAGGGTTTTTCTCGAGGGCTTCCATATAGCTGACAGTGAGTTTACCAAGATCAATCTGCGCCGGGCAAAGAGGCAGTTTCGCCAGAGCCTTGAGCACCAGGCTGCTTTCAAACTCCGATAATTCGTTTCGAGCTACCTCCCGCACACGTCGGTGGGACTTCATGATATTCGCCACCGAGCGGTTATTCAGAGTTCGGCCATACAGGAAAATCTGCACCCCTTTCTCATTTTCAAGCTTGCCCATAATTGGAAGCATTTCCTGGGCCAAAGCCTCACGTGCTTTCCAGTCACCAAAATAGTCGTCTACACTTGGTCGTTCCACGGTTTGTTTTCCTGTAAAATTCCGGTTGAAAATGAGGCGCGTATTATCCAAGGATGCGCAAGAGAAGTCCATTATCTGGGATTGTTAATAGTTTGCCGGCAGAATCTTCATCTGCGCTCTGTTAAATTTCTTCCAGGCTTCGCCTGACATTGGCAATAAATTCCACAAAGAGACCTATGAAAAAATTGCAATTGTATGACCTGCCACGGCTCTCCGGCGCTGGCGAAAAACAGCGATGGGATGGTATGGCAGGTGCCGGTGGCAGCCTGGTACTGGCCAGCCATGCCGAGCAAAAAGGCGGTCTCACTGTGGTTATTACTGAAAATTCCCAGCAAGCAGAGCGACTCCAGCACGAAACGGCATTTTTTTGTGGTGAGAGTACGAGTTTGCTTGAGTTTCCTGACTGGGAAATACTTCCCTATGACAATTTCTCGCCCCATCAGGATATTATTTCCAAGCGGCTGACTACATTATCAAGGATCAAGGATGCCAGTAATGCCCTGCTGATTATTCCTGTGAGTACCCTCATGCACCGTCTGGTGCCTGCCAGCTACATCAAGGCAATGAGTCTTAGTCTTGAAGTTGGTCAGCAGCTCAAGCTTGAAAACATGCGTCGCGAACTGGAGTCAGCAGGTTACCTCTGCGTAGAGTCGGTCTATGAACATGGTGAATTTGCTGTGCGTGGTTCCATCATGGACATATTTCCAATGGGAGGGACGCAGCCGGTCCGCATTGAACTGTTTGATGAGGATATAGAAAGTCTGCGTCACTTTGATGCCGAGACACAGCTCTCCAGGGACAAGATCCAGTCAGTAAAATTACTGCCAGGAAAAGAATTCCCGTTGACTGAACAGGGCATCAGTACTTTTCGGCAAAACTTTCGCGAAGCATTTGATATTGATGTCAGAAAATGTCCCCTTTATGAGGATATTTCCAAAGGTAACTCAGTCGCTGGCATTGAATATTACTTGCCTCTGTTTTTTGGTGAGCTGAGCAGCCTGTTCGATTACCTGCCTGAGCACACCACTATTTTTACCGTGGGTGAGGTCCATGATGCGGCAGAATTGTTCTGGCACGATGTTAATCTGCGTTATGAAGACCGCAGGGTAGATCCTGAACGTCCATTGCTGGAGCCAGAAAAACTATTTATCCCTGTTGACCGGCTGTTTGCCGCCTTTAATAATTATGCCCAGGTGAATTTGCGCGCTATTGCAGCTGATAATAGCCAGGCAATATTGCCTGTGCGCCCCGTTCCTGACATTGGTATTGAGCACAAAAAAGAAACTCCCCTGCATAAACTCCAGCAATTTCTTGAATCAGTTAATGAAATTCCCGTCCTGTTTTGTGCCGACTCACCAGGCCGACGTGAAGCCTTGCTGGATTTGTTAAAGACCATAAATATCAGGGCCGAGAGCATTGATAGTTGGGAAAAGTTTAGCGCCGAAATGCCTTCACTCGCCATAACTGTTGCGCCAATTGAAAACGGCATCTGGCTGGATGACCCGCGTTACATCCTGATCACCGAAAGTCAGTTGTTTGCTGATCATGTAAGTCAGCCCAGACGGCGCGGAAAATTTACCGACAATGCCGATTTTATTATCAAGAGTTTATCCGAGCTGCATATCGGCGCCCCGGTGGTTCATATCGATCACGGAATTGGTCGCTATCGAGGACTGCAAACTTTTGAAGTAGAGGCTCAGCTCACAGAGTTCCTGGTACTTGAATATGCGGACGAAGCAAAACTCTATGTGCCGGTGTCTTCGCTGCATCTGATTAATCGATACAGCGGTGCTGATGCCGACAATGCTCCGTTGAGCAAATTAGGCAGTGATCAGTGGGAAAAAGCCAAGCGCAAAGCAGCTGAAAAAGTAATTGATGTCGCAGCAGAATTGCTCGACGTCTATGCGCGCAGAGAGGCGCAAAAAGGCACTAAATTTAAACTGCCGGAAGACGATTATCGGGTTTTTGCCAATGGTTTTGCTTTTGAAGAAACCGAAGACCAGAAGGATACAATTGATGCGGTGGTTGCTGATTTACAAAGTGAAAAAGCGATGGATCGTCTTGTCTGCGGTGACGTCGGCTTTGGAAAAACCGAAGTAGCAATCCGTGCCGCTTTCATTGCTGTGAGCAACAATACCCAGGTAGTGATCCTGGTACCAACGACCCTGCTCGCCCAGCAACACTATGATAATTTCAAAGATCGCTTTGCAGACTGGCCAATTAACATTGGCTTGATGTCACGTTTTGTCAGTAGTAAAAAACATGGTGAAAACCTGAAGGAGCTTGAGGCTGGCACAATCGATATAGTGATAGGCACGCATAAGCTATTACAGGCAGACGTCAAATACAAAAACCTTGGCCTGCTGATTATTGATGAAGAGCATCGATTTGGCGTGCGTCAAAAAGAAAAGCTGAAATCCCTGCGCGCCAATGTGGATATTCTTACCTTAACAGCGACCCCCATTCCCCGAACGCTGAACATGGCTATGTCAGGTATCAGGGACCTTTCTATTATTGCGACACCGCCGGCAAGAAGACTATCAGTGAAAACTTTTGTCCGGGAGTCATCTGATGCGCTTCTCAAGGAAGCTATTCAGCGAGAACTATTACGTGGGGGGCAGGTTTTTTATCTGCACAATGAGGTTAAAACTATTGAGAAAACGGCAGATGATATTCGCACCTTGCTACCTGAAGCGAGTGTCTGTGTAGGTCATGGGCAATTGAGGGAAAGCCGTCTGGAAAAAGTGATGTCGGATTTTTATCACCGTCGCTACAACGTACTGGTTTGCTCAACCATCATAGAAACAGGCATTGATATCCCGACAGCCAATACCATCATTGTAGAGCGTGCTGACAAATTTGGGCTGGCGCAGTTACACCAGTTACGTGGCAGGGTTGGCCGCTCCCATCACCAGGCATATGCCTATCTCCTGACGCCGCATGCAAAATCCATGAGTGCCGATGCGTTAAAACGTCTTGATGCCATTGGTTCTGCAGATACCCTGGGAGCCGGTTTCGTTCTGGCAAGTCATGATCTGGAGATACGTGGTGCTGGAGAACTGCTGGGCGATGAGCAAAGTGGTCATATCCAGACCATCGGCTTTTCGCTCTATAGTGAGATGCTTGAACATACCGTGAAGCTGATGAGGCAAGGCAAGGTCCCTGACCTGAACCGACCTATTCAGACCAGTGTAGAAATCAATCTCCACATACCAGCTCTTATTCCCGAGCAATACTTGCCGGATGTGCATATACGCTTAATGATGTATAAACGCATTGCCAATGCCGGAGATAAACGCGAGCTTGATGGCTTGAAAATTGAAATGATTGATCGCTTTGGGCTGTTACCAGAAGCCGGCAAACTACTGTTTGAAGTCACCCTGCTCAAACTGTATGCCGAATCTCTTGGCATACAAAAGATTGAAGCCAATGCCCGCTTTGGCAAGGTTATATTCAATAACGATACGGTGGTTGACCCTTACTCCATCGTTAAAATGGTCCAGGATAACTCCCGCGTTTATTCGCTCAGCGGCGCAACAGAGTTAAAATTCAGACATGACCTGGATGACGCCCGTGATCGCATCGAGTTTGTAAAACAACTGCTGAATACTTTATCTCCCGAATCACTTAAGGTAGCCTGAGTTCATGTCTTTTCGCACTCTTGCCATCTTCATACCTTTTACCGCAGCATGTGCTCTTGCTGCTACGTCTTCTGCCATGGCACAAACCTTTAGTTATGACGGAAACCGCTGGTATGAGGTCGAAGTCAGTATTTTTAGCAACGAAAACTCCGACGAGAATAACGAACTTGTCATTCCAGATAAAATATCGCTGAGCTATTTCGAGCCAGCAAGAGCGCTGGTTCCTGCTAGCAAAATTTACCAAATACCCTTTCCCGACAATGAGTTGGCATTTGTCCTATCCGATGCATTGATTGGCGTTCAACAACCTTTGTCGGCAGAAGAAGCCGTCTCGCCAGAGTTTATTGGACCGAAAAATCATTCGCCTAATGGAGAATTCCGTATTACTGATTTTAATCGGGACCCATTCATAGCACTTGGTAATGAGTCCGCCAGATTTTTGAGCTACAACGAAAAAATCAATCAGTCTCCCGTTCACCGTCTGCTGTTTCATGCAGTATGGCGACAGCCAGTGCTGAATCGCGTTCAAAGCACAGGAATTTTGGTACAGGGCGGACAGCAATATGGCTTGCATCATGAACTTGAGGGCAGTTTACGATTCAGCTATAACGTAAATCGTGTCGACGTCGAGGCAAGACTCTGGCTCGCTTCATTTGTAGGTAGCGCAGAATTACCTGCGGGCAATCCGCAACGGGAGTTGCCCCCTCTTCCTGTTGGCGCAACTCTGGATGAGAACGTCATAAATCCCGATTTTGAAAACCAATACTTGGTTACTGACGTTGCTTATATGGAACAGACGCGGGCTATGATCAGCAATGAACTGCATTATCTCGATCATCCCGATATAGGTATTCTCGTTGAAGTAAGACCCTATCAATTACCTGAGCAAAGCAGCTTCTTTGATTGAGTTAGTGTTAAAGCCCTGCAATTGTTCTTAACAACGTTCTTTTGATGTCCGTCATCCCTGCGTCAAGGGTAGAAGTGATATCCGCAAAAGAAATTGTTTCCTGCGTCAGCCCTGCAGCCCAATTTACCACCAGAGCAATACTTGCATAGGCAATATCAAGCTCTCTTGCCAAAGCTGCTTCCGGCATTGCAGTCATGCCGACGATGTCACAGCCATCATTTTTCATGCGCATGATTTCAGCAGCAGTTTCAAGTCGCGGGCCCTGTGTGCAACCATATACTCCTCGTACTTCTCCCTGTTTCAGTGGCAAACCCAGCGCCAGGGTACTTGTGGCGAGGACTTTTGCCAGGGCCATATCGTAGGGCCAGCTGAAATCGATATGGTTTTCTGGCTTGTCTAGGGTGTTAAAGAAGGTGTGTTCCCTGCCCCAGGTGTAGTCAATAATCTGATCCGGAATAACAATGGAGCCAGGCGACATCAGTTGTGAAATTCCACCGACGACATTGACAGCGATAATGGAGTTCACGCCACATATCGCCATGGCATGAAGATTGGCCCGATAATTAATACGATGAGGAGGAATGCCATGGTTTTTTCCGTGGCGGGCCAGAAATATCACTTCATTGCCGGCGACTTTGCTTTTACGAATAATTACAGGTTCGTCTGCATAGGGAGTTTTTATACTCACCGACTCAGCAGCTTCATTATCATCAAGGGCATAAAGGCCACTGCCTCCTATTACTCCAATCACTGATGACATAGTACAGATCGCTATATTATGGTGAGTCTGGGACAGTTCTCTTGATTTTGGTCTGAGCTTATTTGTAGTAAGCGTTTTCCTGCTGGGTGTGATCGGTTACATCCCTGATCTCTTTAATCTGGGGTAACTGTTCCATCAGGGATTTTTCAACGCCGTCTTTAAGCGTTACATCAACCATGCCACAGCCCTGACAACCCCCGCCGAAGCGTAAAACCACGACAGCGTCTTCAGTCACTTCTTCCAGGGAAATGAAACCACCGTGGGCGGCCAGCCCCGGGTTGATTTCGTTATAAAGAATATAATTAATACGATCTTCCAATGGGCTGTCTTCTGAAATCTTTGGCATGCGAGAATTGGGAGCGCGAATAGTAAGCTGCCCGCCCATGCTGTCTTTGGCAAAATCTACAACGGCTTCTTCCAGGTATTGTTTGCTTTTGGACTCAATAAAAGCATTGAACTCAATGTAATCGAACATTTCATCATCCGCCTCTTCTTCTCCAGGACGGCAAAAAGCAATGCAGGTTTCTGCTTTGGGGGTACCGCCATCAAGAACGAATACACGTATTGCGATCCCTTCACAATCCTGTTTGTCCAAAAGCTGCTTTAGATATGTTTTGCCTGAATCTGTAATTTCTATCATGAATATCCATTATCCTGCTGGGAGTATGCGGTATTTGAAAAGCGGCTGATTATCACCGTTGTTGTGCCTGATGTCACCCTGAGAACCAGCTTTTATATTGACTATAATGGTGTCTTTACGAGAGTAATCAAGGGCTGGGATCATATTGTGGGACAAGTGATCTTATAAAGCAAAACAAGACCATACAAAGAGTATGTTTATTAAAGGATTTCATGGACTTACCCATAGCGCTAAATCCTGACTCGTAGTATCATCGCGTGCCTTGAAAATCATCAATAGCAGTGCGATAGAACACTGCAAAAGATGACTAACGCACCACTCAATTATAAGAAAACCGGGACCGGGAAATGTATATTTACGATAACTATGATAACCAGATGCTGCAGGAGCGAATTGTTCAGTTTCGTGATCAGACGCGCCGTTTTCAGGCTGGTGAACTCAGTGCAGAGCAGTTTCTACCTCTGCGTTTGCAAAATGGCTTATACATCCAGCGACTCGCACCAATGCTGCGTGTGGCTATTCCCTATGGCTGCCTGTCGTCACGCCAATTGCGAAAACTTGCTTCCATTAGCAGAGATTATGACAAAGGCTATGCGCATTTTTCCACGCGTCAAAACATCCAGTACAACTGGCCTGTTCTGGAACAGGTTCCTGATTTATTAGCCGAACTGGCAGACGTCGAAATGCATGCGATCCAGACCAGTGGAAACTGTATTCGTAATACCACCACAGACCAGTTTGCCGGCGTTGCCGTCGATGAAATTGAAGACAGTCGTCCATGGTGTGAGATTATTCGCCAATGGTCTTCATTTCACCCCGAATTTGCTTACTTGCCGCGTAAATTCAAGATCGCCGTCTGTGGCACTCCCAATGATCAGGCAGCTACCCAGGTCCATGATATAGGCCTGTATATTAAAAAAGATGATAAAGGTGACATTGGCTTTCAGGTGCTGGTGGGTGGCGGCCTGGGTCGTACTCCGGTGATTGGCTCAACAATCTGTGAATTCTTGCCCTGGCAACATTTACTTACCTATCTTGATGCCATCATGCGGGTCTATAACCGCTTTGGTCGACGAGATAACAAATATAAGGCCCGTATCAAGATCCTGGTAAAGGAATTGGGCGCAGACGCCTTTCGTGAAAAAGTGGAAGCTGAATGGCTTCATGATAAAGATGGCTCAGCCACCCTGACCCAGGATGAAGTGCAGCGCTGTAAAGGATTTTTCACAGATCCGGATTATCAGGAACTGGAAAACACAGACCAGACCGTCGAAGATGCCGCAGCAAGTGACTTGTTATTCAGTCATTGGCTCGAGCGCAATGTCGTCCCTCATAAAAAGTCAGGTTATCGCATTGTTAATCTTTGTTTGAAAGAAACCGGTGTAGCCCCTGGTGATATTACTGATAAGCAAATGGAATTTGTTGCGGATCTGGCGGACAAATACAGTTTTGGCGAAGTTCGAGTGACTCATGAACAAAACCTGGTACTCACCGATGTACGATTGCAGGATTTATACCTTGTGTATCAGGCCCTTAAAACAGAATCACTGGCAACACCCTATATCGGCTTACTTAACGATATAGTCTGCTGTCCTGGTGGTGATTTCTGTTCGCTGGCTAATGCAAAATCGATCCCTATTGCGGAATCAATTCAGCGCCGGTTTGAAGATTTTGACGTCCAGAAAAATATCGGTGAGATTACATTGAATATTTCTGGCTGCATGAATGCCTGTGGGCATCACCATGTCGGTAATATTGGCATCCTCGGTGTTGATAAAAAAGGCGCTGAATTTTACCAGGTCACCCTGGGTGGTTCTTCAGACAGAGACACATCTCTGGGTAAGGTGCTTGGGCCATCATTTGCCCAGGCTGAAATGCCCGACGTGATCGATAAAATTGTTAATGTATACCTGGAAAATCGTCAGGATAACGAAAACTTTCTTGCCACCTACAATCGTATTGGCATGGAACCCTATAAGGAAAAAGTGTATGCCAACGCTGATTAAAGACGGACAGGTCATCGAAAACACCTGGCACCTGCTGGCAAAGGATGTTGAGCTTACTGCTGCGCTAGCTGATACAGCCGGGCATATTGTGGTGCCATTTGCCTTATGGCAGGAGCATAAGGATTCGCTTATGGACTCTGATAAAGAAATAGCGGTCTGGCTGGATTCCCAGGACGATCCTTATGAACTTGCCAATGATGTGATTGACCTGCCCTTGATTTGCCTTAATTTCCCTGTTTTCAGGGATGGACGAGCATTTTCAGCAGCAGTAATTCTTCGCGAACGTTTAAATTATCAGGGTGAAATTCGTGCAGTTGGAGATGTCTTGCGTGACCAGCTTTTCTATATGAAAAAATGTGGTATGGACAGCTTTGACCTTGCTGATGGAGTCAATGTAGAGAACGCACTGGAAGCCTTCAATGATTTTTCAACCAGTTATATGAGCACAGTGGAAGAACCCCTGCCCCTGTTTCGGCGCCGTTAAGATCCCGGCAAATACTCCACTAATTCAGGAATACAGTTCATCCTTACTGCGTCCGCGATGCAGCCAGCGCAGCAAGGTATTGTCCAGAGTAGATTCCATCATCTTGCCCAGTTTATCCGCAATATTCTTTTTCTTCTCATAGGCCACGTGGTAAACCTCAGTGTCCTCGCAAGCGTTTATGATGAATTCATCGCTGGTGCCCACCGCGTCCACCAGCCCTAAAGAAAGGGCACGACTGCCTAACCAGGTTTCGCCGGTAGCCAGTTTCTCAATATCCATGGCCGGGCGTGACTCCCTGATAAAATCCTTAAATAAATCATGGACTTCTTTCACGTCCTCAAGCATTTTCTGACGCCCTTGATCCGTATTTTCACCAAACATCGTTAAAGTGCGCTTATATTCGCCTGCTGTGACCATTTCATAGTCAACATTCTTTTCCTTAAGCAAGCGGTGAAAATTCGGTATCTGTACCAGTACGCCAATAGAACCAATATAGGCAAAAGGCGCCGCAATTAGTTTGCTGGCAACACAAGCCATCATGTAGCCACCGCTGGCGGCGACTTTATCGACACAGATAGTCAGCGGTATATTCTTACTGCGAACGCGGTGTAGTTGCGATGCAGCTAGGCCATAGGCATGGACCATGCCGCCAGGACTTTCCAGACGCAATAGAACTTCATCTTTATTATCACGAACCATGGCGAGAACTGCAGTGATTGACTGACGCAGTTCGTCTACCTGACTGGCTTTCGGATCGCCATCAAAGTCGATTACATAAAGACGCTTTTTCTCTTCTTCAGCACTGCCTGATTTTTTAAGGGCTTTCTTTTCCTGTTTCTGTTTTTTCTTTTCAGCTTTGGCAGCTTCTTTTAGAAACTGCTCATTTTCGACAACTTTTTTGATGGCATCACTGAGATCAGCCAGTTCTTCATTTAGATGAGTAACTGTAATTGTCCCTTTTCCCTCTTTCTTTTGCTTTATGGCATTGGCTACTGCCGCACTCATAATGATCAGTATAGCGGCCACCACAGTCAGTGTTTTAGCCAGAAAAAGTCCATATTCAGAGAGGAAATCCAACATTAATACTCCAGAAAGCTGATCAACAGTTATGTTGCTGTCGTAACTTTTTAAATAGAAACTGAATTGATAAAGATAAATATACTATAAAGAAAAAGGATCTGCCGTTTTACGGCAGATCCTTTTTTGTAGGCAATAATTCATGCCACATGCGCGTCTAGCAGCTAAGCTGGCTAAAGGCCTTGGCATCAAGACAACTGCCGGCTTTAAATAGCACTCGGGTCGCTATAAAAACCGAAAAATGTGGTCATGATTATTGAGCAGATAATCAGCGTCAGCACCATGATTGGCGCGCCTTTTCTGAACCACATGCCTGGTGTAATAGCCAGACTAGGATCGCCTTCATCTTTGGCCAGTTTCTCTGAAATAGTGACAATGAAGACATTGGCTGTTGAACCCAGATGACTTCCATTACCGCCCATACCAACGCCGGCAGCCAGTGACCACCAGAGTGCATTAACATTTACACCCTGCTGCTCAAGACCAAGAATAATTGGAATCATCGCCGCAGTGAATGGAATGTTGTCGATAAAAGCCGACATGATCGCGGCTACCCACATTAATAGGATACAAGCTGTCAGCAGATCGTCCTGCACAAAAGGCAGAATAAACTGACCAATGTATTCAAGGAAATGGCTGTTCTCTACACCACCTACAATAATGAACAGTGCCATAAAGAACATTAACAAAGTCAGTTCTACGTCGGCAAAGTGCTCATCCATATCGACTTCCTTACCAAAAAACACCAGTAAGGTAAGACCCATGCCAGCAACAAACCAGGCTTCCCAATGCAATGTTCTGTGCATGATAAAACCGACTACCATGATGCCCAGAACTATCAGGGAGACTTTCCAGGTATAGGGATCTTTCATTTCTTCCTGCTGACTGAAGTCCTGTAGCACCGGTGTCTCGGCAAGCTCTTTCTTGAAGATAAACTTTAAGGCAAACAGTGTTGCTACCCAGGCCACAAATACAATACCGCCCATGTGATAGAAGAAGGTATTGAAATCAATGCCCGCGGCAGAACCAATCATCAAATTGGGGGGATCACCAACCAGCGTGGCTACACCACCGGTGTCGGACAGCAGCGCCGCCGCCAGCAGATAAGGGATTGGGTTAATTTTCATCGACTTACAAATAAGAATAATCAGTGGGCCGAAAATTACCACCGTGGTTACATTGTCGAGTAACAAAGACAGGACCGTCACCAGCGTGCCCATCATTGCCAGCAAGAGGAACAAGCGTCCCTTACTGAAATCGGCTATGCGGTAGGCCAACATCTGAAAGCCACCAGTGGGGATCATGATGGCAACTACTGTCATCATTGCACCCAAAAGAAAAATAACATTCCAGTCAATGGATTCAACCGCTAAATCCGGGCTGTAAAAACCATAGTATTGTCCTGCCAGCACCATTGCGCCAGCACCACCGAGGGCAAACTTTGCGCGGTGAAAACCGTGGACACCTTCGGTAAAGATTCCCACAAAGGTGATTACAAGAATAATGCCGGACACCAGCATCGCTGTATCCATTTCTAGCACTTCCATAGTGATTCCTTATAAGCTTATAGGTTGGAATTCGGGGTTTGTAAAAGATTGTATATAGGTTATATATAGTCTGAAGGGCAAAGATTATATGCACGTGAGCGCCCCACTTCAAGAAATACTGGAGTCTGGAGCATTAATTTTTTAACCACAAACACCCGTTATCGGCTGCTTTATCAATTTCCATCAGACGTGCCTCGTGGGCTGAAACCTCATCATCCGTTGCACGGATAATTTTTAATGGCTTGCGTTTGCCAGACAGCCTTTTCAATTGCTGTTCAGAACGCTTTTCGGAACTTTCTTCATAGCCGAGGGAAAAGCTGGATTGACCTCCTGTCATCATCAAATAAACATCAGCAAGGATTTCCGCATCAAGCAATGCGCCGTGCAGATCACGTTGGGTATTATCTACCATATAACGTTTACACAAGGCGTCGAGATTATTCTTCTGCCCCGGATGCTTTTTTCTTGCCATCAGCAGGGAGTCGAGAATCTGGCAATAGTCCTGCATCGGCTTGTAGCCTTTTTTCAACGCAGCTAGTTCATGGTCCAGAAAGCCTATGTCAAATGGCGCATTATGAATAACCAGTTCCGCACCGCTGATAAATTCAACAAAGCTATCGGCTATATCGGAAAATAAAGGCTTGTCGGCCAGAAAATGGTTGGTGATACCATGAACTTCCAGGGCTGCGGCTTCAATTTCTCGTTGTGGATTGATGTATACATGAAAATGATTGCCGGTCAGTTTTCTGTTGAGCAGTTCGACACAACCAATTTCGATGACCTTGTGTCCCTGTGCCGGGTCCAGTCCGGTAGTTTCAGTATCTAGTACAATTTGTCGCATATTTTAGTTTGTTATCCAATTAAGCTAAAGTTGTCTGTCGACTGAATCGACAAGCTGAAATTCAATTACAACTCATCAATGCCCTGATTGGCCAATTGATCAGCCATTTCATTTTCCGGATGACCACTATGCCCTTTCACCCAATGCCAGGTGATATCAAAAGGCTGCACCAGTTCATCCAGGCGTTGCCAGAGGTCAACATTCATGACGGGTTTCTTGCTGGCATTACGCCAACCCTTTCGCTTCCAGCCCTCAATCCATTCAGTTATCCCCTGCAGGACATATTTTGAGTCTGAGGTTATTTCTACAGACCACTTGTTGCCCTTGAGACATTCCAGCGCTTTGATTACCGCAGTTAATTCCATTCGGTTATTCGTTGTTTCATGGTCTCCACCATAGAGTTTCTTGACCTTATCGCCATGCATGAGAACAGCGCCCCAACCACCGGGCCCGGGATTACCCCGGCAAGCACCATCTGTGTAAATCCTGATTTTATCTGCCATGGTGTTTCTCAGGAATTGTCCTCATTACTGGCTATCCGCAAGTCTCTTGATACCCGGGTAATATTTTCTGCAATAGGCATACCGACATTGGCACTGGCAAATTCCCGCCATGAGGATTGAATAGGGGTAAGTGGTAATGCCTGCTTTCTCGCAGAAATCATATAAACCCCGCCAGTAGGCCAGTTCAGCCTTGATGCCAGGGGGGCTAGTAAGCTGGAATACTTTATAATCGCTGGAGAGTTAATAGGCAGTGTATAGGCTCCATAGCGTACCTGTTCAATTTGAAAATCCAGCAGTTTCAACCAGTCAGAAATCCGTGAAGTACTCAAAAGCCGGCCATTGAAGGGATGCATTTTTTGCCCAGGGCACCACGTTCTCAGCCCCCAGCTGCTGAAAGGATTAAAACCGACAATGATAATGTGCCCACCGGCAATAAGAACGCGTGATACTTCACGTAATAACTGGTGCTGAAAAGAAGAGTAATCCAAAGCATGGTGTAGCAGGACAATATCCACTGATTCGCTGGCAAGAGGGATAGCCTCGCCTCTGGCAGCAATTCCATGTCCCGCAAGGTTGTCATTATGGGTAATGGAAAATTTGTGCCCGACGGGACTGTTTTCATACATTGGAAAGTTGGCGCAGCCAATTTGCAAAAGATGGTAGCCAAAACGCCTGGACAGACAACGTTCAAGTAATGACATTTCAACTTCGCGAAGACGATGACCAAGTGGGGTTTCATACCACTGACTCATGGCATCATAAAAGCCAGGACTGTCGAGATTTTCCCTGTTACTTTTCCAGATCACTTTGCTGCCCGACATGATTGTTGAAATTGGGTATCATACCTGAGTCTCATTGTGCTGGCGACCAAACCGGTGCCGTGATTAGCCTTAACCAAGATAAAGAAACAGGGACGATAGCATGCTGGAAGTCACACCAATCCGGGCTTTTAATGATAACTACCTTTGGCTGTTCAGGGAGGCCGGAAGTCGTGATTGCGGCATAGTCGATCCTGGCGATGCGGCACCGGTGCTTCAATACTTAAAGGAGCAAAACCTGAATCTCGCAGTAATTTTAATCACCCATCACCATGGAGATCATACCGGGGGGATTAATCAGTTACTGGAGCAGTATCAGGTACCGGTATATGGGCCGGATTCATCAAATATTCCTGCGGTGACTGATATTGTCAAAGAAGGCAGTCAGATTAATATTCTTGGTCACCAATTCAAGGTGCTGGAAATACCGGGTCATACACTCGACCATATCGCCTATTTCAGTGCAGGGAATGCAGCTGGTACGCCAGTGCTGTTTTGTGGTGACACTCTGTTTGCCGGCGGTTGTGGCAGAGTGTTCGAAGGCACTTTTCCGATGATGCACGAATCATTACTAAAACTTGCTCGCTTGCCTGCTGACACACTCGTTTACTGTGCCCATGAATATACACTTGCCAATCTGAGTTTTGCCTGCGCAGTAACACCTGGTAATAAGACATTGGCCGAACGCTTTGCGCTGGAGAAAGAAAAACGTCGCAAGGACATCCCTACTGTTCCCACCAGCATTAAAACAGAATTGGATACCAACCCCTTCCTGCGTTGCGGGGAAGAGGAAATTATTGCTGCTGCGACGGAACACTGCGGTCGACAATTACAAGCTCCCGAGGAGGTATTCGGAGCCATACGCGGTTGGAAGGATTCGTTTTAAAGCGGACTTTTTTAACGTCTACTATTTAATCTACTTGATCTGCATTTTTTCAGCTGTACCAAGTCCCTCGAGCAGGGACTTGCCAGGAATGGCTTCAAGTAGGGCTTTGGTATAGTCCTGAGTGGGCGTTTCAAATACTTCACTTACCGACCCTGTTTCTACCAGTACCCCTTCTTTCATCACCACGATCCTGTCGGACAAGTAGCGCACTACGCCAAGATCATGGGAAATAAACAGCATGGTCAGGTCAAAGCGCTCAACCAGTTCAAGTAGCAGATCGAGAATTTGCGCTTGAATAGTAACATCCAGTGCCGATACCGGCTCATCAGCTACAATGAATTCAGGTTTGGTGGCTATTGCGCGGCCAATGGCAATACGTTGTCGCTGACCACCAGAAAATTCGTGGGGATAGCGCAGAACACTTTCCCGGGACAAGCCTACAGAATCCATCAGTGCAAATACTTCGGCTTCCAGTTCACTGGGCTTGCAAATGCGATGTAATAAAAGCGGCTCTGCCAGTGTGTCATAAACGGTCATGCGCGGATTCAGACTGGCATAGGGATCCTGAAAAATAATCTGCATATGTCGTCTAAGGGGCTTCATCTTTGCCAAAGAGTAATGGCTTATGTCTTCGTCGTTAAAATAGATCTTCCCCGCTGTCGGCGTGACCAGTCGCGTAATGGCTCTGCCAAGGGTGGATTTGCCCGAGCCTGATTCACCAACCAGCCCGAGTATTTCATGACGATTAATATCAAGAGTAACCGAATTGACCGCTAGTACTGTGTCCTGGTTTTTCCCACCCGGGAATTCGACAACGAGATCTTCAATTTTAATCATGGGGGCATTTGTTTCCCCGGTAGCCGCCTTTTGTGTACCCGGTACTGCGGCCAATAATTTGCGGGTATATTCATCCTGTGGGTTATTGAAAATAGCATTCCTGTCACCCTGCTCCACGAATTTGCCATATTGCATAACACCAATTTCGTCTGCGATATCCGCCACTACACTAAGATCATGACTGATGAAAATAACGCCAATGTTTCGACGTACTTGCAGATCTTTTAATAACCTGAGTATTTGTGCCTGCACAGTAACGTCCAGGGCTGTAGTGGGCTCATCGGCAATAATAATTTGCGGTTCGGTCACCAGGGCCATGGCAATCACTACGCGTTGCCGCATACCGCCAGAAAATTCAAACGGCCAGGCATTCATCCGCTGTGCCGCATTTTTAATGCCGACTTCTTCCAGGATATCGATACTTTTTTCCCAGGCCTCTTTCTTGCTGAAACCAAAGTGTAATCTGAGTGGTTCCATCAATTGATCACCAATCTTCAGGTAAGGATTAAGGCTTGTCATGGGGTCCTGAAAGATGATGGAAATGCCCTTGCCCCGAACCTTGCGTAGTTCTTTCTCGGAGAGGCTTAATAAATCCCGACCCTGAAACATAACCTTGCCGGATTCAATTTTCCCAGGAGGCATCGGGACCAGACCCAACATGCTATAACAGGCAACTGATTTGCCAGAGCCGGATTCGCCAATAATAGCAAAGGTCTTGCCTGCCTCAACATTAAAGCTGATGCCATCGACGGCCTTAACCACCCCGTTTCGAGTGTGAAAGTAGATGGATAAATCCTGTACCTGTAGTAGTGACATATTAAGGGTTTTTAATCTCTTGAAGCTTTCGGGTCGAGCGCGTCACGCAGTCCGTCGCCGAGAAAATTCAGTGCAAATAATGTAGTGGTCAGGGCCAGTCCGGGAAAGATAAGCAGCCAGGGATACTCCTCCATGGTTTCCACACCATAGGAGATAAGCAGTCCCCAGGAGGACTCCGGAGGTTGTATACCAAGACCAAGAAAGCTTAAAAAAGCCTCCAGCAGCATCACGTTAGGAATAGTCAGCGTGGTATAGACAATGACAGGTCCGAGCGCATTCGGAATGAGATGTTTAATGATGATGGCTGCCGGCGACAGACCCAGTGAGATCGCGGCTTCTACATACTCCTGTTGCCTGAGACTCTGGATCTGACCACGCACAATTCGCGCCATCACCAGCCACTCAACGGCGCCGATGGCCAGAAACAGTAACAACAGATTGCGGCCAAACACTACCATGAGGAGGATTATGAAGATCATAAAAGGCAGAGCATAAAGAATGTCTACCAGACGCATCATGAAGGCATCAGTTTTACCTCCCGCATAACCGGCGATAGCACCATAGCTGACACCAATTAACAGAGCAACGGAAGTCGCTATAAACCCTACCAACAATGAGACTCTGCCTCCATACAAAATCCTTGTTAGCATGTCTCTGCCAAACGTGTCAGTCCCTAACCAGTGCTCCATTGAAGGGGGGATTGCTCCCAGTCGAAGATTTTGTTCTTCATAGCCAAAAGGCGCAATCCAGGGAGTGAGAAGGCATACAATCATGACCAATAATAGAAAACCCAGGCCAATCATGGACAGTTTGTTTTTACGCAAGCGTACAAAAGCATCTTGCCAAAGAGACGTGCCCTTTTGGATGTCCTGTTCAAGTACCTTAGCTGATATTTTAGAAATCATTATTGTTTAAACTGGAAGCGTAATCTGGGATTAACCCAGGCAGCTGCGATATCTGAAAGTAAATTAAAAACCACAATCAGCGTGGACAAAAAAACCGTTGTACCAAGAATCATCGTGTAATCCCTGTTAAAGGCCGCCTGCACATAGAATCTTCCGAGGCCGGGAATCTGAAATATGGTTTCCACCACAAACGAGCCACTGAGCAGGGCCGCAAAAGCAGGTCCCAGATAGCTTATTACCGGCAGCAGCCCCCCTCTTAAGGCATGTTTGAGAATAACCACATATTCCGGTAAGCCTTTTGCTCTGGCAGTACGCAAATAATCCTGAGACATGACTTCGAGCATTCCTGAGCGGCTAAGTCGGGCGATATAGGCAGCATACATTGCCCCGAGCGTGATACTGGGTAAAACCTTGTCTCCGTAAGAATTCCCCCACCCCGATACGGGTAACCAGTCCAGCATAATGCCAAATACCAGTACCAGTACTGGACCCAGCAGAAACGAAGGCATGCAAATACCCACCATGGCGATACTCATGGGCACATAATCCTGCATGGTATTCGGTTTAAGCGCCGCTATGACGCCCGCAAAACTGCCGATGATGACAGCGATCAATAAGGCATATAGGCCGAGTTCAGCCGTGATCGGCAGTCCCTGTAGAATTAGTTCGTCGACGCTGCGTCCCGGGTAATAAAAGGAAGGCCCCATATTTCCCTGAACCAGGTCAGTAAGATAAGTAATATATTGCTGCAACGGGGGCTGATCCAGACGATATTGAGCTTCCAGGGCAGCCTGTACCTGCGGTGATACTGCTTTTTCACTTGAAAATGGCCCGCCCGGTGCTGCGCGTACCAGAAAAAATGTCACTGTAATGACAGCTAAAATGACTGGAATAGCCTGTAAACTTCGAAGTCCAATAAAACGCCACATATAAACTCAGCCTGTTCTATTGAGAAGCTTCAAGATAGACATACTTCCAGTTGTAATAATCCATTATGTTAGGAGGCATGCCTTTCAGGCTGGGATGCTTCAGATGTTTACTTTGGTAGGTGTAAATGGGAATTATTGGCATGGCATTCATCAAAATGGCTTCAGCTTGCCTATAGAGAGCAAAGCGCTCATCCTGATCCAGTGTAGCTGGAGCGTCGCGCAGAATAAGCTGGTCATAACGGGTATCACTAAAGCCTGTTTTATTATTACCCCCATCAGTAATCATCATATCGAGAAAGGTATTCGGATCAACGTAATCACCAATCCAGCCACGTCTTGAAATGGAGTAATTAAAGTTATCCGTCGAATCAAGATAGACCTTCCACTCCTGGTTCATGGGTGTTGCACTAACGCCCAGTGTTTCCATCCACATTTGTTGAATGGCCACCGCAATTTTCTGATGGTTTTCCTGAGTGTTATATAAAATATCAAATGCCGGAAAGTTTTCACCAGCTGGATAGCCTGCCTCGGCGAGAAGTTGCCTGGCGAGTTCCGGATCGTAAGCAAAGGTTTCCGGTGGTTGATAGCCGAGGGTACCTGGGGGAACCAATGCATAGGCAGGTAAATAAAGGTTTTCCAGAATGGTCTCCACCAGCAAGTCGCGGTCAATTGCCATGGAAAGTGCTTTTCGCACCCGCACATCATCAAACGGCTTCCGTGTGGTGTTTATCAAATAATAATAAGTCCCCAGATAGGGGGATATCTGAAGCAGTTCGGGCTGCTCACTGCGATAAACCGGGACTTTGTCCAGAGCCACTTCATTGGTGAAATGTATCTGCTCATCACGAAACATTCTCTCTTCGGTCACGATATTCTCTGTGGGGTAAAAAACGATCGCATTGAGTTTGACTTCGTTTGCATCCCAGTAATACGGGGATTTTTCTACCCGGATATGCGAGTTAACCTGCCATTCTGTAAGCGTGAATGCGCCATTGGTGACGATATTGCCTTCTCGGGACCATTGCGAGAAGCGGTCGCTGGGGGAGCCGAAAGCAAGAACTGTAGGCGGATGTACCGGGTAAGTACTGTAATGATCAAATAGCTGTAACAGGAATGGCGTGGGTTCACTTAAGGTAACTTCCAGCGTGCGCTCGCCCAGGACCTTGACCCCTACTTCACTAAAATCATCAATGACACCAGTAGCAAATCTTTCCGCATTAAGAATCGGGAAAAACATGTAATTGTAGAGGCTGCCAAGTGCAGGAGTTAAAGCTCGTTCCCATGACCAGCGGAAATCTTCCGCAATCACGGGATCACCATTACTCCAGCGCGCATTATCCCGCAGTTGAAAAGTGTAGATCCTGCCGTCTTCACTGATTTCCCAGCTTTCGGCCACGCCGGGCTCTGGCTCCAGGGTATAGGGGTTTTTAGTGACCAGTCCTTCGAACAATGCGCCGATGATATGATGTTCCGGCACACCGGTAACAATATGAGGATCAATACCTTGTGGTTCTGTGCCATTACCTAAATGAAGAACACCTTGCTGGTTACCTGTTATCACCCGTGATTCACTACTTCCCCCGCCACATGACACAAGGAAAAGCGAAAGTAATAAGGCTGGAATCAGGGTTCTACTTAATATCATTTTAAATAATTCCTGCATGGATGTTGGCATCAATAGAAACGCTGCCAGGAGGATTTAATGATTAACTTTGATCTGGCAACCAGTACTGGGCATGTAGAATAAACGCCCTGTTTGCTTAAGTCTAGAAGGTTTCACGTTATTCCGGATAAGGTTCTGCAATACTCCAGAGCGATAAAAAAAGGCCGGACTTCCAGAAGAAATCAGGCCTCTTTTAAACGCATTTACCTTGCTTAACGAACAATATCTGCCCTGTTCTGCAGGCCAGTTATCAGTGCTTCAAAATCCGCATTGGCAGACTGTTGTGCAAGAAAGCTTTCCAGGCTATTGAGTTCAGTTTCATCAAAGTCTTCCAGCGAGCCTTCATTGACCCCCTGTAATTCAATCACTACATACTCACCTGTATTGAGCATCAGGCCATCAATCACCGTGTCACCATCTTCAGGCTCAGACATTTCAAATATATAATTAACTAACTGGGGTGGCAGAACCTGATCTGAGCGCTCAAGACCATCAAGTTGATTCCAGCTCAAATTCTGGGTTTCCAGTAAACTGTCGATATTTTGATCATTTTGGTAATTGGTTTTAATTGTTTCGCCCAGGCTAAGGGTTTGTTCCCTGATTTTCTCAAACTGAAGCATAATCTCAATTTCACCACGAACATCTTCCATCGCCTGCAACTGGGGTTGATTATGCTCAAGCACCCTGATCACCACACTTCGTGATGGAGTAACGGAGATCAAGTCACTATTTAGACCATCCAGCAGAATCTGCGGGCTAAAGGCTGTGTTAATGACATCGCTATTCGCGGCTATACCAATACCACCACTGCGACTAAATAATGGTGTGGTCTGAACCTCAAGCCCCATAAGCATGGCAGGATCAGTAAGGTCAAAAGATTCAAAAGCCAGATTACCCAGCTCTTCAGAACGCTGGAGAAAAAGTGTATCCACTTCATCAGATTTAAGGTCGCGTTCCAGTCTTTCCCTGCTGTCTTCAAAAGACTCAAGAGCAGATTCACTTCGCTCTGTAAGTTTGATCAGGTGAACTCCAAACTCTGTTTGTACCGGCCCCGAAACTTCACCGACATCCAGGGTTAACAAAGCCTGTTCAAATGGTTCTACAAAATTATCTCCGGTAGTGTAGCCAACGTCACCGCCATCTTCAGCAGAGCCCAGGTCGTCTGAATATTCCAGAGCCAGCGCTTCAAAGCTTTCGCCATTATCAATTCTGCTTTTTAATTCTGCAGCAAGAGACATATTTTCTGCCAGACCTTCATCATCAAATGATTCCAACAGGATATGGGCGGCGCGACGTTCAACCTGCGACTGATACTCCAGCTGCTCTTCTTCATAGCGTTGAACAATCTGTTCCTCAGTGACGACAACCTCGTCAAAAATAGAATCTTTATCAAGTTCGATATATTCCAGAGAAACCTGTTCTTCAAGCATGAACTGGCTTTCATTGCTGCTGTAATATTCTTCGATTTCCTCTTCCGTTACATCAATATTGCTTAACTGGGTATCCAGACTGACCAGTATGTAGCGCAAATCACGAGTCTGATTGAGTAATTTGGCAATATTTTCGATTTCCGGTCTGGTTACAAAACCGGATAGACCATAGGCATAGGAAACCTGGTTAATCAGGCCCTGAGAGGCAAGCGCTGCACGATAGGAGTTGGGGGTATAGCCCATGCTGGAGATCAACATTTGAGCGCGTTCGCCATTAAACACGCCATCAACCTGAAAATCGGCTGTCTGTGCTATTGATCGGTCAATAGATCTTGAAGAAATAACCATACCGGTGTTTTCAGCATATTGGAGCAATAATTCCTGCTGGATAAGCTCATTCAACGCAGCTTCCCTGGCCAGGTCTTCATCAACGCTGGAAAGATCCGCATCCGGTCCTAATGATTCCATGATCTCCTGCAATTTGATCTGAGTAGTTCTTTCCACTTCCAATTCATCAATATCAGTACCATTCACAGAAACGGCTGGTGTTCCGTTAATAACAGACGAAACTATAGTGCTGGCTCCCCACGCACCGAATATGACGATAATGAACCAGACAAAAATCTTGGCTCCAATACCCTGAGAGTTATCGCGAATTTTTTGCAGCATTTTTTAATCCAGAATTTAAAATATTGTTAAGCTAATCGATATATTTAATTACGTTAACTAAACAGTGAGTAGATATGGTATGTGTTTATGATGTCAAAATTTGTTAGCAGGTTTTACTAACCTTTTTCATTGTCTCTAATTCGTTACTACTAAAAATTCTTTACTACTAACAAAAACAGAAGGCGCATCAATGATGCGCCCTCTAGTAATTTTCCTGATAATTTTTCGGCAGCTTTCAAGAAGCCGAAACTAAGGCCATTAGGAATTAACGGCGTCTTTCAGAGCTTTACCAGCTTTAAAAGAAGGAACTCGAGCAGCTTTAATCTGAATGGGAGCTCCTGTTTGAGGATTACGGCCAGTACGGGCTGGACGGTCTTTCACATTAAAAGAACCAAAACCAACCAGAGCGACTGAGTTGCCAGATTTTAATGACGAAGCAATTGCATCAGTCATAGCATCAATGGCACGTGCAGCAGCAGCTTTTGGTAAGTCGGCAGTTTCAGCAACAGCATCTATCAATTCGGATTTATTCACGTTATCCCCTTGTTATCATTTTCGGTTCAAGTTTTTGTAGAGTTTTTTTACTACGTTTTTGGAAGCAATTAGCCAGCCTTTAAATCAGTAAACTTTATACCAACTGTGTTGAAGGAATGTCAAGAAATAAGGGCTTTTCTAGTGTGTATTTATAGATTTTTTTCTTTTGTCTTTGACTTCATTCTCAGTTGTTTTTGAGGAACCTTTTTCAAGTGCTTGAGTTTTATTATCTTCCGCCGGTTCAGGCATATAGGCAAGCGCAATTTCCAAAACTTCATCAATCCACTTAACTGGTTTAATTTCCAGGTCAGCTTTAATGTTATCCGGTATTTCTTTCAGGTCTCTTTCATTTTCTTTTGGAATAATTACAGTTTTTATATCACCACGATGAGCGGCAAGTAATTTTTCTTTCAAACCACCAATGGGCAGTACCTGACCTCTTAGAGTAATTTCCCCCGTCATGGCAACGTCTTTCCTTACCGGGATACCGGTGAGCACCGAAACCAGTGCTGTACACATTCCAACACCAGCACTGGGACCATCCTTTGGCGTAGCACCTTCTGGAACATGAACATGCAGGTCATTGTTTTCATGGAAGTTTTCTTTAAGACCTAAAGTGGACGCACGACTTCTGACCACGGTTAAGGCTGCCTGTATAGACTCCTGCATAATATCGCCGAGTGAGCCGGTCATGGTTGTTTTACCCTTGCCCGGTGTTGCGACGGCTTCGATGGTAAGCAACTCCCCTCCAACCTGGGTCCACGCCAGACCATTTACCTGGCCAATGGCATCTTCTTCTTCCGCTCTGCCGTAATCATATTTTTGCACGCCAACATATTGCTCAAGGTCTTTCGCAGTAAGCTTGAGCTTTGCTGGAGTTTTTTCTGACACATGTTTTTTTACAATCTTTCTGCAGATTTTTGCAATTTCTCTTTCCAGACCTCGAACACCTGCTTCACGGGTGTAATGCCTGATAAGGTTTAGTATTGCATCATCCGCCAAAGTGACTTCATCTTCTTTCAAGCCATTATTTTCTTTCTGTTTGGGAACAAGATAGCGACTGGCAATATTGAGCTTTTCATCTTCTGTGTAACCGGGTAAGCGGATAACTTCCATCCTGTCGAGTAATGGACCAGGAATGTTCATGGAATTTGAAGTACAAATAAACAACACATCACTCAAGTCATAATCCACTTCCAGATAGTGGTCATTAAAATTATGGTTTTGCTCCGGATCCAGCACTTCCAGCAAGGCAGATGCCGGATCGCCCCGATGGTCCATTCCCATCTTGTCGACTTCATCAAGCAGCACCAGTGGGTTACGAACACCAACTTTTGCCATTTTCTGGATTACCTTACCTGGTAAAGAGCCAATATAGGTTCGACGATGTCCGCGAATTTCAGCTTCATCGCGTACTCCGCCAAGAGCCATACGTACAAATTTTCGGCCAGTAGCCCTGGCGACAGATTCACCAAGAGAGGTCTTGCCAACGCCTGGAGGGCCAACCAGACATAAAATTGGACCTTTCAGTTTCTTTACTCGTTTCTGAACTGCAAGATACTCAACAATCCTTTCTTTAACTTCCTTCAGACCATAATGATCATGGTCGAGTATTTCTTCTGCCTTTGCCAGATCCGTACGAATTTTTGATTTCTTTTTCCAGGGCACACTGATCATCCAGTCTATATAAGTCCGAACAACAGATGCCTCTGAGGACATTGGAGACATCATTTTCAGCTTATTCAGTTCCGCGGTCGCCTTTTCTTTGGCATCCTTGGGCATGCCTGCGTCTTCTATCTTGTTCTTCAACTCTTCGGCTTCGTTGGGCACATCATCAAGTTCACCCATTTCTTTCTGGATGGCTTTCATCTGTTCATTCAGATAGTACTCACGCTGGCTTTTCTCCATTTGCTTTTTAACACGCCCGCGTATGCGTTTTTCAACCTGAAAAATATCAATTTCAGCCTCTATCAATGACATCAAATGCTCAATACGTGGCTTCAGGTTTGCCAATTCAAGAATGTTTTGCTTTTCCTGCAACTGGAGAGACATGTGGGTGGCAATGGTATCTACAAGTCTGCTCGGTTCGTCAATACTGGTTATGGACGTTAAAACTTCAGGAGATATTTTTTTGCTTAGCTGTACATACTGGTCAAATTGGGAAAGTAATGAACGCACCAGGATTTCAGTATCTTTTTCTTCAATGCTGCTGCCATTCATGCTGCTGGTGTCGGCAGTATAGTAGTCGCCATCAATATGGAGTTTTTTGATCTGAACTCTTTCCACGCCTTCAACGAGCACCTTTACGGTCCCATCATTTACATGCATAAGCTGTAGCACCGAGGCCACTGTGCCGATTGTAAAGACATCGTCCTTTCCCGGCTCATCATCGGAATGTTGTTTTTGTGCAGCCAGAACCACTTTCTTGTCGCCAGCCATCGCAGCCTTTAAAGCTTTGATGGATTTCTCACGGGCAACAAATAATGGATGGACAATTTGCGGATATACAACAACGCCTCTCAGGGGTAAAAAGGGAAGAGTGCCGGAAGGATTACTTACGTCCTGATTGTCCATAAATTGTGTCTGACCTGTTTTGTGAAAAGATGGTTACATTGAATTACAAATTCATCATATTTACCAGAGAGTGACTGGAAATGTTGATGAAAATGTGACGTTTATCTGGCAAGGGGATGAAAGCTAGCCCAGATACCGATCAAATAGGGTCAGTATATGTTGCCATACTGACCTATCTGAGGGCAGAAATGAATTTTTCAAGCTGGATCTTTGCTGCCAGAGATACTTTGAGCAGAGTCTCCGGTTTCATACATCAACAAAGGCTCTGACTCACCGTTAATGACAGCTTCATCAATAACGACTTTTGTCACCCCTTCCTGAGAGGGTATGTTGTACATGGTATCCAGCAGTACAGACTCCATGATTGAACGTAAACCACGTGCACCGGTCTTTCTTTCCTGAGCCTTGCGAGCGATCGCCTTGAGGGCATCATCGCGGAATTGAATCTCAACCCCTTCCATTTCAAACAATTTGGCATATTGCTTGGTCAGTGAGTTCTTGGGTTCTTTGAGGATTTTAACCAGAGCATCTTCATCCAGTTCATTGAGCGTCGCTATCATTGGCAGTCGGCCAACAAATTCCGGGATCAGACCGTATTTAACCAGATCTTCCGGTTCGACATCCTGCAAGGTTTCACCAACCTTTTTCTCCTGTTCCGGACTACGCAGTTCTGCCGCGAAACCAATGCCACTTTTATCTGAACGATCCCGAATAATTTTGTCGAGGCCGGCAAAAGCGCCACCACAAATAAACAGAATGTTGGAGGTATCTACCTGCAGAAACTCCTGCTGCGGATGCTTTCGACCGCCCTGGGGAGGCACTGAAGCAACAGTTCCCTCAATCAATTTCAGTAAGGCCTGCTGCACGCCTTCGCCTGAAACATCACGAGTTATTGATGGGTTGTCGGACTTCCTGGAAATCTTGTCTATTTCATCGATATAGACTATGCCAATCTGCGCCTTGTCGACATCATAGTCACATTTTTGCAGCAATTTCTGAATAATGTTTTCAACGTCTTCACCAACATAACCCGCTTCTGTAAGGGTTGTTGCATCAGCGATAGTGAAAGGGACATCCAGCAGCCGTGCCAGTGTTTCTGCAAGCAGAGTCTTGCCGGTTCCGGTAGGACCAATGATAAGGATATTACTTTTACTGAGTTCGACATCATCACCTTTAGCTTCAAAATTCAGCCTTTTGTAATGATTGTATACAGCGACGGATAAGGTTTTCTTGGCCTTGTCCTGCCCAATCACATATTCATCGAGGGTGTCTCTTATTTCTTCAGGCGTAGGTAGTTTGCGCTCTTCCTGACTGGATGATTTTTCCTGAATCTCTTCACGGATAATATCGTTACACAGGTCAACGCATTCATCACAGACAAAAACAGAGGGGCCTGCAATAAGCTTCCTTACCTCGTGCTGACTTTTGCCGCAAAAAGAGCAATAAAGCAATTTTCCGCCATCGTCATCTTTCTTGTCATCGGCCATGTATTCGTTGTCCTGTTTTCCCGGTTATAAAATTAGCAAACCCACTATAAAGATTTATTCGAGATAATCAAAACTTCTTAAATATCCGAATTAACCAGTAAATAACATGAAGGCAAATGTAGCATTTTACAAGTACTTAATTATGCTTTTTGTGTAAATTGCAGCCTGGCCCGATTCCGAAATAATTCACCTGAAGTGACTTCTGCGAATATCAGGATCTCTCACCTGTGCTGCCTTCACTAGCAGGCAATATGCGTTTATCAAGTACGCTATCAATAAGGCCATAGCTGACGGCTTCATCTGCATTCATGAAATTGTCGCGATCAGTATCTTTTGCGATTACGTCTATTTCCTGACCAGTGTGTTCAGCCATAATCTGGTTCAGACGCCTTCTCACATTAAGTATTTCCTGTGCCTGGATATGAATATCAGAAGCTTGTCCCTGTGCGCCACCACTAGGCTGATGAATCATCATTCTTGAATGAGGCAGCGCAAAGCGTTTGCCTTTTTTACCCCCAGTCAACAACAGGGCGCCCATACTTGCAGCCTGGCCAATACACATGGTGCTGACATCTGGTTTTATAAATTGCATGGTGTCATAAATTGACAGTCCTGCAGTGACGGAGCCACCGGGTGAGTTAATGTAAAGATGGATGTCTTTATCCGGGTTTTCAGACTCGAGAAACAAGAGCTGAGCCACAACGAGATTAGCCATGTGGTCTTCTACTTGTCCAACCATAAATATTACCCGCTCTTTTAAGAGACGCGAATAAATATCATAGGAGCGCTCACCTCGTGCAGTCTGCTCTACAACTATTGGAACAAGGCTGCCAGTTTCCTGTTCGAACCCGGTTTTATGATCAATATTCTTCATGCGTTTAGTTCCTGCCGTCCGCTAATGCTTGGTGAGTAAATATCCAGGTTTGTCTTTTAATCGTCAGAATCGGCTTTAGCCTCTGTATCATCTGCGCCCTGAAGCTCCGGCTCTTGTGAATCCCTGCTGTCCTTACCATCCTTACCATCCTTGCCATCCTTGCCATCCTTACCGTCGTCTTTTCCAGCTGCTGCTTCAGGTTTGGCAACGGGTTTAAGTGCCTCTTCATAAGATACGTTAGATTCAGTCACTTTGGCCTTATCGATCACCATATCAATGACAGCATCTTCAAGGGCCATTGCTTCTATATTGGCCAGCTGATCCTTGTCACTGTAGTACCACTTAATGACATCTTCCGGCTTTTCATAGCTTTCTGCCATTTCTTCGATCAAACCACGAACAGTTGCTGCATCTGGCTTCAAGTCATTTTTGCTTACAATTTCGCTCATCACCAGGCTAAGAACCACACGGCGTGCTGCCTGCTCTGCAAAAAGATCATCCGGCAACATTGATGGATCAATGTTCTGGCCTCCACCAAACTGCTGCATGGCCTGTTGTCTTAAACCATTAATTTCATTGGCTACCAAAGCTTTCGGTGCAGCTACTTCATGAATTTCAAGTAACCCTTCGATGACCTGGTTCTTGATGTTGTTGCGGCTGGCATTTTTAAGTTCGCGTGTCATATTCGCGCGTACTTCAGTTCTGAATGCTTCCAGACCACCTTCCGTCACGTCAAAGGATGCAAAAAACTCATCATCCAGTTCTGGAAGTGTCGGCTCACTTACTGTGTTTACGGTAATAGCAAATTCTGCCTTCTTTCCAGCTAACTCCTGGTTCTGGTACTCATCCGGAAATGTCAGCGACAAGGTCAGGCTTTCCCCACTACTGTGGCCAACAAGCCCTTCTTCAAAACCGGGGATCATGCGCTTGGAACCCAGGATTATGTTGCTTCCCTTTGCTTCACCACCGTCAAACGGCTCTCCGTCTACTGAACCAACAAAGTCTACATTAATCTGATCACCTTCCTGGCTTTTTCGCTCTACTTCCTTGAACGTCTTACGCTGCTCGCGCAGGGTTTCGATCATTTTGTCTATATCTGTAGCCAGAATCTCTGCCTGTTTCTTTTCAATTGCGACAGAGGAAAAATCCTTTAATTCAATTTCCGGGTAGACTTCAAAAGTAGCAATAAACTCCAGGTTTTGGCCTTCTTCAAGGTTTTTCGGCTCAATACTGGGCTGACCGGCCGGTTTTACATTTTCCTTGGTAACCGCCTCAATCCATGACTGGCTGATAACCTCGCCGACTACTTCCTGACGCACACCTTCACCGAACCTGTTTTTGATTACCTTTACAGGTACCTTACCTTTTCTGAATCCTTTCATATTAAAGGTTTTCGCGGCTTCCTGAAGACGGCTACGTACCTGGCTTTCCACTTGTTCAGCAGGCACCTCAATGGTCATACGTCTTTCAAGGCCTGTAAGGGTTTCAATAGAAACTTGCATGGTGTAATCCTGATTGTTGGTTGCAAATACACGATTAAAAAATACTCGCAGATCAAACATAAATTGCCTGACTGCAAGTCGCTAAACTTCATTTATTCTGGCAGAACTTTTACGGATACTGAAGGAACGCTATGGCTTCATTCAATAAATCTCGAGATTGTTCTTCTGGGTTGCTGAAAACAGTGGTTCCTACCGCACACATCAAGGAATTGGCAGAGAAAACATGATGTACGGATAATTAAAAATACTACTTATAAATCAGATAGTTATTAATATAGCACTGGTAAGCAGGGCGGGATTGTGCCATATCAAAAAAGCATATTCAATAGCCTATCCAGAGCTGCACTTATTGAGTAATTAGCCGCCTTGGCAAGTTCTTGATTGAATGCCTGCATTTGCTGGGCAATGGAACAAAATGAAAGAACCTTAACTTATAAAAATTCATATAATTCAATTTAGTAGAAAACATTTAGAGAAAGTATATTAAAACACTTGTTTTTGAACAGTCAGTTCGGGGAAAAAAATATTTTTAAAGATTTTGTAAGTCCCTATTGCTAAATAAGATTTTGTTCGCCGACTTACGCTAAGTGCGTTTTTGGTAGAACCTGATGCTCAAATAATAACCATTTTGATGCCTTAAGTTTTTACCGTATCTATCTGTTTATTAATACTTTATCAAAGCCTTATTCCGTAATTATAAACGCTAACCTATTGATTTAACGGGCAAAGGCAAGTTCTAAATCAATATTAAAGCGCTGCTTCAGGCAATTATCTTGGCATACTTATTGCGGACTATTCTGAGAGAGGCTTCATCATTATCTTTGTCAGCACTCGTTAGTCCGAGGCGAAAAAACCAGATGCTGACCACAGGCATCATATAACAAGAAGATAAAAACAGGACAATCGCCTCGGGCTAGCGGAGACCACTCTTTTATTTATACATCTATACATCTATACCTCTATACATCTATATTTCCTTAAATCCGTATATCCTTTTCTCAATCTCGTTTACCAAGCTTACAGTACCCCGAATCATTAGATAACGTGTTCGCTATTGTTCTGCTATCAGGATTTTACATTGTCTGAACTTGCCGGGGCATGAGTTAGATCTGTTTACAGACCCGTCTCTTCCTTCAGAGGTTTGAAAAAGATTAATAGCTGAGGCAGCAGCGTCAGAGCTCCTGTCAATGCCAGGCACATAGCCAGACTCGTTAATAATCCAAAATAAATGGTGGGGATAAAATTCGAGAGAATCAAAATGGAAAACCCCGCTACGATAGTAAAACCGGTGTAATACATGGCTTTTCCTATACTGCCATGACAATAGGCCATGGTTTCTTCGTAATTATTGAATTCAGGAAAGCGAGATTTAAAACGATGCATATAATGAATGGTATTATCAACGCCAATACCCACAGAGATTGCCGCAATAGTTATCGTCATCATATCAAGAGGTATTCCCAGCCAGCCCATGAGTCCAAGCACAGACAATGCCGCAAGAATATTGGGAATAATGCCAATCAGGGCAAGCTGCCATGACCTGAACAGCACCAGGAACATCGTGGTAATGACCAGCAAGACCATGCCAAGCGTGAGAATTTGCGACTCAAACAGACTTTGCAGCATATTGTTGTACAGAACCAGCATGCCCGTCAGGTGGACCTGTTCACTGGAATAGCCAAATTCATCGCTCAGCCCCTGACGAATATTCTTCAGTAAATCAGCGCGCACCAGGCCGTCTGATGTTTCCAGCACCCTGATGGAAAACCTGATCTGATCATCTGCAACAGAAACATAAGGCCTGAGCAAACTTTCCTTGTAGCTAGCCGGAATTTTGTTATAGAGCACTGCGAGCTCTATACTGTTGAGTGGTTCACTGTCGTTAAGCTCATAGGCAATTTTCAGCAAGGTCGCCAGAGAAAGCACTTTTCCGGTCTCGGGTAATGCATCAAGGTAATCATGTATGGCAATGATTTCCTGCATTTTGTCACTGGTAAACCAATAGGCGTTTTCATCACCCTGTTCTTCCTCACCAAAGTCATCAAATTCGTCAAAATATTCTTCCCCTGCAAACGGGTCGTCACCGAAATCAGCGTTCGCGGGGTCCGCATCGAAGGGGTTTGGTGGTCGCATATCAATGATGACATCCAGAGGTGTAGTACCTCCCATATTCTGATCTATGGCCACCATACCCTGATATATTTCAGTACTTTCATCGAAATAATCGATAAAGCTGTTTTCTACTTGCAGGCGAGTGATGCCAATACCGCTGACAATAAATAGCAGGCCTGCAACGAGTAAAATAAAAGACCCGTTGGACCGGGTAAACCGCCCTATTGCGGGAGTTATATCTATGGATTTCGTCATCGCCCGGGAATCACTCTGGGGTAGCAGGACGAGCACTGCAGGAAAAATCAAAAAAGTAAGCAGGAATGCACAACAAACACCCATCACCATCATCCAGCCAAAGTCGATAATGGGAGGGATATCGCTGATCACCAGGGAACCAAAGGCCACAATAGTCGTAAGACTGGTATAGGCGCAGGGTTTAATCATACTCTCCAAAGTAAGTTTAAGGCGCTCATGATGGTTTAGTGAGGCTTGCTCAACTTCCAGCTCGCGAAAACGAACAATCAGATGCACGGTTAACGAGACAGTGATAATGAGTAGCAGAGAGATAAAGTTTGAAGAGATTACGGTCACAGCCCAATCCATTAAGCCAAGCAAGCCTATTACGCATGTAGCTATTGCTGTACCACAAATCAATGGAATAGCCACATATCTTGCCTTTCGAAACAGGTATGCAAGAGAAGCTATGATGAAAAAGAGTATCGCCGCCCCAAAAGTAAACAGGTCGTTACGCACGAAAGTAACCAGGTCATCGGCAATCATGGGCACGCCACCAAGATAAATAGTGGCATTGTCGCGATATTTTTCCAGGATTATGCGTATATCTGCTATATCTTTGTGTAATTGGTTCGCGGCAGTAACCCTTGCAGCAGTACTTAGCGCCTCGACTTCTTCAAGGCGTGTAGCTTGGCTTGCCATCAGTCCGGTTGTCCGCTCCAGCTCACGCAGTTCAGTTCGCTCCCCAAGTAACATTGACAGCGCTGTATCTGGCAAAAAATTGACGATCAGAGCGGCAGTCCTGCCATCTTCACTGAGTAGTACATTGCGATAGGCGTCACTGCTCATTAAATCGTCTCTGGCACTGGACAGGTCTACTTCGGCAGATTCAAGAGTAATGATGTTGTCGGTGATTTCACTGAGCGAAACGCCTGCGACCTTGAATAAAGGCACATCAAAAATGCTATCCACAGATTCAACACTGGCAATCAGTTCCAGCTCGTTCTTCAAGGCCTTGAGTTGTGCCAGAGATGAGATGGTAAAAAGCCCTTGTTCCGGGGCATAAGTGACGAAAACGAAATCACCAGCGCCATAACGGCTGTTTATCACCCTTGAGTATTCCAGATCGGCATCACCCTCAACCACCAAAGAGTCAGCTGAGGCATCCATTCTGAATTGCTGAGTGTTCCACCCCAGGAACAAGGTCAATAAAAAAACCAAGCCCAACACCATATATGGCTTGCCAAGGACAAGATTGATGTATTTTTCTAAAAGCATAATTGTCAAAAAGCGCTGGCCAGGTCCATTCAAAAAAGCGAGGCAGTATATCACTTGAGTACCGGAAAACTTCTACTCTTGCATGTGTTTCTGCTAGCGAAAGCCCACAGTTATCAAAATTGTGGGATTTTTTCCCTCAAGAGACTATAATTTGCGCTATGCAGGATAATGAATCTCCAAATCAGGTTAATAAGGCAGTAATCACGGCACTCAGGAAAGTTCTGAGACCGCTGGTAAAGTTCATGATTGCTAACCAGATTACCTATACCTATTTAAGCAGTCTGCTTAAGGATGTTTACGTGGATGTTGCTGAAAAGGACTTTCCCGTCGCCGGTAAAAAACAGACTGATAGCAGAATCAATTTGCTAACTGGTGTTCATCGTAAGGATGTAAAGCGTCTACGGGCCGAGCCTGCAAGTCAGGAAAACAGACCGGCAAACATTTCTATTGGATCGCAGCTGGTTGCACGCTGGCTTGGTGATAAAAGGCTGCTCAATCCAGATAACTCTCCCAGAAAACTGCCCTTGCAGGATGATAATGAATTCAGCAATGAGTCCTTTGAAGGCCTGGTAAGTAATATTGCGAAAGGTGATATCAGGCCACGTGTTGTCCTGGATGAATTGATGCGCCTCGACATGGTTGAACTGGACCCTGATCATAACGTGATACTCAAGACCAAAGCCTTTACGCCGAACCGCGGGCAGGAAGAAAAGCTTTTCTTCTTTGGAAAGAACATACAGGATCATTTATGTGCAGGTGTTCACAATTTAAGTGGAGAGCAACCCCCTTTCTTTGATCGCAGCGTTTATTATGATGAATTGTCTGCTGATTCTGTTGCGCAGCTTAATGAACTCGCCGATAAACTGGGCATGGAAGCGCTGATCAAGATGAATGAAAAAGCCCTCGCGCTGCAAACCGCTGATGTAACTTCAGCGGATGCCAATTTCAGAATGAATTTCGGAATTTTTAACTACAATGAAAATTATCAAGCCAATATACAGTCAGTATTGGAAGATGATCGTAAAGATGAAATGTCAGATCAGCAGGACTCATAAATCTGGACAGTAGAAAACGTAGGTATTTAGCTTTAAACGCGATAAAATAAAATAATGATAAGCCGTAAGAAAAACATAGCTACTAAAGCTGCCACGTTTGTGGAGAACCACTCTTTTGTGGCTTCCCTGCTGGCTGTTCTATGTCTTGCGTTTGCTGTTAATTATTACCTGGTTGGTCCTGGTAGCGATGGTGGAAGTGGGCTGGGTGGTACTGGAAAAGCTGGTGGTGAAAGCGGTTTTGGCGGAACCGGTAAAGGACCGGATACCGGCCCCGGTTTTAAACTAGGCGCCAATGATCAGGATTCTCTAAATAACAGAGACTCTCTTACTGAAACATTGATTCCTGGATTTGATGAATACAGTGATGCCGACAACACCGGAAAGCAACTGGCAGTCCAGCTGTCTGAACTTGACCGGGATAATGCTTCAGCTAATGAAGGTCCCAAATTCGATATAACAATGCTCAAGCTCACACCATTAGCCAACCCCATAGCCAAGATGGCCCCGGACTATCGCCCTGAGACAACACCAGATTTGGATATCTCATTGGCTGCATTAAAAATCATTGCTGAAGGTACGGAATCAACAGAACTGGACAATATAGTTATCAATGAAATCAATCAGTTGGCTAATCAAACATTGCCATCCAGTATAGATATTTTGAATCGCTTAATGCTGGTTGAAGCAGAAGCGCGACTTAGGGAAAGCACCGGCTCAAATCCATCTGCCAATGACTTTGATGATCAGGTAATTGGTAACCTGGAGAATGAAAATGTTGCCCTGGCTGACAATACTGTTCGCAACAGGATTGCCCTGCCTGCAAGACCTGAACGCCCTGATCGCCTCAATGTTCCTGCCCGTATCGCACCGGTACAGCGGGTTAATATTCCTTCACCACCTCCGGTACGACCAATGCGTACCCTGTCCACAATATTAAATCGTTAAGCGCTCTGCTCCATCTAATTCGCTCACTGGCTGTATGAAGATTTAAGACAGAACCGACTATAATCAAGGTGGTTGACGTGTTTCTGTTTTTTATTCATTTTTAAAGAATTGATTGCCGGTTACTGATGGCTCAAGGCAATGTGTAGGAAGCTTGCAAACCGATGGTTTGATCTGCACTGCTAGCCGTAAACCCTACTATCGTATAAAGCATCAAATTCCATTGCTTGCCCAGGTTATAGGAAACAAACGGCATGATTTCATGGCTCTCAAAGGCATTACTGGAGGCTCTTTCTCGATAATCATATATCAGGCCCAGAAAGGTATTGTCGCCATATTGACGCATCAGTCCCAGGGAAGCATAGAAGGAATTCTCCAGATCAAATAAAGGGGTTTTGCCTCGTTGGCGATAACCCAGCGTGGAAAAATAGGTATTCCTTTCCAGCGTTGAATAGAAATCAAGCTGATAACCCAAATCCAGCTCACCGGTACCCAGGTCTCTGCTTTCATCGGCGCTAGGCAGCTTTGCCTGCATGGTGAAATCCACAAATACCCAGTCATTTAGCACCGGTGGAAACTGATAGGTCGCTGACAAAAATACATCGCCAATGCCGCGCTCATCAACAAATTCATTTTCCTCTTCACGGCCACCTCCAATATTGCCGGTTTCGAAAAACACATCACCAGGCCCCTGCAATGCAAGATAAGGGGCGGTTACCGACAGCACCCAGGGAAACGTTGTTAACTCATAGGAAACCGGGAAATAGGTAATATCAGTTTCCTCAGTTGAGCCATAGTCACCCTGACTGAAATAAGACCCCAGCGTGAATTTGTGGACTTTTGAGTCATTCTGGGCAATCGCCAACTGACTGATAAGCAGTATTGGCAGGACAAGTAGACTTTGAGCTGAATAGAAAATTGAGGGGGAAATTTGATCTTTCATGGGGATTCCAGCTACAGCCTTTCGGGATAGGCCGTACCCTCTATAGATACATTAATCGGGTAATTTGTTAACACAGAAGCTATAAAATTGTTAACGGGTAGGCCTAATTACCATCACCCGACTATACAGACTGCATCTATAGAGTAAAGATACGGACTAACAATACAATTTGAAAACTCTTGATATTCACCACCTCCTGTTTTATTTGCAACTAACATGACAAGTTTAAGAGGGAAATTTTCCCACGTCAATGCCTGGTTTGACTGAGAAGGCAACAAAACATAAAAAAAAGTATAAAAAGAGTGCTATAGCCCATTGAATTTATTAGTATTGAAGATGAAGTGTGAGGTATATCGCAAACATGGATAAAATAAATTAACACCATGAACAGCTACAGTCTGTGTAAAAAGACCGTAATGAAACTTCCTGTATTACTTGCCCTACTGTCATTCTCAGTAATTGGCAGTTTGGGCTATGCTGCAAATGAAACCAATAGCGTTATCGTTCAGATGAACGCAATGATTGCCGAAGGACAATACAATCAGGCCTACACACTGGGTCAGGCAAGCTTGTTTGATCTTGAGGGGGACCCTGAATTTGACTTTCTCTATGGCCTTGCTGCTCTTGAATCAGGCAGACCTGATGAGGCCGTATTTGCCTTTGAACGTATTGCCTACATCTATCCGGATCAGCAGCGTGTAAAACTTGAACTGGCCAGGGCCTATTTCAGCAGTAACAACCTCACCGCTGCAAAAGCGCTGTTTAATGAAGTACTTGCCTCTGACCCGGGGCCTAATGTCAGTGCCAATATACAGGCATTCCTGGGTTTGATTGAGCAACGGGAAAATGCCGTTAGCAGTAGCTTTACCTGGTATGTAAACTCCAATATTGGAAGCGATTCAAATATTAACAGTGCTACCGAGCTCGGTATTATTGACACGCCTATAGGTGATGTTGAACTGAGCCCAAGCGGCCAGAGTATTGATGATAACTTTATGGATGTTGGTGCAGGTTTTAACTATAACTATCCCTTTAATAAAAACAGTGCCGCCTTTGTCCGAGGCAACTTCAATCAGCATAATAATTTTTCTACCAGTGAATTTGATATTGATGTGCTTTCAGCTGAAACCGGTTATGCGGTAATACGTGACAATGTTCGCTTATCAATGTACGGCCGGTTTCAACGCGTTGACCTCAATGACAAGGAATTTCAAAGCAGTTCAAGCATCATGGGTACAATGCAGCGCAATGCTGGTGGTGGTTGGTCTCAGGGCGTAACAGCAGCTTATACCGCCGTCCGATTTGATACTGGAATCAATCCAGATAACAATTTACGAGACGTAAATCAGCTGTTGTTATCCGGAAATATAGCCAAAGCTGCCGGCAAATTCCTGCATAATATTAGTGTTTATTATGGTGATGAAGGTGCACAACGCAATGCCGGAAAAAATAATGCTCAGACCTTCTACGGTATTGCCTTTTCTGAACAGCTTCAGTTCCGTCCAGGCCATATACCCTACGTACGGGTATCCTTTCATAAAAGTGAAAACAAAAGCGTTGCACCGGTATTTAATATAGATCGGGAAGATGACACATTCTCAACTTCCTTTGGCTGGATATGGCAATTCAACCGAAACCTGAATATCACGACTGATGTTACCTACACGGAAAATGACAGCAACATAGATCTTTATAGTTTTGACAGATTGAAATACCAGACCGGGCTACGTTACCAATTCTAGAATTGCCACTGCCCTGCTCTTTCTTATTCCGCTTCCCGGTTTATTCTTCCTTGTCGAACTTCAGCGATGCTGAGTTAATACAGTACCGAAGTCCGGTCGGGTTTGGTCCATCATTAAACACATGACCCAGATGTGAATCACACTTGCTGCATACCACTTCGATTCTACTCATTCCCAGGCTGTTATCACTGATTTCTGTAACGCCATCATCATTTGCCGGTTTATAAAAGCTCGGCCAACCTGAACCTGAATCATATTTCGCTTCGGAATCAAATAGAGCTTCGCCACAGGCTCGACACAGATACTTGCCTTCTTCACCGGTACACTTCCAATATTTACCAGTAAAAGCTCGTTCTGTGCCTTTGTTTCGGCAAATATTGAATTCTTCCTCGTTTAATATTGCTTTCCATTCATCTTCAGATTTATTGATTTTGGTCATGACTATATAATTCCGAATTGGGTTTCTGTAAAATTCGCTCCCCTTCTACCTCCGGTAGAATACCATATTTGAATGGTTAATTAGTCCGGCCAACATTGGATACCTGTCTATGAGTTCAATATTACAAAGCGAAAAGCTTCGCCATGTCTGCTATGAAATCAGAGGACCGGCCTTGCAGGAAGCTAAAAAACTCGAAGAGGAAGGACACCGTATTACCAAGTTAAACATTGGTAACCCTGGTGCTTTTGGTTTTGAAGCTCCTGAAGAAATATTAAAAGATGTAATCCTTAATTTACCAGAGTCACAAGCCTATTCCGACTCCAAGGGATTGTTTTCCGCCCGTAAAGCTGTCATGCACGAAACCCAGCGTCTGGGCATCCCTGATGTAGGGATTGACGATATCTATCTGGGCAATGGCGTCAGCGAGCTTATTGTTATGGCGATGCAGGCGCTTCTTAATGATGGTGATGAAATATTGATCCCGGCCCCTGATTATCCGCTATGGACAGCTGCAGTGACCCTAAGTGGTGGTAAAGCAGTCCATTATCGCTGTGATGAGTCTTCCGACTGGAACCCTGACCTTGATGATATAAAAAGCAAAATAAACAGTAGAACCCGCGGCATTGTAGTAATCAATCCTAATAATCCTACAGGTGCGGTATACGCACCTGATCTGCTTAAGGGAATTGTTAAGCTGGCTGAAGAAAAAGATCTGATAGTTTTTGCTGATGAAATTTATGACAAGATTCTTTACGACGATGCCAGGCACACGCCTTTGGCTACATTGTCTGAAGATATTTTGATTGTGACTTTTAACGGACTTTCAAAGTCGTATCGGGTAGCAGGATTTCGTTCAGGCTGGTTGTATCTAAGTGGCGCCAAAAAACGCGCCAGAGACTATATTGAAGGCCTTGAAATCCTTTCCAATATGCGACTGTGTTCCAATGTGCCAGCCCAGCAGGCCATTCAAACTGCTCTTGGCGGTTATCAGAGTATAAATGAATTGATCATGTCTGGTGGGCGTTTAAGAGAACAGCGCGATATTGCCTGGAAAATGCTAAACGATATTCCTGGTGTCAGCTGTGTTTTACCTAAAGGTGCAATTTATCTGTTTCCGAAACTAGATCCTGCCCGTTTCAAGATCAGGAATGACGAGCAGCTAATTCTGGATTTATTACTTCAGGAACATGTCTTAATGGTTCAGGGCAGCGGCTTCAACATTGATGACAGGCAACATTTCCGCATAGTATTTCTGCCTCGTAAAGACACCCTGGAAGAAGCTATTGGCAAATTGGGCAATTTCCTCGAACATTACAGCCAGTAAACTACTTTGACTGAATACCAACCTGCTTAAGTTTGTCTATAACTGCAGGCGGGATATCATTTTCTGACAGGGAATAATCCGAGAATTCTCTACGAAAGTTGTAGTTATTTCGGCATAAATCAAAACCCGCAGCTAACTGCTGCGGGCTTTTCTCGCGCAAAATTAAATCATTTTCTATCGGGTAAGCATTCAGAATATTTAGACTGATAGTCTCAATATCTGTTTTCCCCGTTTCGCCTTCCAGTAGGAATCCGGACGCCGTGTGATGATCTCCATTTCTTGTAATTGAAAAAAATTGACATAAGTCATCATATATTTTACGTGTAGCATTAAGTTTGCCATTAATACTGTAGCCGGCAATATGGGGAGTCGCTATCTGGACTTTATCAAGGAGCAGTGGATTAATGTTCGGTTCGGATTCCCAAACATCCAGCGCCACCTTTGGCCCCCCGGTATTTTTCAGCAGCTCTAATAACGCAAGATTATCAATCACCTCGCCTCTGCATGCGTTAATCAACAAAGCATCTTTACTTATTTCTGACAGATATTCCGGGTTCAGCATATGATGTGTAGGGTAATCGCCCGCATAGGTGAGTGGTGTATGCAGGGTGACGATGTCTTTCTTTAATACATTTTCAAAAGAAGTAAACCAGGGGGCCAGCTCATGGTCAGAACTGAGGAATGGATCATATATTGAAAAACTCATACCCAGGTTTTGTAACCTTGCCGCTAATCGCGAGCCAACATTGCCAGCGCCAATGATCCCTACCGTTTTCTTTTGCCAATCAACTTGGTTATGAATATTGAACCAGGCTAAAACCGCAAAAAAATAATCCACAACAGCATTCGCATTGCAGCCCGGAGCATTACTGAAATGTATTACTTTTTCTTTCAGCAAAGGCAGATCAATATGGTCAAAGCCACTACTGGCACTACCAACGAATTTAACAGGTGTGTTTTCGACAAGCTCCCTATTAACTTTTGTCACAGTCCTGACCAGCAAGGCGTCGGCATCAAGGAGATCTTGTTGAGAAATTTTCCTGCCAGGAAGTAAAACAAGCTCTCCCAGACAGGAAAAATACTCTTCAACCCGATATATATCCTGGTCAGCAATAATTTTCATTGGTTATCAGTTGTTAGTTTTATGAAGAGGACGAGGACTTGCGAATAGAATAGCGGTAGACCTTGTCATTTTCCGCAGAGCTTAGTAGCTCATGGCCCAGAAAGTGACAAAACTTGGGCACATCTCTTGTTGTTGATGGATCGGTTGCGACAAGAACCAGCACTTCTCCGTCATTAATTTCCCGTATTTTTTTATGCAGCAACATGACAGGTTCAGGACAAAACAGTCCTTTAGCATCAAGCAAATGCTCAGTCGGATTGCCATTTTCAGAATTCATTTAACTGCCTGTTGTTTTATGTATTTGTTGAAATGCTCACGACGTTTATTCTGTTTGCCATGGCATCAGTTGCACTATTTTGGCCAGGAACTTCATTAGCTTGTAGTTCCATTGCAGCTTCTCTTTCTGCTTCAAGTGAATGAAAATCAAACAGGGAGGTATCTGCCAGATGACTGGGGGCGACGTTAGTAATACTTTTAAACAATACATCAAGCCTGCCTGGAAATTTCTTACCCCATTCATTTAACATTTTTTTAATTTCCTGACGTTGCATGTTGTCCTGACTGCCACACAAATTACAGGGTATTATCGGAAACTGTCTAAGTTCAGCAAATTTTGCTATCTCTTCTTCCTTGCAATAAGCCAACGGCCTGATGACTATGTGTTTTTTGTCATCACTTAAAAGTTTTGGCGGCATGGATTTCAATTTTCCACCAAAAAACATATTGAGAAACAACGTTTCCATTATGTCATTTCGATGATGACCAAGAGCTATTTTGGTGGCTCCGATTTTTTCTGCCAAAGAATATAAATTCCCTCTCCTTAATCTGGAGCACAAACCACAGTAGGATTTCCCTGGCTCTGTTTTTTCCATAACTATGGAATAAGTGTCTCTTTCAAGAATATGATATGGCACGCCGATTGACTCCAGATATTCAGGCAGAATATGTTCCGGAAACCCAGGCTGTTTTTGATCCATGTTGACAGCGATTATCTTGAAATCAATTGGTGCATGCTTTTGCATATTCATCAGAATATCCAGCATCACATAGGAGTCTTTACCACCCGACAGGCAAGCCATGACGACATCGCCATCAGCAATCATTTTATAATCTGCAATAGCACGACCAGTTTCTCTGCGCAGATTTTTTTGCAGTCGATTAAGTTTGAAGGTTGTTTTTCGAATATCTTTCATTAGAGTGGTAGCACTGTCCAAAGGGACGACAGTATAATTCCTGATAATCCTAAATGCTATTGAGAACGCGCGTGTCCTGCTATCCATTGCCAAAACGCATAATGCATGTAGTTACCGTTCTGCTGGGAGTTTTTCTGGCATCTCCCCTGCTTTTGCAAGCCCAGCCAGAAAATCAGGCTGTCATTCTCCAGTACCATCATGTCAGCACTTCGACGCCACCGGTCACCAGTCTTAGTCCGGAATCCTTTACCCTGCATATGGACTACCTTGAAAACAGTGGTTTTACTGTATTGCCACTGGAAGAAGTCATCAGCAAATTGAGAAACGGATCCACCTTGCCTGACAAATCTGCCGTTATTACCTTCGACGATGGTTATGCGTCTGTTTATGAAGTCGCCTTTCCACAACTACAAAGACGTGGCTGGCCATTCACTGTTTTTGTTACTTCCGGCCTGGTGGGGTCAAATGACAGGCTCTATTCCACCTGGGATCAGATCAGAGAAATGGCAAACGCCGGGGTAACCATTGCGAATCATACAGTCGATCACCCTTACTTGCTGGATCGTGACAATAATGAGTCAGATACTGCCTGGTTGGAGAGAGTAAGAATTCAGATACTGATGGCAGAAGAAACCATTACGCAACAAACGGGACAAAATCATAAAATTCTTGCCTACCCATATGGAGAATATGATCCCGCCATTCAGTCTCTGGTGAAAGAGCTCGGCTTTGTCGGAATAGCCCAGCATTCTGGCCCTGTCAATGCCAGTTCGGATTTTACTGCTCTGCCCCGCTTTCCTTTCTCCGGGATTTACGCCTCCATGAACAGCTTCCCTACAAAGGTATTAAGTCTGGCATTTACTCTGGACTCATTTCTGCCGCCAAGTCCGGTAACGACATCAGCTTCACCACAGGCAACTCTGGATTTCAGTGAAAACCAGAGAGGTTTGTCGCAACTTGCCTGCTTTAATAATAACTTGAGAATCGAAGTTAACGCGGTGAATACGGCGCAGAAGGTATATGAAATCAGCACTGTGATAGAGAATAAGAGCCGACGTTTCCGTTATAACTGCACCGCTCCCGGTAACGATGGCAGATATTACTGGTATTCCATTCCCTGGATAAATCCGGCAATTAGAGATTAGGCTTATCCCGGGAGAGTAAATTATTGCTATATATCATGTTCTGGAGTTCATCGATGTAGTCGAGCCCTCTGGATGAATAACTTTCAAGACCATCGCTAAGGGAAGCTCCATCCACTGGTTTATTTTGAACTCTTAGCTGCTGCCTGATTCTTCGCAACATCTGATAACTGGGGAAGGTATTCAGATTGTGAATATAAGCCTGGACAGAGTCTTTTACAGAATCAAAACTTCTGACTTCATGAGTAGCACCTTCCCGACGGCGATTTGGCACCAGACCACAGCCATCGGAATAGCACCACTGACCAAAATAATTGTTGCCGTACTGGGCAAATCTTGATGTGCCCCATGCTGATTCGTTAGCTGCCTGGGCCAATGCCAGTGAAGCCGGTATTTTGTCTACACGCCGTAACAGCACCGCCAGAAACTCGGCGTCCGTTAAATCATCTGTATCCAACTCATATAACTCAGCCAGAGTAGAGAGTTGCCTTAAATCAGAAGAAGAAAGATCTTCGCCGTCATGAATTTTATTCTGTATAGCGAGGACCCGTTGTCTTTGCTGGAATATTTCTATATTGACCTGGTCTACAAAGGGCTCAATAAAATCGAAAAAAGACTGCTTTTTTTCCTGCACATCCAAGATGCTGGCAAAATCGGGTATTTCTAGCGGTAAAGGCAAAATTTCAATAACAGGAGGCTTTGGTTCTCCAGAATCCCTTACCTGGAGCAGTGATATGGGCAGGAAAAACAACAATACAATGAGGCAGTAAATAAGAGAAGACTTGTATGCACTCCAGGATATCTGCATTTCATTGAATCTCTTTTATCTCTAATGCTCTTTCTATGCTTTGTGAAAATATTAACACAGGTATTGAATTACCTTCAGTATATACGAGCTATACGAGCTAAATTCGGGAAAAGTTCATGGTTCATTCTAACTCTTTGATACCTATTGGTTTTTTCCAGCACATTCAGGGGAGTCAGGCACTCCCCTTTCCATCACCCACTCCTGCGGTGTAAAAAGATGCAGTGCAAGTGCATGAATTGGCCCAGCAAGTTCCTCGCTTAATAATTTGTAAATAAATTGATGGCGCTTTACTGCATTGAGTCCGGTGAAGTGCTCAGACACCAGAATCAATTTGAAATGGGATTCGCTTGCGAGACCTGCGTGCATATGGCTTTCATTGATTAATTCCATATGCTCAGGCTGGCAGTTATTGACAAGCTTTTCCTTTAGTTTATTTGTAACTTCCACGACGACTCGGCGCTCCTTTTTTGAGACAATGTTCACCGCTTTTCAATAGGGGCAAACAATGCAAATTGGCTGGTATCCGGGGCATATGAATAAAGCCCGAAAGGACATTATACATGTCCTTAATAAAGTCCATGCTGTACTTGAAATAGTCGATGCCCGCCTGCCCTATTCCAGCGAAAATCCACTCTTGCAGCAATTGGCTGAAAACAAGCCAATGCTAAAAATCCTCAATAAATCTGACCTTGCCGATCCCAATATCACTCAGGTCTGGCTTGATCATTACCGGTCTAATCAAATCGCAGCCATGACTGCCTGCGGCAAAAATCCGGGAGATATTCGTAGCAGAGTCATTCAACATTTCTCAGCCTTGCAGAAAAATACCAAACCCCCTTTCCGAATCATGATCGTGGGTATCCCCAATGTTGGAAAATCTACGCTCATTAATGTCTTATCGGAAAGAAAAATTGCTAAAACTGGAAACGAACCCGCCGTGACCAAAGGCCAGCAGCAAGTCATGTTAAATGACAATTTTGCTTTGCTTGATACCCCCGGGATGCTCTGGCCCAAGATCGAAGATCAGGATTCCGCCTATCGCCTTGCTGTCACGGGAGCCATAAAGAACACTGCTTTTGAATTTGCAGACATTGGCTTGTATGCCATTAGCGTATTGCAGATAAATTACCCCGACCGGCTGAGCAAACGTTATGGTTTTTCCTCTCTTGACGCGGAGCCCGTTGAATTACTTGAAGAGCTGGGAAAAATACGCGGTTGCCTGAGCAAAGGGGGGGTTGATTTCAACAAGACCGGAGAGCTCCTGCTTAATGAGATCAGATCCGGCAAACTAGGATTACTCAGCTTTGAATTACCTGGCGATATAAAAGAATCTCTTAGCGAAGAAATCCAGGCAAATGATGTGTCAAATCAGGATAAAGGCTCTGCCAAGCACCAGCAAAGCTGAAATAGCGCATAGTCCCAATAATACAGGCCTAACTGTCTGCTTATCTATTCTTCGCTTAATGGGGCCAGACAGGCTTACCCCAGGTATTACACCTAGTAGCAGAATCGCACTAAAAAACAGGTCCTTGAACTGGAACTTTCCCACCAGTATCAGTGCTGTGAGCGAAACCATACATCCCATGGTAAACAAGATGGACAGGTTTGCCCTGAGTGCCGGTCCCCTGGCATTTTGATAAACGAGGGCCAACGGTGGCCCTCCAATAGACGAAATTGTACTCATGAAGCCGGAGGCTATGGTAGCTAGAAATACGTTCCTCGGGCTTGCCTTGATATTGGTATGGATCAGGCTGATTAGCACCGCCAGTAATACCAGAGAACCAAAAACCAGGTCGAAAGTGGCAGCAGTAAGGCTTCCTATTAATAAAGCCGCTGGCGGTGTGCCGATCAATCTACCGAAAAGCGCCGCTTTCAGGTTGGACAGGTCAAGCGCATGTCGATCAGCATAGGACATCCATATAACCAGAAAAAATGCCGCTACAATCAGAGGACCCGGGACAAAACTTCTGCTAATCAGGACCAGTAGAGGCGCGGCAATCATGGCAAGACCAAAACCGATGGCGGATTGAATGGCAGTACCGATAGCTACAATAGTAATAGCAAGGGCAATATCCAGCAGCGTGAGATCGAGGGAAGCTAATAAATCCACAGAATCAGATATCTTTAGCTTTACGGGCTTTAAATTCCTCAGTGGAATTACTTTTCGGGAATGGTTCATTGGGAACTGGCAGATCAAGGGCCTTGCAAATCGGTTCCCAACCATCAGCGACCTCCCACACCAATAAACGCCGTGCAGGGGCCAACTGCCTTACTTTTTCTATGTGCGCGGTGAATGCGGCCATAGCCGCCTCTGGTTGAGAAAAGCCACCAGGATAAATAGCTTTATAAGATTCCAGCACCATATCCAGCCATGCGCTGCGGGCAGGACTTAGGTCATCAGGTGGGTTTTGTTTTACTGGCAAAATAGTGGAACTGGCACTTTTCCACCAGCTTTCAGCATCGCGGACGGAAAGAATTATCAGCGCTTCCGGGTAATAGGCGCTAATGGACTGCCATTGCGTGGAGACCGGCTCATCAACAGCGGCAACATAGCCGGTGAAAACCTTGTCCCATTCTACTGCTTCGCCACGTGCTGCCGCGTGCCAAAGCGGTGTATGTTCCTCGAGATGATTGAACAACTCTGTCATGTGGTAACAGGGGCCACCAAGCAGTTTTTCCAAGGCAATTTTAAGCGACATGGTGCCGGTTCTGCCAAGACCGGCACCAATGACCTGAAGACTCATTTTAGTAATTCCTAACGCGGGTAAAACGGTGGGATCTTGGCATCATAATTTACCCAAACAGATTTCGGTTCGGTATATTCATGCATGGCAAAGTGGCCCATTTCCCTGCCGTAGCCGGAATCCTTGATGCCACCAAATGGCGAGCCCGGGTGGAAACGTTTATAGCAGTTTATCCAGACCATACCAGCTTCCATTGCCTGGGCCATCTTATGTGCCCGGGTCAGGTTATTGGTCCATAAACCACCACCAAGGCCATAAATACTGTCATTTGCCTGGGCCAGCACTTCCTCATCGTTTTTGAACGTAGACACTACAACAAAGGGGCCGAACACTTCTTCCCGGCTTACTCGATCAGAAGCTTTGGCACGAACAATGGTCGGAAGTACAAAGCAGCCTTTCTGCAAGGCAGGATTATCAGGCTGTTTGCCGCCCAGGAGAATCTCTCCTCCCTGCTCTCTGGCAACGTCACAGAAACTTAGTACACGCTCCTGGTGCATTTTTGATGTCAGTGGCCCCATCTCTGTGGTCGGGTCCAGAGGATCTCCCTGCTTGATTGAGGCCGCCAGAGCGGTGAATTTTTCGAGAAACTCTTCGGCGATGCTCTCGTGCAATAACAATCTGGACCCTGCAATACAAGCCTGCCCCTGATTGTGGAAAATAGCGAACGCCGAGCCACCAACGGCAGCATCAATATTGGCATCTTCAAAGACTATATTGGCGCCCTTACCACCAAGTTCCAGCTGAACCCGCTTTAGATTTCCGGCGGAAGCTTCAACAATTTTTCTGCCAGTAACAGTAGAGCCGGTAAAGGATATTTTATTGATTCCTGGATGCTCTGCCATACACTGACCTGCAGTATGACCAAAGCCTGGAACCACGTTAATGACACCCGGAGGGAACCCCGCTTCGCGCGCCAGTTCCGCCACTCGCAGAGTAGATAAAGGCGTAAGCTCTGCCTGTTTCATAACGACAGTATTACCAGCAGCCAGCGCTGGCCCCAGTTTCCAGCTGGTAAACATCAGAGGGAAATTCCAGGGCACAATCTGGCCGACAACACCCACCGGTACCCGCTGCACATAATTCAGAAAGCCGGTATCTACGGGGATAACCGTACCTTCGTTTTTATCAGGCATACCTGCGAAGTAACGATAGGTCGCTACCGTGCGCATCACATCCAGATTGTGCGTATCACGAATCGGATGACCTGTATCCAGAGACTCAACCAGTGCGATATTATCACGATCCTTTTCTATGGCATCGGCCAGCTTGCCTATCAGAACGCCGCGGTCAGAAGGATTCATCGCAGCCCAGGCCGGGAAGGCATCTCTTGCTGCTTTAACCGCACGATTTATGTCTTCTTCCTTGGCCTCAGCAACATTCGCTAACAGGGAGTTATCATAGGGATTTAACACTTCAAAAGTGCCGCCATCAGCAGCATCGACAAATTCATTATTAATAAAAAGTTGGGTCTTAAATTGAGCTTCTGGCATCGATTATCCCTGCATTTTTTCTGTTTACTGGATTAAAAATAAGTCCGGCCTGCATTACCTTATTATTACTCAAGGCATTGGACAGGCCGGCGATTACGATGGATGGCGCCCATACGGGCACCTTTCCAGCTTGTTATTGTAGTAATGTCAAAATAGCCAATGGCTATCTATGCTTACCAACGACTGGCGGTAATCGGGAAAGGCTCCAATTCACCAGTAGCGTATTTTTCCTCAAGTCCGGGAGTTCCATTCTCCAGTACCATGAGCATGGAACGCTTCGGAGAATAACCCTGATGACGGATGTCAGCTGGCATGGCACAGATGTCACCAGACTTCATGACGATGCGTCCACGTGGATTTCCGGAATTTTTATCCTGGATATTCCAGTGAATTTCATCAGTTAACTGAATGAACCACTCATTACGATCGTTGCCATGGATAACCGGCAACATATGTTCTTCGCTGGTTACACAACAGATACAGGCACGGGTAATTGAGGTGAAAGAAGGATTCCATGTCACATCGGCACGAGCAATGTGATCAAACAGGTTGATGGCATGAATCTGCTCTTCAAAACCTGGTTCGGCTTCAATATCAGGCAAATCATAATCAAGATCTGCAAACGCCCGATTAATCGGGTGTCCGGTTTCATCAGAACGCGGCTGTACATCACCAGCCAGACCCAGCATGCGTCGTGCGGGCTCAAATCCCCTGATAAGAGGACCTGATGCTTCCTGCTGTTTTGCGCCTAGAGGCGAGCCGGTTTCCAGAGGTGCGCTTAAAGGATCATAACCTTCGTTAATCCAGTTTTTGGAAATTGTTTCAAAAGCGACGCGAACGTCATCTGTATTATAGGTTTCCAGATAATCAACACCGGTATCTTTATGGCCTTTACTATAAGTACCGGCATAAATATCAACGGTGCCGTAATGATTCTGTGTGCCAAATACGTCATCAAAGAAAATCCAGCCGTAGAAAAACCCCCAACCGATGTCACGTACCATCGCTCTCAGGAAACGATCAATCTCCATGGTATGAACACCTTTTGGCCACTCAATGTGAACAAAATAGGCATCTCGGGTGAATTTAAATTCTCCAAACTGATAGCTGCGATAACCCAGAACCGGATCCGGCTCCGAGGCAATGACTGAAACTTTTTCTGGTGTAACTTCAGTATTCATGTCTTGTTTCCTCTGTAAAGTATTCTGTTAGTTCAATACACAAATTTCGGACCATTTTTCAACGCTTTCCGGACCGGCCATGGTTTGGAAAAGTACCACGCCAGGATTTGCGGATGTTAAGCGGTAAGCCGAGCCCTGTGGTAACAGGACTTCATGGCCACGACGTGCAGTGACTTTCCCCATGCGCTTCCCTTTGGGGTCAGCTGAGAGTCTGACGGCACCGGCTTCGTTAGCGGGCTTCTCGTCTTCTTCCAACTGATAAAATTCAAATTCAATTTCGCCTTCCATAACAATGGCAAACTCATCATGAGGCGCGGTATACCATGGCGACGCACCTTCTGCGCGGGTTACTTCTGCACAGTATTCAAGGTTTGAGGCAACCATGATCCTTTCATAAGGTGAAGAACTGTTGCAGATTTCAAAAATATTGGAAAAGGCATAGTGTTTGAGGTCATCATTTAACTCGATGCTCCCTTTATCATAAGAGTCCAGGGACCCCACCATAGTCTTATAACTCATTTAATTCCCCTTCTAATTAGTAAAACAGTATTAGTATATTATTTAGGATGTGTTGATGCGCAGTTAAATTTGAAAAGTCTTTGCTTCGGTTTTAAGCCTTATTTGGCGCCTTATGCCCACCTTTATGCCCACTTGGTGGCAGGCCTTCATTATTATCAACACTGAAAACAATCTCTCCCTGATCCAGATCACTGCCTTTATGGCTTGCCACCATTTGCCGGGAATTATTCATTCATCCCCATGATCAGTATATTCAGTGCGCTTACTCAACGATAATATGAATATAAGCGACAGGAATCAAGGTGTCGCAGAGTTCCAGAATAACACGTTAAACAATCTCTCCGGTGCCTTCTGTTAACTTCCAGAAAATGTCTTAATCGCTTGAGATACTGATAATGGTTTATTCTATCCTGCTTATCAGTCTGGCAATGCAAAGATATATTGTCTGCTCTCAATACCTGGTGGCGTCCCATCAAGAAAGCGAGCCTGCCCCGCCGTAGTCACAGACGTTCCGGTACCGACAGAGATATATTGTTTCCCATTTATCCCGAATGTTATCGGGTAGCCAGTAATGGAAGAACCCAGGTTAACTTCCCACAAGACTTCGCCAGTCATCTGATCGAATGCGCGAAAATTCCCTTCAATATCGCCTCCAAACACCAGGCCGCCACCTGTGGCAACCATCGACATAACTGTCCCGGCGGCTTCATATTTCCACAGGGTTTCTCCGGTTTCTGCCGAAATGGCAAATACTGTCCCTACATTGGTTCTGCCCGCGGCCAGTTTTTCCCTGGCAAAGAAGCCATAAAGTTCTTCTGAATCCGCCTCTGCAGTAGTGACAGTCAGATCCATGCAAGTATTCTGAACACCATAGTACATGGCATTGGAAAGTGGGCTATAGGCGCCAGCCCACCAGTTCTTGCCACCACCGGTCGAGGGACAAATTTCCCGCTGCTGGCCTTCCTCATGAAACAGGGCATCAGGATTCACTCTGGCCTTACCTGTTTCTCCGTCAATTTCACTTATCACGTTTTGAAATACTGTGGATCTGGCCCAAAGGAATTCGCCGGTTTCCCTGTCGATGGTGTAAACAAGGCCGGTTTTCCCTGGAATGCCGGTAATGACTTTATATTCTTTATCCGGATCAATGTCCGGGTTGATCCAGGGTACCTGCTCTGCATCAGGGGCAACGTGGGTATTGACCAGCAAACGCTCAAAAGGATGATCCAGGTCCCAGTGATCAACAACATGCTGGTAATGCCATTTTAAGCTGCCATCTTCCGGGTTAATAGCAAGTGTGGAGTTGTGATAAAGATGTTCCTTGTCGTTTCCGCCCAGGAGAAATTTTGGGGATGGTGCAGTCACTGATGTACCCATGTAGATGAGATTAAGCTCAGGGTCATAACTTGGTGCCATCCATGCGCCTACATGCCAGCGCTGTTCCCAGGCCAAATCCCCCCAGGAGTCACTATCATCGCCGGTAGGCCGCTGGATAGTATAAAGTTTCCAGATTTCTTCGCCGGTGTCAGCATCATGTGCAGCAATAAAGCAGGCTTCCGGTCCTGCCGGCGGCAAACAGTTTCTACCGGACACTGCCATGCCGTTAATGATAATTGGTCCATTGCTCTGCTGCGAAGGATGGGTACGATAATCAAGAATACGGGTCTCCCATTTTACCGCGCCAGTGTGCACATCCAGAGAAACTATATAATCATCATTACTGGTATAGATAATGGATTCATCATGAATAGCGATGTTGCGCATTGTGGCATTGGCACCAATGTAATCGCCAAGATCCTCAGGCATTTCGCGTTTGTATTCCCAAAGCATTTCGCCGCTGACGGCGTCAAATGCCTGAATCACATCACCCGGGTTGGGCAGGTACATAATGCCGTTATAAACAAGGGGAGTGCCTTCCTGTATTCCTGAGGTCATTTCAGTAGACCAGAGTAATTCCAGGTTTCCCACATTGTCATGGTTTAGCGCATCAAGAGGGCTATACCCCCAGGAGTTTAGTGTCCGACGCCAATGTAGCCAGTCTTCCGGATCCGGATTTTGTAACATCTCGTCAGTGACGGGCTCGTAATCCGTTAATTGGGCAACTGCGTATCCCGCAGGTAATGAAAGCGTTGAGGCAAGCGCGAGGATTGAAAATAGACTTTTTCTGGCCACTGAATTATCCCTTTTAAATTATGAATCTGACTGGCCAACGGTTTGGCTATGATTATCAAAACTTTTATTATTGTTGTAATTTTTCTTTTGCTTTTGTCTGTCCTGGAACTTCTTAGTCCTGATTTTTTTAAGGTTTTGTGCGTGGACAGTATCAAAGATTATTTGCCCTGTCACTCTACAAACTCTCTTATAAACGCTATACTGTGAGCCTTTGCCAACCCAAGCCCGGACCCTATGCAGTCAAACGAATCTTCGCAAGTTACAAGCAACTCTTCTCCTAAAGACTCTGCCCCTTACCCCACTTTCATTCTTAAACGCAGTCAGCGACTCGATACGCTGAATATCACCGTTGAGGAGTATGAACATCGGGAAACTGGCGCTGTGCATTACCATCTTGCCAGCGACAATCCGGAGAATGTTTTTCTGGTGGCTTTGCGTACGGTACCCATGGACTCAACAGGGGTCGCGCATATCCTTGAACATACCGCGCTTTGCGGGAGTAAAAAATATCCGGTGCGCGATCCTTTCTTTATGATGATCAGGCGTTCCCTGAACACCTTTATGAACGCCTTTACCAGTAGCGACTGGACTGCCTATCCCTTTGCCAGCCAGAATCGAAAAGATTTTAACAATCTGCTTGATGTCTATCTTGATGCAGTTTTCTTTTCCTCTCTTAATGAACTGGATTTTGCCCAGGAAGGTCATCGAATTGAATTTGCCGAGCCCGACAATACCAAGTCTGCACTGGAATACAAAGGTGTTGTTTTCAATGAAATGAAAGGCGCCATGAGTGCTCCTACTTCCAGAATCTGGCAGCAGGTTTGCCAATACCTTTTTCCAACCACAACCTATCATTACAACAGTGGCGGCGAGCCTGCAGATATTCCCGGCCTGAGTTATCAGGATCTGAAGTCTTTTTATAAAACCCATTATCATCCCAGTAATGCCATCTTCATGACCTATGGCAACATTCCTGCCAAAGAGCATCAGGAGCGATTTGAAAATCTGGCCCTCAAGGAATTTAAAAAACTGGATATCAATATTGCCGTGGACGATGAGCAGCGTTTCCAGTCTCCCATTAGAGTCAGCGAAAGCTACCCGCTTGATGAGCCGGATAGTTCAAATAAAACCCATGTTGTTGTCGCCTGGTTGCTGGGTAAAAGCACCGACCTGGCGGAAATGTATAAAGCACAATTGCTCTCTGGTGTCTTGCTCGACAACAGCGCCAGCCCACTTTTACATGTATTGGAAACAACGTCACTGGGGCGCTCTCCTTCCCCGCTATGTGGTTTGGAAGATTCCTATCGTGAGATGAGTTTCATGTGTGGCCTTGAGGGTTGCGCGGAAAAAAGCACAGAAGAAATTGAATCGCTGATTATTGCGACTCTGAAAGACATCGTAGCCAACGGAATTGATCAGGACAAGGTTAAAGCGGCCTTGCACAGCCTTGAACTCAGTCAGCGTGAGATCAGTGGTGACTCCTACCCCTATGGCTTGCAATTAATATTGTCCGCACTTTCAACTGCCACCCATCGCGGCGATCCCATTGAATTGCTGGATATAGACCCGGTTTTACATCAGCTGGAACAAGATATACAGGATGAAAACTATATTCCCAACCTGATCAGGGAATACCTGCTGGATAACCCGCATCGTGTAACTCTCACAGTACATCCAGACCCTGAACTTGCGGACAAGGTGGCCAGTGAAGAAATAGCGAAACTTGCCAGCATCAAGGAAGGCCTTGATGACGGGGAGATGCAGGCTATTGTTGAACGAGCACAACAATTAAAGCAGCGTCAGGAAGAGGACGATGATCCGTCTGTCTTACCCAGTGTGACACTGGAAGATGTCCCTGTGGAAATCAACTGGCCAGAATCCGAACATCTTGAAGTATCACTGAAAGACAAAAGCTTCCCGGTACGTTTTTTTGCCCAGGGGACCAATGGCTTGAGTTATCAGCAAGTTATTCTGAATATGCCTGCGCTGGATGAGTCCCTGACCAAACAGCTCCCCTACTTCACAAGTTGTATGCCTGAATTGGGGATTGGCAACAAAAGCTACCTGGAAGTTCAATCTCTTCAGTCTGCCATAAGCGGTGGAGTGAATGTTTACAACACAATACGCAGTGACATCAATGACGAACAGTCCTTCAATAATTATCTGGTTTTATCGAGCAAATCACTTTACGCAAACCAGGACCAGACCAGCGATCTGTTAAGGGATACTTTGCTGCATTGTCGCTTCGATGAGCATCAGCGTATCAGGGAATTAATGGAGCAAATCAGCTCGCGTAAAGAGCAAAGCATTACCAGTCAGGGGCATAGCCTGGCTGTTGGTGTTGCCTGTAGTAAAATGAGTCCTATCGCCTCAATGAATTATCAGAGCTCCGGCATGGCTGGAATTCAAAATCTTAAAAAATGCATAAAGGATTTCGAGAACCCTGACAGCCTGGCGGAATTTGCCGGAAGTTTTGAACAGCTACACAGTCAAATACTTAATGCAGACAAGCAGTTTCTGCTTATTAGTGAACAGCGCGAAAAAGAAGCACTACTCATCAGCATTAAAAACACATGGGAAAGTACACTTGATATACAAACCCGGACCTCGCAATTCTCCTTTCCTCCATGTCGCGAAAGAGTTGAGGAAGCATGGCTGGCCAACACCCAGGTTAATTTCTGCGCAATGGCTTTTCCTTCAGTACCTGTTGGCCATGATGATGCCGCAGCCCTGACAGTGCTGGGCGGCTTCCTGCGCAATGGTTTTCTTCATCGCAGTATTAGAGAGCAAGGTGGGGCCTATGGTGGCGGAGCCAACCAGGATTCAGGCACGGCCTCGTTCCGGTTCTATTCCTATCGGGACCCGCGTTTGCTGGAGACACTGGAAGATTACAAGCGCTCAATAGACTGGATGCTGACAAGCAATCATGAGCCCAGAGCTCTGGAAGAAGCCATTCTTGGAGTTATCTCCAGCCTGGACAAACCTTCCTCTCCTGCTGGTACTGCTAAACAGGCTTTTTACAATGAGCTGTTTGGCCGCGGTAAGGAACAACGGGCGGCCTTTCGCCAAAATGTACTTCAGGTCAGTATTGAAAGCCTGAAATACGTCACCGAAAAATACCTGGCCAACCAGCAGCCCAGCATTGGCATCATTAGTAATAAATCACAATCAAGCCAGCTGGAATCACTTGGGCTGTCAATTTGCCAGCTTTGAGAATGCAGCTATTTCAAGGTATTAATTATAATTCCTGCTTGAAAGTGGATTGCTAACAGGTAGTTGCGATAGCAGCAGGAAATATACGTTTATTTGGCTTATTGAAGGGAACTAAATCGCAGATTTAATATCTTATCAACAGGAGGTTATTGAGTTGTGGTAGCAGTATCATGAGCCTCTCTTTTAATTTGAAAAGCCTGGTGGAAACCAGGCTTTTTTTTTGACATTTCCATAAGGCTTGTTCCATCCCTTTTCATACTTCTTTCATTGCCATTTTAGTGTCATGCTTGGACCTGTGGTTTCGAGCATACACACCTCCTTATTCAGACTGGATTACAAGTTATAATTTTCTCAATGAGCAAGCTACAAGACAAGAAAGATAAGCAAGCGGCAACCCGCGTTACGCTGATCGGCGCGCTACTTGATTTGGTGTTGGGGCTGGCAAAAATTATTACCGGAATCGCGTCAAATTCACTGGCATTGATCAGTGATGGTGTCCATTCCCTGTCTGATCTTCTGACAGATGCCTTTGTGCTGATTATCACTCATATCTCCCACGCCGAACCGGATCGGGATCATCCATATGGCCACCGTCGATTCGAGACACTGGGCACTATTGCACTTGGTATCATACTGTTTGCTGTAGCCAGTATTATTGGCTTTGACAGTATTGAAAGGCTTGGTAGTGATTCAGCCCTGCCAATCCCGGGCTGGACAGGTCTGCTGGTTGCCTTTGTCAGCATAATTTCCAAAGAATGGATTTATCGCTATACAAAAAAGGTCGCTGAACTCACCAATTCCTCCCTTTTATTGGCCAATGCATGGCATAGCCGAACTGACTCTTTTTCCTCTATTGCCGTTCTGGTGGGAATCCTTGGTGCCATGCTGGGTTATCCGGTGATGGACTCCCTTGCGGCCATTTTCGTCGCCATGATGATCGCAAAAATAGCCTGGGACCTTGTTTCATCAAGTCTCAGAGAGCTTGTTGATACCGCGTTACCAAAGGATAAAGTCAACGCTATTTACGCCCATATTAACCAGTTGCAAGGCATCGTTGATGTCCATGAGCTACGTACACGGCAACATGGAGGAAGAAGTTTTGTGGATCTTCATGTACAGGTAAACAAGCGCATATCCGTCTCAGAGGGGCATTTTCTGGCTGATTACATCAGCGGCTCAGTGAAAAAGGCATTTCCGGATATTTCTGACATTGTCGTGCACATAGACCCGGAAGAGGATATTGAACATGCTGACATACCGATACTGCCAATTCGTGCCGAAGTTGAGGAGATCCTGTATTCATGCTGGCAGCCTGCACTGGATAAGACCTTGGTAAAAAGACTCGATCTGCACTATCTTCAAGGCCAGATAGAAGTGGATTTATATATTGATATTCCATTAGTTAACAAGGAATTAGAAGACAATCTTAATAGTTTGCTTAAAGATGTGTCCTGGTTTAGAAAGCTTACGGTTTACGGGACTTCTTAATCGTCTCATAGGCACTTTTAATATCCTGTGCCTTTCGGTTAGCCATTTCCATCATTTCTTCGGGCAAGCCTTTTGACACCAGTTTGTCCGGGTGGTGCTGGTTCATCTGTCGGCGATAGGCTTTTTTAACTTCCTGATCACTGGCACTCTTCTCTATGCCCAACAAATTATAGGCATCCTGCAAACTCATGCCGAATTTATCAGCTGATTGAACATGACGCTGTGCCTGCATACGTTGCAGGATTGCTCTGTACTGTGCGTCTGAAAACCCCAGCGTAGACGCTGCATTTTCCAGTATCACACCTTCACTTACATCCAGCGTACCATCAGCAAGGGCAACCATGATCTGGATTTCCATGAACATCTGCAGCAGATTGGTTCGTCTATGGCACTCTACTCTGAACTGATGCAATACATCATTGGCCGGGAAGGCAGCTTTTTTACCTTCATTGAATAATCGCTGGGCTACCCTTTTCTGTTCCGGATTCAGACGCATCTGGCGCATCAGATCTTCAGCTATAAAGATCTCCGTTTGCGAGACCTGCCCATCTGCCTTGGCAATGTGTCCCATCATGGAAAACGTTGTAGTAAAAAACGCGGTTTGGATGCGCTCAACGTCGCCAGTGAATGCTGTGCCTGCAGCAAATGATCCCAGGCCCTTATCAAAGTTATGCCCAAAAGCGGCGCCAAAAACAGCACCCAATGGCCCGCCGAGCATAAACCCCAGTCCGCCACCGATTATCTTGCCCCACCAGCTCAGAAGAGTAACCTCATGAACCAGTTACGACCCAGTTCCTTTTCACATTGAGAATATTGACGCTGATAGAGGTTGGCATTAGCCTGAACCTTGCGGCTAACATCAATCAACCAGCTCTTGCTGTTATAGGTACGTCTGGCAAAGCCGCCATTACCTTCGTGATAAGCCAGATAATGGTTGTAGGCGTCCTCCTGGCCTATGCCGTTAATACGCCTTGAATTACTGGTATACCAGCCAACAAAATCAACAGCATCGGAGAAGTTTGAACGCCTTGCTCCCCAGTTTCCAGCCTCTTCCTTGTATTGGATCCAGGTGTCATCAAGTACCTGGGCATAACCGAAGGCTGAGGAAGGGCGTCGCCAGGGAATAAAGCCCAGTAATTTCATGCGTTCCGGTTTTGCCTTGGCATCGAAGGAAGATTCCTGCTGAATAATGGCCATGGAGACATGGACCGGGGTATTCCAGCGACGTTCGGATTTGACTGCAGCCTTGTACCAGCTCCGCCTCTCCTCGAACATACTGCAGATATTCGTAGTATTTTGAGGCGGCGATGACGCGCAGGAGACCAGAAGTAATAACAGCATACTGGCCAGAATGCCTTTTATTCGTTTCATTTAATATCTTTTATCCACCCCTCAAAAAGGGCACTGTGACAGACAATTCTGACATTTCTGAGACCATAATCTGCGCAAACAAGGGTTTTTGCCTTTCCATGCATGGATAAGACTACTTTACCTTTTTTAGCCACTACTTGTCATGCTGCTCAAGCAGTGACAAAAACTCGCTTTCATCAATCACCTTGACCCCTAAGGACTCGGCTTTGGTCAATTTTGATCCGGCCCCGGGACCGGCTACCACGCAGCTGGTTCTGGCGGAAACACTCCCTGCGACTTTTGCACCAAGTGCCTGCAGCTTTTCCTTTGCTTCACTACGCCCCATGGATTCCAGCGTCCCGGTGACAACGAATATCTGGCCTGAAAATGGTAGTTCATCTGTGTTTACAGGTTTGGATTCCTCAGGACAAACACCTGCCTTGAGTAGCGCCGCAATAACATCAAGATTGTGTTTTTCATCAAAAAAAGCACGAATATGGTGAGCCACAATACTCCCTATGTCTGGAATGCCGACCAGTTCTTCCTCACTGGAACCAATAATAGCCTTTATACTGCCAAAATGGTTGGCCAGAGACTGTGCTGTGGCCTCTCCTACTTCCCTTATACCCAGAGCAAAGAGAAAACGGGGAAGGCTAATCTGTTTACTTTCTTCTATGGCAGCGAGCAGATTATCAACAGATTTCTCCCCCATTCTTTCGAGCGTAAGCAGGGACTCACGCTGAAGACAATAGATATCCGCAACAGAATTCAGAATCTCTTTTTCCACCAGTTGTTTAATTAATTTGCTGCCCAGGCCATCGATATCCATCGCGCCCCTTGAAGCAAAATGGATGATTGATTGAATGCGTTGCGCGCTGCAAAAAAGACCGCCAGTACAACGTATCAATACTTCGTCTTGGATGTGCTCTATTTCGGAATCACAAACAGGACAGGTGGTCGGAGGCTTGATAGATTTTGCGTCCTTGGGCCTTCGGTCTGCGATAACGGAAACAATCTTCGGAATGACGTCCCCTGCTCGTCTGAGTATTACCGTATCGCCTACTTTAATGCCCAGACGTTGAATTTCATCCATGTTATGTAGCGTTGCATTGCTCACTGTTACGCCACCAACAAAAACAGGTTCCAGCCGTGCTACCGGAGTTATTGCGCCCGTACGCCCTACCTGAAACTCTACTTCTTTCAATACAGTTGAGACTTCCTCAGCCGGAAACTTGTAGGCCATAGCCCAACGCGGAGTTCGTGCATTCATGCCAAGGCGTTCTTGAAGATCGAAATGATTAACCTTGATCACGACACCATCAATTTCATAATCAAGCGCATCACGCCTGGCCAGTAAATCCTGGCAATAGGCATAACTGGACTGTACCCCGACACAGGTTTTGCGCTGCGGATTCACAGGTAAGCCCCAATCATCAAAGCGTTCGAAAACGGCACTCAGTGTATTCGGTAAATCACCACCGGCCACCAGACCATAGCTATAGCAGAACATTGTTAACGGGCGTTTGGCGGTAATCCTGGAATCAAGTTGTCTGATCGTTCCGGCAGCTGCATTACGCGGATTTACGAATACTTTTTCGCCCTTTTTTTCTGCCTTGGCATTCATTCGGGCAAACCCGGATTTAGTCATATAGATCTCACCCCGGACCTCAAGAGTGTCCGGGATTTGCTTGCCACTGAGTCTTAACGGGATGTCAGCGATAGTTCTGACATTGTGAGTAATATCTTCTCCCGTGGTACCGTCACCGCGAGTAGCCGCCCGTGTCAGCACACCATTCTGATAAAGCAGGCTCACAGCAACACCATCAATCTTTGGCTCACAGCTGTATTCAATGGCCTTGTCACTGTCGAAGCGTTTGTGAATTCTGTTTTCGAATTTCTGCAAGGCTTCGGCATCAGTCACCTTGTCCAGGGAAAGCATGGGGATTTCGTGGGTAATCTGGGTGAAGCCAGGTAGCGGCTCACTACCGATGCGCTGACTTGGGGAGTCCGGCGTTATTAGTTCCGGCCAGGCCTTTTCAATCTCAAGCAAACGATCAAATAGCTGATCATATTCCTGATCAGGTATTTCTGGCGCATCATGACGATAATACAGCGTGCTGTGATGTTCGATTTTATGACGCAGCTCTATGAGCTCTGCTTTCAGATCTTCGGGGGGTGCTGCCATAATTGCATCACCTGAGAAAAATTTTCATGTATTGATTGTGAAAAAATACGGAATTTACGCTGAAATGGTCCACTATTATTAAGCGATACAGCTATTTTCTAGCCAGCATCTCGAGTTCAAAATCCCGAATGCGCTGCCGACTATGCTCAATGGTTTGCCTGGTGAAGACACTGCGGTTTTCATCTTTTAACATGACATCCATTTCATTTTTCAGCGCCTCTGCTGTTTTCAGCATCTGCTCAAAACACGTCATATTGCCAAGCTTGTTTGGCAGCTGCATGAAGAAGCTGACGCCAAGTGTTTCAAATTCGTCCATCTCGCTCATGGAGAAGGTTCCCGGTTTCAACATATTTGCCATGCTGAACATGACTGGCCCTTTGCCACTGCTATCTGCATGTCGATGGAAGATACTCATCTCGCCAAGGCGCATGCCGTTTTTTAGCAGTACCGACAGCAACTTTTTGCCTTCTATCGTAGTCCCCGGATTTGCCATAACGTTAATGATAATGACCTCTTCGGCCTGTTCCACATCATCATCGTCATCATGCTCAGTATCAGAATCGATTAAATCATTATGCTCCAGATCCAGCTCACCCTGGTCATCCCGACTAAAGGTCAGTTCCTGGTCACCAAAGGTAGGTTCAATTCTTTCTTCACTTTGTGGACGACTGCCCAACATGCCATTTTTTGTTGGCATGACGTCTGGCTCATCATCATCCGCATATAAAGCCGGCTCCTGCTCCAGATCTGCTTGATCTTCGAAATTATCATCAGCAGTCCAGCCGTCATCTTCCTGCTCTGCTTTGCTGTCATCAGTAGCATCAATATCTTCAGAGTCTTCAGGAATGTCATCTTCCCAATCCTCTTCATCGCTCTCTTGCCCATCTTCGGACTCAGTGTCGTCTGACTCTAAATCTTCGATTGAGTATTCTTCAAAGTCATCATCGTCAAGATCAACGGATTCCATTAACACCGGTACGTCTTCGTTGTCTTGTTCTTCATAGAAACTGCCATCGGCTCTTCGGATAGTCCGCGCGCCACCATTGGGGAGTTCAGAGCTAATCAGAGGGTCAGCAGTATCATCTTCGTAGTCATCAGCGGGCGGGATATTTTTTTTATCAATTTTGACGACAAGACGATTTTTGCGCTCGAGCCATTTGCGTCTGAATCCATCAAGCAGAATCAGCACGATAAAGATAATGACTATAATGGCTAACCAGTCTCTGATACCCATAAGTCTGCTCTAGTCTTTGTCCCTGTTATTTCGAATGTCAGTAATTCTACTAACAATTTCTGACCGTTATAATTATTTTAACCGCATTGTTATGTTTTGTTTTTTTCGCTTCGTACCCTGACAATAAAGCTGATTAATCACTTGGTACATTTTACCGCAAAGTTCTAGACGGCTACCATTTCAACCGCTTCATCAACATCAACAGCAACCAGCCTTGAAACACCCGGCTCATGCATGGTGACTCCCATTAATTGACTGGCCTGTTCCATGGTGATTCGATTATGGGTGATAAAAATAAACTGAACGATTGATGACATTTCCTTCACCATATCAATATAACGCCCCACATTGGCGTCATCCAGAGGCGCGTCAACCTCGTCAAGCATACAGAATGGTGATGGATTAAGACGGAAAATTGAAAACACCAGCGCAATCGCAGTCATCGCTTTTTCCCCACCTGATAAGAGATGGATGGTACTGTTCTTTTTACCAGGAGGTCTGGCCATGATTTCCACACCAGTATCCAGTAAATCTTCACCGACCATATTCAGGTAAGCATGCCCACCACCAAATACCTTGGGAAATAATTCCTGTAAGCCGTTATTAATCTTGTCAAAGGTTTCCTTGAAACGGGTTCGGGTTTCCTTGTCAATTTTTCGAATCGCATTTTGCAGAGTTGACAGTGCCCGTTCCAGGTCATCATTCTGCTCATCCAGATATACCTTGCGCTCAGACTGGGTGTCGTATTCATCAATGGCAGCGAGATTTATCGGACCAAGACGATTTATTCTGTTACCCAACTTTTCAAGCTCTTCTTCACAGCCAGACTCTGTGGTTTCTTCCGGCATATCTTTAAGGACTTTTTCCTTGTCATAACCGTTTTCAGTCATTTGCTGTTCAAGCGCAGCTCTCTTGACGCTGTCACCTTCTATACCAAGTCGTTTACTGACCAGCTCATCGCGTATACGTTGTGATTCTTCCTGAGACTGGTTTCTTGCACTGTCCATTTCTCGCTGCTGATGATCGATCTCATCTACCCGGGCTTTAGCTTTGGATAAATCAGCCTCAATGGAGACACGGGAAGCGAGTTTCTGCTCCAGTTCTTCTTTCAGTGCCGGTATCGGAACATCGGCCTGTTGCAGATACTCTTCCAGTTGTTTTTCCCGGCCTTGATAGGATTCAACCTGACTGGAGAGCCGTGCCATATTATGCTTCAGTGATTCCAGCTGGGCCGATACGGTCTGATGTTGCAGGGCAAGCTGGTGAGATTGATCCTTGTCTTTGGCCGCTTGTTCGCGAGATTCGTCAAGTGTATTTCTGCGTTCATCTCTTGCTTCTGTAAGCACTTCTCGCCGGACGGTATGCTGCTCCATGCGATCAAGGATTTGTTCCAGATTTTCTCTGGACTGCCGAATATTGGCTTTTTCCACATCCTGTTGTTTTTCAAGATCGGCAATTTCTGCCGTCAAACGTTCACGACGTTCCTCTGCCTGTTCTATTCTGGTCAACTGTGCCGATTTATCTGAACTGGTTTCTGACAGCTGACGATTAACTTCCGATAATTCCTTCAGCAGACCATCACGATCCTGCTCCAGTGTCTCCAGCAGGGACTCTTCGCTACTCAGGTTTTCCATGGCCTGCTGAATCTGTTTTTCAGTAGCGGATATTCTGCTCTCAAGATCTTCAAGTTCATGTTGACGCTGAATCACACCGGCCTTTTCATCAAAGTCCTTGGCCAGTCGGAGCCATGAAGGTCCCAGCCAGATACCTTCGCGAGTAATCAGGGACTCTCCGGGCTTTAATTGCTGTCTCAAGGACAGGGCCTGCTGCAGAGTGTCCACGCAATAGATGCCAACCAGCAAGCCCGCAATATTTTGCGAGGAGCGGACTTTTTCAGCCAATGGTCTCGCCTGGAGAGCGGCGTTTCCAGTGATGTCGCTGTTCTGATAAGCGGTATCAATAATTTGCAGATTTCCTTCAGTAAAATCACCCAGCACCTCACTGACGCTGTCCAGATTACTGACACACACGGCCTGCAGACTTTCACCCAGTACCATTTCCATGGCGCCTTGCCACTGTTCATCTACCTGCAAATTATCGCCAAGGCGGGGATTGGCGACCATATTATTACGTTCCAGCCAACTTATCGTACCCTGGTCATTTTTACCCAGAGCCGCCTTTTGCAGGGCATCCAGAGATGCCTTTTGACCAAGCATGGTTTGTAATTTACTGCGGCGCTCATTCAATTCGTTGCTGCTGGCCTTGATTGATTCCCGACTTTTCTCAATCTTCTCTTTCAGGCTCTGTTGATTTGTTTCATGTGCAGTCTGTTTCTCCATCAACAAACGCAGATTGCTATCAAGACTTTCCAAATCAGAAGAGTCTGGAGTTTGCAGGTTCTCCAGTTCATGCTTGAGAGAAGATTTACGCTGTTTGCCACGCTCAACTATATTTTCCAGATGGTTGATACGCTCCTGCTCTACTTCAGCTTTCTGTGCAGTTTCCGCAGACTCCTCGTTAAAGTCTTCCCATTCCTGCTGCCACTGAATCATTTTGGCTTCGTATTCGGAAAGAATGTTGGCTGATTCCTGCTCGCTGCTACGCACACTCTCCAGCTGAGGCGTCAGTTCAGCTAACGCCGCTTCCAGTTCTGCGATTTTGCTGACATCCTGTCCCAACTCATTTTCAAAATGCACAAGGGATTGTTTTATTTCGCCCAGATCCAGTTCAAGCTGCTGCTTGCGCTGCCCCTGATATTCGATGTTTTGCTCGAGTCTGGAGATATCACTGCCTAGAGAGTAAAAAGTACTTTGAATCTCCTGGTAGGCATCATTGGATTCAGTACTCTCTTCGCGCATTTTCTCAATATCGGCTTCCAGTGAACGGGTTTTGGCCACATTCGCCTCAAGCCTGATTTCCAGCTCGCTGATCTGTTCCTGAGCCGTACTTACCGTGCTATTCAACCGCTGCCAGCGCAAAGCCTGCAGGTTTGCGGTGGTATCTCTTTCCTGCTGTTTGAATTCCTTATATTTTTCCGCGGCCTTGGCTTGCCGTTGCAGATGCTGCAATTGACGCTCAAGCTCCTCGCGGATATCCGTCAAACGCTCCAGATTTTCTCTGGTACGTTTTATGCGGTTTTCTGTTTCACGGCGCCTTTCCTTGTACTTGGATATGCCGGCAGCTTCCTCGATAAACACACGCAGTTCTTCAGGTTTCGATTCAATAAGATTCGACACCATGCCCTGCTCGATGATGGAATAACTTCGAGGGCCAAGCCCTGTGCCGAGAAAAATATCCTGGATATCGCGGCGCCGACATTTGGTGCCGTTAAGCATATAGGTAGACTGGGATTCGCTGTTAACAACGCGTCTTATAGATATTTCGTTAAAGGCAGCATACTCACCCTTGATCGTATGATCTGAATTATCAAAAATCAGCTCTACCGATGCCTGCCCTACCGGCTTGCGATTACTGGAGCCATTGAAAATTACATCAGTGAGATTTTCGCCACGTAACTTACTGGCTGAGCTTTCGCCCATAACCCAGCGCACGGCATCAATAATATTGGATTTGCCACAACCGTTAGGGCCAACGACAGCACAAAGATTACTGGGGAGGTTGACGGTTGTCGGGTCTACGAACGACTTGAATCCTGCAAGTTTAATACTTTTAAGTCGCATGGATTGCGAATACCCTGACAGTCAAATGGAGTGTTAATTTAAGCGCTAAAGTTTATCTGATCTGAGCGCTAAACTCATTAAGAATTTACCCACAGGCCAGAACTTTTGGTTATTTTATTATGTTAGTTTAAATCAGGAAACCTAAAACCTTTTTTGATTTAATCTATTGCCATAGGCGCGGGTCTGGTTCAGTGATAGAATTCGCGCCGTTTTCGAATGAAATACATAACAAATTGAAATTCAAGGGTATTTTCTTCTCAACTCGCAGGGAGCCAAGCCATTCCGTCAATCACCCGGGGAATAAGGGTCAAATAATTTAAATGATCTACTTTACGCTTATAGCTGCTTTTTTAACCACACTGATTGCTATTTTGGCCTTGCGCCCTGTGGCAAGAAAGATCGGCCTGGTAGATAAACCCGGCGGGCGTAAAACACACAGCAGGGACACGCCTCTGATTGGCGGGCTGGGCATCTATTTGGGCTTACTGATCGGATGCCTGCTAAGTCCCGACACTATGACGCACTATCAATCCCTCCTGCTGATTTCATCTCTGCTGTTACTGATAGGACTGATTGATGATTTCTACCCGCTTCCCGCCTTGTTAAGAATGGGGATTCAGGTGATAGCCGCATGGCTAATGTGCACAATGGGCGATAATCAGCTTATCTATCTGGGCAAACTGTTCACCGGGTCAGAGTTATTGCTTGGACGCTTCAGTATTCTGATGACCATATTTGCCACCGTGGGCGTTATCAACGCCATTAACATGATAGATGGTATGGATGGGTTATCGGGAGGAATGGTGACGATATGCCTGCTTTTCATGAGTATTGCTGCTGGATTAAGTGGTAACAACCCTGCTCTTCTCAATTTCTCAATGCTTGTTATTGCCTGCCTGATCGGCTTCCTGATGCTGAATTATCGCGCGCCACTCAAGAAGTCCGCACTGATCTATCTGGGTGACTCTGGAAGCACTTTATTGGGTTTTATCCTGGCATGGATACTGATTGAAGGATCGCAAGGGGGAAATGAACGAGTGATTCCAGCAACCGTGGCGCTTTGGTTTCTGGCTATTCCTTTAATGGACACGGTCTATTTGTTTATTGCGAGACCATTAAGTGGCAAGTCCCCTTTTGAGCCAGGCACGGATCATCTGCATCACTGGTTGGCCAGGCATGGGGTGGGAAAAGGAAAAGTGGTTTTACTGCTTTATGGAGGTGGGCTGCTACTGGGAGGAATCGGTATGCTCTTGCTGGCCTTTCCGACTATGGAAATGTTTTCGCTGTATATTTTTCTTGCCTTTTTCGCAATATATGCGGTGGTGATGCGATCAGAGAAAAAGAAAGCTGAATTTTAAATATCACGGTATTGTAAGGAATCTACGATTTGCTTAACAGCCGAGGAAGATGAAAACTGTGAAACGGCTAATTCCTGACAAAGCTTATCTGGTCTACTTTTCACGGCTAATTCTTTTAACATTCCACGTGCCTTTTGGGCCAAAGAAATAACCGAATTGTCTGTTACTACCTCTCCAACCTTATGCTCGTCTATGAGTTTTTCCAGATCATTATCCGGATTTATTGCGGCCAATACCGGTAAACCAGCCTGCATGTAAGCAAGAAACTTACCAGGAATATTGTCATTCTTATGCCTTGGATCAAGGGCAATCAGCCCTATGTGGCATTGGGCTAACAAGCCTGGGATCTCAACAGGATTGATTTCATCGAAAAACAGGACATTGGAAAGCTCTAAAGACATTGCACGGTGTTTAACATGCTCTACTGCACTGCCTCTGCCCACAAATATAAACCCTACGGACTCATTATCTTTCAACTCACTTGCCAAATCGATTAGGATATCCATGCCCTGAGCGATGCCAATATTACCCGTGTAAACAAATATATTACGACC
>CBFIIQ010000003.1:0-114404 GCA_965662685.1 Pseudohongiellaceae bacterium | reverse complement strand
TGATCCAGTTCATCCAGGTCCAGATACATCATGAATACTTTATAGCGAAAACGATGCAGCCTGGGCGCAAAGCGGCAATGACTCACCATGCCTTCATAAATACCGCTCTGTAGTTTGCTTTCTTGCATAGTTTTTCTGGTCTGACGCTGTCTTCTATACCGCTTCAGCCAATGCCGAGACCGGTATGGACTGATCCTGATTTTTGTTCAGCTCACGCACAACGCGCAGCGCACTCCACACACCATCCTCATGAAATCCATTGCGCCAGTAGGCGCCACAAAACCAGGTGCTTTTGACCCCGTTAATTTCCTGCCATCGCTCCTGCGCCTTGACGCCAGCTTCTGAGAAAACCGGATGATCATATTCAAATTCGCCGAGGATTTTAGAGGCATCAATATCCCCGCTCTGGTTCAGGGTGACGCAGAAAGTGTCGTCGGACTGGATAGACTGAAGAATATTCATATCATAGGTCAAGGTGGGACGCTCAATATGGTGATCCTTACTGGTTAACGCCACATTCCAGCTCGACCAGCAACGCCTGTTTTTGGGTAGCAGGCTGATATCAGTATGCAGCACTACCTCATTTTTTGTATAGGGTATCGCAGACAGGATGGATTCCTCATTGCTGTCAGCATCAGCCAGCATGGCCAAAGCCTGATCGCTGTGACATGCAAAGATTACCTGATCATAGTCAGCAGTAAAACGTTCACTTTTTACTCGAACCTGAGTGGAGCCATCAGAATCCTTGTAGCGGGTCACCAGCTTCACCGGATTTCCCAGCTCAATATTGTTTTTAAAATTTTCTGACAGTGGCGCAATATAACTTCTTGATCCACCCTTGATCACACGCCATTGGGGACGGTTCTTGATGTTCAAAAGGCCATGATTGCGAAAGAAACGCACAAAAAACTGTAGTGGAAAACTCAACATCATCTCGGTATTTGATGACCAGATTGCCGCCCCCATGGGAACCAGGTAGAGATCGCGAAAAGATTGCGAATAATGGTACTTATCAAGGTAATCACCCAGAGACATTGCCTTACAACCCTGGTCTTCCTGCAAGTGTTTTTCTACCTGCCCGTTAAAGCGCAGGATATCTTTGGTCATGCTGAGAAAACGCGGCGATAGAAGATTGCGACGCTGGGCAAACAGAGTATTCAGACTTGAACCGGCATATTCTATTCCAGTCATTCGATCGCTGACCGCGAAGCTCATTTGCGTAGGCTGACTCTCTACGCCCAGCTCACCCATCAGCTTGATAAATTCGGGATAGGTCCAGTCATTAAAGACGATAAAGCCGGTATCAATAGCATAGTCTCTGCCCTTGTGCGTGACGTCTATAGTTGCCGTATGGCCACCAACATACTGGCCCGCTTCGAACACAGTGATGTCATGGTCATGCGCCAGTTTATGAGCCGCTGTTAATCCGGAGATACCACTGCCAATAATTGCAATTTTCATGAGCCTGCTCCGGATCTTCTCAAGCGTTTACTGATGCCTGAATACCAAAGGCGTGGGAAAATAGTCATGGTTTTTAACAACAGATTCAATCGTGCCGGGAAGGTAACGGTAAGGGGACGTCTGGCGGCTTTTCTGAGGATAATTTCAGCCGCATGATCAACCTCAACCAGGAACGGCATGGGAAAATCATTGCGATCTGTCATCGGGGTTTTCACAAATCCAGGATACACTACGGTGACATCCATGCGATCCCCAAGATCACTGCGCAATGATTCAAGGAAATAGCTCATGGCAGCTTTGGAAGAACCATAGGCTTCTGCCCTGGGGAAACCAAGATAACTGCTCATGCTGCCGATACCAATGATATGGGGACGCTCTCGGGATGAGTTTTTAGCAGTCTCAGCTGTAGTTTCCAATATAGGTAATGCCGCAATACAGGCGTTTACCACGCCAAAATAGTTGGTCTCGTTAACACGCCGGATCATATTGATATCCAGATCCGGCAAATCAATGTATTCGCAGGTTCCAGCGCTTAGAATAATGGTATCCAGAGTTTCAATCCCGGCTTCCTGCAACACCTTGACCATGGCTTCATCATCGGTGACATCACAGGGCAATGCTATCAACTGGCCAGCGGCGTTTACGCAAGCTTTTACCCCATAATCTGAGTCAAATTGCTGTACGATGGCGTCAAGTGTTTGAGAGCTCCGGCCGCTGATGTATACCCGGTGTCCCTGTTGTGCAAGCTTCTCTGCCATAGCACGGCCTATGCCCGAGCTGGCACCGGTAATCCAGATTGTTTTGGCTTCATGACGGTTACTTGATGCTTGCATTATTATTATTCTTCGTTAGCGGCTTTTTATAGGGAGGCTAGTTTCCCTGAGCTGCCATGCGACCTTTCAGGGTTCGTGTGATTCCGCCGATAACTGGCAGGTGCTCATAAAGCAAGGCACCCAGATCGTAACAGTCTTCATGGTAGAAAATACGATTGGTAAATTTAAGATGAGACATGCCGCGGACAGTGATAATTTTGCCGCCACAGATTTTTTTATGGGCAAAGTCCATTTCCCAGGTGAGGTAAGCACTGTTTTCTCCAGTAAGTACCTCCAGGTAGCGAATTTTGTAATGACTGAGGTTGACCGCCATTTTTTTCAGATAGTGCTTGAGGGACAATACGCCGTCGACTTTATGGACAGGGTCAACAAATTCAATATCCTGAGTGTAGAACTCATCCAGATGGGAAAGGTTTTCCGCTGAAAACTTTTCATAAAAGTTCATCAGGTTCATCAGCAATTGCTGGGTTTTTGTATCGGATGAGTTACTCATATTTTTCCTTTATAGATTAGGGAGTTATACTCAGATTTAGCACTTATACGCAGGGAAAAATATTTCGGATCAGATACGAAATTTTCCCTGAATTTTATTGATCCAGTCACAGCGCATTGTCGTAAAAGAGATATATCACAAAATATGAAGATAAATTATATCTACCCCGAAATCAGCGGAGTACTATCTTGTCAACAGCAAGCCAGCATAATTTTGGACATAAGAGCAAGCGTGTTGTGAATCAGGCAACCGTCAAATGGTCCAATTTGTTGCTGAAAGTAGCAGAACAGGATCGTGCTGCATTTGAACAGCTATTCGTCAAATTCTCCCCTCTTATTAAAGCATTTGCCAATAAACAGGCCGGGGCGGATAAAGGGGTTAACCTGTCAGAGGAACTGGTTCAGGAAACCATGGTCAAGGTATGGCAGAAAGCAGCCTCCTTCAATCCTGAAAAAGCCAGCGCGAGCACCTGGATCTTCACCATTGCCAGAAATACCCGAATAGATTTATTACGCAAGAATGCACGTCACTTCATCAACAAGGCTACATCTATCCCCGGCAATGATCAGGAAGATGGTGGTTTTGACGTAGACGATATCTGGATAGAAAACGAAGACGAAGATATTTTTAATCAGCTGGTAAAGCAGCGTAACAGTGAAGCTCTGCATGAAGCGATGAAAGCCCTTCCGGAAGAACAGTCATTTATTCTCAAGAAAGTTTATCTGGAAGATAAATCCCATTCCGAGATTGCCGAAGAGCTGCAGATGCCACTGGGTACTGTGAAATCGCGGGTCAGACTGGCGCTGAACAAATTGAGCTTATCTGTAGACAGGTAACATGCTGTAATAATTAATAAAGTTGAAAAATTAACTAATTAAATAGATCGGAAAAGAGAGAGCCAACGTAGAACTCGCGTTGACTGGCAATACAGAAGCCAGAGTAAGCCCTATAAAGTTATTTATATTAAAATTTTAACGACAGCTGATCACTCAAGATCACTACAAGACACAGGAAAGATTCAGAAAAATATCATGGTTAAATATCATCCCGACACAAGGTTTCTCACCGATTACGCTGCAGGTAGCCTGCCTGAATCCCAGGCACTGTGTGTAGCAGCACATCTTCATTATTGCTCAGGCTGTCGCGCCAAGATCCGTGAGCTGACGCAGCTCGGGGCGGAGTTCTTCCTGAGCCAGCAACCTGAGGCTGTAAGTGAAGACAGTTTCGATCGGCTCTGGCAAACTTTACAGGATAAAGAAACGCCGGCAGCCCAGCAGATTCATTTTCAGCAACAACCGGCGACCAGCCCGGATAGAAGCAAAATCACAAGAACAGCTACCAACACAGCCAAGTCGGCAAAAGAATTTCCCCAAGCCATTGAAAAACTTACCCGCGGTAATATTAACAGCCTGAAATGGCGCAATATCGGCAAGTCTTTTCGCTTTTCCAATATCCCGCTGGGTGAGCAGGACAGGGAAACCACTCTTTTCCATATCAAGGCAGGTGGAAACGTTCCCAAGCATCATCACGGTGGCGATGAAATCACGGTTGTGCTGAAAGGCAGCTTTTCTGATCAGGAAGATCATTACCACGTAGGTGACTATATTGTGCGCACCAGTGGCGAATCACACACACCGGTAGCATCCCAGGATGAAGATTGCCTGTGCCTGGCATCACTTGATGCGCCGATTGTCATGAACAACTGGTTCTACCGCGTGCTGGCACCTTTCTTTAACAGACCTACTCTTAATTAACCGCCAACTAACTGGTTATTAATTACTAATAGATTTCCAGTAGATTACTGCTGCTGAGAAAGCCATAGCATTTTGGTATGAAGACTCACAAAATAGCCACATCATAAAGTGTGTTTAATCACATTATGATGTGCCTGTTGGGGTAATCATATCCATCTCCCCAAAAATTCAGGCTGTCTTACTTAGCTACAATCTCAAGCACACTGTTCAATAACACATTGCAGCCTTTATCAACGTCGTGCCAATGACTCCACTCATCGGGTGCGTGACTTACTCCGCCTACGCTGGGAATAAAGAGCAGGCCGGTTGGCGTAATATCAGTGAAGAACTGTGCATCATGGCCGGCACCACTTGGCATGATGATGGTTTTATAACCTAGTGCCTTGGAATGCTTTTCCAGAATATTCATCATTTCAGGGGAGCAATATTTTGGTGCCAGCCAGCTCATTTCTTCATATTCAAACATAAGCTTGTGATTACGAGCGATGGCTGACAGTACTTTACGGCAACTGTTAGCAAGACCATGCATTACTTCCTCGGACATGTCCCTGCCCACCAGCGTAAAGTCGACCTGGCCAGGCACGGTATGGGCAAATCCCGGTTTGAGTTCTACCTGACCGATGGTCAAACGGCTTTTATCGGTTCCTTCTTCATTAATAATTCTGGAAATTTCATGAGCAAAATCTGCTACGCCCATAAAGGCATCGCTGCGCAGGTTCATGGGTGCTGTGCCAGCATGATCTGGCTTGCCAATCAGTTTAATGAGCCACTTGAAGACACCACTGATACCCTCGACCACACCAATTTGCTGATGCTCGGCCTCCAGTACCGGTCCCTGTTCAATATGTAATTCAAGAAAACCTGCAATTTTCTCAGGGTCCCGAGCCAAATCCATGGCCTCCCAATAATGAAACTGTTGACGCGCCATGGCATCGCGAAGCAACTCACCACTACTGTCCTTGGCTTTTTCAAGCCAGTCCAGTTTTAAATTACCGGTTAGCGCTTGAGATCCCAGCATACCGCCGAAGCGACCTTCTTCCTCACTGGTCGCTATTACCTCAACTGCATATTTCAGCGGTATATTGTTTTCCTTGAGAACTCGAATACATTCCAGGCCCGCGATAACCCCCAGAACACCATCAAACATACCTCCTGCAGGCACCGAATCAAGATGTGAGCCTATCAGCAGAACTTTCTGATCAGGATCCTTTGGATCACCAAGTCGACCCACAACATTACCCACTGCATCAATGGACGCTTCCAGGCCAGCCTGTTCCATATACTTACGGAACCAGTGCCGAAGCTTTATGTCCTCGTCTGAAAACCCCTGTCGGTATATACCCTTGTCATCCGGGTTATAGCCATAATGGCCGATGGTATAGATATCATTCTTTACCCGGTCCAGGTTAATTTTCAAATCAGTGGTAACAGATTCTTCTTTTCCCATATATTTCTATCTATCTCTATTTTTATTAGTTAACAGCGGGATTATGCCCTAGCCTACCAATGGAAGATCATATTGCCCAGCCCAGTTCATCGGCTTTTTGTCTGGCCAAGGTCGGAATATCTGTTGCTATAAACTGTTCGTGCAGGACCTGTACCCCCATAAGATGATTGATGACAGCATCCATCTGTACTTTTTCTGCAATGCTGGTTTCAGGTTGTTCGTGCTTATCAAAAAGATCGCAGATTCCCTTGTAGGACAACAAGCCCGCAGCTTCCACTGCCTCTTTACCGAGATGTTTATCTGAAATCAGTTTCATCTGAGCCCATTTTTTTTCATCGGTATGGGCTGGTGGTGCCATGAAGGCAAATTTTTCACGCTTATACAGTACTTCCGGCAAAATACCTTTCATTGCTTCCCGTAACACCCATTTTTCTGTACGACCCTTAATTCGATATTGAGGTGGAAGTTTGACTGCCATTGCCGCCAGATGGTGGTCAAGAAATGCCGGGCGAGCTTCCATAGAGTTAGCCATATCCACTCTGTCGCCGCCCCAGGTTAGTATTTGGCCTTCGAGCATGGTCTTGCACCAGACATACTGCGCTTTATCCAGCGCATGGCGTCCCTGCATCTGCTCTTCATCCAGGGTATCGGCAATCGCTTGGCCTGGTTTATAGCCAACCAGTTCTCTGCGCTTGTCCTCGGAGAGAAGTGACGGCACGAAATCAGCACAGGCCAGCCAGGGCTGAAGGCAACTGGGTGTGAATCCAACCTTGATATGCAGGTCCGGATCATCCACCTGCTCACGTGCCAACATTGCACCGGTGAAAAGCGAGTTGCTCTCATTGAGCATGGAATGCCATTCTGCTTTTTCATGGGAGTTCAGCGTGTCTAGCCCGTGCAAAAACATGTCACGGCGGAAAGCAGGATATCCACCAAACAATTCGTCTGAGCCTTCCCCGGTCATAACCACTTTGTATTTATTCTTGTTAACGTGACGACTCATGAGTAACTTGGCAACGCCCAGGGTGTTATAGATAGTTCTCTCTGTATGCCAGAGGGTCTCCTCAAAATGTCCGTATAATTCATTCCCTGACAACCTCATTATGTCCTGGTCAGCACCGCAGCTTTCGGCCATTTCTGTGGCAATGGCACTTTCATCATAGGCAGCATCATCAAAACCGATAGTAAACGCCTTGACCGGTTGCTGTGCGCATGCCGAGGCAAGCCCCAGAATCGCACATGAGTCGATACCGCCTGAAAGATAACAGCCCACCGGGACATCAGCGACCATGCGGTGATTGACCGCATTGAGAAGTCCCTCCCGCGTCAATTCGATAGCCTCTTTTTCGCTCATGGGCTCGCGTTCATTTTCTCTTGGAAAATCAAGATCCCAGTATTTGTGCTGGTTAATTTCCAGCTTGTTATCTCTTCTTTTAATAGTGACCACATGGCCGGGCTTGACCTGATGAATATCACTAAAGGCCGTGGTGCCGGGCACCATGGTTTGCATGAGCTGGTGATAAAGACCTTCTGAAGCAAATTGTCTCTTCACCTGGGGATGGGCAAATAAAACTTTCAGCTCTGAGCCAAAAACCAGGGAGTCACCGGTCTGGGCCCAGTACAAAGGTTTAACACCAAAGCGGTCTCGCACCAGGTAAAGGGTTTCTTCCTTTCGGTCATACAGGGAAAAAGCAAATTCACCCCGCAGGTTTTCAAGAGTAGTTTCCAGGCCATAACGGGGAAATAAATGCAGGATGATTTCAGAGTCACTCTTGGAAGAAAATCTTGCTTCCTGGGCCGTCAGTCGTGCACGAATTCGCTGATAATCATAAAACTCGCCATTATGGGAAAGCAGTAATCGATTATCCTCACTTGCAAAAGGTTGCTTGCCTCGACTCTCATCAAGATCAATGATGGAAAGTCTTGCATGACTAAAACCGACCCCTTGATCATCAAAGGTTTTAACGCCAAAACCATCAGGGCCACGATGATGTTGTATCGCTGCCATATTTACCAATAACTGGGGATCGATTATTTTAGTTTTATCGGCATGGAGTATGCCTGCTATTCCGCACATAGATTCCTTCTGATCATGTTATAAAAAGTTAATAAAACAGGAACTGAAAATTCAACTGACTGCAATCACTACCAGACCCACCAGAGCCATTGGGTTTAAAGTAACCCTATTACAATCAAACAACATCCAGCACCCTGCCCACACGATGAACAAGACAGGTTAACAAAGCCATCCTGACAAATACTGCGCCTCTGGCCTGTGAGAAGTACCAGTTGTGAGATGTGTTATCCAGCTCGGTAGACAACTCCTCACCCCGCGCTAAAGGATGTAGCACGATAGCGTCTTCCTTGAATGGCGTTGAAGAATCCAGCCTGAAATCCTCACCATAGGTTTTGAAGCTATCACCCACCCATGCGATAGCATTAATATAGATAACATCAAGATCAGTCACCGTGTCTTCAAATTTACCACCTTCAATAATATTCAAGCCCCTTTCCCGCATCTCATCCAGCAATCCACTGTCATCTTCATCCGGATCATTGGAAAAAATATGAATTTCACTAAAGGCCTGGGGAAAAACTGAAAATATTTTTAACAGACTTCTTACGGTACGCATTTTGTGAGCCACACCGATAATACCAATCTTGATTTTGTCTTTTTCTTCAACATCCCTGTTAATCAGTGCGGGACGCCATTTAAATATAGTGTAAAGGTCTGCCATGGCCTGTGTAGGGTGTTCCATAATGCCGTTACCAGCATTAATAATGGGGATGCGTAGTGAGCTCATCATTTCCGATAAAGACTCTTCACGGGTATCTCTGAGAACCACACAATCGGCATAATTGTTAAACATCTCACCAACATCTGCCAGTGACTCACCTTTGGCAATTCCAGTTGTTGAACGATCAGTAATAGACATAATATCGCCACCAAGGCGATGCCAGGCACTTTCAAATGACAAACGGGTTCTGGTGCTGGGCTCATAAAAAGCGCTGATAAGCACTTTGCCCTGTAGCGGCGAACTGAAGCGACCGGGGTTACTTTCATATTTAGCAGCCAGTCTGAATAACTGCAGCACGGTAATCTCATCAAACTGATCTGCTGACAATACATGCTGATTTTCAAGTGAAATCAGATGTTCACCTTCTTCCTGAATTGCGCGCAACAGGCTTTTCGGATGAGCATCGCCATAAACCTCGGGCATGTCTCGTTTTCCAGCATAATTATCAGTGTCCTGATTTTGCCGGGTATTGTTCGATGTTTTCCCGCTCACCACAATCTCCCCTCTTTGTAGTCTCTTAATAACAAAATCAATAGCCCGATGGGCGTTGCGATAGTGACGCATAAAGCGCAATAGACCAGAATGGTCAGTGCACCCAGACTAATCATGGGCCTTCTCCTGTTAATGTATCGAAATTAAAGTTCACCTTCTCAAGTCGGCTTACTGAAACGATCACCAGTAATGAGACGGCACAGGAAACCAGAGCCGCGACATAAAAACCAATCTGGAAATACGCCAGTAATCCCAAAATTGTGCCAGAGATCATGGCCAGTGTTGCCGCCTTACCACCGACCCATTTGAAATACAGGCCGAAAACGATGGGCCAAATTGCACTGGCTACAAAAGCACCGGTGAAATATAGCAGTGAAGCAAGAGTTGTCAGTCTGGGTACGCACAGGATCCAGGTAAATAAACCCAGACCAACAATAATCCAGCGACTGGCACGAAAACAGTCTGCATCAGAGGCACCCTGCTTGATGTGTCCACGATAAATATCCTGGGTTATAAGGTCTGATGTTGCAGCCAACAAGGAATCCAGACTGGAAGCAAGTGCAGAAAATACGACAATAAAAACAACAATCGCTCCGGTTGTACCCAGAAGATTACCCGCGACCATTGGACCCACCATATCTGCAGAGGGAACGTTCAGTCCCAGTGACGGCGCCGCCAGTGCAATGAAGCCCGCGACAATAGGAATAGGAAACCAGCACAGCCCCGCTATAGTATAGGCGCGAGCACCGGTATCTGCGCGAAATGCGAAAGCTCTGGACCACCATACATTGGAATGAAAAATCTCGCCTACGCCGAATAACAAATTATTAAACAGAAACATAATTGCGGCAGGGAACAACAGATTGAGCAGCATGGGATGTTCTTCCTGAAGATTTGTGTGGAGCGTTTCCATTCCCACGTTTTTAAGTACCAGAAAAGCAATTATAATTACCCCGAGAAGAATAATTATGGTCTGAATAAAGTCTGTGGCGATGACCGCGCGCAATCCGCCCAGTAATGTATACGACACACAGACCAGCAATATGATGCTCATTCCCAGGTGATAATTCAGCCCACTCAGCGCATTGACCAGAATTCCGCCAGCCATGCCCAGACTAATCAGCCAGCCAAGGGCATAAAATAATGAAATCGACAGAAAGACACGCCATGCAGCATTGCCGTATCTTCTGCGAATAAAGTCGCCAGAGGTAAAACCGTGAGGAAGTAATGTTTTGATGCGTCTTGCAAGGGGAGCAAACATCAGCAAACCAACAGCACCCAGTGAATATCCCACCATGCCCCAAACTCCAAGCTGGTAAGTAAGTTGTGGCGCTGTCATTGTTGTATTACTGGTTACCCAGGTTGCCATTGCGGTAGCAGAGGCAAAGGCAAGACCTACATTACGTCCTGCCAGCATATAGTCATCCAGAGACTCATTGTTCCGACCAAGCCACCAACCAAAGACAACCCATAAAACACCAAAAAAAAGCAGGATAATAAATGCGATAGAGGGGGACAAAATACTAGCTTGCATTGCCATCCTCCCTGCCGGTTAACGCATCCTTGACCATCATGGTGCGATTGCCACTGATAATGGTTACAAGAAGAATTAGAAAAAGGATCAGACCGATAGCGAAAAAGCTTAAGGCACGCAACAAACTGTGATGGGCAACTTCGACCATCAGGACATTACTGAAAGCTGATTCATCCTGGGCTTTGGCTCGAAAATAATATTGCCCGTCTTGCAAACCAGTAATAGTGATACTGCTGTTTGGGGGAACATTGAATTCGCGGGTGACAGTGACGCCGAAGTTTTCTGAAGGAGATTGCTGAAGAATAACAGGACTGTCAGGGTCAGACACAGAGGCCCAGCTAATGACAAAATATCCTTCAGTGGAGAGTACAGTGTCGGAGATTAGTGAAATATCTGCAGCACACACAGACATCTTGGTGGACAAAAGTGTCATCCAAAGCAAGGCCTTGCAAAACTGTGCTCTTCGCGCAGAGCTGATACATACCTCCCACTTTCCGAACTGAAAACCTAACAAATAAAACAATTAATAAACGACACAACTTGGCAATAACATGCCAGGTAATGATTAATAATTATTTTCAGACCGGGAATTTAATACTTCAGAAGAGACTTTGAAATATACAGGAAAGATAATGGAAAGTCCATTCACAACAATGACCTGTCTAAAGGGACGCTTGCAACTTAGCAACTTAAGAAATAGATTAATAAGGATACTTGCAACTTAGCAACCATACATTTTCCTTAAGTTGCTAAGTTGCAAGCGTCCCTTTTAACTTTTACTAAGTTGCAATCGTCCCTTTTAACTTTTAACTTTTAAAAAAAAAGACCAGATGAGCTACTATTCTGCCTTGAATGCAGCAAGCGCCCTTTCGCGGCCAAATTTCAGATCAATCATTGGTGCCGGGTATTGCTCGGGTTTGAAAAATCCAGGCTCATGAATTGCCTTACCATCCAACTCTTCGAGCTCCGGGACAAAGTGACGAATAAAGTTCCCTGCTTCATCAAAGCGGCGCGACTGGGTCACTGGATTAAAAATTCGAAAATACGGGACTGCATCAGTACCTGTTGATGCACTCCATTGCCAGCCACCATTATTGGCGGAGAAATCACCGTCGATCAGATTCTGCATAAACCATTGTTCACCCCAACGCCAGTCGATCAGTAATTGCTTACTGAGAAACATGGCAGTAATCATACGTAAACGATTATGCATCCAGCCGGTTTCAAGCAACTGGCGCATGGCGGCATCAACTATAGGAATACCTGTACGACCTTCGCACCACATTCTGAATTCGGCCTCATCATGACGCCAGGGAACATGCCCCACATTTTTCTTGAATGCCTGCTTTTTACTGACATGAGGGTAATGGAAAAAGATGTGGCGATAAAATTCCCGCCATAACAATTCATTCTTCCAGGTTTCCGGACCCTCGCCTTGATGTGAAGCAGTAGCCTGACGCCAGCAATCCCGGATGGAAATAACACCGGCATTAATCCATGGCGATAACGAACTGGTGCCGGTGATGGCAGGAAAATCACGGTATTTTTTGTAATCCTTTATCCCTGTACCACTAAACTCTTTAAGTAATTTTTTCGCATGAGCCTCACCGGCAGGCCAACGATCGGCCCAGTCAGCTTTGGCTTGCGGCCAGTCCACCTCCTGCAAACTGCATTGACCAGAGATTGATTGTTTTTCGATTGCGACTAACGCTGACGCAGATGATTTGAGCGCTGAAATAGTGCTGACAGATTCAGGTACATATAAATTAGCCCGACACTTTTTCGAAAAAGGGGTAAAAACCTTGAAGGGCTCACCGCTATTATTGAGAATTGATCCTGGCTCTAACAGCACCTGGTCATGGCATGCCTCTACCTCAACACCAAGCGCCTTGCAGAGCATGCTGACCTCTTCATCCCGGCGTACCTCATATAAAGGATACTCGGCATTAAAAGTCAGCGAGGTGATTTCCAGCTTCTCTATTACATCCTTGATAACGACAGGGACGGCAGCGTAATCAGGCACCTGGCAAATCACCAGAGGGATGCCCAACTCTGACAGGCTTGCTTTCAGTTCCAGTAGATTACGACGCCAGAAATCCAGTTTGATCGGGGCATCATGATGCTCTTGCCATTGTTTTGGCGTGGCAATATAAAGTCCTATGGTGGGTCCTTTGACGACAGCGGATTGAAGGGCCAGATTATCCCGCACCCTGAGATCGGAGCGGAACCAGCAAAGTGAGTTGGGCATGTTTAAATCTGATTCCTCAGGCTGAGATCGTCCGGATAGGGCTGTAAATAGGATTGCCGGGCAATGTAGTCATTGGGGTAACTGTGAAAATAATTTCTCAACAGCGTCACCGGAACAATCAAGGGCACGATGCCATTACGGTATTGATCAATGAACTTGCCCAGGGATTCCTTTTCACGGGGACCCAGGTCATTTTTCAGATAACCCTGCAGATGCATCAACACATTGGTATTACTTTTTCGGGTAGCTTTTTTAGCAAGGGATTCCATCAACGCGGTAAAATACTGCTCAGCAAGCGTGTCCACATCCTGCCTGCCAATATCCGCCAACATTCTTCCCAGGCCTGAATAGGACTGCGGATCATGAGCCATCAGTGTGTACTTGTAGGAAGAGTGAAAATCGATGAGTTTTTTTGGGCTGAGGCCAGATTTTTTCAAATCTGAAAAATTATCGTAGGCAAAAACCCGGGTAATAAAATTTTCACGTAACACAGCATCCATCAGGCGTCCCGACTCTTCTACCGGCAGCAAAGGATAAGTATCTGTCACTGCCCTGGCATAAACACCACGCCCCATTTGCTCCTGCGGAAAACCTTTATCGTTATATACCTTGACGCGGAAAAGTCCGCAGCTTGGCGAACCCTTGATAAAAATATAGCCGCTGAGTTCGGCAAGATCCCTAACCTTTTCCCGGGAATAATCCTTCATGGCCCGGGTCACGTTATGTTCGGGATTATCCACGCCGACAATGTCAGGATCCTGGGGATTACCCACCAGACGAATAGGTTTGCGGGGGACACCAAGGCCGATACTTACTTCCGGACACACTGACGTAAATTCAAAATAGGTGGAAAGATCACGCGTACACAAGGAGGAATGTTTATGACCACCATTGTAGCGGACTTCATCCCCCAGCAGACAACTGCTTATTCCAACTTTTATTTTTTTTTGTTGTGGAGTTGTCACTAGTTAATACAAATTCCTATTTCGCATTCGCGGCTTTTTTGATGGTATCAAGAGGCACTTTCTCAACTTCGTTCAGTTCATATACTGAAGCAATCATAGCCCCAAGTGCGTGCCAGAAATCATCCTGCCTGCCTGCAGCTTCCAGCAAACGAATATCAAGACCCGGATGTGCCTGTTGAAGGTTTTCAATTTGTTCAGGGACATCATGCAGCAAATGTCGGCCAGCGGCAAAAAACAGTGGCAGGATATTAAAGTGCCGAACGCCGCGAAGATAGTGATCAGTGATCACTGTCTCAAGACTGGGGGAGGCCATTTCCATATAAGCAAGACAGGCATCCTGCGCAAGAGCGCCATTGATTACCTGCAAACCGTTTTCAAAAGTTGCGCACCAGTTGCTGTCCCTGCTGCCATGGGCCAGTAAGATTAATTGTCTTGGGGAATCGGTTTTATTCATCTATCTATCTCTTTAAGGTATTGCATCACATCCATTGGCTCAGGTAATACGTATTCAGGTGACATATAATGCCGGGTAATGCCAAGGACACACTGCTGTCTGCATAATATGCATATACCCTGATAATACGAAAAATTGGTGCCAATAGATCTATGAAAAACCAAGCTGTTTTACTTGCCAACCTGGGTTCACCGGATAACGCTGATGTTGCTTCAGTACGTCGTTACCTGAATCAGTTTCTGATGGATCCCTACGTTATCCAGCTACCATGGATCCTGCGTCGTCTTATCGTTGGACTATTTGTTTTACCTTTCAGACCCAGGCAGTCCGCCGAAGCCTATCAAAGTGTCTGGACAGACAGAGGCTCACCTCTGGTTGCCCTATCGAGGGATTTACTCGCCGCGCTAAAGGCAAAAACCGACGTGCCAGTGGCGATGAGCATGCGCTATGGCAATCCTTCCATTGAATCGGAACTATTAAAACTGGCTGACATGCCAGGTGTGGAGGAAATTGTATTTATTCCGCTCTACCCTCATTACGCAGAAAGCACAGTGACTACTTCTATCGTGGAAGCGCAAAGAGTCATCAAAAAGCATTCACTGAACGTCACACTGCGACCATTCAAGCCTTTTTATGACCGGCCTGAATACATTAATGCCCTGGTAAAAAGTGCCGAATCATACCTGAATAAGAAGTCAGCCTATGATCATATCCTGTTCAGTTATCACGGCCTGCCCGAGTCGCATCTGACCAAGGCTGACCCAACAGGTTCCCATTGCCTGAAAACAAAAGATTGCTGTAACGTGCCGTCGCCAGCCCATGCCACCTGCTATCGCCATCAAGTGATGGAAACCACACGTTTGTTTGTTGAACAAAGTGGCTTAAGTAGTGATCAATACAGCGTTACATTTCAATCCAGACTGGGACGGGCAAAGTGGCTTGAACCCAGTACCGAGGAAACCTTGAAGGAATTGGCAGGTAAAGGCATAAAGAACATACTGGTACTGTGCCCGGCCTTTATAACCGACTGTCTGGAAACACTGGAAGAAATAGAAATGCAGGGAGATGAAGTATTCAAGGAAGCCGGCGGCGAATCGGTCACCCTGGTGCCCTGTTTGAACGACAGTGAAGAATGGGTAGGCACGCTGGCTAACTGGGTGGAAGCAGGCTAGACACTGAACTCAATGGCAAGGTGACTAGTTAGCCATGATTTGCTCACGACTGGCTGACCACAAACTCAGACAGGTCCCAGGCGAAACCCGCAGGGCTCAAAAGCCTTCAGATCCTCGACCAGTTGCTCATCGCTGCCTTCATGAAAATCAATAAACACCAGCACCAGATAATAATTATTTTGCGATAACCTTCTATGGGTGACCACCTGTCCGGCAACACGAAAAGCTGATTTATCTTCAGGAATGATAAAGTCCAGGGTCGCGGTGTGGGGATACTCATCACTGGCCAATAAGGCCTCAACCAGCTCGCTGTCGCAGCTGATCTGAATACTGGAGCGGGATATATCCACACATTCAGATTCGTACTTGAGATTATCCTCAGCGCCATTGAGTCCAAATTTCACCGGAAAAGTAATTGGATATCGTGGAAATGCGCGTCTTTCTTTCATAATTTACCCAAAGCTGTCGTTTCTATGTCTTTCTATGTCGTTACTTTTTGTTGTTATAAATATCTTCCTAGAAATCTCTATCCTAGAAATCTCTATGATCTGAAATAACATCAGATTCTAGGGCTCGCTGCTTGAGGAAAGTATGCATAAAAACATAAATCATGATCTGTTTCACATCTCACCTGCAAAACATGCCGAAAAATGTGAGCTTCTGCACTCATTTTCCAGGGAATCAACGAGCGAGGATATCAGTCAACGCGTCATCGAGCTGTGGATAATCAAAGCTGAATCCGGCTTGCAGCAGATTATGCGGCACAACATTCTGGCCCATCAGTAGCAAACGCTCTCCCATTTCCCCAAAAATGATTTTCACGACAAATTCGGGTAGCGGGAAAAATGTTGGCCGGGAAATCACTGTGCCAATAGCCCGGGTGAACTGTGAATTACTAACGGTGCCTGGCGCTGTCAGATTAAACACCCCACTGAGACCAACATCATTTACCAGGAAATGCAGTGCCCTGATCACATCATTCAGATGGACCCATGACATATACTGTTTACCCGAGCCAATAGGACCACCCAGGCCGAAGTAAAAGGGAGGCAACATTCTTTTCAGCACGCCGCCATTTTTTCCCAGCACAATACCCAGGCGAATAATGCAAAGGCGAATCCCCAGCTCCTCTGCTGCCGCAGCCTCCTTTTCCCAGGCATCACAAAGCTCATGGGAAAATTCCTGATGGCAGGCAGAAGTTTCTGTCAGCGGTGTTTCATCATGGGCACCATACCAGCCGACAGCAGAAGCACTGATCATCACTTCCGGTTTTTTTTCCAGCCGTGCAAGACATTTCACCAGGTGATTGGTCAAACCCAGGCGAGAATCCAGTAATTGCTGTTTGCGTTTAACAGTCCAGCGTTTATCCGCAATTCCCTCTCCACCGAGATTGATGACAGCGTCAAAACAGGCACTGTTGTCGATAGCACTAAAGCTACCGATATAGCGCACCTTTTCAGCAAAGGCTGCCTCGTGTTTTTCAGGACGACGTGTCACTACAACCGCTTCATGGCCTGCACTCACCAGTTGTGCCACCAACTGCTTACCAATAAAGCCGGTACCACCTGTAATTAAAAAGTTTGCCACGCTACTGCTCCTTGCCTGTTACTGCTCTTATAAAATCCCGCTTAACAGCTGCCCTTAACCAGCCAGGCACAGCCTTCCAGTTCTACCCTGTTACCCGTGCTATAGCCGCGCAGTAACTCAACAGCTTCCTGGTAAGCCTGTTGTTTTATTTCATCGGGTTGATCCGCCAGGGCATCACCAAGAAAAAGCGCATCCATGACAAAGCGCGCAGCACTTTCCGGCGAGGCCTGCTCGCCCCCTAATTGCTGCTTGCCACGCCACAGCGTGATATCCAGATTGTTGAACGAGGCTGTCTCGAGAATATCGCGTAGATAATCCTGGTTACCAAAAGCAAAAGGCCCCGGCGCATTAGGCACTGGCGCGGGTAATTCAACATACTTGCCGGCGATTGCCATTAGCTGCCCGACCCAGGGTTGTTCGGTGGGAGGGCCCCAGCAGACAAAACTGATACGACCAGTATCCTTGAGGAAACGACGCATATTTTGAAAGGCTGCATAAGGGTCTTCAAAAAACATCACGCCAAAACGGGAAAACAGAACATCATAATCTGTCACCTTACTGGTTGATGCATCGTCACAGATAAAATCAATATTCGATAAGCCCGATTCTGTCAGGCGTCGATTTGCGGTATCCACCAGCGTCCGGGAAAGATCCAGACCAGTCACATGACCATCACTAATTTGCCGCGCAATATCAAAAGTAGTGGCGCCACCGCCGCATCCAATATCAATGACCCGTTCGCCTGGCTGAAAAGCCGCGTACTCAATTGCCGCAGCCCCTACCGGCGCAATCATGCCCTCGAACTGATCGACATAGGTATTCCATTTTTCACCCATCTCACCGGCCCAGCTGTCCGATTCCATTTCCTGGGGTAATTTATCTGCCATATTTTTCTCCAATCAACATCGTTTATGCCCGGCGTAAGCAAGGCATGTTAAAGAGCCCATGGAGTTGCATTTTTCCGCAAACTCACCAGGAAGGCCAGCCGGTTCATACCGGCAAACAGGCTTTTCAGGCTAATAAATAATATTTGCTGGCAGTCTGGCTAAAATTTGGCCAAAAAAAAAGCAGGCCAGGAACCTGCTTTTTATCGTGAATAGTGTGGGGAATATTATTTATCCGGTGTTTTTGCCTGAGGCGAAATCAGGGTGGGGAATGGCGAAACATTATCGCCTTTGCTGATTTTGCTGACCCCTTCCTTTTCGACTTCATCGATACGAATAATGGCCTGCATGGGGATGAAACTGCGTTTAACCCCGGCAAATTCAGCTTTCAGTTTTTCCTCGCTCGGATCAACCACAAGTTGGGAGCGTTCACCAAAAATATAATCTTCTATTTCTATGAAGCCATATAGATCACTGGAATAGACCTGCTTGGCAAAGACTTCATATATCTCACCCTTGTTCAGGAAAGAGATTTTATAGATTTCTGTAGGTTCTTTTGTGGAATTAGCCATTTTTGCCTGCTACCTGATGAATTAACCATTGCTAATATCAGGCTTTTTTCTCCAATTTCAAGGGCAGTGTAACGACTTTAAGCATCAGTAACGACTTTTCTAGAGAGTTTTTCCCGATACCGCTATAATCCGCCCTCATTTCCGGCAAGTCCCCTTGCCAGACCGGGTATCTATTGTAAGTAACAAGACAAGCTTATGGCGCAGAAAGTATTTATCAAAACCCATGGTTGCCAGATGAACGAATACGACTCCGCGCGTATGTTCGACCTGCTGCATGAAAATCGCGATATGGAGCGTGTCGACACCGCCGAAGAAGCCGACCTCCTTTTGTTAAATACCTGTTCTATAAGAGAAAAAGCCCAGGAAAAAGTATTTCATCAATTGGGCCGCTGGCGTGAACTTAAAAAGGCCAAACCAGGCATGAAGATCGCCGTAGGTGGCTGCGTTGCCAGTCAGGAAGGCGAAATGATTGGCAAACGCGCGCCCTATGTGGATGTCGTATTTGGTCCACAAACCCTGCATCGCCTGCCAGAACTGCTGGATGCATCGGGCGGCAGCAAACCAGTGGTGGATATCAGTTTTCCAGAGATTGAGAAATTTGACCGCCTGCCAGAGCCCACCGTTTCGGAATGTCAGGCTTTTCTGACCATTCAGGAAGGCTGCAGCAAATACTGTTCTTTTTGCGTAGTGCCTTATACCCGTGGTGAAGAAGTCAGCAGACCGCTGGATGATATCCTCGCCGAAGCAGTACACCTCGCGGATCAGGGGGTGAGAGAAGTAAACCTGCTGGGCCAGAACGTCAATGCCTACCGCGGACTCAGTCATGATGGCGAAATCATCGACATGGCAACCCTGGTGACTTATATCGCCGCCATAGACGGTATCGATCGTATCCGCTACACCACCTCTCATCCAGTGGAATTCAATCAGAATCTGATCGACACCTATGACAGTGTGCCGGAACTGGTGAGTCATTTGCATTTGCCAGTTCAGCATGGCTCTGACCGCATACTAGCCTTGATGAAACGTAATCACACCGTGCTCGAGTACAAATCCATTATCAGGAAGCTGCGGGCCATCCGCCCCAATATCAGTATTTCCTCTGATTTCATCATTGGCTTTCCTGGTGAAACCGAAAAAGATTTTGAAGACACCATGAACCTTATCAATGAGATTGGCTTCGATCATAGCTTCAGTTTCATCTATAGCGCTCGTCCGGGCACACCCGCGGCTGATCTCTCCGATGACACCCCAATGGAAGTAAAGAAACAGCGCCTGAATATACTGCAGACCCGGATATTGCAGCATGCGGCCACTATCAGTGAAGCCATGGTGGGTACTACCGAACCGGTGTTGGTCACCGGGGTTTCCAAGAAGGATCCAGGTGAACTGCAGGGCCGTACAGAAAATAACCGGGTGGTTAATTTTAGGGCAGAGTCCCACGCCATCATCGGTCAGATCGTTGATATGAAAATAGCTGCCGCCCTGCCAAATTCACTTCGCGGCGAACTGGTTTAGTTCAGCTATGCCGGCAGCAGGGGCATAAATTTGCACTTGTGAGCAGTATCCCCGGCAAGAATTTTATTATATTAATATCAATATCAATCACTTAGTGAAATTCCATAAAATACCAACCGCCTAAAAATTAATACAAAATTCGTATTCAATTGGTATACTCTGCCTGTATTTACCGCCTTTGGAGGGCTGTTCTCTCACTACATGACTAGTCAAAACCTTTCCCAGCGCCTGGTGCTGGAACCCGAAAACCCCCAACGTCTTGCTAACCTTTGCGGACGCCTTAATGAACACCTGAAACAGATTGAAAAACGCCTGCTGGTGAAGATACAAAATCGTGGCAGTGAATTCATGCTGACCGGCGCTCCTGAAGCGGTAAAAAGTACCTCCAGTATCATTCGCCAGTTGTATGCAATGACCCAGAATTCACAAAATCTGGCACCGGATAATATCCATATGGCTATTCAGGAAGGCATCAATGTCGCTACTCAGGAAAATTCTGCTCCTGAAAAGGTCGCCACTGTAGAACACCCGTCCGGTGCTGACAGTGAAGACAATAACGATACATTTTTAATATTGCGCACACCCAAGGCCTCGGTAAAACCCAGGGGTCAAAATCAGAATAATTATGTGCGTGACATCGTGCGCCATGACATTAATTTTGGTATTGGCCCTGCCGGTACCGGCAAAACCTACCTGGCGGTTGCCTGCGCGGTGGAAGCCCTGATCAAGGAACAGATCAGTCGTATCCTGCTGGTGCGCCCTGCGGTTGAAGCGGGTGAAAAATTGGGTTTCCTGCCTGGCGACCTGAGTCAGAAAGTGGACCCCTATTTGCGCCCCTTGTATGACGCGCTCTATGAAATGCTTGGCTTTGAACGTGTTGGCCGTTTAATTGAAAAAAATGTTATTGAAGTGGCTCCGCTTGCCTATATGCGCGGACGCACATTGAACAATGCCTTTATTATTCTCGATGAAAGCCAGAACACGACCACCTCACAAATGAAAATGTTTCTGACCCGAATTGGCTTTGGCTCCACCGCAGTGATCACCGGCGATGTTACCCAGATTGATCTACCCAAGGGCGCAGGCAGCGGTCTGGTTCAGGCAAGTAAAATATTGGAAAATGTGGACGGGGTAAGTTTTACCTACTTCAAATCCAGAGACGTCGTCAGGCACCCCATAGTCCAGCAGGTGGTCGAGGCCTATGATGAGTATGACCGACAATCCATCACTGAACTGACGTCAGATAGCCAGTCTTCAAAAAATCAGGAAAGTGGTCGTTTAAATGAACGTGACCATTGAGCTGATGAACGCCAGCACGGAAACCATACTGCCTACACCACAGGAATTTCAATGCTGGTCTGAAGCCACACTGAAGTCTCTTCCCCGTGCCAGTGATGCTGCTATTGCTGAAAATGCCGAGCTGAGTATTCGCATTATTGATGAGAGCGAGTCCGCCAGCCTGAATGAAACCTATCGACAAAAAAAAGGACCTACCAATATCCTGTCTTTTCCTTGCCCCAAGGTTCCAGGCACTGATATCAATCTACTTGGTGACCTGGCAATTTGTGCTCCACTGGTGATCAAGGAAGCAGCGCAACAATCGAAATCCATTGAATCACACTGGGCCCACCTTACCGTCCATGGTGTTCTACATTTACAGGGCTTTGATCACGAGGACGCTGCTGCAGCTGAAGAGATGGAGACTCTGGAAATCAGTATTCTGAACACACTGGGCTATACCGATCCCTACCAGGAAATAAAAGGCGATGAGTGACGACCAATCTAGTAGCGATTCGGGAAACTCTTCCTGGATCGGTAAACTGACAAACATGTTTACAGACCAGGTGGATGACACCAAGAGTCTGGTCACCTTTCTACGCAAGGCAGAACAAAACCAGGTCATTGATGCAGATGGTCTAAGCATTATTGAAGGGGCGCTGCAGGTTACTGACATGCAGGTAAGGGAAATTATGATTCCCCGCTCACAGGTTGCCACTATCGACATCACCGACTCCCCCGATGAAATTATTCCCAAGGTAATTGAAGCCGGACATTCCCGCTTTCCGGTAATTGGAGAAAGCAAGGACGATGTGGTCGGTATACTACTGGCCAAGGACTTGCTGGAACTGGTATTAATCAATGATCAACGAAAATTCAATCTGAAAGATGTGCTGCGGCCGGCTATTTATGTTCCCGAATCAAAACGCCTGAACATATTGCTCAAGGAGTTTCGTGAGAACAGAAATCACATGGCCATTGTTATCGATGAATACGGCGGGCTGGGTGGTGTTGTCACCATTGAAGATGTGCTGGAACAGATCGTCGGTGAAATCGAGGATGAGTACGATGTTGATGAAGAGGATTACATCAAGGTTTATGACAAGGACAGCTATACCATCAAGGCGCTCACCCCGATTGAAGACTTCAATGCTTTTTTTCATAGCAACCTGCCGGATAATGAGTTTGACACTATAGGTGGCCTGGTGGTTAACCAGTTTCGTCATATCCCGCAACGCGACGAAAGCGTCGGAATCGGCCCATACATGTTCAAGGTGTTGAGTGCCGACAACCGCCAGATCAGACTGCTGTTGGTCACGACCCTGTTCATTGACGGATCTGACGACTAGCAAAGATGACTGATACAGGTGCGGAACCAGCCCTTTCTCCTCATCCAGTCGGATTCCGCCCTTCCCTGCCTGGACGCTGCATAATTGCCTTTTTAAGTGGCGCCATCGCCCCCCTGGCGTTTAGCCCCAATAATATATGGTTGCTGGGTTTTGCCTCAGTGATGGGTTTTTATGTGGCCCTGAAATTTGCCAGTCCACGGCATGGGGCAATTACTGGCTGGTTTTTTGGCCTGGGTTTCTTTGGTGTTGGCGCCTCCTGGGTCTTTGTAAGCATTAATGTCTATGGCAATGCCGGTGAACTTCTCGCGGGCTTTCTGACTTTTCTTTTTGTTGCCGGACTGTCCCTGCTGTATTCATTGCAAAGCTGGTTAAACCAACGGTTTTTCCATGTCTCATTCTATATGTTTGGTTTTGCTGCCCTCTGGGTATTGGGGGAGTGGTTTCGCAGCTGGTTTCTTACCGGCTTTCCCTGGCTATATTTGGGATACCCGCACATTCAATCCAGCTTTTCCGGTCTTGCGCCAATTTTTGGCGTGCTGTCTATCAGTCTGGTAGTGGCCTTGTCTGGAGCCGGGTTTGGTGAAATGTTTTTGATCTGGCAGCGTCATGATGAAAGAAAGGCCTATACGGTTGCCCGCTCCTATATTCCAACAGGCCTGTTTTTTGTCTGGCTAGTGGCTGGACTGAGTGGAAAATTGACCTGGGTAACACCGCTTGAGGACGCCATTATTGAAGTCGGCCTGGTGCAGGCGAATATTGACCAGGGGCAAAAGTTCGATGCGGATTTTATCGCGCAAAACCTGGATCGTTACGAAGCACTCAGTGACTCGCTCTGGGATACCGATGTCATTGTCTGGCCGGAAACCGCTATTCCCTATGTAGCAGGTCGCTCGAATCGCGTACTGGACTATTTTGAAAATAAAGCCCGTTCCACCAATACCACACTGGTCACCGGGATTTTTGGAGAAACACAAGCCGGCCTGCATAACAGTATCACCAGCCTGGGGAATGGCGAGGGGATTTATCATAAACAAAAACTCGTGCCGTTTGGCGAATACGTTCCCCTGCGTGCCCTCTTTTCCACCCTGTTGGAAATTTTTGACTTACCCATGTCATCACTTGTACCCGGCCCTTCTGGCCAGTCCATGCTGAGCGCAGGTCCCTATACCATGGCACCTTTTATTTGCTATGAAGTGGTTTACCCGGATTTTGTTCGACAGTATGCAAAACAATCAGACTTCATGGTGACTATCAGCAATGACACCTGGTTTGGCGCATCCTGGGGACCACTGCAGCACCTTGAAATGGCCGCCATGCGTGCTCTTGAAAATGGCCGCTACCTGGTCAGAGCCACCAATAATGGAGTTTCTGCCATCATCAATGAGAAAGGTATCATCGTCTCGCAAACCGGGCAGTTCACAGCAGAAGTATTACGTGGTGAAGTGCAGATATTTTCTGGTCGCACGCCTTTTTCCTACTGGGGCTCCTGGCCAATCCTGTTTTTCTGCGCAGGCATGCTTGTGTTTGTGCGCCGCGTCCCGGCCACCGTCCCTGCTTTCCTCGAAAATCTAAAAAACCGCTAGCCTATAACTCTGCCATTTATTGACCCGAACCGCCGGAATAAACAAGATCATCATTGGCCGGCGTGAGATACCATTGCTCGGCAAAGGAATCCGCCGGCTCACCATCGCTCAACGCTTCAACGTAGCTGGAAAAATCGGGGTAAGCCTGTTCAATGTTCACGCGCTCCAGGGGCCACTGCCAGTCAAATGGTACGAACAGACCAAAAGGGTTGCCGTTTTCATCAATCATACCGTCATTTGGATTGATGACAGACAAATCGATATCATTACTGGTATTCATCACATGCAGAAATGGCCGGTACCATAATAATGCATCGGCGCCCCGATCAGACCACAGGTTTAATTCAGGATTAGCCAGAGTGATATTTACTGTGGTTATGTATTTTGCCTCAACATCTGCCGCGTCATCACTTACATTGGCATACCCTGATAATACGGAAAGTGTGTTGTTAAAAACACTTATATCATCTTCCTTGTCATAATTATTGAAGGTTCTGTCGTAACTACCACCATCGGTATAATTTACAGAAATCAGAGCATCGCCCACAAAAGCTTCATTGGTGATGGTGCTTACATTCTTCGACTTGTCCAGCTCACCATCAAGACTCAGGCTAAACGAATGGTTATACCCGGCTCCCCTGGCAAGAGGATCAAATTTCAACGTAACAGTTTCCAGTTGGTTGTCAGCGTTATAGTTTTCTTCTACAGAGTATCTGACAACCATATCGTTATAGTCCCCATCGCCTATATTTGGGTAAAGGTCTTCATAGGCTAGAGTGGCCCAGCCATCTTCACTGACAAAACGGTTAACAAACGAACCACAGCCACCGCCGCCACCTACCTGGGGAACTACCGTCAAGGTAACAATACCGGAATAATCGCCCGCCTTCTGATCCGAGATTCGACCCAACTGAGCCGTGGCTTTCAGCTCATGATTTCCCGAATGAGATCCATCACCTTCAGTGTTTTAGACTGTATTGGTGCCATCAATGGCGTAATTCGTGTAAATGGAATCTTCACCATTTGATAACATGCCACCTTCGACCATTACCCTTACGGGCGAATTGGATTCAAGAAAAAAGTCCTCCATGCCTTCATAGCGCGTACCAGCGTCACCATCAGTACCCTGGTTTTGAAGCTCAAAGTCTTCAAGGCCAGTAATATTGGCCCATACGCCCAAACTCAGACATACCGCTGCCGAGTCATTTATTGAACTATTCTCAACATTGCCAAAATTGGCTGCCCAAACTTTATTACTGAAAAAACATAGGGTTATACAAACTGTAATGCTTTTATAGTAGTTACTACCCATTGTTACTACCCATTCTGTTTAGCGTTAAGAATTTGCGGTCTGATTACAATCAGAACTTCAGTGTTAACCATTTCAGTTTCGTCATGCTTGAACAATCCACCCAATACTGGTGTTCTTGATGCACCGGGTACTTTAGAGCCCTTGTTCCTCCTTTTCTTTTGCAGCAGACCACCAAGCACAAGAGTTTCTCCATCACGCATAAGGACAGAAGTAGATATGGAATGACTGATCAGCTTTGGGTCATCCTCAAAATCCTTGGTCAGGTCACTGACTGATGCCTGAATTATTTCCAGGCGGATTTGATGATCGAGGGAAATATAGGGAACGATTTTCAAATCCACGCCATAACTGACAGAAGTACGTTGGCCTCCGCCACCAACCTGGTTTAATGCTTTTAACCATGAGGTTTGTGTAGAAGCAAAATTTGCTTCCCGGCCATTGAGGGTAACCATACTGGGCATAGCGCGTATCTGAACTTCTTCTCCGGTATTAAGTGCACTAACGGAGTCAATAAGTGCCTGCGCAACCGGACTTGCCGAATCACGAGGATCATAAAAGGTAAACAGGCTGCTGTTGCCACCGCCATTTTGTAGCAGTAGTTCTCCGGAAGGGACATTACCTCTCCATTTAACACCTAGCAGATCAAGGGCTTCTTCACTAACTTCAACGATACTCATTTCCATAAGAATCTGTTGAGGGGCCTGATCAAATACCCTGATATCTTTTTGAATACGTTGCTGAATAGACTCTGGTGCGACAATAGACAGGTAATCATGGCCATCGCGATAATTCACATATTGCTGATAGTAAGGTGTCAGCATTTCAACAACCTGATTGGGGTGTAAAAAAACCGGTTTGTATACACAGCTTTCAGACAACAGATGAAAAGAAGATGAGGTTGGGTTCTGACTACCGACATAGATAAATGAGTCAAATACCTTGTAGCCGAAGTTACCTGGCGCAATGATTGCCTGAATTACTTCTTCAAGTGATTTGTTAGCGAAATTAATAGAAACGATTCCTTCGATGGAGTCATCGGTAATAATGGACACCCCGGTTAACAAACTCAGTTCCAGCAAGGCATCAAGCACATCTGCTTCGATAAAAGAGACATCAAGCAAAGGGATTTCATCCGTAAGACTTGATACATCCTGATCAGTGCACTGAAAATAGTCTTCCTCATTCATTACAACCTGCTGAAAACTGGATTGTGCTGAATATTCAAGCACCGGGTAACGCTGAGTGATTGGTGGTGCCATTGAGCCTTCCCAAATCTGATCGGCTATCGATGATTGCTGATCAGATTCAGGAAGACTGGCACACCCTGCTATCACAAGGCTGAATACAATGACTATTAATTTGCATATTTTCATTTTTTTACAGCCCGGCGATTGTTGGTATTTCTAAAACTGTATTTTCTGCTCCGGCTTTCATTTCGGCCTGGAAGCGAATATTGCCGTAGTTCTGGTCGGATAGATGATTTTGTCGCAGCACTACACGTGAACGCATGCCTGGCTGCAGTTGTACATTAGCGGGGTAAAATTGAAAGCTTTTCACGCCCAGGCCGTCAATGTTATCCATGCTGGCAGGAAAATCGATTGCTACCGCTTCAGCCTTGTTATTGACGATGTAAAAGGTGGAGAAAGAGGTACCATTGTTGCGAATGGCTACTTCAACAGCATCAGGGTTGATGCTCACCTCGCCTGCAGGAACCTTTGCAATTTGTTCGGCAGCAAGAGGGTCGAATTCCTCTCCAGGCAAGCGTGATTTAAGAGAAAAAACGTCTCGATAAACAGGTTGAGACTTACCTGCAAATTCATTACGTACCATGATGTTGTATTCACCACCGACAATTGGCTTGGTAACTTTTCCGTAAACGCGGACTCGTGCACCAGGGAATACTCTTGAGCCGGCATCGGCACGTTGCCAGGCAGACTGTGTTTTCAGCTGTACGCGCTCAAGTAAACGTTTATCTTCACCACGTAGCTGTACTTCGGAAAAGAGCCACTCATCTGTAGCTGAATTATTTTGGAAATAGCCTTCCATGTAGGTACCGTCTTCCAGTTCAACCAGGGTAAGTTCTTCGAAACTGGTCTGGATTCGACCTTTGGTTCGGCCGTCTATCGACAGTGTTAATACAACCGCATAACGGACCTTGACGGAAATACCGCCTCTTTCTTCTTCGGGGACTTCTTCTTCAATCATGATCGCTACCTGATGGCTACCAGCAGCGCGGGCAGGAATATTAATGATTCCGTTGACCTGGACAGATTCATCTTCACGCAGACGATAGCGGTCATTATCCAGTTCTATCCAATTGGCAATAAATTCGGTGTTATCAACTGAGGATTCAACGAATCCCATGTAACCAGTTTCCAGCTGATTCATATCAAAAAAGGAAATACGGACATTGGTATTACTTTTACCGAAAAGGGTAAAAGAGAATTCCTTGGACTCCCTGGGAGATCCTTGCATATCTATTAACATTGGAGAGACAGCAAATTCACCAGCGAAAGAGTCGTTTACAAAAAACAGAAAAGCTAGAAGTGTAATGGCGTTAATGAGCAGCCTGGTAAATTTTTTCATTAGTTGGTTCCTCTATTAATATTGGAAAACGGGGAGCCGGTTAGGAGTTCGACTCCCCGCTTTCCATTCTGAAACAAGCGAGGGACTTAGATAGCAGAAACTGTCAGGAAGATATCACCTTCATATCCACCAGCGTGCTGAGCAGAAATCTCACCCAATGCAACACTGGCTGCAACTTTATGGCTAGCATTGTGAGTAGAGTCAGCGGCAGTATCAAAAGTCAGACCGGAATCATCCAGGCTATACTCAGGTGTTACAACGTCATCACCATTAACCAGGCTGGTACCTTCAAGAACAACACGAACCTGACCATTTGACTCAAGGTTGAAGTTCATTGAATCTGAGTAAACTGCACCAGCAGCACCATCAGTGTCAGTAGTAGTCAGAATCAGGTCTGAAAAATCAGCAACAGCTGCGTACAGGCCAATAGTCATGTTTACTTTAGCGCTGTCGATAGCAAGATCCTGTGCAAATGCAGGAGCAGATACGATTGAACCAAGAGCAACAACAGCAGCGATTTTATTTAATGTTTTCATTTTCAAGTTTCCTTATTTAAGTTTATTTAAAAGTTTAGGTTTTATAGTTACTTTGTATTACGAAACATTATTGTTCCGCATGCATTAAGTATTGCAGGACGCGTGCCAACTTTTTTAATTGATATTTTTCAGTAACTTAGGGTATTTTTGGGGAGGATGGGTGTAACAATACTGTCACTGTCTTGTCACTTAATGTGTAACAAGGTTGTAACAGGAAAATGAAATGTGACAATGTCATACCGGGGGTATCAGAGAACGGAAAAAAAGACTGGATTAATCGAGATCGAACTCTTTAAGCTTTCTGTACAGGGTCATGCGACTAACGCCAAGTAATTTTGCAGCGCTACTTCTATTTCCATCAGCCTTTTCCAGAGCATCCTGCAAAATACTTTTATTTATCTTTTTTGGAACAGAAATGAATGGAGCGGATGCTTCAACAATTACATCATCAGGAGAAGGTGAATTAGATGTATCTGTCCGTGACATGGATGTTTCTGACGTAGAGAGATGGGCGCTAAATGCATTTCTGGGAAGACAGTCTACCGTTATACTGCCACTAAATGCATTTGCCATGGCAACGATATAAGTACACACATTAACCATTTCCCGCACATTACCGGGCCAGGAATAACTGGTGATATAGTTATAAACCTCTTCATCAATCTCATCGATGTCTACATTCTGTCGTTCGATCTCTTTGCCTAAAAAGTAATTAAACAAAAAGCTTATATCACTGCCACGCATACGTAGTGGCGGTAACATAATAACCATCACCTCTAGACGAAAACGCAAATCTTCACGAAAGGCATTGGCTGCAACCGCATCGGCAAGAGAGACTGCGGACGCTGAAATAATTTGACAGTCAAACGGAACAGGCCTGGTTTCACCAATTGGCGTGTACTCTTTCTCCTGCAGGACTCGTAATAGCTTTGCCTGTAACTCAATCGGTATTTCAACGACTTCATCAAGGAATAAAGTCCCACCATCCGCACTCGCCAACAAACCAACCTGATCAGTATTGGCGCCTGTGAAGGCGCCCTTCTTATGGCCAAATAATTGTGATTCGAGCAAGTCCTTGGTCAGGTTTGCACAATTGACTGCGATAAAAGGACCAGCAGCTCTCCGGCTTTCTTCATGAATCGCCTTTGCTACCAGTTCCTTACCGGTTCCGGTTTCCCCATTAATATAAAAAGGCGCATCTGAACTGGCCACCTTGGTAATAAACGTCAGCTGCCTTTGCAATTCCTTGTCAGCAGTGACAATGCCATGAAATTCAATTAACTCAGCACCTGGAGAAATGACTTCAGGGTTATCATTATCGGTAATTTTCTGTTTAGCCAATACAGCTGCATTTTCCTGATCATCTGAATGCCTGCGTTTTGCATTTTGATAACCAAGTTGTTCCTCCACCAGATTAATCAGAACAGCGTTATCCCATGGTTTGACTATAAACTTGTGTATAACGCCTGTATTGAATGCATCTACTACATCCTGAAAATCACTGTATCCGCTTATTAGAATACGCCTGATATCCGGTTGCACTTGCATCAGGTTTTCCAGGAAATTAACACCAAACATGGAAGGCATGCGCTGGTCTGTAATCACCAGATCATATTGATGGGTAATACAATGCTGGAGCGCTTCCAGTGGATCGACAAAGCAGGTAACCCTGTAATCGGAGGAACGGAACAGCTGGAAAGAGACTTGAGGACAAGTTCCTCATCATCAACTATCAGGATTGAATGCATTAATAAAGGCCATAGAATTTATTTTGAACAGTTCATTTTATAGCATGAATCCAGAGGCACGGCTATAATCTGGCTCTTGTATGTCCGTTGGCAAAAAATATGAAAGGGATAGTTTTTACCACCTTTAACGATATGATCGAAAAAGAATTTGGGATCGATACCTGGGAAGAAATTCTTACTCAGGTCAATCCGGATTCCGCGGGTATATATACCTCTGTAGAAGACTACAAAGACAACGAACTCTTCAGCATGGTCACTGCGCTGTCTGGCATACTCGATAAGCCCGCAACCGAACTGGTAGAACATTTCGGTTATTATCTTTTTAACACTCTGGCAACAAAATATAGTGTCTTCGTTGAAACTTGCCCTGACTTGTTCAGTTTTCTGGAAAGCATAGATGGCGTTATTCACAAGGAAGTAGAAAAGCTGTATGTAAATCCAAATCTGCCTAATATACAAACTCAAAGAAAAAGCGCGACTGAAATGACAATGATTTATGATTCACCAAGAAAATTATGTTATCTGGCTACTGGCCTGGTGAAAGGTGCTGCGAATTATTATCAAAATGAAATAGCTTTTAACCATGACAAATGTATGCATGAAGGTTTCCCAGAATGTCACTTCACCATTAGCCTGTCTTAAGCTCTCATGCCTGAAACAGATTACAAGAAAGCTTATGAAAGACAGAAACTGGCCAGAGAAAAGGCAGAAGCCCTGATTGAAGATCGTTCGAGGGAACTGTTTGAAGCCAATAATTCCTTACGCACTGCCTACGAAAAATTACAAAGCCAGCAGGAAAATCTGGTTCAGCAGGAAAAACTGGCTGCATTGGGAATGCTGGCGGCAGGTGTGGCTCATGAAATTAACAATCCCATTGGTTATGTGAATAGTAATCTACAAACATTGGCAGGTTATTATTCAGATATCATAGCCGTCCTGCAGTCCTATGAAAAAATAAAAAAACAGCTTGAAAAAATACCCACTATTGACGTCGAACTAAATAAAATAATCGAAAAGACTGAAATACTCACTAATAAAATCGACGTGTCTTTTATCAGCACTGATGGTTCTGAGGTAATACAGGAATGTCTTGATGGCACAAAACGAGTGGCCAGAATAGTTTCACAATTACGCAACTATGCCCGCACTGATGACGATCCGATGGGTTTCCAGGATGTAAATCAGATCATTGATAACATTCTCAAGCTGGTCTGGAATGATCTTAAATACAAATGCAAAGTCATCAAGCACTACGGCAAATTGCAGCCAGTATATGGCAGCGGCACTCAACTTGGTCAGGTCTTTCTCAATATAATCGTCAACGCTTCCCAGGCCATAGAAGATTCAGGGGAAATCAGCATAAGTACTGAGCAGGACAATGAATGCGCATTGATTGCCATTACTGATACCGGGGCAGGTATTGACAGTGACACATTAAATAAAATATTTGATCCTTTTTTTACCACCAAGGAGGTTGGCAGTGGGACCGGTCTTGGACTATCCATTGTTCAGGGTATCATTAAAAAGCACCGTGGCACTATTTCCGTGGATAGCGAGCCCGGCAAAGGAACCACCTTCACCATAAGCATTCCACTTTACCCGCAAACATAATAGTTTCTGACTACAGAGTTGTGTTAATCAAAGACCAAGCAGAAAGGTATAAAAACTGATACTGAAAACAGAAAGCAGGCAGGTCAAAACAATAGCCGTAGCAGCAAGATTTTCACAGCATTGATAACGGATTGAAAACACATACACAGAAATCCCGACTGGCATACAGGAAAGTAGCACTGCCGTTTGCGCCCACAGCAAATCGATTTCAAAAACAACAACAGTAAAAAACCAGACCAGGCCTGGCAGCACCAGCAATTTCATTGCGCTAATGACCAGAGCCATGGGGATTTCTCCCCTGATTCGATAACGGTTCATTCCCGCTCCCAACGCCATTAAGGCGGCAGGAATAGCGGCACGACTGATCAACTCCAGAGACTCAAGTAATGGCTGATAAAAAGGAAAGCCAACCAGATTAACCAGCGCACCGAGAACCAGAGAGCCACTGATCGGATTTTTTACCACGCCCTTGAATACTGTCCAAACATGCGTCCCAATTGCCTTGCCTTCTTCCCGTTTTAATTCAGCAATTACGGTACCAAAAGAAAAGATCAACAGATTGTGGATGGTAATAATCATGAACATGGGTACGAACGCCTCTTCACCCACTAACTCAAGACAAATGGGAATCCCCAGAATTGTGACATTGGGATAGGCGCAGCCCATGCCGAATACCCCAAGCCTGGCTTGCCCGGACCCATAATAAAACCAGGCAATGAGCATTCCCGCCAGGTACACCAGCAATATTGGCAGGTAGTAGGCCCACAACAGATTCCAGTCAAGAACCTCGGGTATGTCTGCAGTAGCTGTGCCAAAAAACAACATAACGGGAATAAAGAAATTGAAAGTAATTTTTTCCAGCGCACGGACTTCGGTGTCACTGACAAACTGATGACGTGCAGCCAGCCATGCCAGAGAGGCAATGGCAACGATGGGAAAAAGTGCTTCGAGGATTGTCATGACTATAAGCAACCAAAAAAAAATGCTGGCAACATTAAAGCATGCCAGCATTCTTCCGGGAAACATCCTGTTTCCGTATTACTTCATATTCTTGCCTTGATAACTGCAATACATTGAAACTATTTCAGATAATAAGGAGTGCTGTCCTCCAGCGTGGCAAACTGCGGCAAGGCTTCAAAAGACTCCAGTTGCAGTTTTCCCTGCTCGTTGAACACTATTTCTCCATCCAGCGAGGACTTGGCAACGCCGACTTCATCATTCAACTCCACCTGGACAAGGCTAAAAGCAGGAGAACTGTCGTTGGGTGTTTCCCATAAATAGGGATTTCGGGTTTTCAGTCCAGGCGTGACCAGAAAGTGCATTACCTGATTATTTTCCATGTCCTGTTTCCAGGCATACTTTATCCGATAGCCGGTTGCAGCAGAGGTAAACAGATAGCCTCGTGTGTCCTGGCTATCAACAACGCCAAGAAATGCTTCCAGATCCTCATCCTCCTCATATTGCCGGTAGGCATTTTCCACGGCAACTAATTGTTCCGGAGCAGACCAGTCTATGACTGACACCCGCAATTTGGCATCGTCTTCATATTTAACGCCCTCTGCCGTTCCGGCAAGCGTCAGGATGGCGGCTGCCTGAGCCCCACCTGAGAAAACAAGAAACATTAACAGGACTGTCAAACCTTTAGTGGCTGACAGTGAATTAGCAAAGAATTTCATTCGACTAACCTCCTTAAGTTTTCAGGTTAAAATTTCTGGTGCTCTGTTTATCACACCATTTCTTCCATTATTAATACCGCTACCTAGCGTACGATCAGGAACAGCAGTTGCTCTCCCCTTCTGACGTTTAGCGCGACAGTACCGTTTAACTCTTCCAGTATTGTCAGCATTTGCGATCTTGAGGTTACCGGTTGTCTGTTGACTGCCGTAATAATATCGCCGGCTTGCAAACCACTGCGAGAGGCTCGACTGCCCTGCTCAACGGTATTGACCAGTACGCCTTGCACGTTACCAAAGGCTTCATGGTTTTCGGGAATATTGCTCAGCTGCGTTCCTTCCAGTACAGATCGCTCATCCGTCTTGATGCCCGCTTCAGCTATAGTCCCGGCATTGCCAATCCTGACATCAAAATCCAATCGCCGGTTTTCGCGCACAAGTCCAATGGCCACTTCTTCCCCTGCCCTGGTCAGACCAATGGTATTTCTTAAATCCGATGCACTTTCAATAATATGCTCATCGACAGCAACAATGACATCCCCGGCTTCAATCCCGGCAGCCTGGGCGGGAGAATCCGGCTCGACACTGGACACCACCGCACCATTGCTCACCTTTAGAGCAAGCGCTTCCACCACATCCGGAGTCAGGTCAGTAATTCGTATGCCCAGCATACCGCGGCGTATCTCACCATATTCAAGTAGCTGGTCTACGATAGACATGGCCATGTTGATAGGCACAGCAAAACCGATACCAACATTACCGCCGGCAGGCGAAATAATGGCAGAATTGATGCCCACCAGGTTGCCGTTAAGGTCCACCAGAGCGCCACCGGAATTGCCCGGATTGATTGAGGCATCAGTCTGAATAAAGTCTTCATAGCCATCACCATTGATGCCGGTTTGTCGACTCAAGGCACTGACGATACCAGTGGTGACGGTCTGGCCAATACCAAATGGATTGCCAATGGCGGCTACGTAATCACCTACCCGCAAGGTATCAGAATCAGAGATGGGGACGGCCCTGATTCCTGCTGCTTCAATCTGTAACAAGGCGATATCGGTAGCGGCATCACTACCGATGACTTTGGCGGGAATTTCGCGGCGGTCCTGCAGGATTATCGTAACTTCCTCGGCATCTTTAACAACATGATGATTGGTTAGAATATATCCATCTGCACCATCGATAATGACGCCTGATCCTGCACTTTGTACCGGCCGCGTTTGAGGCTGATCCGGCATTTCAAAGAAACGGCGGAAATACGGATCATTAAGCAAAGGGTTTTGTGGCACCGCTGCCCGGCCGGTAACTGAAATATTCACCACTGCAGGGGTGACATTTTCCAGCACCTGGGCAATACCGGGTCGATCTAAATAATTAATTTCCTGTGCATCACTGATAGCAACTCTTCCAAAAAGTAGGAAATTTGCCAACAGTATTGCCAGAAAATAACGCATCGTTATTTTCATACTGTTACTCCTAATATCCTGGATCTATCAGCGATTGATTAAACAATCGCCAATGTATTCACAAGCAGTGTGAAATTACTATGTAAGTTCAGTCAGAAAAATTTCAAGGGGGTAAATTCAATGGCCAGCAAGGCCACTGAATTTCCAGGTTGAGGAATTGATGGGTACTGGAAGTGAGCTACACCAGAGAAGTGTTCAGGAAGACAGCAGTTTATCGTGAACAAGAAGTCCTGCCAGCATGGCAACAACAAACACGACTATCCTGCCATCAAGCGCATTAAGGGCTACCAGCGAAGGGCCGGGGCATATCCCGGCAAGACCCCACCCCATACCAAAAAGTACGGCGCCGAATATCAATTTTTTATCCAGATCTTTTTTGCCTGGCATACTGAAACTCATGCCGAGAAAAGGTTTGTGAAGCAAGCGTGCATATTGAAAACCGGGCACAGCTACTGTCAGTGCGCCGCCCATGACAAAAATCAGGGTAGGATCCCAGGGACCGAGAATATTCAAAAACCCCAGCACACGAGCCGGATTCACCATTTCGGAAACGCTCAGGCCCAGACCAAACAAGATGCCACTGGCGATAATAATAATCAGGTTACTAAACGGGATACCTTTATCTGTAGATTCCATCTGTTTCTCCTTATGCTGTGATCAAACTGAACAGCGTATGGGTCAGTGCTGCAGTGACAATAAAGGTTATTGTCGCGACGATGGATCGATTTGAAAGTCGCGCCAACCCGCAAATTCCATGACCACTGGTACAACCACTGCCCATGCGCGTACCAACGCCTACCAGCAGACCTGCCACCAGGTATACAGGCCAGGAATTGTCCAGGGTTACCGCCAGGTCTTTACCCCACAGGAAGGGATAAATCGCACCACCCGTCACCAGGCTGAGAACAAAAATAACACGCCAACTCACCTGCCCTTTCTCGGGCATGATGATGCCTCCAATGATGCCGCTGATGCCAGTGATGCGACCAAGAAACAGCCACATCAGAATGACGGCAAAGCCAATCATGACGCCACCGCTAAATGCATTAATGAAAGAAAAATCTGTCATAAGAATAAATTCCAGAGTAAATACAATTAATAATACACTGTACTTTAGGGTAAAACAGAGAGAGAGTATTGCCTTATATCAACTAATCGGAGCCAATGACAAACTTTTCAGTTGCTGAATGTCATTGGCTCCGTCAATTTAGATATGCGGAATCCAGAACGGAGCCTGTATTAAAAACTATTTATAACTACAGTTTTATAACTATAGTTTTATAACTACAGTTGTTCGAGGATAGCTTCTGCTGTGCTGATACCCATTTCACCGGGAGGTTCGATAGCCAGATGAGTTACGGTACCGTCATCAACAATCATGGCCAGGCGCTTGCAACGGGTGCCAAGTCCAAAACCACTACCATCAAGTTCTGTACCCATTGCCGTAGTTAATTCGGCGTTGCCGTCTGCCAGCATGGTAATTTTTTCAGCATTCTGTGCTTCGCCCCAGGCGCCCATTACAAAGGCATCATTCACAGACAGACAAATAATGCTGTCAGCTTTTTCCAGAATGGCGTCGGCATTCACTACATAACCTGGAAGATGGGTCATGGAACATCCTGGTGTGAAGGCGCCAGGAACGGCAAACATCACGACTTTTTTTCCGCCAAACAAATCATCAGTGGTAACGTCTTTGGGGCCATCGGCACTCATCACTTTCAGGCTGACCGAAGGAATTTTGTCTCCTGTTTGAATTGTCATTACTATCTCCAGTTGCTTATAAATTCGGGGAACCTATGATCCGCAAAAGACTCCCTTAACACAATAGCCATCATTAAAAATTTGGACACTGTTGTGTGCTCATTTAAACTGTATTTTCTGCAAAGGTTATAACCTTATTTAAATTGAGGAATTATGAATACTCGCGCTCGCAATATATTACTCTCGATACTTGTTACTTCGATCATCAACATAGCACCGGTCAATGCACAGGATGATGCCTTTACACCCTATGAGTGGGATCTGACTGAGCTCTATCCCAGTCTGGAAGCCTGGGAAGCTGAACGCCAACGCATCCTCCAGCAAATAGAAAATATCGAAGCCTTCCGCGGCACACTGGGTAATGATGCGGATTCGCTATATGCCGCAATGCGTTTTGTCTCGGATATTTACCGGGATGTGTTACGGGTGTATTCCTATGCCAGCATGGAACAGGATGAAGACCTGCGGGTTACCAATGCCCAGGAACGTAATCAACTGGGAGAAGGTCTGTTTGCCAGTTTTAGCCAGGCCACTGCCTGGATCGATCCTGAGCTGATTGCCGTAGGTGAGGCGCGTATCAATAGTTTTCTTGAAGATAACGAGGAGCTGGCTCCGTTTATTTTTAGCCTGGAGGACACCATTCGCCAGGGCGAACATACCCTCAGTGATGAAACCGAACAGGCACTATCGTATTTTTCCCAGTCTTTTGATGCCCCCTCTAATATATATTCCCTGATTGCCAACTCGGATATCCCGTTTCCCACCATAACCCTTTCTACCGGGGACGAAGCAATGATCAACGCCCAGGGTTACAGTTTCTGGCGCGGCAGTGAAAACAGGGATGACCGGAAACTGGCATTTGATGCTTACTGGAGCAAATGGGCGGAATACAATTCCAGCGTCGGCATGGTGCTCAATTCCCATGTGCAAATGCAGGTTGCCCTGGCAAAAGCGCGAAAGTTTGACAGTGTTTTGCAACGCGAGTTATTTAACGATAACTTGCCGGAAAGCGTTTATCACAGCCTGGTAGAAGAAGTGAACAAGGCGCTGCCCACCCTGCATCGCTACTTCAAATTGCGCGGCAGAATGTTGGACGTAGAGCAAATGTATTACTACGATATCTACCCGCCACTGGTGTCCATGGATAAGGTCTTTGATATCGAAACCACCAAGGAAATCACCCTGGATGCCATGGCAATTCTTGGTCAGGACTGGGTAGATATGCAGCGCGACGCAATCGCTCAACGCTGGATGCATGTCTATCCGGGTCAGGGTAAACGCAGCGGTGCCTACATGAATGGCTCCGCCTATGATGTCCATCCCTACCTGTTGCTGAATCACAATGATGACTATGATTCACTCTCCACCTTTGCCCATGAATGGGGGCATGCCATGCACACGCTGTACGCAAAACAGGAACAGCCATTTGAAACCGCTGACTATTCCACCTTTATTGCGGAGATCCCGTCTACGTCTTTGGAGCTGATTCTGGAACAGTACATGGTGGAAAATGCGGAATCGGTTGATGAGAAGCTGTTCTATCTGGGTCAGGGCCTGGAAAGCCTGCGCGGCACTTTCTTCCGCCAGACCATGTTCGCCGAATTCGAACTGGCGCTGTATGAAGCCGTAGAACGGGGTGACGCCTTAAGTGGTGCCCGTATCACGGAAATCTATGGTGATATTGTACGCCGCTACCATGGCCATGATGAAGGCGTCGTCATTATTGACGATCTGTACACCAACGAATGGATGTTTGTCCCACACTTTTACTACAACATGTATGTGTTTCAATATGCGACCTCACTTACCGCCGGTACAGCGCTTTATGCGAAGATTGTCGAAGAAGGCCAGTCCGGTGTCGATAACTACAAAAATCTGTTGCGCGCCGGTGGTTCGGATTATCCCTATGAATTACTGAAAGCGGCCGGCGTCGATATGGCGACACCGGAACCCTACCGCGCCGTAGTAGATCGCATGAATGCCATCATGGATGAAATGGAAATGTTACTGGATGAAAACAGCCTGTAAAAAACTGGCCGGAGTGACATGAACCGCACATTCAAATCAAAAGTGGGTGGCTGGTATTACGGCATACTCCTGTTGTTGCCGGGCATCTTCAGCTATGCCTACTATGAGGACGGACCGCCACCACATTCACCAGAGTTTCTGATCTTCATTTTTTCGGCAATACTCAGTATCGGCCTCATGCTGTGGTTATTGAATACTACTGATTACTCGGTCACTAATGATGCCCTGCTGATTCGCTGCGGCCCTATCAAGTGGCACATCAAGCGTTCGGAGATTCAGGAAATCAAACCCGGTTTTTCATTGCTTTCCAGCCCGGCCCTGTCCATGGACAGACTGGTCATTCACTTCGGTGAAGGCAGAACAATCATGGTTTCACCGGAAGACAAACAGGGTTTCATCAGCGCCCTTGGCTTTACCCCGTCACCCTGAAACTTACTGCCTTACTAAAGAACAGTAATATTACGCCCTAGCCCCGCCCTATATATGGCATGGTAGTGGCCATCACGGTCATAAACTGGACATTAGCCTCCAACGGCAAACTGTCCATATAGACAATCGCATCGCCGACATGCGCCACATCCATCATGGCTTCATTTTTTAACGAACCATCGGCCTGGGGCGCACCCTTCGAGACAGCCTTGCCCATTGCTGTTTGCGCATTACCAATATCAATTTGTCCACAGGCAATATTGTATTGACGCCCTTCCAGTGAGGCAGACTTGGTCATGCCGGTAACCGCATGTTTGCTTGCCGTATAGGCAATAGAATTTGGCCGTGGCCGATCAGCAGAAATGGAACCATTATTAATGATTCTTCCCCCCATCGGTTGCTGCTGCTTCATCATCCTGAACGCTCCCTGCAGGCAATAGAATGCGCCATTGACATTGGTCGCTATTACTTTGGACCAGTCTTCTGTGGGCAAATCCTCAATAGGCGCACCAATGCCTATTCCTGCATTATTGAATAGCAGGTCAAGACGACCATAATCTCTGGCAATAATATCAAACAGTTCGTCAACAGAATTGCTGTCGGTAACATCAGTGACTACGCAGGAAATTTTATTTGTAGCAGTTGCCAGCAGCGATGCCGTTTCCTGCAATGATTCGTCATTTCGACCGGCGAGTACCAGGTGGTAGTGTTTTTCTGCCAGGGCAATGGCAACCGCGCGTCCTATGCCACTGCCAGCGCCGGTAATCAGCGCAGTTTTATGATCCATAACTTTTCTCACTTCAGCTTTAACAGGGTGAAATTGATGAGTCTATTAAAACATAAGGCAGCACTATTGCAGGACCCAAAAAAAAGCCCTCTGAAGAGAGGGCTAAAGCGCCAGAAGCTATGGCGCGCTCAAATGCTGTATTTCCAGTCAGTTGTTTTGTGGCGGTGGTGCAGTGACAGCAGAGGCTCGCCTGTCGATTATCACGGGAGTCGCCTGGAAGTGTTTCTGGCAGTAATAGATGGCTTCGTCCATTGTCTGATGAATGGAAATAAGACGCCGGTTTTCATTGATCAGCCAGATCACGTCGTCAGACAGAATTTCTGCAATATAAGCCATCGCGCTTTCACGCTGCATGCCTGTTATTGTATTCACAGGTTTATTCATTACTGTCTCCATCAAAACCGGTTCCAAAAAACGCCTAACCTCTCCTTCTTTGTCGCCTTCTCTGTTATCCTATGCGCCTTTTTTAAAGCGCCAATATAATTACGTAAAACTCATAACAGTAGACCAGAGCAATAGCGTTGTTGTTGCCACGCTAAAGCCATAAAAGGTCACTAATTAAGCTGGCATTAAGTCACTAAATCAGGAAACAAAAAAAACGCCAATGAGCATCAACTTTTCAGATGAGTACAGCCCTGCAGCCGTAGAAACCGAGGCCCAAAGTTATTGGAATAGCAATGACAGCTTTCGTGTAGAAATTGATCACAGCAAGGAAAAGTTCTACTGCCTGGCCATGTTCCCCTACCCCAGCGGCAGGCTGCACATGGGACATGTACGCAATTACACCATCGGTGATGTAGTCAGCCGTTTCCAACGCATGCGGGGTAAAAACGTACTGCAGCCGATGGGCTGGGATGCTTTTGGTCTGCCTGCTGAAAATGCCGCCATGAAGAACAAGGTACCGCCAGCCCAATGGACCTATGCCAATATCGATGATATGCGTGGTCAACTGCAGCAACTGGGTTATGCCTATGACTGGCAGCGTGAAGTGGCAACATGCCATGTAGATTATTACCGCTGGGAACAGTGGTTTTTTGTCCAGTTATATAAAAAAGGCCTGGTGTATAAAAAAGAGTCGGAAGTGAACTGGGATCCGGTCGACCAGACCGTGCTGGCCAATGAACAGGTTATCGACGGTAAGGGCTGGCGTTCCGGTGCTCCTGTTGAGCGTCGCAAGATTCCACAGTGGTTTATCAAGATAACTGATTATGCCCAGGAACTGCTGGATGATCTGAACAAGCTCGATGGCTGGCCGGAGCGTGTGCGGGTGATGCAGCAAAACTGGATTGGCCGCAGTGAAGGGCTGGAATTTGAATTCCAGGTCACAGGCGAGCCCGAACCCTTGCAGGTCTATACCACTCGTCCTGACACTATTATGGGGGTGACCTATTGTGCGGTTGCACCGGAACATCCACTGGCACTGAAGGCGGCAGAGAATGATCCTGCGCTGGCGGAAAAGATCGCGGCATTGGAAGTTGGCGGTGTGTCTGAAGCGGACATGGCTACCATTGAAAAAGCCGGAGTAGATATCGGGTATAAAGCGGTGCATCCGCTGACTGGCGAAGAAGTCCCTGTATGGGCCGGCAATTTTGTTCTTATGAGTTATGGCTCCGGAGCAGTGATGTCCGTTCCCGGTCATGACCAACGCGATTACGAATTTGCCAAAAAGTATGGCCTTCCCATCAAGCAGGTAATCAAGCCCGCTGACGACAAGATGCCATGCGATCTGGAAGAAGAAGCCTTCACCGAAAAAGGCATCTGCATTAATTCCGGCACTCTGGATGGCATGGCCTTCAAGGATGCCTTTGCCCACATGGTGAACTTTTTCGAGGAAAAAGGCAGCGGTCGCAAAACTATAAATTTCCGCCTGCGTGACTGGGGCGTGAGTCGTCAGCGCTATTGGGGAACCCCCATTCCAATGATCAACTGTGAGGCTTGTGGCAGCGTGCCAGTTCCAGAAGCCGACTTACCGGTTGTGCTGCCTACCGAGGTTGATTTCGACGGCACCGGTTCTCCCATCAAGAAAATGCCTGAATTTTATGAAACCAGCTGTCCTCAATGTGGTGGCAAGGCAGAACGGGAAACTGACACCTTCGATACTTTCATGGAAAGTTCATGGTATTACGCACGCTTCGCATCGCCGCGGGAAGACGGCGCCATGCTGAACAAGGAAGCGATGGATTACTGGCTGGATGTGGACCAGTACATCGGTGGCATTGAACATGCCATCCTGCACCTTTTGTATGCCCGTTTTTTCCACAAATTGCTGCGTGATGAAGGTCTGGTCTCAACCGACGAGCCCTTCACCCGTTTGCTGACCCAGGGCATGGTCCTGAAAGACGGGGCAAAAATGTCCAAGTCTCTGGGCAATACTGTCGATCCGGAAAGTATGATTAGCCAGTACGGTGCCGACACCGTGCGCATGTATATGATGTTTACCTCACCACCTGACCAAAGTCTGGAATGGTCTGATTCGGGTGTTGAAGGAGCTTTTCGTTTTCTGAAACGCTTATGGAATTTGCTCGGCAACTACCAGCAGGCCGACCTCGGTATTGATCAGCAAAAGCTGAATGATACGCAAAAAGCGCTTCGCCTGAAGACCCACAGCACCATCAAAAAAGTGACTGATGATTATGACCGCCGACAGATTTTCAATACAGCGATCGCCGCAGTAATGGAGCTGTACAACGAGCTTAGCAGTTTTGCCAACGCCAGTGATATTCGTGATGGCGGACAAAACCAGGCGGTGTTCCAGGAAGCGGCCGAAACAATTGTCCTGCTGCTGGCACCTATCGTGCCCCATATGAGCCATGTGTTATGGAATCACCTTGGCAAGACCGATGCCATTATTGATGCCAACTGGCCAAACCATGATGAAAGCGCCCTGGTTCAGGACAGCATTCAGGTGGTGGTGCAGGTAAATGGAAAACTCCGTGCCAAACTTGATGTGGATGCGGATATCAGCAAGGAAGACATGGAAGCTACCGCTCTTGCTGATGCAAACGTGAAAAAGTTCACTGATGGCCTCATCATTCGCAAAGTGATTGTGGTGCCGGGTAAACTGGTTAATGTGGTCGCAAACTAGGTTTTCTCGAGATAAAAGTTACAAGTTACAAGTTACAAGTCACAAGAGGAAAAGACGGATCGGATCGAAGCCCTCTTGTGACTTGTAACTTGAGACTTGAGACTGAGCGCCAACAACCCGCTATAATCTCTCCATGCCTATAAAAATCAAAAAGCTGCTTGTTCTATTGACGCTGCTGGCGCTCACCAGCTGCGGTTTTACCCTGCGTGGCAGCGCCAATATCCCGCCCCAGCTACAAAATCTGGTGCTGGTCAGTAGTGACGGAAATAGCGATATTATGCAGGAACTGCGGCGCGCCCTGCAGGCCAACAAGGTCACAATTCTCGACACTGCCGACAGCAATAGTTATCAGCTGTTAATTGGAGCAGCAGAAATTCAGGAGCGCATTATTTCTGTCAACTCCAACGCCCGGGCCGGTGAATTTGAACTCTCTATCAGCGTACCTTACCAGCTGCGCACAAGCACTACGGTTTTTCTGGAACAGGAGGTCCTGACCCTGGATAAAGTCTATCTGGCTGATCCCAATAATGCGGTTGCCAAAGCAGAAGAACGTGAATTGATGGAAACTGAAATTCGCCGCGAACTGGTCAGCCTTATCCTGCGCAGATTACAGAATGCCGATCTCTAAAGCCGCTTGCTGTAACAGCCCCAATCTTCACCCTGCCAGAAACCACCTGCATTGTGCTGCGATGTCATTGCTTGTTTCAGCACTGTTGACTGGCTGCACTGCCGTCTCCGTGGCAAGCGCTACTGTCGGTGCTGCCGCCGCAGTTACCGGTGTTGCTGTCAAAACTACCGGTGCTGCCGTGGGCGCTGTTATTCCTGACAGCGACAAGGAAAATGAAAAGCAGACCAACAGGGACTAGGCTCCCTGCTGAAAGACAGTAATCGCGCTTGTTGCTACGGCCTGAAAAGGCTCGTCTTCCCCGCTGCGCCTGCATGCCAGAAACACTTTTTGTTCCCCCTTTTGAAAACTTGGCAAGGGTTTTGTATGACATCCAGGGTTAACCGCGCATAAGCCAGAAACCCGGTTAATGTCTGCCCTGAGTACAGGGCTGGTATGACCTTCGCACACTTCTTGTGCGTGCAAGTGAATTATCTGCCCGAATCCGGGTCATTACATAGACAACAGTATTGGCATTGGGAGCTATACCATGAATTTACTATCTCACCTGAGGCGATCGTTATTAGTACTCTGCCCAGGACTTTTAATCTCGTCTTTATCCGCAGCGGAACTCGATACCACAGAGCAGTCCATGGTGGATTTTATCGACAGCACCAATGCTGAGGCCACTTCCCTGCTGATCGACCTGATCAATATCAATAGTGGCACCATGAACTTTGCCGGGGTAAAGCAGGTATCAGATATGCTGATCCCGGAGTTTTCTGCGCTGGGATTTAATGCCTATTGGCAGGACGGCAGTGAATGGGGGCGCGCAGGTCACTTTATTGCAGAACACAGAGGTTCAGGCAATGGGCCTAAACTTCTGCTGATCGGTCACCTGGATACCGTGTTTGAAGCGGACAGCCCCTTCCAGGTGTATGAAGACCTCGGCGGTGGCATCGCCAGAGGACCGGGGATATCGGACATGAAAGGCGGTGACATCATCATGCTGCAGGCCCTGCGGGCTCTGGATAGCGTGGGTGAGCTTGCCAGCATGGATGTGACAGTCATTATGACCGGCGATGAAGAGCTCAGCGGCAGGCCCCTGAGTCTGTCCAAGGGTGATCTGATTGAAGCTGCGCAATATGCCGATATCGCGCTGGGTTTTGAAAACGGCGATGGCAATTGGGAAACCGCCAATATTTCACGGCGCTCTTCCAGCGGCTGGACCCTTGAAGTGAGCGGTAAACCAGCCCACTCCTCCCAGGTGTTTCGCGAAGACATAGGTTCTGGAGCCATCTATGAGGCGGCGCGAATCCTGATGTCTTTTTATACGGAATTACGCAAGGAAGAACTGCTGACCTTTAACCCGGGACGCATCATGGGTGGCACCACGGTCAACCATGATGCGACAAACAACAGTGGCACTACCTTTGGCAAAAACAATGTGGTGGCCGAGAGCGCCATCGTGACTGGCGATATTCGTGCTATTTCCCCCGAGCAATTGCAGCGTGTGCAACAAAGCATGCAGGCCCTGATCTCGGAAAATCTTCCCCATACCAGCGCCACTATCAGCTTTGGCGATGGCTATCCGCCAATGGCCCCTACCGATGGCAACCGGGAACTACTGTCAATCTACAGCCGGGCCTCCCAGGATCTGGGACTTGGCGTGGTACGAGCGGTCAACCCGCTGATGGCGGGCGCTGCGGATGTGTCGTTTACTGCCCGGTATGTGGATATGGCCATCGATGGTCTGGGCATGTCAGGTTCAGCAGGACATACAGTGGAGGAACAGGGCATTCTGATCGCCCTGCCTCAACAGGCTAAACGGGCAGCACTGCTGATGTACCGATTGCAGCAAGATCAATAAGCAGACTTGCTGTTAATGCCTGCCAACCCACAAAGGCCAGGCTAAAAAAAACGGGTGATGCTGACGCATCACCCGTTTTATTCCCTAAAACAATAAGGGGATTGTTTTAGAACTCCATGTTTAGGCTCAGATTGTAACGACGGCCAAAAACATCATACTGATTGCCGGCTCCCTGGTTCCCATCAGTGCCGGGAACGAACGGCGGTGCCTTGTCAAATATGTTCAAAATATTGAAGCCAAGATTCCAGGATGTGCCATTGCTGAGTTCGCTGGAGTAACGCACTGTGCTGTTCCACCAGGTGGAGGAAGAGACCCAGTTATAGTCAACATCAACACCTTCAGTCCAGGTACGTCGCAACTTGCCACCAGTGATATGGCGACCTTGTATCTGGAGTGACAAAGGCCCTACTGAATAAGCAAAAGTCACATTACCTGTGGTATCAGGCAAGGTGTACTGATCCAACTGATTACTCACCGTACCATTAGCAGCGACGTCTTCTCTGGTCAACAAGGTCCCAGCCAGTGCTCGAACTGAGAAAGACTCGAATTCACTGTCAAAGAAGTTTGGCTCCATGCGATAGGACACTTCGAAGTCAAGCCCTTCCACAATTGACTTATCCTGGTTAAAGAAGCGTCGAAAAATTCGAGTCACATCACCTGTAGTAGGATCGAACTCAATGTTTGCACATTGCTGAGTATCGCCAGCAAAACAGCGATCGACAACGTCCTGCGACGCAATCTGGGAAATGGCATCGGCAATGTCCACTTCATACCAGTCGATTGATACCCTCAAACCCTGAAGAATCTCAAACTGCGGCTCATAGACAAAACCAAATACGGTGGTATCGGCTTTTTCCACGTTCACGTTGGGATTACCGGAGGCCACAGTAGTAATGGTATAGGTCTCATCATTCTTGAATGGGTCACTGATGTTGCCACCACCGCCCTGGGCGTCGAATCGCTCACGGAAGTTAGCCTCTCTCACGTCACGGGACTTGGTCGCGCGGAAGCGCAGACCTTCCATGACCGCAAATTCAAAACCGAGTTTCCAGGCATCAACACTGCCGGAGGTGCTGTAGTCTGATTGACGGAATGCCGCGGTGCCACCGATACTTTGCTCACCACTATCGGATTCCCAGACCGGAACGTTCACCTCACCAAACCACTCCCACACATCATATGATCCCTCAACTTTTGGCACTGTGGAGAATTTGTGCAGGTTGGGACTACCGCCGGTATACCCCCTTGGAAAACCACGAATTCCTAGTTCCGGGACGTTTTGCGGTGGTCCCAGAGAATCAACTTCAATAGGCAAGGCATTGTCAAAAAAACTTGATTCACGCCAGGTCAAACCAAAGGCACCAGAAACCGGACCATACCCCCAACCTTCATGCAGTTCACCTGTGGTCAGCAGTTCAGCGAAATCCTGTTCAACAATACCCACCCCTTTTTTCAGGGAGGATGTATATCTAATGGCTTCCTCACTGATATTGCCAGCACCCATGACATTGAAGGGCACACAACCGCTTACCGTGTTATCAAGACCGATGGGAGATTCCAGTGGCTGGGGTACTGGATCAGCCGCAGTACGGGAATTGCTCAGTCCAGTGGCAAGTCCTGCTGCACGCAATTGATCTTCCGTAGGTGAATACTGCGGCAGGTTCACGCGGCAAACGATATTACCTGTGGCAGGATCCACCACTGCATCCATGGCCAGAAAGGTACGATCGACGCGGTCATGGTTATAACTATGGGACAAGCGATCGGTTTCACCGGTGGAGTAGCTACCGCCAATTGACCAGCTGTTGTTGAAATCATAATCAAAACCGACTGTATAGGTCCTGGTATTGAATATATTCGGCTCGAAGCGATCACTGCCGAGATCACGTACACCCGGGAGGGAACCATCACGGCTGAGGGTTAAAGTTTCCACGCCATTGTCAATCATGGTCTGGCGCACATAATCCGGCAGGTAGGCATTGTCCACAGCGATTATAGGCGCCCAGATGGAACGCAGACTGATACCCGTAGTACCAGAGGTTCGCGAGGTAGGATTATGGATACTTTCTGAACGGCCAATAACAGCTTGTGCATAACCGCTCAGGTTGTCAGAGAATTCATAATTGGCCGCCAGGAACATGGAACGTCCTTTCACTTCCTGGCCGTTAACCGGAAAACCGCTGTAAGCGAGTTTACCCAGATCAGCTTCAGGGCCACCTGAAGTATTGCCTTCTGTACCGCGCCCCCTGGAAGTGAACTCACCATCCCGAAAGGCCTGCGCCTGCGTCCCAGCCTGATTAAAAACCATTCCGTCCAGCTCGGTGCGAGTGCCGGAAATCATGCCGAACACATGACGGTCAGTGTAAACAACATTGGGTTTAGTCAGTCGTCTGGGACCACTGGGATCAGGGTTGGTAACAAAGCCCCAGCGATCGTGCCATTCGATATCCTGAGCATCGATATCGATCTGATCAATCTGGCGAGCTTCCAAAGAACCGATGATATTAAGGCGGTCGCCAATCTGGAAACCACCGGCAATACTGGCATTGGCTCTAAAGCCATTGCCGTCTTCCATAATCCCGGTACCGGTCGAAATTTTCATACCCTGAAATTCACGGTCGATAATAAAGTTGGTAACCCCGCCCAATGCGTCAGCACCGTATGCAGCGGATGCACCACCGGTGACCACATCAACGGTACGCACCAGAGCGGTGGGGAAAGTATCCACATTCACCGCGCCGCGTTTGTCTCCAGGTGCCATACGAGCACCGTCCAACAGTACCAAGGTACGCTGCGTGCCAAGACTACGCATATTCAGGAAGCTGCCTACGCCAGACGCCAGAGAGCCAACGCTACGCTGGGCTGTTTGGGTACCGAAAAACTGCGGTAAGGCATCAAGCTGTTCTGACACCGTTCCACCCGGATCAAAAGTGTTAAGCTCATCCGGTGTCACGACCGTGACAGGCGTTGGTGCCGCCATGCCGTCAGTTTGTCGAATACGTGAGCCGGTTATTCTTATTTCTTCAATTTCGTCTTGAGCGAACGTGGATGGGCTCTGCGTGAGGGCCGTGGTAATGGCAGCCAAACACAGGGCAAGTGTTTTCTTGCGTGGATGAAATAAAACAGATTTTTTCATTATTGTTATCCCCTTAATTATTATTTTTTATTTGATTTTTTTATGATCTTGAAGCTGGTTGGAACCTCCTTAATGTCTTGCTTAATGTCTTGTTACTACCCGGACCCGGAAATAACAAATTAATGCTTTTGGCTTGAGTTTTTGAATATTGAGGCGAATTGTCCGACCCTCTCCCAGCCCGCTGGCTGCCTCTCGCCCAATATCCGGCTTGTCTTACCATAGGCAAAAGAGATAAGGTCTGGCTTTAAAGAGTTATTTATATTTATGAAAAGTTATTAATCTCAGGGTTTTTTAAAAAAGAAAATAATAAAAAGCTAGGACTTTCATAATGTTAGCGGCGTCCGAAAATAATAATAAGCCGGTAGAGACAAATCTTGCAGACTATCAATTCTGCGGTTACTTCCTTGATGTTCGACACAGAAAATTAACTGGACCCGATGCAAAGCCCATAGCGATCAGTTCTCGCGCCTTTGATACTTTGCTGGTACTGATAAGTCACCATGATCAGCTTGTGTCAAAGGCACAATTAATGGAAACCGTGTGGCCAGACACGGTTGTTGAGGAAAATAATCTCAACCAGGCCATTTTCAGCTTGAGAAAAGCACTGAATGATCCCAAAGCAGAAAGTCGCTTCATCATCACCTTGCCAGGAAAAGGCTATAGTTTTATAGCGCCTACCCAAGAGATTCCATTCATTGATGAAAACGACGCTACGGAATCAGAAGACACCAAGGCATCCCCGACAAGTCCTTTATTCCGACTAACTACCTGGCCAACCCGGCAATCCACTCTGCTTGCGATATTACTCATAATTGCGCTAGTCTCCACGTATATCCTGTCAGACCCAGACTTAACATCTGCCGCCCTCCCCCGGGTTTCCATGCCAACAGATGTGACAGGTCCGGCCAATAATGACACGGTGGAAGTGATTCAAAATTCCATCGCGGTATTACCCTTCGAACACCTTGGTGAAGAATCCGACAATGCCTTATTTACCATGGCCCTGCATGACGAAATTATCAATCAACTTTCCAAAATCAGTAGCCTGAAAATCATTGCAAGGGACAGTGTTCTTTCCCTGCTAGACCAACAACTGAACCTGAATGAAATAGCAAAAACTCTCAAGGTGGAGTCTTTTATCAGCGGGACCATTATGTATGTCGGGGATAAAGCCAGGATAAGTTTGCATATGCATGATGCAAACAGCGGTGTGACCCTTTGGTCCGATACCTATCAGGCGGGTAAGCAGGATTTTCAGGAAATGATTTCTCTTCAAAGTGATATTGCACAACATGTTGCTTCTGCCTTGCAGACCGAAATATTACTGACAGAACAGAAGTACATTGAGTCGCTGCCAACCACATCATTTGAAGCCTACCAGTACAACCTCGCAGCCAAAAATGCCCATTACCAGCAAGACTTTCTTACTGAATGGGAATTGTCACGGCAAGCAATCACACTGGATCCTGATTATCAGGACGCACATAGCACATTTTCATCCGTGAACACCCTGCTGGCGGCAACGCCGCTACCCGGCATGAACAGTCGTGAGCATTTTGAACTGGCATTGCGAAGCGCAGAAAAACTTATTGAACTGGCCCCTGAAAATAGCCAGGGCTACGCGTTGAAGGCAAGTGCATTAAGCACTACCCAGAACTGGGCGGAAATTTCGTCAATGCTGGACACGCTTAAAACGATGAATGCCATGCCCTCTGACTTGAAGTTTATTGCGCTTATCATGATGAACATCGGTGACTTTGAAAGCGCCATTGAAATCTATCAGGCCAGCCTGATAACCGAGCCCCTGAATCTCTATGCCAGGGGCTTTTTGATGGCGGCTCTTGAGATAACCGGACAGGAAGAACAGGCTCGCTTGCAGTATGAAATCGGTGAGAAGCTAAGCCCATTATGGTGGGGAGATGTGTTGAATATTTTTCTTGCGCTGGGGCGAAATGAGCCTTTACAGGATATTGATGAACTGATGATCCCGACGCCTGAACTCAAGGACCTGTTGCATCATATAAATGATGAGCCCCGAATAAAAAAAGCCTTGCTGGATTATCAACGGGTGGAAAATAAAATTCCTGCCCGGGCAATATATTACGCCGTAATCGCAGCTTATTACCACGATCACGACCTTGCCACTTTATACTTGCGTGCAGCGCTTTATGATAACTGGAGTGCCTTATTCTGGGCCTGGTTACCCGTTTTTGATGAGACCAGGCAGCACGAAGCCTTTAAAACATTGCTTCGGGATTCAGGCGTGATAGATTACTGGCAGGAAAATGGCTGGCCAGCGATCTGTCAACCCACAGAAAAAGCCTTTAGCTGCGAACGGTCACTTTTCTCACTATAATTATTCAGAAAGTAATACTCCCGGTTTACTTTCATGAGTTCTCATTTATTAAATATCAACACTATTGAAAAAGGGCTTCATCATGTCTTGGCTTACCACCTCCAACATTAAATTAAACAGCCTGTTTAGTTCCATACTAATCCTGTACGTTTCTATTACTTCGGCCCTGGCTGCAGATAATCAAAACAGCGTCACTGCCGGAGAACTGGTACTGGAACCCCCAACGTTAATTTCATTGGGACTGGAGTGGTATATCGAAGGTGATGATGACCGTGATGCCCTGGTCGAAGTAGCCTACCGCAAGAGCGGAGAAAGACGCTGGCAGGAAGGTCTTCCCCTGATGAGGGTGCAAAACGAAATATCCCTTTATGACCAGACGCTGGATTACACCGCGCCTAATATGTTTGCCGGCAGTATTTTTTATCTGGAACCGGATACCGATTACGAAGTCCAGCTAACCATGACTGACCCCGACGGCGTCATTGGCAGAGCCGAACGCATGGTGACCATGCATACCCGCGCTGAACCCGAAGCCTTTTCCGGGGGACGGGTTTTCCATGTTTACCCCATGGATCATACCGGACCGGAAGAACAGCCGGCCTACCATGGTCTGGTGGGTGCTTATTACATGGCAGGCCTTGGTGGTGACTGGAGCCGTGCTTCAGCACCCCGGGTCAGAGCCGGCGACACCCTGCTGGTTCATGCCGGTGTCTATAAGGAATTCAACCGTCGCAGTTATACCCATGAAATTGATTCCGGCTATACCACCTGCTGCGGGACTACCTGGGATGGCACCTACTATCTGACAGCCGATGGTACCGAAGAAATGCCAATAACCATCAAGGCTGCCGGCGATGGTGAAGTGATATTTGATGGCGCCGATAACTATGTGCTGTTCAATATGATGGGCGGAGACTGGCATTTATTTGAGGGGATTACTTTCCGCAATACCTCCATTGCTATTGAAGCAGGTATCAAAGGCATTACCGGTGCCGAGGGCATCATGGTTAAACACAGCCGCTTTGAAGATGTTTCAACCGCCATTCACAGCGACTGGTCCGGTTCCAACAAATTCTATATTGCTGACAATGTCATGGTAGGACGCCGTCCTCAGGAACTGATGGGCTGGTACAACATTCCGCCATGGAATGAAGATCCTGATTTCGAGGAAAAGCGCCTGCTGGATTCCTACTACGCCGTCGCCATCTATGGTGCGGGTCACGTCATCGCCTACAACAAGGTGACCGGTTTCCATGATGCCCTTGATCATGCCACCTATGGCATGCCCGATGGTTATCCGAATATTCCCCGTGATCGTATGCCGGTCTCCATCGATATCTATGGCAATGATGTCTCAAATCTGGATGACAACTGTTTCGAAGCCGATGGCTCCATGCACAATATGCGCGTCTTCGACAATCGCTGCTTTAATGTTGCTGTCGGCGGAATGAGTCCACAGCCGGTATTTGGCGGGCCAGTCTACTTCATTCGTAATGTGGTTTATCACAGCCCCTACGGTCCGGTTAAAATCCACGCAGACCCTGCAGGGGTAGTCTATTATCACAATACCTACATTGGCGAGCTCAGACAGATCACGCCAGCCTCCAATCTGCATTTTCGCAATAACCTGATTTTTGGTCAGGGACGTCAGCCGGCGGTAATGGCAGTACGCACCTACACCAATTACTCCTCCAGTGACTACAACGGCTATCGTGTGAATCCAGAATCGGATATCGCCTTTAGCTGGAGCTCTCCGCCCCGGGAAATGGCCAGACAGTATGGCGTGCCTCTGGTTACCAGAGAGTATTCAAGCTTTGAGGAATACCAACAGGGCAGCGGTCAGGATGCCAACAGTGTGCTGGTGGATTTTGATATCTTCATGAATGCCCAAATGCCTGATCTTGATGATCCGGGACGCCTGTATGATCCAGAGGTCGTGGATTTACGTTTACGCCGAGGCGCAGAAGCGATTGATGCTGGCGTGGCATTGCCGAATATCAATGATGGTTTCGCTGGTCGCGCCCCCGATCTGGGCGCCTATGAATATGGGCAGGACATGCCCCACTACGGCCCACGACCAAGAGACTGATTCTTAACCTATCGGCCAGGAGAAAAAACATGATCAGCAAATATTGGCAAGCAATGGTTTGTCTTGGCTGGCTGTTTTCGGCCGCTCCAACGCTGGGAGCCACTTGTGCTGATCTCGGCCTTATTGCGCTGGACGCCGTCAGCATTAGCGCCACTGAAAAACATGGCGCCGGCGTTTTAAAGCAGAACCGCGGTGCTGACCTGTCCTTACCCGCTCATTGCCGGGTAGCAGCAGTGCTAAGTCCCTCTGATGATTCTCATATCGAAATGGAACTGTGGCTGCCGGACGACTGGAATGGCAAATTTCTGGCACTGGGCAATGGCGGCTGGGCCGGAAGCATCAGCTTTTCTGCCATGGCTCTTGGCCTGCAATCCGGCTATGCAGTAGCCTCCAATGATACCGGCCATATTGGCAGTAGTGCCGCCTTCGCCGTGGGTCATCCAGAAAAAGTCATCGATTTTGCCTGGCGCGCCATGCATGAAATGGCAATACATTCCAAAACTCTTATTGAGAGTTACTATGAACGCCCACCAGGGCTTTCCTACTATCAGGGCTGCTCCACTGGCGGTCGTCAGGGCATGATGTCTGCTCAACGTTTCCCTGACGACTTTGACGCCATTATTGCCGGCGCACCGGTATACAACCAGTTAGCCCTGAATGCGGTGCAATTTCATAACATGAAAACGCTGATTGAGAATCGCGATCTCGCCCTGTCCGCAGAAAAAGTGCAACTGCTTCATGACGCAGTGCTGGCAAGTTGCGAAGCCAATGATGGGGTTTCAGATGGCTTCCTGAATAATCCCCTGGCCTGTGCTTTTGAGCCGGAATCTCTGCGCTGTGATGGCGCTCAATCCAGCAGCTGTCTGACAGAAGCTGAGCTCACAGCAGTGGATAGTGTTTTTAATGGCACTTATGCCTCAAATGGTGAGCTGTTATATCCGGGACATGCCAAAGGCTTTGAACTGAGCTGGCGCATACCCGCGGCAAACTCAGTTCCCTCGGCCCTGCAAACCGAAGCGACACAATATGTGGGCTATGAAGACCCTGACTGGGACTGGCGCGAATTTGAACTGGAACGGGATCTGGCCCTGGTGCGCAGCAAAGCCGGCTTTATTGAGGCACTGGATGCTGACTTGAGTGAGTTTAAAGCACGCGGCGGCAAGATTTTGTTCTATCACGGCTGGAATGACCCCGGTCCTTCACCCATCAATACCATCAACTACTACAATCAGGTGCTGGCCACCGTAGAGGGTGACAACGAAGACTGGCTGCGCCTTTTCATGCTGCCCGGCATGGGTCATTGCCGGGGCGGTATTGGTCCAGACCAGGCCAATTTCCTGGGCGCTATGGAAGCCTGGGTGGAAAATGGTACACCCCCTGCGCGCATCACAGCATCGCGCATTCGTGAAGGCCGTGTGGATATGACCCGCCCTTTGTGCGCCTATCCTGAAGTAGCCACGTGGGATGGTGCCGGCAACCCGGATGATGCAGCCAGTTATAGCTGCCAGGTACAATAGCACTTAAGCTCAAGCGCACAGCAAGAATACGCTGACAGTATCCAATACTGTCAGAATTCGGGCCACTACATAAATTTAGCTGATGCCTTATCTATCTGCAGCGCCATCGGGCAACTGATTAACACTGAACCAGGACACTATGGATTCCATCACACAATTTGCCCTCGGCGCTTCCATCGGCGAGGCTGTTCTAGGCCGTAAGGCTGGCAATCGTGCACCTGTTATCGGCGGCCTTGTAGCCACCCTGCCCGATCTCGACTCTTTCATCCCCTGGGATGATGCCATTGCCTCAATGACCTACCATCGTTCCGCTACCCATTCACTGTTTGTACTAGCCGCCCTGTCTCCACTTTTAACCTGGCTGATTATCAAGATACAACCGATTCTGGTGGAGCTGCGCAGGGAAATTTTTATACTGGTATTCCTGGCACTTATTACTCACCCGCTACTGGATGCCTTTACCGTCTATGGCACGCAATTATTCTGGCCAATCACTGAGTATCCGGTCAGCCTGTCCACTATATTTATTGTAGATCCCGCCTATACATTGTGGCTGCTGATAGGGTTTTTATCTGCCATGATCATCAGCCGGGATAGGCTTACCGGGCATCGCTTAAATACTGCAGGATTAATTCTAAGCTCTGTTTACCTGGGCTGGACGGTGGTGGCAAAAGTGATAGTGGACAATAAAGCAGAAGCAGTCCTGTCAGCACAGGGTATTGAGTACAAGCGCCTGATGTCGACACCGGCACCGTTTAATACCGTGGTCTGGCGCATTATTGGCAGAAATGATGAGGGTTATTTTGATGGCTTTCTGCCGGTGTTTGGCAACGCCGATTCCCTACAGTTTACTCACTATGGCAGTGAGGACTACTTGCTTGAAGATATCTCGGAGCACTGGCCGGTAAAACGGATACTCTGGTTTACCCATGGCTTCTACAAGGTAACTCTGCGCGGTAGCGATGTGCTTATAACGGATCTGCGCATGGGTCTGGAAGCTAACTATGTGTTTAATTTTAAAGTCGCAGAAGCAATGGGCAACGAAACCATTCCGGTGACCAGTGTGCAGGTCCCATAATTCTACTTGCGCAAGCAATAATTCTACATTTTTTTCTATCTAGTGAACTGGGTAGTATAATTAATCCCCTAAAAATATTACGTTTATTATTATGTAAGTTAAACTTAATATGCTCTGATCTTGATTGAACTCATGCTTTATCCCTTGCTCATTCGCACACCGGGAATATCAGGTGTAAAGATCTATGAATAATGATAATACTGATAACACCGACAAACCTGCCAGAAGAAAGTCTGATCTGCCCCTTCTGGGCAAGACATCCCAGGATTTTGAAAACAGGGTTTATACACTGGATTTCAAGGTCAATCTGAGCCAGATTACTTTTGAAGGTCTAAGTAATTATGCTGTCACCCTTTCCTGCTATGACAAAGACAGCAAAAAAACCGAAAGCATCAGTAGCGTTCTGGACATCAGCCTGAAACAGGATAACAACAGTCTCATTATCGAGGGTGGCCCCACGGTCTTTTTTTCTGTGAGCGAAGACACGCTGGATCTTTCCGACCTGAAACTCGATGAAGGGATTGTAGAAGCAGTAACTAGCGGAATAGCCTGGCTCAAAGATGGCAAAACCACAGAAAAGGTCGAAAACAGGCGTCAGGTTCCCAATGAATTACTTGAGGATAGAATAGCAATGAACCTGTTGATGAGCAGCATCAGCACGATAATTGCCGGCTCCATGGAATGCCACCAAAAAGTCATCAAGGAAAAACAACGACTGTTTACCCATAAAAATGATTACATTAACGCCATGTACGAGTGTCTGCATAAAAATCTGGATGACTTGACAGTGGTGGCCATTAACCGGGGCGTACAGTACTACGTCGATCATAGTTAAACTTATTAAATCAGAATTAAGCGTCTTGATAGCAGGATGTACCGGCTGATTATCTCTTGCCTCTTGCCTCTTGCCTCTTGCCTCTTGCCTCTTGCCTCTTATCTCTTGTCTCTTATCTCTTGCCTCCCCCTCTTCCCCTCCAGCCTGCGACTAAAACAAGACCTGCATCACTCTTTAATTGGAGAAATAGCCGTAATCTTGAGCATCAGCAAATAGGTAGCGAAAAAATACCAGAATACTATCAAAATGCTACTACCCGGAGTTAAAATTTAAAAATCAGGGACTTAAAATGAACATGGAAGCATTTGCGCCAGTGACTAAAGAAAATCCCGCACCATTAGACAGCTCCAGGCTTGATCCAGACAGTCTGATTGAACTGTGCAGTCTGACTCATGAAACTGATGATCGACTTTATACAGTGCGTCTGGAAACCAATACGAGACAGGTCTCACTGGAAGGCATGAACGAGTTTCGTATTTCAGTCATCAGCCAACAAAAAACCAGTCATCAAAAAGAGACTCTGTGGGCCAGTCTCGAAATCAATTTACGCCAGGAGATGAATAGCGTCTCTATTGCAGATGGCACGCCCTATTATTTTACAATCACCGGTAAATCGCTGGAATTGGACAATGTAGATATCGATTCCAGCATTCATGAAGCTGTAGATCTTGGCCTGCTTGACCATCGCATACTTACAGGTTTAAATCCCCTCAGGGATAGTAAACAAGATAAAGAAAAAAAAGATGTTTCAATTTTTTTCGACACCATTTCCTGCAACCTGATCAAGGCCAGTGTTAGCGCAGTGCTGTCTTACTCTACCTTTTGTCACAAACAGGTCATTCACAATGCGGGACGATTATTTGCCAGCCGTCAGGATTATGTGAGGGATATGTGTAACTGCATGGCAACTAATGCTGATTCCCTGTCATCCAGCATTACCAGCAAAGCGATTAATTGCGACCTGCCAATTCTTTAACCGCCAACTATTTTCCATATCCTCACTCCTGATTTTACTCCCCCGGAAATATCACTATCTGTCGTTCTCGATATCCTTAAAGTGAATATCCATATAAACCAGCCTTTGAATTTAGGTACACTTGTTGAATACTTCTACTGTATTGATATCCTTTAGTGTGAGTCCGACGTAACTCGTTTGGCACAACAGATACTGATAATGTCCAAACACAAACTGCAATTAGCCATTTACCTTTCTGCCATACTATTTTCTGGCAGCGTTTTTCTGCCTTTGGCCACTTTCCCTGTCTATGGTGATGCCAGTTACTATCGTATTGCAGAAATAGAAGCATGGCTGGTGATTGTGTTTAGTATGACAGCCCCCGGGTTCATTCTCTATGGTAAAGAAAAACTGGCTATTATCTCCCCCGTCAGTGTCTGGGGAGTTCTGTTTTATCCCAACTTGAGGAGTGCCCTTGAGTCCAAAAACAACTCTCTACTTAATCAACTGGGAAGCAGTGTTAACTCTTCCATGTCAGATTTCGCTGCCAATCTCTTTTTTAATATTAGCGATTATCATTGGGGAGGTTTTGTCTTCCTTTTTGGGTTGCTCTGTTTCACTGCGAGTAATTTTTTCTACAGAATTAAGGCCTGACAAGAAATCTTCGATACATCATTAAATAGACATTATCTGGCTGTTCAGCCCGCAATTTGATTTAAGTTCGCGTATCGGGCTCTGCTAGAATCACATCACGGATTGGACAACCAGGAATTAAAGCTATTGTCGCAAGATCAGGAAGCACTTCAGCAATTAAGGAAAATTTTCCTCACCCAGGCCAAATATTGCCATGAGCTGGACTCGCCTTTTATGGTCCGATTATGCAAACTGTTTGCCGAACATGTGGAACCTGGAAACAGTGTTACTGCAAACCTGCTCAGCATGGCGGATACTCAGGAATTCTGGAATATTGCTCTGCCGCTAAGAATTGCCGGCGCACTGCATGCGCTGGTTTTGAAAGAGCAATGTGAAAAACTCAAGCGGGTATATCCCCCTGCTCACCTGACCACAACTGACTCGGATCTCTGGCAGGCAGTGAGCCATGCCATGGATGATCATGCCGATTTCATCCACCCTTTCCTGAGCCATGCACCACAGACAAATGAATTAAGGCGATGTGCGGCTCTGCTACCGGGATTTTTGACCATTGCTGCGAAAACCGGCTTACCGTTCACTGTATCCGAGCTCGGGGCCAGCGCAGGCATTAATCAATGCTGGGATAGTTTTGCCTATGAACTGGACGGACAACATTGGGGCAAGCCTGCCAATGGTATAGTGCTGGCGCCACAATGGCGCGGCAACCCTCCCCCGGAACCAGTCAACATCAACGTCACTGAAAGATCCGCTTGCGATTTAAAGCCGGTAAATTTTCGGGACCCGGGCGAAAGGCTGAGACTGCTTTCCTATATCTGGGCAGACCAGGAAAATCGTTTTATTCTCACTGATCATGCCCTGGCCTTACTGGAAAAACTTGAATACCAGGTCGATGCGGAAGATATTTCCAGCTGGTTACCGAAAAGACTTGCGAGAAATACTGAAGGACAGGTTCATGTAATTTATCACACCATAGTCTGGGCGTATCAAGAGAAAGAGGCGAAAATTGCTAATCGTGTCCTCATCGAAGAAGCTGGAGACCAGGCAACTGAAAAGTCTCCTCTGGCCTGGCTACGACTGGAACCGGACGGCAAGGATCCAGGGGCCGCTCTCACCCTGACGCAATGGCCTGGCGGACTGGAACAAACTCTGGGTCGAGCAGATTATCACGGTCGCTGGGTAGACTGGGCTGGTTAATGTTGAACGGGGTCCAATTGCACAATAACAGTAATTTTGGTGATGGAGAGATGCTATGAAAACTCCAATAAATTATTTCGAGTTATTGAATCCTGACACAAATACGCTCGATGAGAATTCTATCCATCAGCTTCGCAAAGGCACCAAATATTTAAGAGCTCACCTGCACTTGTTAAACCAACTTGAAGGCCAGAAAAAGGAAACTGAGCATTTGAGAGCATCAGTTAAAAAACTGGCAAGAATGCTTTCCGTGCAGCGAGATGTAGATGTGCTGTATTCATTACTACAGGACATGATCAGGGAAATCGATGACGCCGAACTAATCAGTTTGCTGACTGGACTTAAAAATAAACTGGTAGATAAACGACTCCCGCCGTCAGAGCTGAAACGTGTACTGGATTTAACCAGAAATATTACAAAGAAATCCCGTAAACTTCAGAGTAAGAAACTGGCAGAAAATGATATCAAGGCTATTCTCACATTACGATTATCAGAATTATGTGAGACGGGCGATGAAATTCTGTCTTCAAACATTATAGATTGGGAGGAGCTGCATGGCTGGCGCAAAAAAATCAAAAAATTAATGTACCAGCATAAGATGATCAGAAACCAAACGCCTGCAGAACAAACAATAATTGACACCCTTGATAGCCTCGGTGAAGTATTGGGTAAAATAAACGATCTGAAAATTCTGGGAATATATTTAAAACAACAACAGCTGTCCTGTACTCGCGCCTACACTCACCAGCTATATCAAAAATTATTTAGCCTGATTGCTGAAAAACAGCAGCAATACCTCATCACCTGCCGAAAATTATTACTTGATCTTAACCAGCTCAAATAAGTCGATCCCATCAAAAAAGCAGCTGACAACCCCTTTTATTATTTCTTATTCATCTGTATTTACTTACTCATTGTCCAAATTAATCGCCATCACCTTGATCCCCTCGTCTTCCACCCGCCATTTTATATTCAGCTCATACAAGCTCATACCATATTGTTTTTCATCAGGTTTTTTGAGTCGCCATGCAGGCCTTGGATCCTGAATCAATACCGAGATGATCAGTTCGCGTAACTGCGGGTATTTTTTTTCAAAATCAGCAAGCTGACTTTGTGCATTTTCAGAAAATTCCACTTTTCCAATTTTATCCGGCGCTGCTTCTGCATAACCCGCTCTGGCTTCAGGAATACTGTCTGCGTAAGGAATATAGGGTTTAATATCCAGTATCGGTGTTTGATCCAGAAGATCGATACTACCTACACGTAATAAAAGTTCTTTACCTTGCTGCTGCCAGCCAAGGTTCTCAACCACTGATAAACCAATACCGTTGGGACGAAAAGTAGAGCGGGTTGCAAACACTCCTACCTTTTCCCTGCCGCCAAGACGTGGTGGCTGCACTGTAGGGGTCCAGCCTTTTTCTACAGTTTCATGAAAACGAAAAAGCAGCCACAGATGACTAAACTCATCCAGTTTGCGCAGACAATTCGCATCAGCAAAATCTGCTTCAAAAATAATTTCGCCCACCGCAGCCTTCACTAGACCAGGCTGCCGGGGGATGGCAAATTTTTGTTTGTAAGGAGATTTTATGTAAGCAATCGGAGCGATTTCCATATCGCTGATATTGGCTTGTGGCGATTGAAGATGCAATAGGCAAGTCGCAAGTCACAAAAAAGGCGACCTATTGGTCGCCTCGTCGGATGCGTCCCTGCGGTCCTTATCCGACCTACAGAAAACCATCAATCCTTAAAGAGTGGCTGCTTGTCTCTTGTCTCTTGCCTCTATTTTTTTACTATTTCAAAGCAACTGCTGGTTCATCTGCCCCGGCAACTTCATTATTCAGAAAAGCCTCACTATTTACCACCGCAGTAATTAGTGTCTGAAAACGATAATCATCTTTACGGGCGATGTCCTGCACTTGTCGCACCAGGGGCATGTCCTCAACTTCCATACCTCGACCAATAGCATAGGTCAGCATCTTCTGAGTGACATTGCGCGCTACACTCTCACGATAATTGAGCAGGAAGCTGGTCAGATCTGCTGCACTTGTTATTTCCTGACCATCATAAAGCCGGGTTTTGGTATCTATCGGCTTGCCATTTTCCTCTTCACGGTAACGACCAATGGCATCAAAGGATTCCAGCGCAAAGCCAATGGGATCCATCATGCGATGACAACCTGCACAGGCTGGATTGGTACGATGTCCTTCCATCCATTCACGCATGGAAGGTACGTCAGCGTTATCACCACCACTACCGGCCTGCTTGGGCGGAACTATTTTAACGTTGGGAGGAGGTGGTGGTGGCTCGACACCCAGAATGCTTGCCAGCACCCAATAACCTCTTTTTACCGGAGAGGTTCTGCCTGGTTGAGAAGGCACGGTTAGAGAACTGGATTTACCAAGGATACCGGCCCGAATGGCCAGATCACCGCCCAGTTCGACACGACGAAAACGCTCGCCTTTGATACCGGGAATACCGTAATGCATGGCTAGACGCTCATTCACAAAGGTATAGTCAGCAGTAAGAATATCCGTTATTGGACGGTTGTCCCGAATAATACTATCCAGCAGTAATTCGACTTCCTGACGCTGTGACTGACGCAACAGATTATCAAAATCAGGAAACTGGTCTGTGACCGGCTCATGGGCTTCCAGGTTTCTCAAGGCCAGCCACTGTCCGGCAAAATTACGCGTAAACGCTTTGGAGCGAGGGTCCTCCAACATTCGGCTGACTTGCTGATTCAGTACCTCCGCATTTTTTAGCTGACCGGTTTTAGCCAGTTCAATCAGCGGCTTGTCCGGAATACTGCTCCACAGGAAAAAGGAGAGACGTGATGCCAGATCAAGATCAGTAATGGCATAAACATCCCCAGGCTGCAGGTCTTGTGGTTCCTTTTCAATACGGTAAATAAACTTGGGATCAGAAAGAATACGTTGGATAACCAATGCAATACCTTCATCAAAGCTGTTGTTATTACTCAGCCCCTGATCAAAAAACTGCATTAATTTGTCACGATCCGCTGGCTCGTTAAAACCACGAAAAGCCAGTTCAGTCAGGTTATCGATGATTTCCTGCGCACAGCTATTGTATTGCCCTGAACCTTCAGGATAACAACTGTAAATTTTTTGACGACTTGGCGTGGAAGAGATCCCACTTTCATTATAGGGACCATCGACCCTGACACTTCCCACATGGGGATACCAGGTATAACCAGGCAGCCCACCGGTCTCGATAGTACTGCGTTCAAAGTCGTTGTTCATATCCAGGCCCGGGGCAAAATTCCGGGCTACAAAAGTAATACCTATTTCATGGGGACCTCCACTGACCGGAACAGTGACATCCAGAGTCGGCAGGTTTTCACCGATTTCTTCTTCATCTACTGGAGCCGAAAAGCGCCGGTTAACACCCAGTTCCCTGTCCCAATCAAATACCTTGACCAGCTCACCGTCGATCATGACTTCCAGTTGTTCTCCTCGAACCGTGCCAAAGGGTCTGTCACTGCCCATATTGCCGAGGGTAATGGCATAGGTCTTGAAGGTATATTCACCATCCACCGGAAAGTTATGGGTGAATTTCAGACCACCCCGGGTGCCAAAAGGCAGGCCTTCAATACGAAAATTCTGGTTTGCATCCTCACGCACCCGATACAGGGTTTGTTCCGGGCCATTGGATATTCCTACAGCCAGCTGGCTGATATCAGCGGCAGCGGAAAGATAGGCTTCAAGCAGGGCCGGTGAAAGTGAGAGCGCCCCTGCCTGATTATCAAAACCATTACTGGAATCATCTGCGGGTAGAAAGCCTGCGGCATTGACTTCCATGGCAAACAAATCACGAATGGCATTCTGGTATTCAGTCCTGTTTAACCGATGTAATCCGGGACGACCAGGTTTGATCACAGCATGACTGTCTATGGTATTTTCCAGCGCGGATGCCAATGACTGCATGGCAGCAACGTCCGGTCGTGGCTCTCCAACAGGAGGCATCATACCTGCCCGCAGGCGCTTGATTACCTTCTCGCCCAGATCTGGCGCGATATGAATGTTTTCCGGACCCAGACCTTCCAGATCTATACCACCGGAATAGTCTTCAAAGTTATGACATCCGGTACAGTATTCATCTATCAGTCCAGCTAGCGCCTCGGGGGATTCAACAGCGCTGATATCCAGGCTCACATCATTCTGTTTGTTGCCCGGAGAGACAGACTGGGTGCAGGCACTGATAATCATGACCAGCCATGCGCAGAGAATCAATTTACTTATTTTTATAAGGTAATCCATTGCTATTTTACCCCTCTGAAACGTTCAGAAAATAACCGTATTTTTGAGTATTTTTGGCTGAAAATCAGGCAAAAACAAAAAATATGAAATAATCGTTATTGTCACCAGCAACACAGGAATATGGTTTGATCTGGATTAACTTAAATAGAGAAAACGGGGTTGTTAGAAGTCACAAGTCTCAAGTGTTGGATTTGTGCGCCCCGGGGAAAGGTTGAAGTTTATGGAGTTGCTTGTGCACAGGCCTTGTCGCAAGCAAAGAACGGACTTCACAGCCAATTACCAGGCTATACCGTAATCATCGCCATAGTTACTGGACCCGCCAATCATTCCGCCCTGGCGCTGATCAAAAAATATCCCGTTAATAGGCCCTGAGGTTAACTCCTCGGTTTCCACTTGATAACCCATGCTCATCAAGCGCTGGATAATCACAGGGGAGGTATCGGCTCTGAGCAAGAGTCGACCCGGCTGCATGGCATGATTACCAAAAGAACTATGCACCTGGTAACTGTTAATATTCGCAGCCTCGGTCGCCTGCTGCACATCCATACCAAACTCGACTATATTGAGGAAAAACTGCAGCAGGTTCTGTTCCTGGGTATCGCCACCCTGCACAGCAAAAGACAGCAAGGGCTTGCCGTTTCTCAGGGCCATGGAAGGCGTCAATGTGGCCCGGGGTCTTTTCCCCGGCTCCATCAGATTGAATGGATTCCTTTCCGCTGACATCACAAAGCTTTGCAGGCGTTGGGACAATCCAACACCGGTGTTCCCTGCTATAAAAGCGGGAATCCAGCCTCCGCTTGGGGTCAGGGAGACCACCCAGCCCTCTGCATCGGCAGTTTGTATGGTAGTTGTACCAGCATGAAAGCCCTGATCATGATCCATACTATTAAGGCTGGCCGTTGCCACCAGATCATCTGGATACTCTATCTGCGGCAACCACTGCTCGAGCAAATCAGCAAAAGGATTATCTTCCCCCTGAAATGGATAGGGATCTCCCGGTTTCACAATAAAGCGATTAAAATTTTCGTCGATCTCCAGTAAACGCTTGCTGGCATACTCCTTGGACAGCAGTCCCTGTAAGGGTTCAGAGGGCGGGTAGTAAGGGTCACCGTAGTAAAAATCCCGATCGGCAAAGGCAAGACTCATGACCTGATACAGGGTATGGATATATTCAGGGCTGTTATAGCCCATGCCTTTGAGATCATAGTTCTCCAGCATATTGAGCATCTGCAGTAATACCGGTCCCTGCACCCAGGTATTGAGCTTGAATACTTCGATATCCTTATAGGTAGTACTGACAGGTTCTTCTATATACACCTGCCATTGATCCAGATCTGCAAGGGTAATCAACCCTCCTGCCTGCTGTGTTGCTTCTACCAGTTCGCTGGCTATGTCACCACGATAAAAACGATCGTAAGCCTTATAAATGGCCTGTTTGCGATCACTGCCCGAAGCTAGTGCCTGTTGTTCGGCTGCCACCAGTCTGGAAAGCATATTGTACAGGTCAGGTTGGTGAAAAATTTCACCTGGTCGCGGTGCGAACCAGCCACCGGGATTACGCGGATTAAAGTGGGGCAACAGCACATCTCTTGAATCAGGCCATTGCATGATCAGGTCTTTGTAGAGCTGTATTGTTTCAGCCTGGACCTGCTCAATGGGGTAACCCGTTGCCAATTCCATTGCCGGCGCAAGCACTTGAGCAAGGCTCATAGTGCCGTATTCCGCCAGCATCACCAAAAGACCGCCGGGAGTTCCCGGCGTCACGGCAGCAAAAGGGCCATAATCCGGTGGATGCGCCATTCCCAGACTGCGGTATTTCTCAGGTGTTGCCTCAGATGGCGCCACACCGAGGGCATTAATCGCAATGACTTTGCCACTATGAGGATCGTGTATAAGAGCCTGAGTCTCGCCACCCCAGCCCATGGTATCCCAGATAGTCGCTGAAACAGCCAGCATGGCGGCCGCTGCATCAACTGCATTACCGCCCTGATTAAATATTCTCGATCCTGCCGAGGCTGCAAGTGGTTTACCCGCTACCGCCACCCAATGCTGGCCATGCAGGGGCGGTTTTTTGGAATGCTTGTATTCCTGTGCCTGTAGCAGGCAGGTAGGTGAAATCAGAATCAGGGCACACACAACAATCTGCTGAAAATACACAAATAGCCTGTGCTGTTTTTGCTGCTGGTTCAAAGGCTCCAGCTCGCAATAAGGTCTGTAGCAGGTGTTTATTTTGGTTCTTGGCATGGATTAACGATACCACAAGTCAAAGCACAGCTGACAGAGCGATATCATCCGTTTCTGGCTACTGTTTCAAGCACGGCTAGTAGCTATAGTAGTAACGCAAGGCAACCTGTTCATAACGCGCTTGATTGTCTTCATTCATGGCAGGCCTGAACCGGGAATTGCTGATTGTTCTCAACAGACGTTTTTCCACTGGCGTACTGGTATTATCTGAACTGGCCAGCACTTCAACATTACGCGCATTACCATTACGATTAATTCTGAATCTGACATCTATAAAGCCGCGATAGGAATTCATCATTCTGGATTGTAATTCAAGGCTTGGCAGGTGATGGGGGGTGGCTGTGAATTGCGGTAATGACACAGGGATATCGGGTGTAAGCACTTTGGAAATAACCTGGGCTTCCAGATCATAGGAGGCGAGAAAATCCTCTGCTTCATTGTATTTGGCTGTCGCAGCGCCCTGTTTGCCAAACAGCAAATACCAGTCACCATACGCCAACAGCGTTTCTACAAATTGCCCAACACTGGCATTGGGGTTATTACGTAAATACTGCAATTGCCGGTCATAGGATTTAATCCCGTAGTGATAGGCATCTCTGGCAAGACGGGCATAGTCTCCTTTTGCATACATCCGTGCTTCCAGATCCTGATCATAAAGATACTCGTCCGGATCCCTGATAACCTGCTGCCGACTTGCTTGCAGGAATGCGGTTTCCAGCAGACGATTTTCCAGATGAAACAGCGCGGGATCACTCCATTGCTGATTTTCAACCATCAAGGCCAGAGCCCTGGCATACTGGATCGCCGCTTCATTGAGATTTTCAAACGCTTTTGCCCGCAATTCATCTCTGCTTCCCAAGCCACTGCCAATACCGGTACTCAAACCAAGCAGTGGGATACTGGATAACTCATAGCGCACAATTTCATTGAAACGTTCCCTGTTCCAATCGGCAAACGCTATAACCTCCGGCAGGATTCGCAAGTCATTACTGCCGTAGCACTTGCCCAACAGATATAGTAGTGAGCGATGCTTATCATCCACCTCATAATGCCTGCCACTTGCTTTCAACACATTTATCTGGGATTTGATGGAGGGAATAAGGGCTTCCGAGTAAAGGCCAAAATGAATGCGATTGATGTATTCTTCGCGCTCGAAATTTACCAAAGCCTCATCATAAAGCTGGTTTTCCAGATAGTAAGAACCTAGTGAATGCAGCACTTCAGTAAGTTCAGGGGAGAAATATCCGGCATTTCCCTCAATTTCGTAAATCCTGTTTTGGTACTCATCCACCTGGAAGCTTGCTACTGGATCTGAAATATTGCCGATAAATGATTGCGAGGCATAGTCGTTAAGTAAATTTAAATTCTGTGAATCCTGCTCTGCTGACTGATGCAGTTCAAGCTGCCCGGCAATAGACGCAGGAACAAATACCAGATTGTCCAGCACGAGGTTTTCATTCGCGTGAACCAATGGAGAAAAATGCAGTGCAAGCAATAGCGAAATAGCTGTTAACCTGATAACTGCACATCGGTGAAGAATATTGCTTAACATGGTTTACCTGCCTGCCAGTCCAGATCATGGACCAGATAGTTAAGCCGGTAATGGGTATTGGAAATTGCGGTGCAAAAATATTATTCGCAAAGGCTTATGGCAAGCCTTGAATTTCCTGATGTTATCCAGACAGCAATATCATTGCTGCCTCCCCCCCACACAGCTTTTCTGAATCCAGCACGAGCTCAAAAATTCTGAAAAACTGTTGGTAACGTCACACACATTTATTACCAGCAGGGTTTATAAATAATCTGTAACAGATAGAGTGCTGTCAGCAGATTAACCGCAAAGAACTGGCAAGGTATAAGCACCAGTTCTGCTATTTGACTCTGCTATAGGAGGTTCCCTTAACAGAGCCGGTCTTCAGGGATCGACCGAGATATCGATCTCTTGCTTGCAAGTGGTTCCTCCAGGTATTGATTATTAATTTGAGAAAACACTATTAAAACTTACATTGTTGTTCAGCAAAATTTAGGCCAATTTTTTTCAAAATTTGAATAGCAGCATTATTATTTCCTTTTTTTATTAAATATCAGCAGGTTATAAAACCCTTGAAGATCTGCTTTTCACCATATACCTGCTACACATGGAAAATAATTGCTCATGTAAGGTGCAGAAAAGAAACCCGCTGGAATATTCAGGAACTATTTTGGCACCTTATTGCACAATCGCTGTCTGGATAAGACGACACATTTGGCATATATTGTTTTGCTGATTTTGACAGTGCCGGGTATTGGAATCATAGCCCCTGGACACATGCGCTCGGGGCACCAAACCGGTAAAGACATGAACATAGCTATAAACCGTGTACTCCCTTCTCTGTTTTTCCCGGGATTTTGCCTCCGATTCATGGGCGTTGCCTGCCGTGTCATATTGATTACAGGCCTGCTTTCCTGCTCGTCATTACTAAACGCCCAGACCACTAAAACAATCACTATTGGGACTATTACCGGCCAGATACAAACGCCAAATTCATTTCTCCCCTTTAGCGAATATCTCGATTCCAGGCTATCCGGTTACCAATTTGAAGTAGTAGGGTTTTCTACAATAGAAGCATTGATCCAGGCTATTGAGGAGCAATCTCTGGACCTTGCCTTTATTACTCCGGCAGCTCTGGTAGAGATAAACCTGGAAAGTGAGTTGCGCATACTGGCCACCATCACCCAGCCAGTCGCCAATACAGATTCACCCTGGCTTGCCGGCACGGTTTTTACTCGCGCAGACAACACTGATATCCAGTCCATGAGCGATATCAAAGGTAGCAAGGTGGTAGCGCTATCTGAACTGGCACTGGGAGGCTGGTTATCCGCTGTCAGGGATTGGCAGGAACTGGGTATCGAGACAGAGACAGACCTGGAATCCATGGACTTCCAGTTTTCTTATGAAAGGGTCATCGACAGTGTATGCTCCGGAGACGCAGATGTTGGCGTAATTGCTGCCAGCACTTTCCAGAATTTTGCTACACGCTGTGAACAGGCTTTGAAAATTTTGCCAGCTGGCATCCAGGGTCAGAACATAGACTATCCACTTCCACACAGCACCAGACTGTATCCAGAAGTTGCCTTTGCAGTAACCGCTCCCCATGATGAGATATTCATTCGTAACTTAACACGTGCAGTCCTCGATATAGAACCGCATAGCAATATAGCCCGGGCGGTGAATATCAGTGGCTTTACGGCACCACTTCCCTATAGCGAAGTTGAGCTTCTGATGCGTGAACTCAGGATTGGCCCCTTTGCCAATGCAGGAGAACTGACTCTTCGACAATATTTAAATAATAATATTTATACCGTAACACTGGCACTTATTGCCATCATCGTGCTAATCAGTGCAGGCTTACTAAACACCTTGAGTCTTAGTCATAAATTCCGCAATTCAGAAAACTATCGCAAGAGTATTTTTGAAGGTTCCCATATACCTATGGTGATAGTTGATCAGCAAATATTTCTGGATATGAATATAGCAGCGGTGAAGCAATACGGATACCAGACTAAAGAAGAATTGATTGGCAAACCGCTAGCAGCATTTTCTGCAAATGAGCAGGACATCTCAGGAAGTATTGCAGAGGCCTTTGAGGAAAATACAAAGAAAGTACTCGCTACTGGCCGGGCAACTTTTGAATGGTGGCATATCAGACCAAACGGAGAAAAATGGCTGGGCAAAATACATTTAATGGCATTTGAGTCGGCAGATGGGCCACTGATTCAGTCGACAGTGCAGGACATTACCTTGCAAAAAAAACGAGAGGAAGAACGTTCCCAACTGGAACAACAGCTGGAGTTTAGTCAACGTATGGAGTCCATAGGGCGACTGGCCGGCGGTATTGCTCATGATTTTAATAATTTACTGACAGTCATAAATGGTTATAGCGAAATACTTCTGGAAGATCACGCCAAGAATGAACCTGTTGGTAAAATTCTTGAGCAAATCAAAAAAGCCGGTAATCGCGCAGCAGAATTAACCCAGAAATTACTGACTTTCAGCCGTCGACAGGCAGTGCGTCATGTGCCGGTCAGGTTGGGAATGATTGTGGATGATTCCGCCGAAATGATCAGGAGCGTGCTGGGCGAAAGCATAGTTCTTGAACTGGAACTTGAAGATAGCGATAAGAAAGTCTTTTCCGATCCCGGGCAATTGCAACAAGTCTTGCTCAACCTCGTCGTTAACGCAAAAGATGCAATGCCTGATGGCGGAACATTAAAAATCACTTGCAAGGAGTCAATGATTTCTTCAAGCCAAGCCACAGCTCTGGAAATTAAAACAGGCGCATATATTGAAATGATAGTAAGTGATAACGGTATCGGTATGGACAGCAATATCAGTAAACATATTTTTGATCCGTTTTTTACGACCAAAAACACCGGTACCGGCTTGGGACTATCGACGGTTTACGGCATTATCCAGCAATCAATGGGCACCATTCGGGTCAACAGTGAAATAAACAAAGGCACCACTTTTATCGTCTATTTACCTGTAACAGATATAAAGAACAAAAGTCAGGAAACTGAAGAGATCTTTCTCAATAAAGGAAAGAAATTCTATTCGATTCTGGTTGTTGAAAACGAAAAGGAAATAAAGGAATACACCAGTTCAGTATTGGAAAAAGCCGGTCATCAAGTAATGACAGCTGAATCAGGGATTGAAGCCCTGGATTTGTTAGCCAGACTGAACTCCCCCATTGATATGCTCATTACAGATGTAGTAATGAAGGGTATGAAGGGGGTGGAACTGGCGGAATTGATTAGCAAACAGCATCCAGATATTCCGGTGTTATACATATCAGGCTATCCAGAGGATGCGCTTGCCTTGCATGGCATTCAACACGGTACAGAATCATTTCTGGCCAAGCCTTTTTCACCAGAAAAATTACTGAACAGAATCAATCAGATAATGGCAAACTCGCTTGTTAACTGAGCTTGTACAAATGTGTGTGCAGAAAGGCTTATTTACCTGATTGACCGCGGTAACGATATTTTCTGTTTTATGTCCCTCCCAAACCAAGGGGAATTCAGCTTCCAGGCGACTCTTTATGTTGCCATGGCAGTGATTTTAGGCGAGTAAACCAATGGATTTTTACCTCCGCCTCAAGTATCCTTCGCGCCTTTCCCGTAGCAGCTATCGTGCGCCTATGACAGCTAAAATTTGTTTTACAATGGACAATCTGGGGGATGCTGCTGATCTTGGTCGGGGCGTCATCAGCCAACCCCGCGAGCCGGGAGAACGTCCAGCACTTGAAAAAGGCTTTCCCGCCCTACTCGACCTTTATCGTCGCTATAACGTCTGTATTACCCACTTTATCGAAGGCTGGAGTGCCGAAGCTTACCCCGACAGAATTGAGAGCATATTGGAGGCTGGCCACAGCCTGGGCATGCATGGCTGGCAGCACGAATTGTGGTCGTCGCTTGATTATGACCAGGCACTTGAAATAGCCGGTCGAGCTACTGAAGCCATAGAAAGAGCAGGTTCACGTCCACGTGCTTTTCGCGCCCCGGGCGGCAAACGTACCCGCTTTACCAGCGAAATCATCACTGACCTTGGTTATACCATAGATTCTAGTCTTTGCCCTTCCGGTCAGGATGGAGGCGAAATTTGTCAGCTCACCAAAACACTGTGGTCTGTTCCCTGGGAATGGAAAGGGGTCGATGCCAGTCACTGGCTCTGGCAGAAACAAGACAATGCGGCTGTCGAGCAAGATTGGCTTGAGGCACTGGATGCGGCGGTAAGAGATGACAAATATTTTCTCTTTATCTGGCATCCTCATGTTATGGGTATAGATGCGGATCGTCTCAAGGTAGGTGAGCGTATTCTCGAGCATGTCACAACTCACAATGATTTTGAAATTGTCACGCTGGAAGATTTGATCAAGGACTCCAGGTCCAGCTAAAACCTCCTGTATACAAATCCTCCTGTCTGAACGAGAATACTGTTACCGATTCAACAGGATTTTTGATTTGTTCCGGCGCCTCCTAAAATACATAAGACGACTGCTGCTACTAACAGTGATTGTTGTTATGGCACTCTTGTCATCCGCTCCCTTTTATATTTACGACCGCTTTAATCAGGAATCCCCGGTAGCTCGCCTGTCTTTTGTAAAAACGGCCGATTTTAATTACATGGCTCAATTACAACAGGGGGATTTCTGCACTAGTAAGCAATACATCGTACTCGGTGATCAGTTTCAGCTTGATGCCGGTTTTGTAAAATGGAAAGGTCTGGGTGTGTTACTGGGATTCGAGCCCCGCTACCGACTGGATAGACTGTCTGGCAGGTTTAGCGATCTTAACGCACAAAACAGCCTTGTTACCATCTCTCACAATCTGGCGCCGGATGTACTGTTTGATTTTTTTGATGAAAGCACGCCACAAGGCAAGCAGGGTTGGTTGATAGATACCCGCTATGGCTCATCGGTATATCTCAGCATTGACCCATTACTTCAATACATAGTTTTTGCTACAGAAGATGGGTTGATTGCCCGTTCAGAACCCATCCTGAATTACGATCGGGAAAATGGAGGACTGCAAATTGATATTACCCAGGGCTGTGCTGGAACCCCATCTGGATTAGAGAAGCTAAGCAAAGCATTGAACACATTGGCCGCAAATAACCTATAAAAAGCATTTTTTTATTGATCACCTTTTCTTTCTTTTTTATTACTTTCAATGAAATGCAAAAAAGCTCTTTGAAAGCAGGCTAACAACATGCATCGCCGAGCTATATCAGGCCCAGGCACAGTCCTGGTCTGGCAATGTTGGCGACCCATGTGGCCTGAATGCACTAACACCTTATAGTGCCAACCCTGATGTAAACTCCAATGCGGCTCAGGTACAAGGCCTTTGTGAGCAACTGATGGGACAGGTAGGAGCAGCAGATTTTTATGATCCTGCTGAACCACAACCTGCTGGTGCCGGTGCCCTATGGTTCGTGAATGCGGTCGGTAATCCGAATGTACAACCTGAAGAAGCGACTACATTGACAGCTGGTCTTGTTTGGCAGCCGACTTCAGACAATGCATTTATTGATGGATTGAGCACATCGTTTGACTGGTTCTCTATCGAGATTGAAGACATGATCGCTCTGGAAGGGGGGCCCAATGTTTATGCACAGTGTTTCGATGCTGGTGCAAACCCGGGCTTCGATATCAATTATGGACCATGTCAGCGGATACAACGTAACCCTGAATCAGGCGGACTCTCGCCGACCGATGTGACTTACCAGAACACTGGTTTTGCGAAGATTCAGGGCCTTGATGTTGCTCTTAATTGGCAAAGTGAACTGTCGGATATCGGCATTAGTGCCATTCCAGGTTATTTTGGTGTCAACGTTATGTGGAACTCGTTGTTGACCCTGGATACTCAGGCGACATCAACTGCACCGGTAATAGACTGGACCGGAAGTCTTGGACCAGATCCCGGCACATCACTCAATAACGGTGCCTATGATTACAGGATGTTTACAACCTTTAATTATGGATTCAGTGACTGGAACTTCACGCTTCGCTGGCGTCACCTGCCAGAAGCAGATCCTTTGCTTAAACCCATTGCAGGCGATAATCCAATCCCTCAAGTTGGAGCAAACGACTCATACAATGTCTTCGATCTGGCAGGAAGCTGGAATATCAGTGACAAATATGTGATGCGTTTTGGTTTGGACAATATCTTTGATGAGGAACCTGTTATTACTGGTGCGCAAACTGATTTGGATGGAAATATACCAACCTCTGGACAGGGAACGACAGAGGCGGGCTTTTATGACATCCTTGGTCGTAGATTCTTCGTAGGTGTTAAAGCAAGCTTTTAATGCTCTGAAGAATTTTCAATAACAAGAAACGGCGAGCAATGCTCGCCGTTTTCTTATCAACCCGGATATTTTATTGAATTCGATGCACCTGAATAAAACCATTCATATTGGTAGCTGATAAACGAAAAGTACCGCCAAAAGGTGAAAGGTAAATTCGAACCTGCATACCTTCTCGAAGACGATAGGTTTTACTGTTTATCTGATTCCAGATCTGTCCGCTGGTAAGCGTTATTTGCCACTGACCCGGAACTCTTTCCCTCAATTCAGCAATGGTATCTACAAGTTCCTGTTCCCCATCATCATTAGCAAGAATTTGCGCATTAATATCACGATTTCTTGAAGTTGCTGGTGTCTCTCTGCCAAAACCATCAACACTACTCTGTTGGGCGGGCTCTTTATTTTCAATAGCAATGTCTACTGCTGACTGAGTTGCCGGGATATTTCCAGGCAATGAAACAACGGGCAATTCGATTGCCCGCTGCTCTGCAGCACGTACTTGTTGTTCAAGTAAGTCATAACAGGCATGGCGCCTGACATTATCAGTCATAGCCATGCAAGGGGCTATATCAACATAGACGCTATTTTGTTGTGACCAGACAGGGGTAGTGACAGATATGGTTAGAGCTAAAAGGATGGACAATTTATTTATCATTTTTATGTTTTTATCTTATTGCATGTAGAAAAGCAGGATAAACCAGTGCTACACCAAGCTCAATCAATAGTGCAGTAATAAGCTCAAAAACAGCCATTACAAAGCGTAACTATTCCTGATAAATTGAGTGGCTATCCATTTTTCCCCATTCTCGGGCGGCCTGCCTGCATGCAGGGTTCGTAAATCTGAGCTTCCGTCTTGGAAGGCATTTACAAAAAATATTCCTTCCCCCCTGCTACCATTATGACTGATATTTAATTCAGGAAATTCAGTTTGACCTCCACTATAATCATCATTCAAGTAAATAATGAAAGTAATAATTCGCTGTCCCTGTTCACGGATAACTTTTTCATAGTCAGGCGTATTAGGATCAATAAAATCGTAATGTTCTGAAATTTGCTCGCCACTGCTATAGTGCAACACAGTAGCCGCTTCAAAATTCCTGAAGTTCACTCCAGTACATACAGCCATGCGCATTTGAATAAGCAGGTTGACCAGATCCGTTTCCACCATATTAAAAATTGCAGCTGAATTGGTTCGGGTATGACTTTCTGTCACCGTTCTTTTAACAGAGTCATAGACTTGAGCACGGGTCAATCTGCCCTGCGCTTTACTAATAAGCCAGCGACAAACATCATCATTTACAAAATTCGGATAGATTTTTATGAGCGGATCTTCGCTCAGAATCTTGGAAGCAGGCGGACTCGACCAGTAGTCAAAATCCACAGATGAAGCAAGTTGTAACCAGTATTCCGGATCAGCTTCTCTGGCCTCGCGTTTGGCGACCAACTCCCTATCTGATGCTATAGCAAGCAACTGATTTCTTGCATCTTCCCAGTAATTTGCTGCTGAAATGCGAAGCGCATTCAATGCTTGCTGCCAATCCTGGTTTACATACATTCCCAATGCAAATAATACGCTGAGCAGGCAAAGTGCTTCTGGACCTCCTGCTTCTGCAGCTTCAACGATAAATCCTACACCGTCCTTGGGCAAGTTAGGGGCACGATCGCCTACAATCATTCGCTTCCCAATCTGGGTTTTAGCTTCTATATCTCCCTTTTCAGCGCTACCAAGAAGCAATTTAATTGCCGCTTCATGGTTTCCCAGAGAATCAAGTTCGCTTGCTTGCATTAATAATTCAGAAGAGTTCATGATTAGAGAAATAGTTTTAGTATTGACCAGAGCATAATTCACCCTTCCAGTCTTTTCAATTTTATTATTCCGCTATTTATCAAAATTTGCTTTCTTCCCTGGAATGTAAAAAATAGCCATTCCAAAAATAAACATGCTTGCCAATATCCCATGGCAAAATAACTGAACGCTATTCTATGAACGTTAACTGGAATTTATCCATTATTGCCATTCTGACCATTTCTACTACTTGCGTTCTATCCACTAATATATATGCGCAACATGATATTTTTATAAATTCGTCCAATTATCGCTTTGATCAAATACAACCTGTGGACGTGATTCCCCCCGAGCACCCGGCAACTCGCTTTGGGCCCGGGCCTGAAGGCTGGGTAAAAGTTCGTTTTACCATTAATGCCGATGGCAGCACATCGAATATTGATGTACTGGATTTCATGCCTTCTTTATTCCCCATAATAGACACTGCAAACGCTATTGAATCCTGGAAATTTCAACCTGCCATTATCAATGGCGATGCGGTAGCTTGGCACAATAATATTGTTATAGTTAATTTTGACTTGCCCGAAATCCCAAATATATCCGGACCGCAATTCACCACCCAGTATACTGTAGTACAGAAGCTGCTGAGTGAAAACCGTCTGGTCCCAGCTGCCAGACAAGCCAACGAAAACCTGTCCAAATCAACTTTCAGCCTTCATGATTTAGGTCTGGGCAATATGCAACTTGGCATGATAGAAATGCAGCGGCAGGATTTATATCTTGCTTATCTTGCAATCACCAGAGCCACCTTGCCAGAAGTCAATCAACTTACCAGTGAAGAACTGGATATTGCACTGCAATATCGTTTTAATCTTGAGATATCACTTGGTCGTTATCTTGATGCTCTGGAAAGTTATAACCGGCGTCTTGAACTCGGAAATGTAAAAACCGCTGATAACATGCACCAACAAGCTACGCAACTTCAACAGGCGCTGGATCAGGGATTAACATTAGCCGCTAAAGGAAAAATTCTTGAAAAAGAAGCTGGATGGTTTTTCGTTCCATTTCGACGAACATTTTCCATCGCTGATATCGATGGAAAAATTGACTCTATTGATGTCGTTTGTAATACGCAAATTATTGAACTTGATTATCAACCTGATGTGGAATGGGCACTTCCTGAAAGTTGGGGCGATTGTTCTTTGATCGTCAATGGAGATAAAAACACAACATTTAACTTTTATGAATTCCAGAATTAACCCTGATAAATAAAAATCATTCCCGTTTTTTGAACCATCAGAAATAAATTTCTAAATTTTCCTTACGATGACATCTTCATTGGTAAGCAATCGTTCTTTCTGCAGTTCTTTTTGTTGTCGTGTTTCCTCTTCGCTGGTACTTGAGCCTCCTACCCACTTATCCATTACCAGGCAGGCCACCAGATCTCCGGCAACATTGACAGCCGTTCTGCACATATCCAGTATACGATCCACTCCCAGTAACAGCGCGATACCTGAGGCAGGGATACCCACCGTACCAAGCACCATGGCAAGAATTACAATACCGACTCCCGGAGTTGCCGGTGAACCGATACTGGCGCCTACTGCTACCACTACCAGTAACATCAAGGCACTGGCACTCAGATCAATACCATAAACCTGGGCCAGAAAAATAGTGGCAACACCCTGGTACATCGCGGTGCCATTCATATTGATGGTCGCACCAATGGGAATTACAAACTCGGCAATGGAAGGCCTGACATTAAGTTTGTCTTCAGCGGTTTTAATCGTTAATGGCATGACGGCTGCCGAACTGGAGGTTGAAAATGCCAGTAACAGCAATTCTCTGGAATTTTTGATAAAGACCAGGGGATTGTAATGAGTCAGTACAAAAATAATGGCCATGAAGCCCAGAAAAATAATGAACAAGCCAAGCAAAACCGTCATCACATAGATTGCCATACCCAGCAGCGCTTCCAGTCCGATCCTTGATATAAGTTGTGCCATTAATCCAAATACAGCGACCGGTGCCAACAGCATTGCCCCTCTGACTATGGTCATACAGACTTCCTGTAGTGATCCCATAAACTCCAGCAGTGGACGTGCTCTTTCGGCACTGGTCATGAGCAGGGCAATGCCAAAAATCACGGCAAAAATGACTACCTGTAACATCTGGCTTTCCACCATGGAATTGAGAGGGTTGGCCGGAAACATATTAATGACTACCTGCGGCAGCATGGCAAAATCAGGCGCGCTTGCGGCATTGACAACCGGTTCATCGAGACTGATTTCAAGGTTACTCAACAAAGCAGAATCAATGTAATTACCCGGTTTGATGATTAGTGCCAGGTAAACCCCAATCATGATAGACAGCGTCGTGGTAAGAACGAAAAAAATAACCACAGAAAGGCCAAGCTTTTTTAACTGTTCAACATTTTCTGTAGCCGCCAGGCCTCGAATGATGGAGGCAAACACCAGCGGTACCACAATCATCTGCACCAGCGTCAGAAACAACTGCCCGGGAAAGGCCAGCCAGTTGCCCAGGGTAGCTGCCGTATCGGGATCAAGCCAGCCCATTGAGGGCCCGGTGAGAATGCCTACCAGGATGCCGGCAACCATACCCAGCATGACCTTCAGCCACAACTGGCCGGCAATCAACCGGGCCAGATGATCGTTCATGGCGCGCAGTGGGCGCGGATATAGCAGTTGCAGAGCTTTCATGAGGGTCTCATCTATGCTTAAACTGGCAGTCTACTTGATCCTGAAATATGTTTTTTGATTCATATTAATTAGGCACCTGGGAAATAGGGTAATATTCCCGCCCATGATTTCATCAATTGGAAATTTAATCGGCGGCCTTGGCCTTCTTCTCATCGGTATGGGTCTGATGACAGATGGTCTCAAGCTGGCTGCCGGTAATACCCTGCGCGATATCCTTGCGCTGTGGACCAATACGCGGGCGCGCGGACTTTTCTCCGGCTTCCTCATCACCGGCATTGTGCAATCCTCAAGTGCTGTCACCGTCGCGACCATAGGTTTTGCCAATGCTGGCATGCTCAGTCTTGAAAGAGCGATATGGGTAATCTTTGGCAGCAATGTCGGAACCACTATGACGGCATGGATCGTTGCTCTGATTGGTTTTAAATTAAACATAGAAGCCCTGGCCCTGCCAATGGTTGGCATTGGCGCTATCCTTAAACTGACGGGCAAGGAAACCAGGCGCGGCTTTTCAGGGCAAGCCACCGTCGGCTTTGGCCTGTTATTTCTGGGAATTGGCTTTCTCAAATCAGCGTTTGAATCACTTTCCGACAATATTGCCCTGCCAGACGCCCAGGAACTCACCATTTTACTGGTGCTCACCTACCTGATTGCAGGTTTCTTGCTCACGACGGTAATGCAGTCTTCCAGTGCGGCGATGGTGGTTGCCCTGAGTGCTGCAGAAAGTGGACTGGTACCCTACAACATTGCAGCGGCCATGGTTATTGGTGCAAATCTTGGGACTACGACAACAGCAATAATTTCAGTTTTCGGGGCGACCTCCACCGCCAAAAGAGTTGCCTCGGCACATGTAATGTTTAATCTCATTACGGCACTCGCTGCCCTGATAGTCCTTGGTCCAATACTATGGCTCGGCGCTACGGTTCAATCGGCGTTTGGTCTGGACACATCACCAGCCGTCTCTTTGGCAATATTTCATACCACCTTTAATGTGCTGGGCGTGATTCTGATGTGGCCGCTTTCCAGTCGAATGGTCCGGTTCCTTAATCGCCGCTTTCAGACCCAGGAGGAAACCGAGTCCAAACCGCGATACCTTGATAAAAATGTACTGGCCCTGCCCTATATCGCGGTTGATACCCTTTCCCTTGAGTTAAGTCGTATCGCGACCATGTGTGTGGATTTATTACAGAAAAACCTGCGTTTGAATGATTACGATTTCAAAACTCAAAGTGCCATCATTCGAAACCTGGGGAGTCAAATTGGCAAATTTTCTGCAGAGCTGAATAAAAATGAATTAACTTCCTTTATTTCTGAAGCCTTGATGAGCCTGATGCATTCCTTACAGGAATATATTCTTACTGTTGAGATTTCAGAAGATATCGCCCGCCTTGGTGAAATCACAATGCAACATCAGGAAAGAGACTTTAATACCGCTTTTCATGATTTTATTTCAGCCGCTGACCGCCATCTGGGTTCGCTCACGCCCGACAATACCCCGCAGGCGATAAAAAGCCCGGACAGCTATGCTGAAGTGGAAAAGAAATACGATACTCTGAAAGAAGCGATACTGCTCAATGCCTCGTTTGGTAATCTGGAAATCTCCCAGATGGACATCCTTCTGCAGTATGCCAATCAGGTAAAACGCGCATGCCGCCATCTCTGGAAAGCTGCAAGAAGACTCAATTCAGTTCGGGAATCTCTGCAGCGTAATGCGGAAGGTGAAGTCATTGAATCCGATGTCAGTGATAAAACCAATATTGAACTGTTACAGGATGCACAGCAAAGACTGTCAGATGACGGTGAAAATCCAGCTACTACAAGTGATACCTGAACTTTGTCAGCAAAGAATCATGATTATGCTTTTATGCATCATTGCCCTTCGCTAGAATGATCGCACATGATTGTTAAACCCGAACAACTCTCTTCCCAACTGGCAAAAAAATTGCCTGCGCTAGTCTGGATCTCAGGTGACGAGACCCTGCTGGTCCAGGAAACTCTCGACAGTGTCCGGCACATAGCCAAACAGCAAGGCTTTACCGAACGTGAAGTACATGATGTCAGTGCCCAGTTTAACTGGGGTATCCTTCTGGAATCAGCCAACAGCCTGTCACTTTTCGCGGATCGCAAACTCATTGATCTGCGACTGCATTCACCAAAACTGGATAACGAGGCAAAAAAAGCCTTACAAACCTTTGCCGAAGATCCCGGTGAGGATAATTTACTGCTGATTAGCAGTGGCAGAATCGAGAAACCAGCACTTTCCACAAAATGGTTCAAGGCAATAGAGTCCAGAGGTGTCGTTGTTCAGGTATGGCCGGTTAATGCCCAACAACTTCCAGGTTGGGTAGCACAACGGATAAAACGCGTCGGGTTAACTGCTGACCAGGACAGTATCGAGATCATCTGTCAGCGTGTAGAGGGTAACTTGCTAGCCGCTGCCCAGGAAATTGACAAACTTGCGTTACTTGCAGGTAACAAAATGCTGACCAGGGATTTTGTCGCCAGAGCTGTCGCCGACAGTTCGCGCTTCAACGTTTTTGCCCTGGCTGATGCCAGCCTTGCCGGTCAAGGTGGCAAGGCATTGAATATACTCAATCATTTACGCGCTGAAGGTGATGATCCCTTAAAAATACTGTTTTTCCTGATCCGTGAAATCAGGACCCTGTTACGGATGCAGGAAAAAATTTGTCAGGGACAGAATATTAACGGGGTTATGCAATCAGAAAGAGTTTGGCAAAACAGAATGTCAATCGTTGGTCATGCACTTCGTAATCACAGTATAAGTAGTCTGGAAAAAATGTTGATCAAGGCGCGTAATGTCGACCAATCGGTAAAAGGACTGATGAATCTTAAGCCCTGGGATGAATTGACCAGCATAATTCTTCATCTGACCAGTACCCATACGGCGATCGAGACCAGCTCCGATAAATACTAATTGAAAGGCTGGGAAAATCTAGGAGGTTGGCAAGGCCGCTAAAATGCCACCGTCTGCAAGGAAGCTGCTACCAGTTGAATAACTGGAATCATCACTGGCCAGAAACAACATCAGTCGAGCAATTTCATGCGCTTTCGCATAGCGCCCCATTGGTACAGAAGCGGCAATACTTGCCTGAAATTTTTCCGGAGCATCCGGCACCACTGCATGATGAATCGCCTCCATCATTGGCGTTTCTACATAGCCAGGATGAACTGCATTAACCCTGATGCCAAATTCAGCCAGCTCCAGTGCAGCCCCTTTCATCATGCCGACCAGGGCATGTTTGCTGGTGGTATAAGCTGTCGTCCCTGGCAATGCCGACAAGCCCTGAATGGAGGAGGTCATAATGATGCTGCCACATTTTTGCTGCTTCATTTGAGGAATAACTGAACGCATTGCCAGCCAGACACCCCGCATATTGACCGCCATCACCTGGTCAAATAAATCTACCGGGTATTCTTCCAGTGGCATATTGGCGCCGGGGATGCCTGCATTAAGTACTGCCACATCAATACGATTAAACTTTGTTTGGATATGAGCGATGGTCTGCTCAATTTCTTCCTGACTGGTAACATCTGTTTTTACTATATTAAAACTGCCACCAACACCTTTAGTACCTTCTGCTTTAGTAAACTCTTCCATGCTTACCCTGGCATCTTCCAACAGGTCTGCATCCCGATCAGCCATAATCACGGAGGCACCTTCCTGTAAAAAGAGTTTTGCCGCTGCCAAACCAATACCGCCCGCAGCACCGGTAATGAAAACAACCTTATTCAGCAGTTTGCTCATCGGGGCTAGTCTGACAGTTTTGCCTGTTTATCAGCATGGTAGCTGGAGCGCACCATGGGACCACTGGCAACATGATGGAATCCCATCTTTTCGCCTATCTGAGCATATTCTTCAAATTCATCCGGATGGACAAAACGATCCACTGGCAAATGATCCCGGGATGGCTGAAGATATTGACCTATGGTCACCATGTCGATGTTGTGAGCGTACATATCTTCCATTACCTGTAATACCTCCTCCCTTGTCTCGCCCACGCCAACCATGATTCCGGATTTGGTCAGCACATCAGGCGCCATCTGTTTATATTTTTTTAGCAGGTCAAGAGACCACTGATAATCCGAACCGGGTCGAACCTGTTTATACAGTCGGGGCACAGTTTCCAGATTGTGGTTAAACACATCCGGTGTGGTACGCGAAAGAATATCGATTGCAATATCGCCCCTGCCACGGAAATCAGGTACTAATACTTCAACCTTGATACCTGTATTGAGACGGCGGGTTTCCGCGATACAGCGAGCAAAATGATCTGCACCGCCATCACGCAAGTCATCACGGTCCACTGAAGTCACTACCACGTAAGTAAGCCCCATTTCTGCGATCGCCTCTGCAAGTTCCAGGGGCTCATTTTCCATCAGGGCATTCGGCCGGCCATGGGCGACATCACAAAACGGACAGCGACGCGTACAGATATCTCCCATAATCATGAAAGTAGCCGTACCATTGCTGAAACATTCACCCAGATTGGGGCACGAGGCCTCCTCGCACACCGAGCTGAGCTTGTGCTTGCGCAGGGTCTGACGGATCTTGTCTACTTTTTCATTATTACCGAGAGTGACACGAATCCACGCCGGCTTGCGTGGCATTTCCACAGTCGGAATAATTTTTATCGGAATGCGCGCTACCTTGTCTGCACCACGTAGTTTTTCACCCTGTACAACAGGTTTGACGTTATCTGTATTTGGCATAATTGAATTACTGAAAAGTTAAAAAGAAAAGAATTATAACAGATTGTTTGACAGCACCTTGCTTAACCTGGCGCTGGTTTCTGCCATGAGATCGTTTGGGTAATCCGTGACAAACTGGCGAATCTGGGTAACCCCAAGTCCGGCATAGCCACAGGGGTTAATATAGCTGAATGGCTCAAGATCCATATCAACATTCAGACTTAAGCCATGGTAGGAGCAGCCATTCTTGATTCTCAAACCAAGCGCGGCAATCTTGTCATCATTGACATAGACACCAGGTGCGCCCTTGCGGGTTGAGGCAGAAATGGAAAAATCAGCAAGCACTTCAATAATACTTTGTTCAATGACATCTACCAGTTGTCGAATACCTTTTTTTCGGCGCTTGATATCAAGCAGAAGATAGGCAACCAGTTGTCCCGGTCCATGATAAGTAACCTGCCCACCGCGGTCGCTTTCAACCACAGGAATACCATGGGGGTCGATAATATGTTCTTTCAGACCAGCCTGACCAAGGGTGAAAACAGGCTTGTGCTGCAGCAACCAGCACTCATCCTGTTGCCCCGAAATGCGCTCAATCGTGAATGATTTCATGGCATTCCAGGTTTCTGAATAATCAGCCAGACCGAGGTCTCTGAATGCCAGTTCATCAATATGGCTTGGTACAAGAATGCTGGTCACACTACCTCTTCAAGAATGGTGCTGCGTGATCTGTTAAAGCAGCCTTTATATGACTATTTGTTCGACTATCTGTATGACTGGCTATATGACCATGGCCACACGACCACTGGCCTTCAAATCGTCAAAGATAGCCTGAATCTGCTCCAATGAGCGGGCAGTGATAATGACATTTACAGCCAGGTATTTGCCATGCCGACTTGGTCGAAAATTAATGTCTTCTTCTGCAAGCTCCGGTGCATGTTGACGAACGATATCAACAATAGCAGTACTGAATTCATCAACATCAAGTCCCATGACCTTAATAGGGTAACGGCAGGGATATTCTATTTTGGGGGATTGTTCCTGTTCCATACTACGTATCGTCTTTTCTGCTGGACGTCCAGCGCCCAGATAATTCTTACCATTAGCCAAACAGACTGAGGAAAAACAAGTGCAGGAAGTCCATAATTCGTTTGATAAAGCTGCCTCTTTCTATGACTTCCATGGCGACTACAGGTCCGTCATAAAAAACCTGATCTGCCAGGCTGATTTTGATATTACCAAGTACCTGCCCGGCACTAATTGGCGCCTTCAGCGTTTCATCTATCACCAATTCCCTAACCAGATTATCTTCCTGACCTCGCGGAATCGTTACATAAACCTCGTCTTTGATCCCAATATCCACGGCATTATTTTTACCGGACCATACGCGCTCAGTTGATAATACTTCACTGTTTTCAAACAATTGCAGGGTCTGGTAGAAGCGGAAGCCATAGGTAAGCAGTTTCTGCGATTCAATGGCGCGTGCATCAGTACTGTCTGTCCCCATTACAACCGCAATCAGACGCATATCATCTCTTGTCGCCGATGCCACCAGACAATAGCCCGCTTCATCGGTATGACCGGTTTTGATACCGTCTACATTTCGATCCCTGAATAGCAGGCTGTTCCTGTTGGGTTGGCGTATCTCGTTAAAGGTAAATTCCCTCTCAGAATACATGGCGTAATGAGTAGGAAAATTTTCTATCAGCGCCTTCGACAGCAACGCCAGATCTCTTGCTGACATCGTGTGTTGGTCCATCGGCAAACCCGATGCATTCAAAAAATAACTGTTATTCAATCCCAGTAATTCTGCATGCTGATTCATCATGTCGGCAAAGGCGGCTTCACTGCCAGCAATGTGTTCGGCGATAGCAACACTGGCGTCATTACCAGACTGAATGATCATACCTCGCAAAAGGTCCTCCAGACGTACCTGGGTTCCTTCCTGGATAAACATCTTCGAGCCTTCCATTTGCCATGCTTTGACACTGACATGAACCTGATCGTCGAGCGAAACATTACCTTGAGTAACCTCATTGGCAGCGACATAGGAAGTCATAATTTTAGTCAGACTTGCCGGCGGGAGAGGAATGTCGGCATTTTCCTCAACCAGGATTTCACCGGTTTTGGCATCCATAAGAATATAGCTCGTAGCCGCTATCTGGGGAGCACGAGGAATGATTGACTGCTGGGCATTAACCTGGCCAGCGAAAACACCCGCCAACAGAAGTATCCCAAGGAACCTCCTGTAATTTACCGAAGTAATAGCCGTGAATATTATTCGCAAACTCACCATTTTTGCCCTCATGAAGATTGTTTTCAGTTTCTGGTTAAAGGATTTTACTATCTGTTCTGATTGGTTCTTTTAATGCGCATTTATTAATCTGTAATTTTAACTGTTTATTGTCTAATAATTGTCTGTCTAAAAAATGGCAAAATTGTGTTTATTGCCTGACCCTGAACGGCCTGCCCAGACCTGCATCAACAATTACTGCGATCAATGCCTGCAGGTCTATTCTCTCATTTAAGGGCCCAAGACGCACTCGGTGCAAGAGGTTTCCAGTACTGCCATCACTATCGCTGCGAATAAAAACCGGTAATGAGGTGAGCAGTTTTACCCTGTTCATCAGTTGTATGGCACTATTTTCATTACTAAATGCGGCTAACTGGAGAAAATCCAGACCTGCCCCCTGTTCAATACGGTTTCGTTCCTGCAGGACCAGTTCCTGGGTTGCCTGCGCATCAGTATCGCCACCAGATGGAGTAGTCTGTTGAGTGAATGGTGAAGATGTTGCAGATGAATCAGGGAGCAGTGCCTTTACCCGTACTCGCGCCGTACCATTGGCAGCATAATCCAGACTGGCAGCTGCCGCATAGGATAGATCGACTATCCTGTCTTCATGAAAAGGCCCCCTGTCATTCACCCTGACCACCACGCTCTTGCCATTATCCAGATTGGTTACCTCAAGAAAACCGGGGATGGGTAACGATTTATGGGCCGCAGTCAAAGTGAACATGTCATAGATCTCACCATTTGAAGTCAGATGCCCATGAAATTTTCGGCCATACCAGGACGCCATACCGGTTTCCTCATAACCTTCCTCTGTATCCATTACATAATAAGTCTTACCGTTGACCGTATAGGGGCTTTTGTTACCGGCAATAGTCCGGATAACAGGCTCTGGAATAACCGCTGGCACTGAAGAAAGATCAATAGGTTCAAGCACAGGGCTGTCGTCTGCCATTTCATAGCGACCTGACCCTGTTTTTTGAGGGGTAGTTGGACTTACACAGGCTGCCAGAGTGGCAGCCAGGGAGATTATCAGGAATCTGGTCACACCAGACCAAAAAAACACTTGAATATTCACTCCTACGCAGAGCTTTCTTATCATCAATAACAGCACAAATTATACCTTATTCAGGGAATAAGGGTCTTGTTATGTGTATGAATGGACATCAGGATGCCAAAACCTACCATCAGGGTCAGAATTGAGGTCCCTCCCAGACTAACCATGGGCAAAGGCACACCTACAACAGGCAAAATTCCACTCACCATACCAATATTAACGAACACATAAACAAAAAAAGTAAGAATGATACTGCCTGCCAATAAACGGCTATAGGTATCCTGGGCAGTGGCTGCGATATAAAGTCCACGTCCGATAATGGCGATGTACAGAACAAGCAGAAACAACATTCCCAGCAAACCAAATTCCTCTGCCAGAACGGCTACAATAAAATCTGTCTGGCCTTCCGGAAGAAAATCCAGTCGCGATTGCACGCCATTTAGCCAACCCTTGCCAAAAACACCGCCAGACCCGATTGCTGTTTGTGACTGAATAATATTCCAGCCCGTACCCAGGGGATCACTTTGCGGGTCAAACAGGGTTTTTACTCGCTGCTTCTGATAATCGGACATATAAAAAATCCACAGCGCAGGGCTTGAGAGTATGGCCACACCAAGAAAAGAAAAAACCAGTTTCCAGTTAATCCCTGCGAGCAAAATAACAAAAAGGCCGGATACAGCTATCAGCAAGGAAGTACCAAGATCCGGCTGGATAGCTATGAGAGCGGTAGGCAGCATGATTAATACCAAGGCCCAAAAAATATGTTTAAAACGCGGGGGGATAGCTCGCTTGGAAAAGTAACCGGCGACACAAAGTGGCAGTACCACTTTCATAATTTCAGATGGCTGAAAGCGAGGTAGTAATGGTAAATCGATCCAGCGTCTGGCACCGCCACCGATACTGCCATAGAAAATAACAGCGACCAGCAACGCCATCCCTCCCAGATACATCCAGGGAGCCCAACGCCTGAGAATGCGGACATCCAGCTGCGCCATAAAGAGCATTGCGACCAATGAAACGATAATAAAGGTTACCTGACGCCCCATCATGGAGACGTTGCCATCTGTGGCGCTATACAACACCATCAGGCCAAAACCGAGTAATATCAGGAGAGCAACCAATAAAGGAAAGTCGATATGTAAATATTCCCAGACACTCTTACGGCGCCCAAGGTCTTTACCGATATAGCCCATATGCCTGATAAAATCCTGACTACTCAAACTTTCTCCATCACAATTTGATAGCTACTGATTGACGGTAACAAGATTCACGTTTTCCTCAGCACGGGGTTCTGATACTTCACTTGCGGAACCTACCACAGACTCTTTAACGGGCAGCGTTGGTTCTGACTCTTCATATTCCTCTGAAATTTGCGGATAAATAAATTCCGCTTTTAATTCTCCCTGCTCATCAAGAAGGTAGGCATCAAGAACATTTCTGGCAATAGGACCTGCAACAGAACTACCAGCCTCGCCATGTTCGACAAAAACAGCCAGAGCGATTTTAGGGTTATCAACAGGTGCAAAAGAAATGAACCAGGCATGTTCCCGGTATTTTTCCGGCACCTCATCAGCTCTATCATAATTTTCAGGGATGGCGATAACCTGGGCTGTTCCGGACTTGCCGGCCATGCGATATTTTAACGGCTCAACAGCCGCAATATAAGGATAGGCTGAACCATAGGTTCTGTATTCACCGCCGTATCCCCTGTTTACAACCATCTCCATGGATTCTGCTATAAAGTCCCAATAATCAGGATTATTTATTTCTATATCGGGTAGGTAACTCGACTCTATGGTAACTGATGATTCTATACCGATTTGCCTCATCACTGCAGGTCGATACCATTTTCCTTTATTGGACATCAGCATGGTTGCTGTCGCCAATTGTAGAGGGGTCGCTTCCGTATAACCTTGCCCGACATAGGAGTTAATGGTTTCTCCAGGGTACCAGGGCTCACCCATAGCGTTTAATTTCCATTCCCGCGAAGGCAAAGTACCCGTGCTGGCTTGTGGTAAATCAAGACTGACATTACGACCAAAACCAAAACGGAAAAGGAAGTCATGCATCTGGTCAATACCCATATCCATGGCAAGGTCCCAGAAATACACATTACATGACTGGTAAATTGCTCTTTGCATGTCTACTGAACCATGCCCGGTCTTATTCGACCACCAGGTCCAGTCATAGTGTTTATGATTCCCCAGTTGATAGTAGCCAGGGTCATGCACGGTATCTTCAGGAGTACGATAGCCCTCATTCAGCGCAGCAAGACTGATAAAAGGCTTTACTGTAGAGCCTGGCGCATATTTTGCCAACGCCCGGTTAAATAATGGTGAATTTACAGGATCGTTAAGCGCGGCATAATCTTTTCGACTGATACCCTGAACAAAAAGATTAGGGTCGTAAGCAGGCTTGCTCACCAGGGCTAAAATACCGCCGGTTTCAGGATCAATTGCCACTACCGCGCCACGATAATCGCCAAGCGCGTCTACAGCCGCTTTTTGTATTTTGCTATCCAGATTCAAAACAATATCCTGACCAGGAATCGGGTCAGTTCTGTCAAGAACGCTCATGATCTGGCCTCGGGCATTTTTCTCGACCGTTTGATAACCTACCTGGCCATGCAGAATATCTTCATAAAACCGCTCTACCCCCTGCTTGCCTATCTGGTGTGTGCCACTGTAATTGACAGGGTCCAACACCTTTAATTCATCTTCCGTAATACTGCCCAGATAACCAACAGAATGAGCAAAAATTTCGCCTTCAGGGTAATGTCGCACAAGTTGAGCTTCAACACTGACACCCGGCAAGCGGAACTGGTTTACAGAAATTTTAGCAATTTCTTCTTCACTTAAATTGAAACGAACTGGAACGGAGGAATAGGGAATACTACGATTCTTCAAGCGGCTGCGTAATTTGTCCCGGTCTTCTTCTGTCATAGTGACAAGGGATTCAATTACATCAACCACCCGATCAACATCTCCAGCATGTTCTCTGACCAGGGTCAGCGTAAAACTGGGGACATTTTCTGCGAGCAGCGTCCCCTTACGATCATAAATTAAACCCCGGGTGGGAACGATGGGCTGAACATGAATTCGATAATTGTCAGACTTGGTCGAATAATAATCGTGCTGATTGACCTGGAGGAAAAAAAGTCGGGCTATCAAGGCAAGGATTAATAATAATGCGATTACACCGCCGACGATGATTCTCGACAAGACTATTTGCCGTTCGAGTTGGTGATCCTGTATTGTGATTTTTTCAGTCATTACTGATATCACGTAAGCCCAATGTAATGTACTACCGGTGATTTACTGCATGAGTTTATACTATTTTCGCCCAGCTTTTTGTTCAGCTTGCTGTGCTTATCCAGTATCCGAAATTTTACTTAGCCTACCGAGCTCAAGCGGTAAATTCAGCAAGTTTTCTGTTTCTGCTATTCTCGATGATATGGATGTCCTGCCAAAACACTCCAAATCCTGTATATCTGCTCTGCTACCACGATTCTAACAATAGTATGCGGCATTGTTAAAGCGGAGAGTGACCATGCTTCCTGAGCTGACTGGAGACATTTTTCCGAAACACCATCCGGTCCTCCGACAAGTAACGCCAGATCCTGACCAATATCCTTTAATCTTCCAACTTTATCGGCCATTAACTCAGTTCCCAGAGACTTACCTTTTACATCCAGCACTACCAGATAATCCCCCGGGGTAACGGCATTTAACAGTGCCTGTCCTTCGGTTTCACATAGTCTGGCTATATCTGAATTGGCTTTGGACCTTTTCGCTAAAGGAACTTCGATTATGATTAATTCAAAGTTTCTTGGCAGACGTTTTTGATACTCATTGACCGCTGTGTCAACCCAGGCAGGCATTTTGGTTCCAACTGCAATGAGTTTTATTTTCATATTCAGAGAATTTTCAAAAAATTTAAGTTGCTGACATTACACCAACTCTATCTTTTATCAGAAGGCTTCATGTCCCAAAGCGACTCAAGGTCATACATTTTCCGAACATCCTCTGTCATTACATGAACCAGTACATCGCCCAGATCCAGCAAAACCCATTCGCCCTGATTCTGACCTTCCATACCAAACACAGGACTGCCACTGTCTTTGACTTTTTTTGCAACATCTTCAGCAAGCGATCTGACATGCCTTGATGATGTACCAGTGACTACAACCATATAATCGGTAATAGTCGTAATATCCGAAACATGTAAACAGGTCAGCTCCCTGCCTTTCATATCTTCAAGAGTATTGATAACAATATCTCTCAGGTTTTCAGCGTTCAAATGTCAGCCTCCCGGGCATATAACTTGTGAGTATTTATATATTGAGCAACTTTTTCTGGCACCAACTCTGCCACACTTTTTTTACTAAGGATTGCATCCCTCACCATAGACGATGAAATATCCAGCAAATCATAGTCTGTAATTAATATTTTTCCATTGTCTGCCTGTTTCAACTTATCAACTGATAACACCATTCGAGTATTTAACTCTGACTCTAATTCTTTTGCAGGATCAAGCTTGTAGCCAGGTCTTGCAGCAACAATTATATGGGCTATTAACAGTATGTCCTGCCATCGATGCCAGGTGTCAAAGGCATTGAAAGCATCCTGCCCCATGATAAAGTAAAGCCTTGCATCGGGCAGTTCCTGTTTAATCTTTTGCATGCTTGTCAGTGTGAAAGATGGATCATCGCTTTTAAGTTCACGATCATCTATTCCAATATCGGAATAACCTTCAACGGCCAACCTCAGCATGGCAAGGCGATGCTGTGATGAAGCAAAAACACCATTGCGATGAACCGGGTTGCCGCAGGGTAGCAAGCGGATCGCATCCAGTTGTAATTTCTCAAGAGAGGTGAGTGCTATTTTAAGGTGTCCCAGGTGGACAGGATCAAACATCCCACCCATCAAGCCTAGCTCAAACACCGGCTTGGAAGCTTCATTCACCGCAGAACTTTCGTTCACTGAAGGCACTATTTCTCAAGTACATGGCCATCACCCAACACAACATACTTCTGTGAAGTGAGACCCTCGAGTCCTACAGGCCCACGCGCATGAATCTTGTCTGTAGAAATTCCTATTTCTGCTCCCAATCCATACTGGAATCCGTCAGCAAAACGTGTCGACGCATTAATCATTACTGAACTGGAATCTACTTCCCTGAGAAAACGCCGGCCGCGACTATAATCTTCGGTCACAATCGTATCTGTGTGCTGGGAACTGTAGGTATTGATATGATCAATGGCCTCATCAATACCGGAAACGACGCGGATTGAAAGCACCGGTGCAAGGTACTCTGTGCTCCAGTCTTCTTCACTGGCTTCGTTTGCGCTTACCATTAATACACAGGTCTTTTTACAACCACGTATCTCTACATCGAAATCACTGTAGACCTGCTCAAGTTGCGGAAGTACTTCACCCGCCATGGATTCGGCCACCAGCAATGTTTCCATTGCATTACAGACACCATAGCGATTGGTTTTCGAATTCAGGGCGATATTAACCGCCTTGGTAATATCTGCACCATCATCAATATAAACATGACAGATCCCATCCAGATGCTTGATCACAGGCACCTTTGCCTCATTGCTGATTCTTTCAATCAGGCCTTTACCACCCCGGGGAACAATGACATCCACATATTCAGGCATGGTGATCAGCTCACCAACAGCGGAGCGATCAGTAGTACCAACCACCTGAACTGCAGCTGCTGGCAATCCGGCGGTCTCCAGTCCCTGACGAATGCAATCTGCAATGGCCTGGTTGGAATAAAATGCTTCCGAGCCGCCACGTAAAATAGTGGCATTGCCGGATTTCAAACATAAACTGGCGGCTTCGGCAGTCACATTGGGCCTGGATTCATAAATAATCCCAATCACGCCCAATGGGACACGCATCCTGCCGACCTGAATTCCGCTGGGCATATAGCGCATTTCACCAATTTCACCAATAGGATCTGACAAGGCTGCAACCTGGCGCAAACCTTCCAGCATATTTTCAATTCTGGCAGGTGTAAGCTCAAGACGATCGAGCATTGCCGCATCAAGGCCTTTTTTAATACCTGCTTCAAGATCCCTGGCATTTGCGCTGGAAAGCTTGTCGCGAGTAGAGTCAATGGCGTCCATTGCCGCAAGCAGGGCTGCATTTTTAACTGCTGTATCAGCTGCCGCCATAATACGGGAAGCCACACGGGCATTCTTTCCGAGTTCCTGCATCTGCAAAGGGACGATTTGTTCAGCCTCAGTCATAGCTAACCTGATCATGTTTAAAAAAAGAAATTATACCCCAGAATGAGTATTGAGGCATTCAGGAAAACATACTCTCGAATACTTTCTGGTCGCCACTTACCAGCTTTTCCTTGGAATTTCGCGACAATTTCTTGATACGTGCTTCTAGCACCGACGCTTCGCTACGATTTTTCACAGCGGTTTTCCAGACAAGTACCAGAGGCCCTTTGCCACGAAGACTTTTTGCTCCCTTGGTACTCTTGGTATTCTTGGTACTATTGGTATTCTTCTGCTCTTTTGCACCTTTACCGATTCCCGCATGCTCATCCAGCCGCCGCGCCACATCCGTGGTAATCCCGGTGTACAGGGCGCCTCCAGCAGTGCGTAAAATATAGACGAACCAGTCAGAATTCATGGTTTAAAAATATTGGCTTTCTTTCTATTATCTCATAGAAGACGGTTTTAACTGGAAATTATGACGTTTTCCCTGTATAAATTCGCCCCTAAATTTTTACGGTATCCAGCCCGGTCTGCAAGTCAATAACTCCTCAAAGGAAAATCTTCAGATGCTCAAGATTCAGACATTCAATCAGATTTCTGACAAAGGACTCATGCGTTTTCCCAAACAGGATTATCTTGTATCTCCCGATGCTGAAAATGCAGATGCATTACTTGTGCGTAGCCAAAAACTGTCTACCGACAATATTAACAGCAACCTTAAAGCCGTCGCCCGCGCAGGTGCCGGCGTCAATAATATTCCCGTAGACAGTTATACCAGTGAAGGCATCGTAGTTTTCAACACCCCTGGAGCCAATGCCAATGCGGTGAAGGAGCTTGTTCTTTGTGGTCTGCTTTTGTCTTCAAGAGGAATCATCGACGGTATTAATTGGGTAAGCAGTCTTTCCCACGATCTGGACGCCGCAGCAATGTCGAAGCTCGTGGAAGCAGAGAAGAAAAAATATAAGGGTATGGAGCTCAAAGGTAAAACCCTGGGTATTGTCGGACTGGGTGCTATTGGCGCAATGGTGGCAGACGCGGCAATCCAGATGGGAATGAAAGTGTTGGGATATGACCCTGCAATTTCGGTCGATGCTGCGTGGCGACTGGCTAACCAGATTGAAAAACAGGAGAACCTGACCTCCCTGATCTCCCGCTCGGACTATGTGACTTTGCATTTGCCTGTTCTGGAGTCCACAAGAAACCTGATAGACAGAAAACTAATCAACTACTTCAAGTCTGGGGCAGTGCTTTTGAATTTCTCCAGAGATGCGCTTGTTGACGAAGACGCCCTGCTTGAAGCATTAAATAATGGCGGTCTATCCAGCTACGTCACGGATTTTCCTACTCCTGGTCTGTTAAGAAGTAAAAAAGCTTTCCTGCTACCTCACATTGGCGCCAGTACCGATGAAGCTGAAGAAAACTGTGCAGTTATGGCTGTTGATCAACTGCGTGATTTTCTTGAATATGGCACCATCAAAAATTCCGTGAATTTTCCCTCGCTTGTGCTGGAAAAATCCGGCGGGTACCGTATTGCCATAATTAATGAAAATGTTCCACGTATGCTGGGTCAGATTCTGTCTGTGCTTGCCGACAAGGATATCAACGTGATTGATATGCTGAATAAAAGCCGCAACGATATTGCCTATACCCTGATTGATATCGAATCAGAGCCGACAGCAGAAACTCTGAACGATATCCGGGCTATTCCACATGTCATCAAGGTCTGGGCAATCTGAAGCCCTTTTAGTAACGTATCCCTCAAAAACAAAAAGATATTCATATTATGAGCAAACAGGTTTATAACTTTGGTGCCGGTCCGGCAATGTTGCCTATCCCGGTCATGCAACAAATTCAGGAAGAGTTTCTGGACTACCAGGGCATGGGTGTTTCGGTGATTGAAATTTCTCATCGCTCCAAAGAATTTGAGGCAATCCTTGATCGCTGTGATGAGTTGATCAGGGAGATTTCCAGCCTGCCTGAAGATTACAGCATCCTCTATACCCATGGCGGCGCACGCATGCAGTTTTCGGCTATACCGATGAATTTGTTGCCGTTAAAATCGGCCCATAAGGCGGTATACAGTGAAACCGGGAATTTTTCCAAGCAGGCAAATGTTGAAGCGAAACGCTATGGCAACATCGAGGTTGCCAGTAGTGGAGAGGACTGCAATTACAGCAAGCTACCTCCACTGAATCGGGATATGGTTCCGGATGATGCATCCTATGCCTATATCACCAGCAATAACACCATCTACGGTACACAATACAAAAGCTATCCGCAGCTAGGTGACATTCCTCTGGTAGTTGATGCAACATCAGATATTTTTTCACGTCCTGTGGACTTCAATGGCCTGGGCATGATGTTTGCCAGTTTGCAAAAAAACCTGGGACCGGCAGGAACGGCACTTGTACTTATTCGTAAAGACCTGATCGGCCATGCCATGGAGCTTACGCCATCATTGCTGGATTATTCTGTCTATGACAAGTCACACTCGCTGGCGAACACCAATAATACCTTTGCTATCTATACCACTTGTCTTGTTATGGAATGGCTGAAAAATGAAGGTGGTCTGGAAGAAATGGCCCGGATGAACCAAAACAAGGCCAATACCCTTTATCAGGTAATCGATAGTACTGGGTTTTATACCGGCATCGCTGCCCGGGAAGACCGCTCCCTAATGAATGTTTCCTGGACTTTACCTGATGAAGATCTGACACAACGCTTTCTCGCTGAAGCGCTCGAAAATGGCTTGTATGCACTGAAGGGACACAGGGCAGCGGGAGGTATTCGCGCCTCTATCTATAACGCTATGCCAATGGCGGGATGTAAATTATTAGCTGATTTTATGCAGGAATTTATGCGTACAAACGGTTAACTGCCGTTTTGCGCAGACTATTACGTCCCTACTATTTTCAAATACTTTCCACTTTTTCAGCCAATTACTGCCGCTGCTTGGCCAGTGAAATATTGTGTTCAATAGTGGCACGAACTCTCTCGTTAGACTCATCAACCATCATAAGTGCTGCCTGGTAGTCTGACAATGCTTCCTGTGTTCGACCGCCGACAAACTTGGCTGTACCCCGGTTATTCAAAGCAGACCACTTGCCTGGCTCAAAAGCCATTGCAGAAGAACAGGCCGCAATAGCCTCTTCCACTCGCTGCAAACTGGTTAATACCGTGCAGTAGGCATTCCAGGCATAATACTTTGGCAATTTTTCATGACGCAGGCTCAAACGCTCAACCTTCTCGATATAAGATTCAGCGACGTCCAGGGCATCATTTTTTCGACCACTTAATATCATCTGTCGAATTTTTTCTACTTCATCCGGAACCTCCAGCATCAGGATATCCGAAGGCTGTGCTTTGGAATTTAAATGCGTACCGGTTCGAGCTTGCTGGGCCTGTGTAGAACTTAGCAGCAGTAACCAGGTGGCCAGAGTAAGAAAAATGCCAGTTATTAAACGAGTCTTCATATGCTTAATATGCTTTCCTTGTGTTCAGGTTTCTTTTTCTCCAGTGCATTTATGCAAAGGGTTTAATTTTCTCATCACCCTTCAAAACTTCAAGCCTGTTACATTCGAGATGAACAAGAATTGAAAAGGCAAGTTACCCATAAATTATAGGCCGAAATTTCACCTGGGTGTATTTATACTCAAATAATACGAAAATATCATCTGCATCAACCCGGGTCAAAAAACCAGGCTATAAATTTACAACCATTATAAAACTATAAAGAAAGGGATTTTAAAGAAATCTTGCAACTAGAAGCGAAAAGTTTTTGTGTATTTCAAAACAATTTCCGCATTATTGGAATTTAGATCCGCAAATACCCCTTCTGCATCGAAGTTGTAATTGATCACCAGAAAGAGATCTTCTCCGGCCTGCGGATTCCAGCGTAAACGACTGTTGATACCAACCACATCAGAAAAATTGTCATACTGAATCAGGTTGATCCAGGACCATTTTGAATTGAAAGCGTAGTTCGCATTTGCCGATACCAGACGCACATCAAATGACCCCTGAGGCAAAGTAATGTCCTGATAATTATAGTTAAAACCGAGGTTGATATGCTCATTTGGTGCCCAGTCTATATTGGCATTGACCTGCATGCGCTCGCCATCAAAGTAATCCCCGATGTTAAAGCTTATCCCCGGTGAGAATTCCAGCTGATTAGAAATTCTTGCCTCCATATTAAACCCGCTAAAAGTGTATTCACCTGCAGGAATGACGATTCCAGGTCGTATCGTAAAATCTCTGCGTAGTCCTTCCCTGTTACGAAAAACTCCAAAACCCGCTTGATCTCCTCTGTGGGTATTGAAATTAAGCATGCGCCAGAAAAAGTTCTCACTTTGCATTTCCTTGGTATCAAGAAAGCGGGTATGACCAAAGCGCATAAAAGTAAAAACATTTCTCAGCCATTTATGGCCTTTAAAGAAATAGCGCCCGGAACCCCGGAAATCAAAATTGTCGACGCCTGTGCGGTTGGCAAATCCGAGTGCCGGATTGAAATCATCACCAAAGTATTCGTAACCAACGGAGCCACCAAAACCATTGTTCTGGGTATCATAATTTGCCCCGATTCCAAAAGCCTTCTCATTACCATCAAGCCCTTGAGTATCTGACTGCTGATACCAGACATTACCTCTGAGGCTATGAGACTCGGAAAAACGGGTATTCTGATAGCGAAAGTCTACCCCCCCGAGCATATTGTCAGTATCGCTGGTGGGATCACCATGGGTAAATATGGCGCCGACACTGGATTCAGAAAGTACGTTTGCCGCTGCTCGACCAACAAAGACATTTTGGCTATCCAGCCCGTCGAAATCGCCCTGCCTGGCGGCAAGCCCGCCAACATTCCAACGACCCAGTCGACCCGTCAATTTAACACCCGCATTAATATCTACAGGTGTACCGCGATTACTTAAACCAATACGTCTGGAATAAAAAGGAATACCATTCTGGTTTAACCCCCCGAAACTGAAAATATCAAGATCCTGCAGGAAGAAATCGCGCTTTTCCGGAAAGAAAAGTGAAAAACGGCTGAGATTGACCTGACGATTATCGACTTCTGTGGCAGAGAAATCGGTATTAAAGGTCATGGCACCGGTGAGATTTGGGGTAATTTTATAAAAGACATTTAACGAAGGGTCATAACGCTGGCCAGTTACATTCGTCGTGTAATCTTCGTTAGTCGCGGCGGTTATAGAAGGGATAATATCCAGACCCTTGCCCTGTCGAATATCTCGAATTCCTGATATCAAACCTGTTGTTGTCGGGTTTATACGGCGATTAAATGATGACCAGGCCATATCTTCACGCTTGCGTGAAACAGTTCGCGCAATGGTGAACCCCCATTCATCGGTTTCAGGATCAAAATTCAGCGTGTTAAAAGGGATAGCGACTTCGGCTGTCCAGCCCTCTTCATCAATTTGCGACTCTACCTGCCAGATTCCTGTCCAGTCCCGATTCAAGTCATTGGGATTCTCATAAATACCCTCACGACGAATGCCATTTGGGTTTACCTGGAAGTGGTAACCGGTTCTACCATTATTAAAAGTATCGAGAATGAACTCAAAGGAATCGTCGCTACCCAGACCACCTCCCTGAATCAGTTGACGCGCTATGATTGCATCCGCATCACTGTCGTTAAGCCGGGCAGCTACATAAAAGAATCGATCACTATAGGTAATATAAAAAACAGAACTTTCTGAGGGTACACCATGATCCACAGGCTGGAACTGGTGTAAATCACTTATTACTGTTGCTGATTGCCAGATTGCATCATCCAGCACACCATCAATAACCGGCGCATCAGTTGTGCGAGCAATAGCTATCCTCTTACGCCCCTGGTTGGCATCAAGAGTCCCGGAGAATTCATTGCGAATGTCTACGCCAAATTCACTTTCCGGCAGTTGCGCCGATGCAAATGGCGCAAAAAAAAGTGCCGTTACGAATAAAACATTTTTCGTATTCAAGTATTGCAACATTAGCAAGTTAAATGGGCAGTTACCGGGATTTGTGCGCGAGTATAGCGATGACTTCTGTTATGTAAAGCGATGAATCAGTATTCGGATAAAAATCCCCTGAATATTCACATTTTTAATAAATAACAAATAAAAACGCGCCCAAAAAAGGCATCCTGCACTATGATGAAACATCCATGAAATCATAATGTTGTTAATACGTAGTATCAATTTTTTCAGATCTTTTAATGGAGAAAAACCAAAATACCATTGAATTAATACTACTAATGAAAGCAACGGGTATGTCCCGAAGGGGGAACAAAAAGTGATAGCTAAAATGCAGAGCCTGGCAACTGAAGAAACTCTTCCTCTTCAGCCGTTGATTGTCTGCCGAGAATAGCATTGCGATGCGGATAACGTCCGAAGCGGTCAATGATGACCTTGTGGCGCTTTTCGAAATCAAGATTGAATTCCAGACCAGGACGAGAGAATAAATTAATTGCCTGCTCGTGAATAATTTTAGACTCACTGTGCATATAGGGCATGATGAGAAAAGCTTGTTGACTGGATTCAAGTTCATCCAATGCCTGTGCCGCAACAGCTTCCTGTGCCAAAACTAGGGCCTGCGCATCCCAGGCAAAAGCTGAAGCGCTGTCTCGAAAAATATTTCTGGAAAACTGATCCAGCACTATTATTTCGGCCAGCCTGCCGAGAGAAGTTGTGCGCCAGATATATAACTCGCCTGCAGTAGCAGCTTCATGAATATGAAGAAATTTCTGCCGCAGCAATTGATCAAAATCAAAATCTTTTTTGAACCAGGATTCGGTGGGGATTTCTTCGAACCAGAAAGAGATAATTTCTGCAGCTTGCACAATCAGTTGTTAGCTTCAGGAATCATGATGCTCATAGAGCCATTCAAGAAGATCACTCCACATTTTCGTAATCTGATCATTATTTGGCATGATACCAGCTGAAGGTAACTCCATGGTGATCACGGGAATGCCGAGGTTTATGCCCGCATAATTTCCCAGTGACCCGGGATAAACACCGAGTAAATGCAAATGTAATTCGCCAATTTTCTGGGGTGGTTCAGGGGGGCCGTCATAATCCAGCAGATGGTAAGGCGCATGGACTGAAACAATAACATCGGGTTTAAATGTATTTATCTGTTCTACAACCCACTGCACTTCCGGTTCACTGGCAGGGAAGTCACCAGGAAAACGCCGCGGATTTCTACTGGTGGTATTCTTCCAGTAATCCTGAGCCAAATTTTGCCAGTCGTCAGACGGGAAATTGCGATTCAGGTCAACACCATTGGCATTCTGTCGAATGGCCTGACCATCAAGCAATCCATCCGGATTCACTGTCGGCGCAAAACGCCAGTGAAAATCCTTGTTATCACTGCCAGTCAACAAAGCCATCCACTTGAACATGATGGAGATGGAAGAATATTCATCACCATGAATTCCGCCCATAATGAGGATACGCGGTTTTTCTGCAGCGTCCCCATCAGGCAGAAAATCTTTAATCACTATTGGTCGACTTTGTACGGTAAAGGCGCCACCAAAAATCAGGTTCTGGGCAAGACAATCAGCGACTGAAACACTGCCAAGCTTATTCCCAATCTCTCTGCATAATGCCAGTACACTCCGCTGCTGCGTGTCATTTTCAATAGCAGACTGAATGGGAGAATCCGGGGGAGCCACTTGCTCTCTGTTTGAACCAGCCTGGATCGGAACATCCGGGGAAGCATCCTCACGCAAAATGGTAGCAAGCTCGGAGCCTTCTTCTTCAGTGACACCAACGCTAATATCCACCGATATGCCTGCCGGTTGTGATACTGACGCTGAATCAGATGAGTCCGGCGTGGCTGGCACCATGCCCTGATTGGTTGCTGAACCTGTCTCATTACTGAGCTCTGGAGAGGTAGGTTTTACGCTTAATTGAGTGCAGCCCGAAATCATAAAGAGCAGAACAATCGTAGCGAGGATTCTTTTATTCAATGTCACCATCCACTCGTCTATTGTTCCCTCCAAAAGGAGGCTTATGTGTAAAGTAATATATTTCATTTCGGGGACAGGTGCTAGCCATTCCCTTCATAGATAATTTGCCAGCCAGCTGCGGATTCACGCCATAATTGCTCTTTCCATCCACGCCACTGGTAATTACTGCTTTTATAGTCCTGATAGTAACGCACCGTTACTAATTCGGGATTGTCCAGATCAGCGTAGAAGCTGACCTTGGAGGCCTCAACCTGAATCCAGTTTTTGCTATTATTCACCCGACTCTTATAGGCATCCCATTGTGATTTGTTGCGCTTAAAATCATTATAGTCACTGGCATAGTAGGAAAGAAAAGCCTTGTTATCCCGGGCTTCCCAGGCTTCTCGCCAGCTTTTGAAGTTCTGCTCCAAAGCCGATCTGCGCTCATCTACCTTTTCTCTTTTTCCCCATGTCAGGGGGCGGTCTGAGAGCACCATGTGAGTGATCCCGGTAGCAATATAGCTACGCAACTCGGTAAAACTCTCATTATCAATCACCACACATCCATCACTATCCAGCAGCGGACGGGTACTGACATCTTTCGGTAATCCGTGGAGCCAGATACCTGATCCAGTGCGGCTGGCCTTGCGATCGATGACATTGGGGTAATTAAGAGGAAAAGCCCCGAGGCCATAGAAATCGATTAATTGTTCGTCAGTTAAAAAAGAGGTTAGCCGATATACGCCCACCGGAGTTTTACGATCCCCCTCCTTTTCCTTACCAAATCCGTTTTTACCAATAGAAACAGGAATTACCTGACGCAATTCCATACCACCGGCATCATTTCTTTCGAGTACATTCAGCTTGCCCTGCTCAAGGTCAACCCAGAGCAGATAACGCTCTTCGGGCGCTAGTTTCAGTATGCCGTTCGGCATCATTGGATTATCAATAATACTGGCTGATCCAGAGATCATTGAATCAGTTGAATTGAAGCGAAGCGTTGGTCTCGACCCTGCCTGGGCAAAAATTGTCAGGGGTAGCAGAATTAACAACAGGACAGCCAGCAGCTTTAGAGCACAATCAGCACTCTTTGTAACCATCACCGGTATAGCGTTATTTGCTGTGTTTCCTGATTTCACTGGGGGTTTCCTCTGCCTGAATAAAGCAGAATGGTATAAAAGGCAGAAAGCATACCTAGCGAAATCGGCTGAATCAACTACTGCAGCCGGCAAACACATGATAACCAGGTGAATTTATCTGCCGGTTGTGGGCCGTGTAGTACGATTTTGCTGCTGGGGCCGCGTTGGTACCACGCGAGTACCGGGACTATTGCGTTGAATCCCAGGTCGCTGCTGAGCAGGATTTTGCGTACGGGACTGCCCGCGGTTGCGGTTTTCTTCAAAGCGTTGCCGCAATTCCTGCTGCCTTTCTGCGGGGAGATCCCGGAATCGTTCAAATCGATTGCGCACTGCACGCTGACGTTCAGGGGGCAATTCCTGAAAACGCTTGAAACGATTCCTGATACCTTCGCGCTGCTCCGGAGAACGCTGTACCCAGCCCCTGAATTGCTGTTGCACATCGCCTCGTTGTTCCGGGCTCAGCGACTGCCAGCGGCGGGCGCCACTGGTTAAACGTTCCTGACGCGAAGGTGGCAAGGCATCCCACTGGGGTTGCATTGGCCCGAGTATTCCCTGCAAGTCTGCTGGCAGATCATCCCAGCTGACACCATCCTGGGCCTGTGCCGCTAACGGGTACAGCCAGATCAAAAAACATAATGTCCAGAACGGTAATTTCATAGTGTTTAATCGTTTATAAATAGTAGAGACCAAACTCATTACTCAGTCCCCGCTTGCGTGTTCAACTGACCTTGCTCATTGTCAATGGCACCTGAGAGTTCGGAAGCAGCAACATCAAGATCTGTGAAAACTTCATTATCAAGGACATCCGGACTGATCCATTCGCCATCGTCAGTTTCAAATTCGGCAAGGAATTCCAGCATATTAATAAAAAGAAACCGGGACTCTGCATCTGCTATCGCTCCAGTTTCTTGTTCACTGGAAGGTTGGCTGAACACCTGTATGGGAGATACAGCCAGCAAGCAGAATATGATTCTAGACTGAAGATTCATTCTCCTCCAGCCATTGGTAAAATTCGAGATTCTCAAAAAATTCCAGACTCTCTGTAGAGGTAAGAATATCAAGGTCTTCAATAGCCGTACCATTATCAGGCGTAACTGGAATCGGGATATCGGACTGACCAGGATAAAAGACAGAAACCACAAATACAAAAACACAGGCAGTAATCAGCCCGCCGAAGGGTGAAAGTAATGTCCGGCCCTGTGACTGCTGTCCATGTTCAATCGCAGCATGACGAATGCGGTTTAAACGGGACAGCGTTTGTCCATCCATACTATCGCAACTTTTATCAAGCGCATCACTGGCCTTATCCAGAAATGCCTGTTCCTGCATTACCTGAATTTTTTCGTTCTGCTGTTTTTGTTGATTATCGTTATTCATGCCAATGATCACCCAGGCTTTCACGCAAACTGTGAATTGCCCTTGAATAATGTGTTTTTACACTGCCTTGAGCACAAGCCATGGCTGCCGCCGTTTGCCTGACATCCATTCCTTCCCAGGCTCTAAGCATGAAAGCCTGCTGCTGGCGCAAAGGTAAACTCTGCAAAGCTTGCTGCAAAGCCTCCATACTCAAACCGGTTTGCAGTTGCTGTTCCGGACTTCTCCCTGCTTCATCCATCACACCCTGGAATGGATCGCCATCCTCATCTGAATTACTGCCAAGCCAGGACCTGAAGCGGTTTCTTACCGTATTACGACGATACCAGTCCCGAATTCTGCTCTGTAAAATTCGATGAAACAGAGCATGCCACTCATCTTCCCGCTTGCGCGGATATTTCTCCACCAGTTTAAACATGGCGTCCTGGACAATATCAAAGGCGTCATCGGAATTACTTGTCGCTATCTGTGCGATACGCAAGGCGCGCTTTTCCACTGAAGAAAGAAACCTTTCCAATGCGTGGTTACTATCCAGCGCCTCTCTCCCGGTATCATTATTGTCCCGGTCATTATCATAGCCCAGCACTATATAGGTGTCACTTCCGCCTGCCAGTGTTGTCATGGATTTCATTCACCTTTATGAATCTTTGCCTATCCCCCTATACAACGCACTGGATGAGTCCTGGTTGACACAAGATGTCTCTTTTATTTTTCTCTACAAAATAATTCTATCTAGCTGTTTTAATTGAATATTTAGAGATTTTTAGCTACTTCTTGTTGAAGCACTGGCAGGAGTTTCCCGGTAAACCATGGGTTTTTCTGTAGCCAATAAGTATTTCTGGGAGAAGGATGTACCAATGGGAGTATAGACGGTAGATATTCATGCCAGGCCGCAACCCTTTCGGTCAGGCTCCCCTTATTGTCGTTTAGATAGTAGTTTTGGGCATAGCTGCCAATCAGCAGTGTCAGCTTTATATTCGGCAGTATTTTGAGCAGTTGCGGGTGCCAAAGCGGAGCGCACTCAGGCCGTGGTGGCAAATCACCGGATTTGCCCTTACCGGGATAACAAAATCCCATTGGCATTATGGAAATTTTCGATACATCATAAAAGGTATCTCGATCTACTCCCAGCCAATCTCGCAATCGATCTCCTGAAGGGTCGTTCCAGGGAATCCCTGTTTCATGAACCCTGACGCCAGGCGCCTGCCCAACAATCATAATCCGGGCAGATTCAGCCACATTAAGGACCGGACGCGGGCCTAGCGGTAATTTATCCGCACAGAAACGACACTGACGTATTTCAGCCAGCAGGTCTGTGAGCTCAATATTATCCATTTTTCTGGTAGATAATTTTTGCCTGGATAACCTTTTAGACAGCTGGCAAGGGTGGTACGTGCAGGGTCTGCAACTGACCCAGCCGCGAATTCAGTAATTTATTTGTGTCAAGCTCTTCAGCTTTCAAGATCCCTTCTACCCGACCGCTGAAGCGTGCCATTGATTGCTCCGGACCTGATACCCATAACACCTTATCGTTGCCTGGGTAGTGAAAAGCAAGTCGATTGGCTGTTTGTCGCACCTCATAAACCACCGGTTGCCCCCAATCAGGATATAGATAGAAACCATCAGTCTGAAACACATTAATGCCACTATCCACCAGAACAAGAGCCCCTTTTATAACACCGGCTGCAGATTCCTGATTCTTTACCAGATGGTAAGTAATATTGGTTTTCGGTGCGCAGAGCACACTAAATACCGGCAGGCTTACAGGAAGCGTTGCGCTCAACTGCAGCAGCCTGCGTCTCCCCGACAAAACCTTGTTTTGTGCCCTGGAAATCTTCGGGAATTTTCTCATTGGCATTACAGTACCCTGTAGTAGGTGAATTGAGACCTGTCAGGATTCGTAAGACGCTCTCCGGTCCCTACTATCATAGTGCGAGACATCCATTCATAAGGTCCATTCGGTGCCTCAAAGAACGGCGTAAAACGAAAATAGAGTTTAGTCTGCCCCGGATTTTCGGGGTCGGGGGAGCGATGCAGGTAACCCCGGTTATTAATATAAATCCAGTGCCCATCATCGGTTTCCAGCATGTAATGGGTATTTACCTTGATACCCTCGCTAAGGTCCTTAAAGATAGCGTAGTCAGCACCACTGTAGGGAACAACCCGTCCACTAAGCATGGGGCCGTAAATAACTCCAGTAGCCGGGGGCACATAGCCCTTTCCTCCGCGCGGTCCAACGAAATCAATTCGCTCAGCGAAATTCATTGTTACTGAAAAGGCGTATTCCAGTTCCAGTCCGGGGATTTGCAGGTCTGCCATTATCTTGTCCTCTGATTTTTCCTAAACCCTGGAAATTACTATTGCAACTTTTATAGATGTCATCACAAAATAATCCATCAGCTAATTTCATGAAAATGAATAATGGTATGGTCTGGATTATGGTGCCGTTCACCAATTCCGATAAAAACAGTTTTTGCCAGCCATTCATGGGGTCCAGATGGGGTATCGAAGTAAGGCGCTACGCGAAAATACGCTTCGCCATCTTCAGTTACATTATGCTCATATCCGAGCAGATTCATGTAGACCCAGGTGCCATCACTGGCCTGCAACATCATGTGGGCATCCATTTGTCCGTTACTGGCAAAGTCAGCACCACTCTGGGGAACTACCCTGCCCTGCAATTTAGGACCCCAGATTTCTCCCCCTGCGGCAGGCTCAAAGGTTCTGCTGCGCATAGGACCTTGAAACTCAATATGCCCTGCACTGTCGATCCGCATGGTGAAGGCATATTCATGGTTTATTGCCGGAATATCCTGCTCAGCCATTGCTTGTGAAGTTTGTTGCGCCATTCTCTTCCCTCCGGGTCAATTCTATATTTGTTCGAGACAATTTCACTTATCGGACTCTCATGTCCACTTCGAATCCAGACGCGCTGCTTTTCAATAAGCCTTTCCAGGACTAGTCCGCCATCTTAACCACCCCCCCGGTGATTTCAAACAAGCTGATAGCAAGGTGAGTTTTCCCTTCTCCCCTCAAACTACCCGGGTGCGTCCCAGGTGTGCTAAAGTTTATCGGGCGGATCTTCTCCATTAAAAAATGCATTTAGATTACCAAGCACCCGCATTCCCATTGCCTCTCTGGTTTCTTCAGTAGCGCTGCCCAGATGAGGAAGAAGAACAACGTTATCCAGATCAATCAGGTCCTGGGGAACTGTCGGCTCATTTTCATAAACATCCAGCCCGGCGCCTGCTATCAAGCCTTTTTTCAAAAACTTGATCAGTGCCTTCTCCTCGACAACATCACCACGTGATGTGTTGATAAGAAAGGATTCAGGTCGCATATACGCCAACGATTTTTCGTTAATCATATTCTTGGTTAATGGACTACTGGGGCAATGCACTGCAATGAAATCGGACTTGGTCATCAACCAGGTCAGCTCCGTGCAGTATTCAGCCTGTAAGCGTCTGGACTCCCGCTCCGGCAAGGGCTTGCGATTGTGATAAAGGATTTTCATGCCAAAACCAAAATGGGCTTTCTCGGCCATCGCCTGACCTATTCGTCCCATTCCGACAATGCCAAGGGTCTTGCCTGTTACCATTGATCCCATAAGATGAGTGGGATACCAACCAGTCCAGTTTCCAGCACGTAATTGCCTTTCGCCTTCTCCGGCTCGCCGTGCCAGCATCAACATCAGGGTCATTGCCAAATCCGCAGTCGCATCGGTAAGGACGTCAGGCGTATTGGTAACTACCAGCCCTTTTTCCTTGGCGGCTTCCACAGCAATATGGTTATAACCCACACCATAGTTACCAATTATGCTGGTTTTAAAATCACCGGAAGCAAACAGGCTTTCCGGCATACTATCGGTAACACAGGGACAAACTGCATCATATTCCTGCAGTGACTGTGCCAGCTGTTGTGTAGACATCGCTGCATCATCGGTGTTCAGGGTGACATCGAAGTTTGACGCCATCGCTTTTTCCACCTTTTCGGGCCAGCGCCGTGTAATTAATACCTTTGGCTTACTCAAAATCATACTCCATCTGGGGGGGGTAAACCCGGAAACAATTCATTCCGGCAGAGAGTACAAGCATAGAAGAAATGAATGCACAGGGAAACCCATCAGAGGCTCACTTGAGTAAAAGCCGTCAAACCAATGAATACGATAGCTGCAGAGATGTTAATTTTTTTCTGTTAATGGTAATCTCAGCACTATCTCAGAGCTAAAATAAAAATAATCACTTAACATTTCAGGGGAAAATTATGGACATCAGAAAGTTGCTGACAATTATTGTTATGTCAGTTCTTGTCACTGCTTGTGATTCCGGTGCTGTTAGCACGGAATCCAGTTTTGCTACAGACAGCGCCGCACAGGCAGCTGCGGCGGGAATTTCTCACGGAGAATATGTTGCGCGCCTGGGTAACTGCGTTGCCTGTCATAGCATTCCTGAAGGAGAACCCCTCGCCGGCGGTTTGAAAATGGCTGTGCCCATGCTGGGTAATCTGTACACCACCAATATCACCCCTGATCCTGAAACAGGTATCGGTGATTACAGTTTCGACGAATTTGACCGAGCCATGCGCTTCGGTGTGAAAAAAGATGGCCAACGTATGTATCCAGCCATGCCTTATCCTTCCTATGCCAAAATGTCGGAACAGGATATGCGGGCGCTATATGACTTTTTCATGACTGAAATCGAACCTGTCAATCAGCCAAACCAGCCTGCTGAAATTCCTGGCTGGAAAGATAATGCCCGTCTGGCAATGGGCATTTGGAATCTGCTCACCATGGATGATGAGGCCTATATACCTGACACCAATCAAAGTGATGAATGGAACCGTGGCGCCTATCTGGTGCAGGGTCTTGGTCACTGTGGCGCATGCCATACACCACGCGGCCTGCTGCAGCAGGAAAAAGGACTGGATGAGGGTGACTCTTCCTATCTTGCAGGCGCACCGCTTGACCACTGGTCAGCCTCCAGCCTCAATAGCGATGTCAACAGTGGTCTTGGCCGTTGGACAGAAGAAGACATAGCTGAATTCCTCGGCACTGGTCATAACCGTTTCGGTACCGCCTTTGGCACCATGGTAGAAGTCGTAAACAACAGCACACAGCACATGAGTGATGTTGATCTCAACGCCATGGCCGTTTACCTTAAATCCTTACCACCGGTGGCTGAGGTCAATGCAACGCCATGGGCTTATGAAAGTGGTGAAACCGGGGATTTACTGGCTCTGGATTTCAGTGTGCCAGGCTCCCAGGATTACTACGAATATTGCTCGAATTGTCACGGTACTGATGGCATGGGTTACTACCCTTACCAGCCACCCCTGGCAGGTAATCCGGTGATTATGGACCCTGATCCCAGCTCACTCATCAACATAACGCTAAACGGCTCGCTACGTATTATTGCCGAACAAGGCCCGGACGTAAATGACATGCCTTATTTCAGACAATTACTGAGTGATGCAGAAATAGCGGAAGTACTGACCTATATTCGTTCCGCCTGGGGACATAAAGCCTCAGCAGTAAGCACTGCCCAGGTTACTGAAGTAAGAGAAGCTTCAGATCCAAGTCGTAATGATGACATCTTCACCTTACGCATGAAGTAAATCACCATCCATGGCATTGAATTTATAAAGAGTCGGCTTGCCGGCTCTTTTTTTTCCTTATAATTTTTCATTGGCAGTTAAGTTATTATTCATACACTTTAGATCAATATAGAGTCAAACGGCTTCAGCTGAAAATAGCTCTGTGATGTTTGCTTACAACTTTTCTACGGAAAACAGAAATGAAAAACCTTTGCGTAAATAGATATTTATTTAAAAATGTACTATTCCTGCTAGTGATGATGAGCTGCATATCTTCCCTTCATGCACAAAATCAATTCAATCTGAACGAACTGCAGGCAGGTCAACTAGTATTGAATCTCAGCGCCACTGAACAGCTAAGTGTTGATCAGGACACGCTGAATGTTTATATGCAATATTCCGTCCAGGGCAGAAATACCACAGCACTGCAGAACGAAGTTAATGAAGCAATGAGAGAAACACTTAAAATTCTCGATGCTACCAATAATATTGATTACTCCAGCCAGCAGTACCATGTCTACAATATGCAGGGCAGAAACAATCAAAACCCAAGCTGGCGTGCCCAGCAAAGCATTCAGATGAGCAGTATGAATACCGAAGCTCTGCTTGTGGTGACTGCCAGACTGCAACAACTGGGGTTGACTGTGAACTCCATGAATTACAGTTTATCCAGTGAAAAATACGAAGCAGTATCAGATTCGCTGATGAATGCCGCATTACAAAAACTTCAGGCGCGCGCCAACGAAGCCGCCAGCACTCTAAACAAGGCAACAGCAGCCCTGGTCGAAGTCAGTTTAAATGCCGGTAATAACCAGCTATTCAGAGGCGCAATGGCGAGTATGGCAATGGACGCAATGGAAAGCATGGCGGTACCTGTTGCCGAACCAGGAACGACTCAGGTCAGCCTGACAGTCAACGCAAGAGCATTACTTTCTCCCTGATCATGGCAATCAACCCAGGCAAAGAGCTTTATCTGGCCGCCGCTGTCAGGGAGCTCGATCGTCTTGCCATCGAAGAACACAATATTCCCGGATTCACCTTGATGAAACGCGCAGGCCAAGGGATTTTTTCAGCCCTACTTGGGAGATGGCCGACAATAAGACACCTTGTGTGTTTCTGCGGCAGTGGAAATAACGCAGGCGATGGCTATGTAGCTGCTGCCCTGGCAGCTGAGAAAGGAATTAACGCTACGGTAATAGCGCTGGGCAATCCAGACAAGTTATCTGGTGATGCGCGTCTGGCCTACAAAATGGCCGTGGAGAAAAAAGTCGATATCATTTTATATGACAAGATTGATCCCGAAACACTGTTTTCTGACTCGAAAAACAGCTGCGTTATCGTTGACGCCTTGCTTGGCACTGGTTTAAGCGGGGAAGTCAGAGGCGATTATCGGGAAGCCATAGCACTTATTAACTCGCTACCCTTGCCAGTGGTGGCCGCAGACATTCCTTCCGGACTATGCAGTGATAGCGGCAAGATTCTCGGTGTTGCAGTGCTTGCAGAAATGACAGTCACATTTATTGGCAGGAAACTGGGCCAGACCATTGCAGAAGGCCCCGCTACCTGTGGTGAATTAGTATTTGATGATCTTGGTGTGCCCGGGGAGATATACTCTCATGTCACCCCGGTCACGCCCTGATCAGACCATTATAGTCCGTTAGTCTTCTGAAAAAATGGGTTACCTTCATCGTCGACCATGTCCAGCAGGAACTTGTTATTTTCCTGGCAAACATAATCCTGAAGCTCCTGGTCATCATTCCAGTTGATATCCCACTGCACTGTCCATGGTTCGGTATAGGCGCCCGGATCATCAATAACAGCAACATAGTGCAGAACTTCCTTAAAGGGTCTGGTTATATATTCAATGGTGTGCAGCTGCTCGGTATGCATGTGCCCATTGTAATCTATCCAGGTTTTTTCGTTGTAACCGATAGTATCAACGACCAGCGTGTCACCTTCCCAGTGACCAATAGAATGGCCAAAATAGCTTGGATTCAGTTCATCCAGTGGCGGATGTTCGCGACCATCCATATGAATTTCACGCCATACATGACCGCCGCCTTCAAAGATAATCATAATACGATCCCGGTTCTGAATTATTTCAGCTGGGTATGGGGTGCCCATGGATCGGGGACCACCGGGGGGCAGGCAGAAGCCTTCCGGATCATATTTCACCAGATTCGAGCGATTGTAGGCCCACATGGCCTGCGCCCATGGGCGAAAAGGCGGACGTTTGCCTTCATCAAAGCCTTCCATACGGGCAGCTATATTAGTGACATAGGGTAAATTCCAGACTCCGTTACCACCAAGATCGACTGTACCATCAGCCAGCCTCGGTGTTGGCGTTCTCGGGCTGTCCTCTGCTGAACGTTGGGCAAAAATCGCGCCCGTAAACAGCAACATGCCTGTTAGGGTAAATATTGTAATCAGCTTTTTCATTACTTCCTCTCTCTATTTCCTTGATTCTATTTTTTACTTACCAAGTCGCGTTACTTGAATAGCTGTTTGAAGCTACTCCCAGCGTCCAACTGTTTTGCCATCGCTAAATTGTGCGCCAATGAAAAGCCCACCGGGAGAGCCATCTTTCATCGGATAAGTCTTGATTGTGACATCTGCCCCGGCAGGAAATGTCGACGGCCTGACACCCTGTCGTCCCAGATTATTTGGACTTCCCCATTCCAGACTCCACTCCACTTCATTTCCACTTTCATCCTTCACCATCAATTGAATCCAGGTATGCGGATTAGTGAACTGGAACTCCTTGACAGTACCTGAAAGTGCAAGCACCTCATCCTGGTTAAACATGGCGTTGGAATGATGAGAAAACGCAGGACTTGCAACACAATTTGCCATTAACACGACAAACAAAAAATATACGTTCCCGGATAATCTAAAATTCTTCATGGTCTTTGCCCCTGTTACCGATCGGCTTTTGGCTTACTGCCCTGGATTAATATCTATTATTTTCCCATCTGTGCCAATGGTATATGTCCAGCCGGTATTGGGATCGATAGGATTCCTGTTGTTTTCATTACAGGCATAATCATACACTCGCGTACCTTCTTCCAGCTTTCGATAGCGCTTGGTGACGACCCAGGGTGCATCCAGGGCCCTGGCATCGTTTATAGTCATTTGTGCTTCCATCATGCCATCATCATTTATATGCATACGTGTCACTATGTGCGCCGCATCGCTGAGCACCAAACCGGTTCGGTCAATGATGGTATTGCCACTTTCCGAGCTATGTAAACTCAAGGTATCAATCACCAGTGTATCGCCTTCCCAATGACCGATAGAATCACCTGTGTGGGTTGGCCACATATCATTTGTCGCTGGATGCTCCCTGCCGTCAGTATAAATACGCATCACGTTTGGTCCATTCTCCGTAATGATCCAGACTTGTTTCCCGGTAACCGCAAATTCATAAACATCGGGCAAATTCATCAATCGGGGAAACCCCGTTGGGATACCACAAAATGAATTGGGGTCAGGAAAAACTCCGGCATCGCGAAGCGCCAGGTTGGCCAGATATCGAGCTTCATAGGTATCGTTATAAGGAGGGTGTTCACGAACCCCTACTGCGGTTGAACCCCCTTTGCCAATTTTAGTGTCCTGATCAAAAATGGTGCCGCCCGTCATGGCCCATACACCACTCCAGTCAGGCAGTTCCTGAGCATTTACAGAAGCAATGAAAGCAAAATAGCTGAACAAAAAACAAATAATGGCACGCTGCATGGTGACTTTAGCGATAGATAATCGCCCCCCTCTTTTTGACTTGATATGACAATTCGCTTGAGATTAGTCGATTGTCACTTTTTTATTTTTTACTTTATACAGCACTTCAACCAAAACATGGACACTATATAAACATTAATACGCTTTTTTATATCATTGCCATTTGTATGGAGTAAAGGCCTGGCAACCGAATCCTTTATCCTTGCAAATTTTTATGAATGTAATTATTAACCCCTCGCTTGAGGATATTCAGTGACAGTGCTTTACCTGCTTTCACAGCATCATGGGACGCGATGGTTACAACAGCAGAAATACTGGTACATCGAAGGATAAGGCTCATTCCTGCAGGTAGCGACCAGCCGCCGCAAGGTCACATTGCTGGCTGCTCACACTCACATCCGGTCGATAATCCCACTGGTAACTGGCTTTTACCGATTGTGCCAGATATTCCGGGTCTGTAAGGGTAAATGAATAGGTTGCTGTGCTGCCATCCGTATTCAGAGAAATTCGTTCTATAAGCTTTTTCCCGCCCCCTGATCCAATGCTGAAAATATTTCCGATAGGATTATCAGTGAAATTTGTCGTTTCAATCACCAGCGTTCCATCTTCCCAGTGCCCCACTGAATGTCCCTGATAAAAACGGCTTTCCAAGTCAGGGTGTTCTCGTCCATCCATATACACTGTGCGTGTAGCTCCCATCCAGTCAGCATTGATTTCAATGTGCCCGCCTACCTCTATCAGTCTGTTCGCCGTAGGATACATCATGAGGGTTGGGCTGGTTGCAGCAATACATTGAGCCTGGGCAAAGGCCCTGGACGTGTCGTAGGCATCAAAAGAGGCCTGTCCGGCAGGCGTGAGCACCCAATTGGAACTACTATCAACAAATGCGAACAGATTCGTACGAACCGGCACCCAGGTTCCCAGAACCGTCTCTGCTTTTTCGACATCGTCCCGTTCCTGCTGACGTGCATAAGCGACAGAGACCAGCACTATGGAACCATCTTCACGAATAACTTCCCTGCCCAACACTTCATCTTCCCTGCCAATATTATTGGGACTTGCGTAGACAAAAATCCTGTCCCCTGGCTGCAGTGCATTTCTGTCGGTACCCATCGGCGCGATTAACGAGGGGCCATCCACTTCAATATCTACTTCGCGACCAGTCTCTGTCTTGAGAATTATTGAACCGTGGGGATTGGTGTAATTGAACTTGATCACCTCACCCTGCAAGGTAATAACGGTATTCCCATCATAGGTGAAATTCCCATGATGGGAGAATGATGGAGAAGCCCATAGCACGGAGAAAAGCATGGTCAGGGGAATACATTTTTTCAAAACTGAAATCACGTCACTATCCAAAATAGCTTATTTGCCGATTCTGTTCTGGTGACATTAGCACAAATTTTGAAGAAGAGGTCTGCAGGGACGGATTTACTGAAGTCCTGAGAAAGTGAAAAGGACAATAATTGATGTGGCTGTATGGGTAAACCGGCATGTCTTTCATGAAGCGGCAGCTTCACATGCCTGAAACGACCGCAATCTGTGATTGCGGGCTGGAGCTGAAGAGCCGTACTTACAGGAAATTTATCGAAGTGAAAGGAACAAAAATTGGTGGGTCTGGGTGGATTTGAACCACCGACCTCACCCTTATCAGGGGTGCGCTCTAACCAACTGAGCTACAGACCCAATTTTTGTTCAGTCAGATTCAGGTAGTAC
>CBFIIQ010000002.1:61254-162522 GCA_965662685.1 Pseudohongiellaceae bacterium | reverse complement strand
GTTTCCCTGCTCACACCCGAATACCAGCAACGCATGACCCAGATGAACTACCACGAGGCCGTCAACAATGCCCCGCAATGGATGGCCTCGTTCTGTTATCCGGAAGGCCTGATGCGCTGGTGGTATGTTTGGGGTATCCGGGATATGGAAGTACTGGTGACGCCGAATCAGGTACAGCTACTGGCCGGTGTAGCCGACAATTTCATCCGCAAGGTGCTTATCGGCCAGGAACATTCCACCCTTATTCCCCAGTGGTATGGAGAGACCGTCGGATTCTGGGACGGTGATACGCTCATTGCCTGGACCGCGAATGTGCAGGGCTGGACCACCAGTCATTCCATGTTTGAATTCAGTAACTCCCTGGAAGTCATTGAGATCATCAAACGTTCAGACGATGGTGAAGGTCTGGATATCGAGGCTATATTTTATGATCCCGAGGCATTCAAGGCACCACTGCGCATCAACACCCCCTGGAATCGGACTGCCGCTATTGATGACCCGCAGCAGCGCTACCTGTTTGTGGAATGCCGGGTTGAAAACGGCATTGTCCTGGGACCTGACGGCAGACCTTCACAGGTGACACCCTTTGACGAAGGCTATATTGATTTTCTTGGTCGCCCCTGGGCACAAAACTGGGAGAAGTTTTTCGAACAGGGCTGGGAACGTCCGCCTGCTGAATAAATCATAATAAAAATCACGCCAGCTATTTCTGTTACTGGCAGGAGACCCCATGACCGTATTTCGACTATTCCCCGCTTTTATTCTTTTAGGCCTTTCATTTAATGCCGGCGCGCAGGACAACGCACGCCAGGTAGTAATCAATGCCGCGAATGCCATTGGCGGCGTGGCGCAACTTGAAGCCGTAAGCAGTGTGCGCCTGGTTGGCTATGGTCATGAGTCCTACCAGGATGGGGGCAGTGAAATCACCACGGAGGCCAATGCTCCCGAGAAAATGACCAACCTCACTGCCTACGAGCGTGTCATTGATCTGGACAACAACCGCACCCGCGTCAAAGCCCGCCTGTTTCGCGCCTTTATCTTTGCGGCGCGTTCCATGATGCAGGGACTCCCTATTAACCAGGTGCTGGATGGCGACATTGCCTATGATGTTAATGCCGATGGCAACGCACGCCGTGGTTCCGAAGAAGCGGCCTTAACCCGGCGCATGGACATGCTCGCCATTCCGCTGGTAGCGGTCAGGGCCGCCCTGGATAACAACAGCACGGTAAACAATCGACGCGACCAGGATGGGCTCTCGCTGGTGGATGTGATAACAGCTGACGGCGCCGAATTTACCCTGGCGGTCAATAATGACTCCAGTCTGCCCCATTGGGTGCGCTGGCTGGAACCCCATGAAAACCTGGGCGAGATTACCCAACGCGCCCAATACAGTGCGTGGCTGAAGGTCGATGGCATTATGCTGCCCATGAGTTACAACACGGTATCGGACTGGAAAGAGACCGTGATGCTGCGCCTGCATGTAGATCGCTATGTGATCAACGGCGCGATCGATGATCTGTCGGCTCCGGCCAGTGTCAGGAACGCCTCTGCCCCCGTAACCAATTATTCGGTCACTGCCGAGCCGGTCGCAGAGCATGTCTGGCATCTTATTGGCAATAATGGCGCCAATTCTGTGCTACTGGAATTTGACGATCATCTGGCCTTGTTTGAAGTGCCTACCAACCGCGCCTGGACCCAGGCGGTTATTGATGAAGCCAGAAGAACGGTGCCTGGCAAACCCCTGACCCAGGCCATCATTACCCATCACCACTTTGATCATACCGGTGGCCTGCGCGTGGCCATTGCCGAAGGCCTGACCATCGTCACCCAAGCCGGCAATGTGGACTGGTTTCGGGAACTCAGCGAGAGGCCTGTCACCAAATACCAGGATGCCCTGAGCCGCAACCCCCAACCGCTTAAAAGCCTCGCCGTGGATGACCACCTGCGCCTGTCCGATGACACCCTGACTATAGAAATATACCACATGGTGTCCAACGCCCATATGGCGCAGGGTCTGATGGGGTATATTCCTGAACATAAACTGCTTATTCAGGGTGACCTGTTTGATTTGAACTGGGAAGTGTATTTCTGGGGCAATACCTACGATGATAATGTGGCCCATCGAAACCTGGAGGTGGAGCGGGACGTACCCATTCATGGCCGGGTAACGCCTGTCGCAGATGTGCACCGAATACTGGAACAGCAAAAAGGCAATGCCCGGGCCTTATGCAGCCAGGTAGCCAATGCCGGGCTTTCCATGCCTGGCTGTCCACTGGCCTGGGATTAACTGGAGAGAAGCCAATGAAAGCAACAAATTACTCACTGATTAACAGAATTTCCGGCCACTTGCTGGCATTGTTTTGTGTGCTGACTGCAGGAACACTGCAGGCGGCTGACATGCAACCCGGCGACACCTTTCAGGAATGCCGGAACTGCCCGGAAATGATCGTACTGCCTGCCGGCAGCTTTATGATGGGTTCACCGGAAAACGAAGTGGATCGACGTGACAATGAACCGCTCCATGAAGTGACTTTTGCAGAGCCTTTTGCCATTGCCACCACCCCGGTGACCTGGGATATGTGGGAAGCCTGTGTGCGGGATTCCCGTTGTGATGGTGTTGGCGTGGAATCCGCTCTGGTAGTGCAACTCGATGGTACTGAGAAACCGGATTGGGACTGGGGTAGAGGAACCCGACCGGTGGTCGGTGTGAGCTGGTACGATGCCCAGCAGTTTGTTGGCTGGCTGAACTGGAAAACCGGGGAGGATGATGCCTATAGTCTGCCCGCTGAATCGCAGTGGGAATATGCCGCACGTGGTGGCACGACTACGACATTCCCCTGGGGCAATACGCTTGATTATGATTTCGGAAATTTTGGTCTGCGTGAAACCGGCCTGGGTGGCATGGCCGAAGGTAACGATGTGTGGATAGCCGAAACCTCGCCGGTCAAATCCTTTCCCCCTAATGCCTTTGGTGTCTATGACATGCACGGCAATATCTTTGAATGGGTGGAGGATTGTTACGAGGCGGATTTTGCCAATGCACCACGGGATGGCTCTGCCAATAAAAATGGTAATTGTGCCAACCGCGTGTTTCGCAGTGGTACCTACCTGAGCAATCCCTATATGCAGCGTTCCGCCCGCCGCGGTGCACCCTACCCGGCAACTCAACGCGGTCGAAATTACCTGGGTTTTCGGGTTACAAAGTCCTTGTAACAGGTTGAAAAAAACCAGGGGGTACAATCCAATTCCGCCGTGCCCCTTACTAGATATGTAACCTGATTGTTTTAGACCGATACCAAGCCATGGTTCAACAGATCTTTTTTGGATTCCCCGCTATCCTGATTTTTATTACCTGCGCTACGCTAGCGGCATGGCTGCCGAATTATGCATTGATGGGGTTCGCACTGGCCTGGAGCCTGCCCAGTGCTTTTTATCTTCTTATGGGCAATGGCTGGGTTCAATTTGCGGCAGCATTTGTTCCACTAAGTCTTGGTCTATCAATCTACCTAATAAAGCGCGAAATACTGTTGATCCCCAGGCTACTGCTGCTACCAATCTATGCCCTCTATCTATTTTTAGGGTATTCGGTCATTACGCAATGAAACTATTAATTGGTTAATTGGGGTCGGTTAATTGGGGTCAGATCCCTATTAATTTTCTATTATTAATTGGGGCCAGTTCCCTGTTTCTAAATCAAGATTTGTAGGGGTTAAAATAAAGAAAGAGTTTCAGAGCACGTTTTACAATCCCTGCCCTATTGTGTACAAATACTATCCTGGCCACTTAAAGAACCGGCAGATAATCTATGTTGGCATCATTGGTAAATCTGAAAGGCTGGAAAGCCATAACAAGAGATGTCACTTTTATCTACCTTGTCGGCTCTATTTATGGCCTTATCATTCGGCAATTATTTTTTTCAGAAAACCGGCTGCCTGAAAGTATTGCTGTAAATATTGGTATAGCACTTTTTGGATTGGCCTTTAGTATTTTCTTATATAGTCTGATCGGCGTTCTCAACAAAGAAAAAATGTGGCGACACCTGATTATAGTGGGCGTCATAATCTTCAGCATTTCCTATCTGAGAGTTATTTTTCCTATATACAGATTGATAGGTGAGCTTAATATAGAATTGTTGGTAGTTGGCTCCGGACCCCTTGTTTCCAATTGTATTGCGATACTATTTGGTGGCCTGATTGCCACTCTAAGCAGAAAATAAAGCATAAAGGGTAAAGACTGAAATAAACTGGAAAGATAGCATTTTCAATTTTAAATTCCTGTCTTCCTGTAACATATAATTATTAAAACACCTGGAAACGAGGCCATTTATGACTATACGCATTCAAACAATTACTGCTTTTCTACTCGCCCTTGGTCTATCGACTTTTTCCACATTCACCCTCGCCGCTGAACGTATCACTACCACTAATGAGACCCTGCTGGCACGCATTCGGGTGGAGGATTTTATCAATGACTACTACTGGGGACTGGCCACGGTCGGCGACGAAGATATTACGGAATTCTGGGCGAAAGGCGCGGTCTTTGATGTGAACGGCAATGTCTATGCGGGCCTTGATGCTATTGAAGCGGTCTATGCCCTGGGCCTGGGACCCGGCGGTAAACTGGTTTTTCAAATGGATATTCCCCGCATACGCATCAATGGCAACCAGGCAGTGGTGGATCTGATTTATACCGGCATGCTCAATGTTGATCCCAACCTGGCGCCCAGACCCCATGAGCAGGGACACGATCATATGGAGTTGGTGTTCGTCGATGAGCAATGGAAAATCAGCAAGCGCACATTACGCAGCTTTAGTCTGGCTCAGACTGAAGAGTGAGTGGTAGAGGTGAGAATATTCAAGGCTCTCTTATAAATAGCGTATGCCAGCCTGATTCGTCTATTTAGAAGTGCTACTCTCTCCACCATGATTTAATTTTAGTTTGATAAAAAAAATACAGCTCATGACATTCGAAAAAAGTCTACAACGCCTCCTTTTTATTTTATTGATCACTTTTTCCCTGGAGATCATGGCAGATAACAAAGCCACAGAAATGACCAATATTGCGCTGAACAGAGCACCCACAGACATCAGCCCGGATGATCCAGTGGATTACTATACTAGTCGGGTTAAGGCACTTGAACTTATAGTGCAGGAAAATTGGTCAACAGCCAAAACTATTCTCGAAGAACTGACATCGCAATACCAGGATGATGGTGATACCTGGTATGCATTAGGGCTAAGCTATTTACAGGATCAGGAATGGGAAAAAGCCATCAGCGCATTTGAACATACTCTGGAGTTGGGCACCGCGTTGTACAATATTCCAGCCGGTTCTCCGCCCTCAAACGACATCATGATCAAAATTGCTGAAGCTTATGGTCGTTTGGGTGATGAAAAAAATGCCATTGCCTGGATTGAAAAGTCTCTTGCTGCACGGTGGGATGACAGGCCTACATTGGCTGGAACCAGTTTATTTACCCAGGGGAAAAATCCACACTTCAGTGCTTTTGAGGAAACGGAAGTTTTCCGGAAAGCTGCTGGAAGCCACCTGGATGAAACACTGTCTCGGGATGATGCATGGCGACAGGACCTGATATTCCTGGTCGATGAAATAAAACGCTTACATGTAAACATGTATCACACCGTAAGCCCTGACGTATTTGAAAACACAGTTGATAACATTGATGAAAGCATTCCCTTATTAAACGATCAGCAAATAGTTTTTGAGTTTATGCAATTGCTGGCTTTGCTTGGTAATGGTCATAATTTCATCGTACCTGGGTTTGGTGCCAAAGGGTCATTTTCACAAATACCAATGCAATTCTACTGGTTCACTGATGGACTGTTTGTTGTGAATGCCAGTGAAGAATATCAGCAATGGATAGGTAGCAAAGTGGATGCCTTTGGCAGCACACCAACCGCTATTGCGTTGGAAAGCACAAAAGCCATCAATGCCAGGGACAATGATATGCAACAGCGTTGGCTGGGCCCTTACTACCTTAGCTTAACGTCTGTCCTCGAAGGTTTAGAGATCGTAGACAGCAGTGAAAATATCAGCCTGACACTAACTAATAACGAGGGCGTGAAAAGCATCCTCCAAGCCAACAGCAGTTCGCTAAACTTCCAGGGGTTTCCAAAACTGCCACCATTGAAAAATGGCGAATCACAACGCTATTTAGCAAATAATTCCGAACCCTATTGGTCTGAATTAATACCAGAAAATAACACACTATATGTTCAATTTAATGATGTTGTGAATAAACAGCCTGTTTCTCTAGTGGAGTTTAACCTGGAGCTCAGAAGACAAATAATTGATGAGAATGTTGATAACCTGATACTGGATTTGCGCCATAATAGCGGGGGTGACGGCTCTATCAATCCCCCTATGATTGCCACCATGGTTTTCTTTGAAGCGTACAACCCGGAAGGTAAAATGTTTGTGCTTAGCGGTAGAAACACGTTTTCTGCCGCTCATAATTTACTGCTTGATATTACCCGCCTGACCGATGTCGTTATAGTGGGCGAGCCCTCAGGTTCACGTCCCAATGCCATAAGCGAATCCGGTTGGTTCAATTTACCCTATAGCAAACTGACAGGCATTATTTCTTCACAGTTTCATCAAGCAAGTGGTCCTGAAGATCACCGCATTTGGGTAGCCCCCCATATGCCGGTCAGTTTATCTTCAACGGAATACTTTTCGGGAAAAGACCCGGCAATGGAAGCGATTTTTCAAGTCATTTATGATGCAGTCGATCGATAATAATTAGTAATAATTAGGGTCAGATACCTATTTTTATATACAGAGACTCAGATCTCCTTAACAAAAGAATAGGTCTCTGACCCCATTTTTTATTTTTCTGCCCGCCCCTGCAGTTCTTCTTTTCTTCGTTGCAGCAAACGTTCCAGTCGCTCTTCCACCAGATCCCAACCCGGCTCCAGAGCCAGCGCTTCCCTGAGCTGTTGTTCTGCAAGATCCAGATTATCCAGGGCAATATAGGCCAGTCCCATGTTGTAGTGAACAAAGTGTAGCTGATGGATTCCCAGTTCCATGGCGTACTGATAATCTGCCAGCGCCATGGCGTAGTCCTTGGTCAGGAAATAGGCATTACCGCGATTCACATAAATTTCCGGCGCTTGGGGTCGGAAACCAACGGCTCTCTCGTAATCAGCCATAGCGGCAGTAATATCTTTTGTAGCAGCGTGAATAATTCCCCGGTTCGCGTAAGTAGCCGCCCGGTCTGCAAGGCTCAGGGTACCGTAATCAAGGGCTGAATCGCAGGGTTCCAGCAGACTTCGGCTGACCAGCGGAGAGTTTTTGGTAGCGTATTCGGCATTGTCATAGCAGGTCTTGGCCCAGGCATCCCCACCCATTACAGTCAGTGCCTGTGCCAGCAACGGCATGGGTAGCACCAGGCTAGCAGACACTAAGAAACACCGGGTTTTAATCACTAGAGCACCTTGTAAATCTGTACAAATACCATGCCCGGCCTTTCCGGTTTAACCACCAGATTACTCAGGAAAACATGCTTGTTAAGCCAGTCATGTTTACCAATAGGAGCGGTAAAGCGCGGAGTGGTTCTGATGTAGGACGAAGCCCCATCCTCGCCACGCACAATGATGCCGTCATTGACCACATTGATCACGGCACCGTCATCGGTGCGGATCATATAGACCGCATGCACTTCCACAACTCCGTCCGGGCGTACGGTCTGATAATCGGCACCGCCGGGAATGACTTCACCGTGAATATCGGGTCCCTGAAAATCACCACCGGTAATGGGAATCGCCTGAAGAATACCTTCCGGGGATTCACCATTGACGATGGGCGGAGCGAGCTCGGCTCTGACCTCAAACACAAACTCTGCTTCAAGGTTGGGATTATCCTGCTGGGCTGACACTGGCATGGCAAGTACTCCCGCTATTACAGTCAAAACTCTAATGAAAACACGCATTACTCAACCTCCTGACAGGAATAGTTGGTCGCTGAATTAATATCACCGCTGCCGTCATAATGGGGGTAGGTGGGCCAGGCACACAGGGGACGACTGACATCTGGCATGCTTGCGCCGGTAGCAGCGATAAGGTCTGGGGCCTCATCATTTTCCACCCAGTCGACTATGGCCGTTAACATATCAAAGGAATCCAGTGTCTCTTCCCCGCCCGGGCACTGCCCCATGCCGGGCACATGAAAAAAGCGTCTCCAGTCCTTAACTGTTTCAAGCCCACCATTAAAATGCGCCATTTCCTCATAGTAGCGAATGGTTTCGTTCACCGAGAACCAGGGGTCCGCAGCTCCATGATATAAAATCTGCTTGCCACCCTGGTCGACAAAACTGCTCATCATCACCGAGGTACTTTCACCCATAATCAAATCGGGTCGGGTGGATTCAATCACGGCACTATCAATATCAAATTCCAGTACACCGGTTGACCCTGGACCTTCAGGGGGATTATTGGTGCTATTGAGAATACCGCCAAGAAAACCCGGATCATCAATGCCCGCATCATACTGAAAGCCAGGATAAACCTGAAACCCTCGAGAATCACTGGGGCCCTGCATGGCTATATGAACAGCCTCGGCCTTGGCCGGGGCCAGGCAGTTATTTGTAGAACCACCAATACCACAGGCGATCTGGCGGGGATCGAAATCACAGGCCTGTGGATTGAACAATAAACCATCCTCTGCCCCGTCCAGCCCATCACAACGGGTCATCAGGGAATCAATCACCAAGCGACGCTCACTTTCATCCAGCAAAGGACCGGGAACAGGTAAACCCTGGTCATCTCTGGGGGCAGCTTGATTGAGCTGTACACCTACCCAGCGAATACCGATATTGGAGACACTGGTGCGCATGGCTGGCGCGCCGGAAACCACGCCATCAAAATAGCCCGGGTAGCGCTGTGTCATTAACATGCCTTCCCTGCCCCCGGTGGAACAGCCGACAAAATAACTGTAGGCAATGTCCTGCTGGTAATAATACTTAACCAGTAACTTGGCAACTTCGGTCACTTTCGGGTTAGCCTTGTAATAGAAGTTCAGCGTCGCTTCCTGATCCTCAAAAAAACTGGAATCAAAGGGACCCTTAGCCTGATGCCCGGTATCGTTACTGACCACGGCAAAGCCCTGCTGGATGGCTGCACGTCCACCAGCGACTTGTGCCCCGACAGGTTCGTTGATTGTGCCATTCAGGCCACCGCCACCCTGGAATAAAAACCGCCCATTCCAGTTTTCAGGCAGATTAAGCGCAAAGCCGATGCCGTACTCCACATTGTTGACACCAATGCGTCTGTCAATCATGCCTTCCACATGACAGTGTGGTGGCAATTCCAGGCCCGGCCCATTAAAACCACCAGGTAAAGAACGATCATCAAACCATTGCGCACTGGTGACCTCTACCTGGTAACCCGCCAGAGTAAAATCTGTCAGCGCCGAACATTCTGCTGCACTCTGGGCAAAAATGGGTGTGGAGATACACAATAGCAAACAGCTTGAAAATGGCGATAAACGCATAAATAATTTCCCTTCATATTCTTCATTATTTTTTAGAGTCAAAAAAGCCGGAGGAATTACCCGCCGGCTTTGTCTTCTTGCTCGTCTCTTGTCTCTTGCCTCTTGTCTCTTGTTTTTAAACCTGAGGCATCTGTGATTCCGGCACCCACCAGCCGTGAATCTGACCAGTGGCCCTGATCGGTAAATGCACAACCGCTACCGGACCTTCATCAAGATGCTCGGCGTCCAGAATCACCAGGTCACCACGCCCATCTTCATTCTGGCGCGTAGCCACACCCATCAGATAACCTTCGCCTTCACGGGCATTATCGTGTTTCGGCGCAAAGCAGCATTCCGCTAATGAGGTACCGGGGCCGGCATTCCAGAACACAGTGTTGCGGGTAGCATTATCCATGCGCACATAGCCAGCATTGGCCTGGCGTGGATCTGCCACATCCTTGTCGCGAGTGCCCAGGAAACCATAGCGGTAGGACGCCGTATTGTAACGGTCATCCTGACGCGGCAAGGCCCCGCGGTAATCATAGAGGCGTTCAATGTCATAGCCCGAGATATTGCGGTTATTCATATCTGCGGACAAACGCGTGATATAGCTGGTGCCGCGAATCGGATCCCACTGTTTGCCTTCCTGCATGGGCATGAAGGGGAAAGGATTGGATTCAGACATTTCCACATCCACATAAACGCGGCCGCCGTCTTCAAAAGCGCCCATTACATGGGTGGCACTTCTGGTCGGCCCGGTAAACCAGCGCATATCAGAACCATCACCATCGCGGCGTACCACGCCGAAATGGGTGCGTTCGGAATCATTCCAGGCCCAGTGAATACCGCCTTCCTGAATCTGCTGGCGGTCCATCACCATCGGAATCACATAGATAACGATATAATTTTCCGTTACTGCAAAATCATGCAGCATGCCCACGTAAGGCACCTTGACCATGGCATTCCAGACCAGCTCGCCCTGTGGCGTGTATTCAAACAGGCTGACATCATCACTGCCAAAACCGGTAGCCTCATAACCAAAGGCCACCATATTGCCGGTGCGTGAATCCACTTTGGGATGGGCGGTAAAGGTTTGACTGGGCAAGGTATCATCAAAGGTAAAATTCGGTATCACCGTTTCCAGGGTTAACAGATCGAGTGCGGCCGGGGGACTGTCTTCCTTCAATGCCAGCAAATACCCCTTGTGATTAATGATATGAGTATTGGCGGTGCTGCGACTTAAACCGGCAACACTGGGATCATCCATATAAGGGTTGCGATACATGGGAAAGAGAATTTTGCCGGCTTCATTCTGGGCTTTCCAGCGATCATTTTTTACATAGCGGGTCTTGTAATCCGCCCTGCCGTTTTTGATGCGAAACATCCCCACATGGCCTTCCCCGTCGAAGGGAATATTGCGGGGATTCATTGGATACTGGGCATCTGGACCAACCCGGTAAAAGGCGCCATTCAGATCATCAGGGATCGTACCGGTCACCTGGCAGTCATGGACATCGGATTCAAGACGAAACAGTTGCGGTGTCTGAAACTCGGCCGGCATCGGGCCACCACCTGGGCCTGCCGGGGGCTGAGCCTGGGCAGTTGAACTAACCAGTGCGGCTCCGGCTGCGGCACCGGCGATGCCAATAGCGCCGCCTAGAAAGTCGCGACGGTCAAATGTGTGTTTATCGGTTTTATCAGTTTTATCGTTATTAGCCATACTTTTCCCTTAACTATTTCAGTTTCGTTTACCTGTTAATTCTACCACTATGTTCATTAACACCAAGCCCTCGTCTTGCTTCTAAAGCCTACAGCCTGCCCGGCAAGTCTGGCGGCAACCAGGGTGAGCCCATCCCATAAGGCACTGTGACAAATACCGCCTCAATCTGGCGAATTTTTCCATCATCAATCTTGAACAGTTCCAGCAGGTAGAATGAATGCGGGTAACGTATAGGTGAATTGACCAGCGTGCCATCGCTCAGCATGTATTCATCAAGCTGACCGGAGTGATCAATAAAGCCGGAAGCCAGAACCAGCCCTCTTTCTTCGTCTACCAATGGAAAACGCCGCGCCCGTAAGCGGTCATCATAACGATAGTTACCCTGGCGAAATTGTTCTTCACAGCCAAGCGCGCCAACGGCAGTAAATTCAACTGCTGAATTATTAGTGGTCTTGGTGCCATTCTCGACACGATTGCAGTCTTCATGGAATTGGGTAAACAAGGTGCCATCGTTCAATTGCAAGGTATCAAAATAGCCATCGGCGATGGAAATAAGCCGATCTTTCGAGCGTCTTCGCGGCTCTGGCAGAATTTCATAAAACAGGGGTTTATGTTCAAGCACAGGCTCAGGCCAGATTATGCTTTTGGGCTCGGTCTCCGTACGCAGTACCACGGTTTCCACTTCCGCTATACGCCCATCCTCTACCTTCAGACGCAGAGCAAACAGGGAAGAAAAGTGTGGCTCATCCACCACGCCGAAAAACCCTACCTGCCCGGCAGGCACATCGGTTACGCGTAGATCGTAATCCCCCATACCAGTGATGGTTCCCCACAAACCGTCACCAATTAACAAAGGGACATTGTTTTCAGTGAATTTAACATTTTGGGCCCAGGGCACTTGAGTCGGGTCCCTGGCAAGCATGCCTTGAAGGTATAGATCCAGTACCTGATACAGACATTGTCGTGAGCAATCGTAATTGGCAACAGCGTTCGGCGCATTAGTCTGACTGACTACCATGGCTGAGAAAAACCACAAGGTCAACGTCAAAAAAAGTTTTGCCATGCCGAAACTCCGAAAAAAATATCATCTGCTATCAGTTATGTGGCAGATTTTGCGGGATATACATATCAGACAAGTAAAACAACTCTTTGCACACAAGGCAAGATCGCAAAAAAACAATATGAAACGGCCTAATTATCAAACATAAAGTTCAGCATTTTCAGACTTTTCAGTGGAAAGCAGGTAGAAATTTACGGAAAATCATGCAAAGAACTGGCATTAATAGAGGTCGTGTTGCGTGATGACAATAGTTTGTCTTTACAAGAGTTAAATGGCTTTAACAAACCTTGTGATTTACTATCTTGCCCTATGAAATTCAACTTACTTACCTTTCTTACCCGCTCGCTACCGCTTCTGCTGTTATTCCCCTCTCTTGCCTGGTCCAACATGGAATATGCGGGTGATGTCAGCATCGGCAGCAATGATAATATCTCCAGCGCTGTCAGTACTCGGGATATTTTTAAAGATCAGTTCATTAGCGCGAATTACAACCTGGGTAAACTGTGGGTGCCCACACCTGGCCGGTCATTCCTGCTCAGAGGTCACCTGGGCCTACAGAATTTCAGTGGCAGTGACGGCCTTAACAGAACTGCCTATGGCGTGTCTCTGGGCTATACACACCGGCTTGGCCTTGGCGCCTATACCCCCCGTATCAATCTGTCTGCCCGAGCTGATTACAGAAATTTTGAATCCAGTAATCGTGATGGCTGGCTTTATCGCACCAGCATCAGTTTGCAAAAACGTTTTTCACCCGCCTGGCACGGCAGTATTGCACTCTCTCATGAGCAGCGCACGGCCGATAAAGACAAGGCCGATCCCTATGTAACCGGTATTTCAGGGAATGTCTTCAATCAGGAAAATATAGAGTACTCGGCCAGTCTCGAGTACACCCTGGCCAATGCCTCGGTGATTAGCCTGAGTTACCTGTTCCGGGATGGCGAAATTGATGCCAGCACCAATCCTGGCTCGGCTTTTTTCCGGTTTTCCAGAGCGATTGCCAATGACAAAACCTTATGTGGAAATTGTAAAAACTATGTGGCGTATCTGATCAAGGCACAAACCAATACTATTATGCTCGATTGGAACTGGGCCCTGGGTCGGGACTCATCTGTCAGCTTGAACCTGCAGCGTCGCATCGCCGATACCGAGGGTAATAACACCTACACTACCAATATTGTTCAGCTCCGACTTAACCAAAGATTTTGATTATGCCAGTAAATAAACTACTTGCTGTCACGCTTGCTACTCTGGCTTTATTTCTTGGGGTGCAGACAGTGCAGGCGGGAAATCTCGAAGTGGTGCTTGAAGATCAAAAGGGCAAGCCCCTGAAGGATGCAGTGATAGAGATTATTTCACCGGCTATACCGATACCTGCAGACTGGGATTACCAAGGCCTGATGGATCAGCGAGACAAAGAGTTTATTAATAATGTGGTAACTATCGTTGCCGGCAGTTATGTGACCTTTCCCAATAGTGATGATATCCAGCATCATGTCTATTCCTTTTCTGACAACAATACTTTTGAATTACCATTGTATTCAGATACCAATGCTGACCCGGTGCTGTTTGAAAAACCCGGCGTTACCGTCGTGGGCTGTAATATCCATGACTGGATGCTTGGCTATATCTATGTAGGTGAAAGCCATTTGATGGCCTTGAGTAATGATGAAGGTGTCGCTGTGATCAAAAATCTTCCGGCAGGCAATTATCGTTTCAAACTCTGGCATGAACGGGCCAGACCTCAGAATCAATTTTCAGAGCATGAGGTGGAACTTAGTGAAACAGGCAACACGCGCCAGTCACTGATACTCGACCTTGGGCGTGAACGGCGCATTCGCCGCGCCCCTACAGGTGCAGGAGATAGCTATCATTAATCATCCTACGCCACTGCCCAGCTGATTATTCATGCCCTTTCCTGCACTACTTCAGTTTACAAGTTTCAAAACCAGGCTAATCACTTATCTCCTGATCCTGCTACTAAGCGTGCTGGGCCTGATTTTTCTGTCCGTTAATCGCAGCACCTATGCCAATACCCGTAACGTTATCGATCAAAACCTGAAAGTCGGCCTGGACGTATTCAATGTATTGATTGAGGAGCGCGGAGAAAATTTCAAAACCACCATGCGCGCCCTGTCCAGCGATTTTGCGTTTCGCCAGGCTTACCAGACCAGTGACAGCAATACCTTGCTCAGTGTCAGTGACAACCTGCTGCTACGTACTGAAAATGCCGATGTGCTGATCATGGTGGACTATGACTATCAGGTTGTCGCAGATTCACAACGCCTGTTGCCAGCCGGCATCGACTTTCCCTGGACCTGGTTGCTTGAGCAGGCCGAGGAAGACGAAAATTATGAAACTGCGTCATTTATTCTCTTTAATGGCACTGCTTACCATGTAGTGGCTGTACCCATTCTGACCCCACTGGTGGATGGCTGGATCATCGTCGGTGAGCGACTTGATACAGAATACGTAAGTTCCCTCAGTGAAATAATCAGTTCTGATGTGTCGATACTCCAGGTCAACGATCCGGGTAATAGCGCTCCCCTTGCGACCACATTAAACCCTGTCCAGATAACACAGCTGGCTACCGGGTATTCAGTTTTTTTAGCATCGGAACAGACCAGCAGTATGCTGGATCTCGATGGCGAATCTTTTGTTGCGCTGGGTACACCTCTTGTCAGCAATCCGGACATTGCTTTATCCGCGCTGGTTCAACAATCACTGCCTCTGGCACTGGCACCCTACCACGCTCTTGAGCAGCAACTGTTTATACTATTTGGGTTAGGCCTTGCTCTTTCCGCATTTATGGCTTTATTGCTGGGCAGATCGGTCACCAAACCCGTATTGACTCTTGCCTCCAGGGTGCAGGCCATTGAAGAAGGAAATTACCAAAGCGAACGTCCCAGTCTGCGCAAGGATGAAATTGGCAAGCTGCAGAATTCAGTCAATAACATGGCCGCAGGCCTGGCAGAAAAAGAAAAGGTCAGAGACTTATTGGGTAAAGTCGTCTCCCGTGAAATTGCCGATGAGCTAATGAACTCTCATGTGGAACTGGGAGGGGAACGACGCCGCATCACCATCCTGTTCTCGGATATTCGTAACTTCACCAGCCTATGCGAGGACAGCACTCCGGAAAATATTCTGTTACTGCTTAATCACTACCTGTCCGAAGTCAGTGCTGCCATAGAAAAACATAAGGGCGTGGTGGATAAATACATCGGTGATGCCGTTATGGCGCTGTTTGGTGCCCCTGTAAAATCAGCACACGATACCACCAATGCCCTGAAGGCGGCCCTGCAAATTCGGGATAATGTGCTTCGTCTTAATAGGGAAAATACCGCTAATAATTTACCTGCCTTTCATACCGGTATCGGGTTGCATACCGGTGAGGTGGTGGCAGGAAATCTTGGCTCAGCCAACCGTCTCAACTATACCGTTATTGGCGATCCGGTAAACCTGGCTTCCAGGCTTGAATCACTTAGCAAAACCTATGGTGGCGGTATTATTGTCAGTGAAGAGACCAAAAACGAAGGCACGGAATTCTTTTTCAAGGAACTGGATCTTGTAAGGGTTAAAGGCAAAGCGCAACCGGTCCGAATCTACGAGTTGGTAGGGACACGGGACGCTGTAACAGCGCAGCAGATTGAAGAAATCAAACGGTACAATGCGATGCTTGCTCATTATCGACAACAGCAGTGGCAACAGGCACTGGATATTCTCACCAGTATGCTCAAGTCCGAGATGGACGGGACTTTATTTGAGTTGTTCCGGGAACGTATTGAAATCTATCAGAACACCCCCCCCGGGGCTGACTGGGATGGCGTCTTTACTTTTCAGAGCAAATAAAAAAACCGGAGACAAGCTCCGGTTTTTTATTTTCAGTATCGATAAAACCTAGTACTGGTTTTCCAGCACCATAACACCTGCTCCAGTATTGGAAATCGGTGCATGGTAGTGCTTGTGGATGAGTTTCGCATCCTTCTGAAGTGCACCGCGCATTACCAGCCACATAATGGTTTCAATTCCTTCTGTACCCGTTCTACGCATAATTTCGCTATTGGAGAACTGGGTAAACCATTCCGGATTACTAACCATCTGGTTCATGGTTTCGATATCAAAATCCACATCAATAAGCCCGGCTCGCTCACCCTGTAACTGATGAGACATACCGCCAGTACCAAAAATAACCACGCGGGTATCTTCTGGATAGGACTCAATCGCCTTGCCCAGAGCATGCCCCAGTTTCAGGCAGCGCGCAGCAGTAGGCACAGGATGTTGAACTACATTGACCGCCAGTGGAATAGTTTTGACCGGCCATTCTTGAAGGGTTCCATATAGCGCACGCAGTGGATTTACAAAACCGTGATCTACCAGCATTTCCTGGCAGGTGCAGATATCAAATTCCTGCTCAATCAGAGACTCGGCAATATGCCATGACAATTGCGCATCACCGGGAAAAGGTGCCTGTGGTTTAAGACCCCAGCCTTCATCGGCATTTTCGTAGATATCAGCACATCCCAGAGCGAAGGTAGGCATCTTGTCAAGGAAGAAATTCAGACCATGGTCGTTATATACAATAATGACAACATCCGGATCCGCTTTTTTCAGCCATTCTTTCGCCGGCTCATAGCCATCAAAAAAACGTTTCCAGTAAGGTTCCTGTTGCAGACCATGCTCAATAGCATTGCCCACTGCCGGGATGTGAGAGGACGTCAGTCCACCAATAATTTTAGCCATTCCAGTAACCTCCGGCTTTTTCAAGTTTTTCAACCAGGCCATCTGCTCGTTGCTGCAGTTTGTCCTGGAATTCTTTGGTTGTAATACCCTGAAACGCCGCCCCGGCATCCTGTACCGATGTACCGCGGGGAATTGCCATCTTGGCCATGTAATAAATGTTGCAACCCAGTCTTAGCATTCTAAGAAAATCTTTTTGTACCACGCACTCTTTGAAATCACCCGTTACGCCAAACTTGTCGCAATAGGCAACAGGGTCACTTTCAAATTCGTCGCGGCACTCTTCCTTATTGAAGGTAAAGAGCATCTTGTTGATGTTGTAGGAGGCATGGGCAGTTTTACCATCAAATACATAGGTGCCCGGAATATCTTCGTAATCGTGCTTTTTCCAAACCATAAGGGGATACCCTGTTTTTCTCAAAAATTTATTTTTGGTTGAATATCAATATGTTAAGCGATAAAAAACCGCATCAGCGGTTATTTGGAGGTGCTATTATAGTAAATCAAACCGGTCTCGTCCTGATTTAAAACAAGTTTCTTTTACTGTAGATAATTGAACAAAATTTTAGCTTTTATTCTCCAATTTCGAGGCTGGCATCACCCGGCGTTCGGGAAAACATTGCCGCTGCTTCAATTTCACAGTCATAGTCATACAAGGGCGTATCATCAGCAACGCGAAACAGCTCTTGTGTGCCTGAATAGGCAGCTGTCATATAAATGGGATCTTTCAAGGTATATTCATAAATCAGTACCTGCCCATCATCGCTCACGCGGAAGCGTTCAGTAAGTGTTTTTCTGGCGCTTGATGGCATGTCATTACCAGCGCCCAGCTTCTGTGTCGCCGACCCCAGCCCCCAGCGTGATGGGATATAGCCACCACTTTCCAACACCAGCGTTTCTCCATCAACCTTTGCCCTGACAACACCAAACAATCCATCCATGCGCGGTCTGACCGGCAGACCATTGAGTGGAACACGACGCAATACTTTCCAGGCTTCGTTAAATAATACTGCGGTATTTTCTTCAAAGCTCAGGTCAAAAAGATAAGGCGCATTGAACATATCCGGAAAATTCATCGGTTCACAGGTATTGGCCGGTGAACGTTTTGGCTCATAGTCTTGCCATGCCTGCAATCCCCTCTCGTTCAGCGGAAGTAACATTTCAGAACCAAAACCACCAGGTGAACTCCAGCGTCCGGCCAGCTTTTCCATTCCCGTAATAGAAGCCAATACATCACTGTCTACAGTTTCATAGTCAGCCCGTTCTGAAAAGCTGTAACGAGTTCCATCCTGGGTTATAAAAAATGAGGAATTGATGAAACGATAACCAGGTTCGCGGTTGGGGTTTCCGATAATAGTAATCTCCTGGCCGGGCAGGAAAGAGTCTGAGCTCACACCCATTCGACGCATTCCGGAAGTCGCCATGGATTCTACTTCCCAACGCTGAACCTCATCTTCCTGTGCCACGCCATCGATATAGCTTATGCCATCAACTATCAGAGACGAATGCGGGCTGCGCAATTTGAAATCGACCACAGTGCCGCGCACCTCAATTTGACTCTGCATGTCAAAATGCGCAACAAAGGAATGATGTGCCTGAACCACGCTACATACCAGCAGAACTATTGCCGCCTTGAATACCGATTTCATTGTCTTGTTCCAGTTGTTAATGTCAGACTAATTGCCAGGGACAGACAGTTTACCAGCCACCGGCACCAGGTCCATAATCTGCTTCCCAGTTACCAATTACCTCATCTGGCAGGTTATACAGCACTGCATGAATTTCCTGCAGCATACCATTCTTGATCTGAAAGAATTCCCCGACCAGGCGATCATTGGACGTCGCAACACTCTGACTTTCCATCCCGCTCTTCAAACCAAATCGCACAATGGATAAAACAATGCCACGCTCCTCATCTACCACCGGATAACGCCTTTCCCAGAGATTGCGACCGATAAAACGCCCGGTATCAAAACCGTCAGGGGCTGAACGAAACCCCCCATCAGGAAACTGACCGGTTGTCTGCAAGCCATTTTCAAAACGGTCTGCATCATAAAGCAGGTCAGCCGGATGATATTCATCAGTGCCATTGGTCTGGAAGGCGCGCCAGTAACTTTCAGCTGCGGCTATCAGACCGTAGTAGGAATCCCTGTCAGCCACCCTGATACTGTTATTGAGATTTGTTGAGAGTGGATAATCGACAAGACGTTCCGGCCCCCACAGGCGATCAGCATCACCCTGGTTGGCTCGAATCACTTCAATTTCAGTAATGGCGTTGCCGGCTATCTTAAGGCGCACCATGACCATGGTAAAACTACCATCAGAGTTTCTGACGACAGTTTCTGTTGCCACATCACCAAGTCGAGGATTCGCAATATCCCAGCGATAAGCGGTTTCCTGCGCCTCATTCCAGAATGCCTGATTCAAATTTGCCAGACGATTGTTATCTGTTATTTTGACATTATTAGCCACCGGCACTGCGGCAGGATTATTCGTATACAGCGCATCAAGATAGCTATCCATAAAACCTGAAAGACAAGCTCGATCACAACCGATCTGGGCATACGCTGTGCTGGCAAAAGCAGATAAAAGTACCACTACCGCAAAAATATTCTTTCTCATTTTTTATTCCCGTTTTTAGAATTTTTATAGCAACGCGTAATAACGCAGAATATTTCCAGCCTCTTTTCTGCGACCAATGCCTATAATAACGTGACGCATTAGCCAGTCATGCTTGCCCTTCTCTACTTCAAAGGTAGGAAAAGCTCTAAGGTAATAATCCTCTTCAGGAACTATCGGTCCATTATCAAAAATCCATGCCTGAATTTTGGCAATGGTATCTGGATGCCTGCCCCACAAGTAGCCATTATTTCGTAACAGGATAAGTGTGCCATCATTTTCTTCAAGCATATAGCGCGCATCAAAAGCCAGAACACCATCAGGCCTGAATAAAGCCCAGTCACCACCGCTGTCCGGAAGTGCCTGGCCATTTAGATAAGGCCCGCTCACCTTGCCACTATCAAGATATACAGCGCCGCGACCGGCACCGGTGGGCATATTGGCAATATTATGTACGCGAGTGAAATCGAGATCTATTTCAAAAACGTATTCAAGTTTTGGCTCATCAAACGTGGATACTCCTGCAAACGGACTTGCCCAGGATTCTCCAGTCGCAGGATCTGACGCTGCGCCAGCAGCAGAACTCTCCTGCGCTCTTGAAACAGCCGGCGCTATAGCCATCGATGCCAGTCCGAGTTTGCTCATATCGTTTATAAAGTCACGTCTATCCATCGTCTATCTCCCCCTCATATGATTAACTCAGGCAATCAGCCAGCTGAACAATGACTGAGTACCAGGCCTTAATGCTGTATCAAGCATTTTTCTGAACTGTGCCTGCAACAACTCTTTGTCGACAATCTCTTGCAGTTGAAGAAACTCAAGAGCCAATCCGGAAGACCAATTTTGCTTTTCCGGCTGATTAACTGCATGCTGTAATTCCAGCAACACATGTCTGCGCTGCTCAGCAGCCAGTCCACTGATAACAAGGTAATCTGCCCAATTGGTTAATCCCATTATTGACATACCTTCTTTAACAACCATATCATTTAGACTTTTACGCCACTGACGCACCGGATCATCAGTGAGTACTTCAGAATGAAAGCCACTTGCAGACAAGGTATCGGCAAAAGTACGTGAATGAATATCATTGTCACGATAAAGAACAATGCCCTGCCGCTTCTGCAGACCCGCAAACGATGAACCCGGAATCACTGTGTTGGCAGTTAAATAACCAGGCAGGGAACCCAGTGCCACCAGGGAGCCACTGCCCTTGATGAAACGTCTGCGACCAGTTCCTTTCAGGAAGGAGTATTCATCATTCATATTAATTCCTTGTTATTCCTTATCTGCAAGGTAGCTGGCTATAGTCTGTAGTTGTCTGTCACTCACTTCGCCACGACTAATGGGAAACATGATGCCGAAACCATTACGCACGACATTCTCAATGTAGGCCCCTTGCAGGTCCTGACGATTTTCAAGCAGCGCCAGCTCGGCTGACATGCGGCGTCCAAGGATGCCTGTCCCCATTCCCCCCGGACGATGGCACATGCCACACTTTTCCTGGAACAGGCCTGGCCCACTTTGCTTTTCCAGGTCAATCCAGCCATCCTCAGCCTGCACGGTGAAAGACAGAAGCAAAAGCGCTGGCAAGCAAAAACTATTTTTCATAAACCTACCCTCTCTGTTTGTCATAGACAGATGGCCAGATACCGCTTTTACCTGGTGACAAAATTCCATTGGGATCCAGCGTATTTTTTATGCGTTCATTCAGCCGGCGCAAGGCATGGTTGTTGAAGTCATAGGTATCGGCAATCAGGTCCATATATTCGATATGGGCACGGTATTCCCCATACCCCTGCTCACTGGCATCGCCAACCAGGGAACGAAAAAAGCGATCAACCCTGTCTACCATGTCAGGGTCATCCTTGTTAAACAAAACCTGATTTACATTCGTGATATGCCTCTCTGCCAGAGCAAAGGAACCATGATAGTCCATACCAAATTCGTTGTAGCGTTCAAAAGTTCGTCGAAACTGTGCCAGGGCTGCATCACCAGACTGGGGCAAGGCTGGCGAGAAACCAACATGGGCACCACGCCCTCCATGCCAGGAGGCATTTTGTAATGGGAATGTAATCGGAACACCGGCAAAAGGCTGCAACTCTCTTGGATCCCCTTCGCGCCAGGTCCCCTGCTTCATTGCATAGGATGTTCTGGCCGCAAAAATACTTTTTACTTTTTCTGCCATGGCAGTCGTTACTTCTTCATAACCGTAAAAGCGTAAGTTCACACTCCACCAGCCAAGTCCGAACTGAGATCTTATTGCATCAATAACACTGTCAGGTAAGGCTCCCGCCCCATCGTACCAGTCAGTTCGGTTAGTCAGCACTGCTGCAGCCCTAAGCCAGTTCCCTATCGAGGGTGATTGCTGAAGCAGCCCGGAACGGCGCATTGGCGCCAGGGTATCAATTGCCCAGCCGAGGTCATCAGCACGGTCGAGCTCCATATCCAGACTGACGATGGTTTCAGGTTTTGGCATCAGCCACATGCCGGCTTTGGTAACGATGCCAAAATTGGACTGAATAAACATCTGGTCCCAACCCGGGCCAAAACCATAGGGATGCATATTCCAGCTGGGAGAATCTTTCATGGCTCCCATACCGGTACGCACCAGATCTCCATCCGGCAAGACCACCTCCATACCACACAGGCGCGCCGCATGATCTCCGTAAGGTGTGTAACCAACACCACGGTCAAGCGCATTGCCCACTACTGAGCCCCAGGCGTTACCCGGCGGTGATATCCAGTAGGGAATGTCATTCTCTTCCACATAGTCGAAAAGATCATAAAAACCAACACCCGGCTCAAGCAGAACCGTGCCATTTTCAACATCCATTTTTATTTTTTTCATGCGGGACATATCCAGCACTATTGACCCTGACATGACCGGTGCCGCACTGCCATAGCCAAAGTTTTTTCCTCGGCTAATTGGCCAAAGCGGAATTTTGTATTCATTGGCAATCCGCACAATAGCCTGCACTTCTTCGGTAGTCTGTGGCGCGACAGCAGCACCACCCACATGAGCTGCCTGATCAAAACCAAAATGATCGAGATAGGTATCACGATCCTGATCTGTGGCAAATACCCAGTCTTCACCAACAACAGATCGAAATTGTTGTAGTGCACGATCGAAGGCAACGGCACTTATACCGGGCGGAAGGACAAGTTGCATGAAGGAAGCTCCTCAGGGATGCAGTATTACTTTGCTTTATTTTTGTTATCAGCTTGTCTCGAAAGAATAAACATCCACCGGGGTAAAGTCCATGCAGTTTAGCCTGGCATGTGAATACCCGGCGGTAAAATCTACAGTATTGATTTAAACAGAAAAAGCGAAGCATCCTTATCCGTAGCCAATAGCGGAAAACCGTCTGTCAGCTGATGAAACCAATACCATTATGATAAAGTCAGTATAAAACCCTTGCCCTCGCTCCTGCGGCGAAAAAAGCAATTCGCACAGGCATCGAAAACGCGCTCTTTACCCTCAAATAAACTGTTTTAATTACAGCAAGTTACAGAGCTTTTTCAGGATTATGCAAACCCTGTGATTTTGTTCATCAAACCTACCATTTTCCAACTGGAATAGTACACTTACCTTTTGCAGAAAATAACACTTCAGGGGGCTGATGAATGCGTTTTTCTAAATCAATATCAAGGCAAGTGAGTCTTATATTCCTGGGACTTATTTCTTCCCAATTAACTCTTGCCGGTGGCGAAGCCGGTATTCTGAGCTTAAGGGACCAGGGCCATTTTTACGTCGGTGGACAAAATACCGAGCCTGCAGAAAACGGTTCCGTTCAGGTCTACAACCAGATGTATGTGGGTTATCAGCTACCTGCGGAAAAAACACAACAATACCCGCTTATCCTGGTGCATGGTGGCGGTGGTCAGGCAACCGACTGGTTCGGTACTCCGGATGGACGTGATGGCTGGCGCGATTACTTTATAGCAGCCGGGTTTGATGTCTATTGGGTTGATCGTCCAGGCTATGGCCGCTCTCCAACCAATGTTCGTTATGGTGAATTGTCGGAAAGCGCCAACTCCAGCATCATTAATTTCCTTGCCCGCTCAGAGCATTGGCCCGGTGATTCCCAGGATCCTGATGACCCAGCCATTGTAGAGTGGCTTTCAAGTTCTCCCCCAGGCCCCTATGCCGGCGACACCATTGCCGCGGCAGATATCAGCGAACTGCTTGAGCGTATCGGACCGGCAATTCTTGTTACTCACTCAGCCGGGGCAGCCAGTGGCTGGCTTGCTACTGACCTGAATTCTGACAAGATCGCCGGTGTCATTGCCTTTGAACCCGGTGCCAGTAATATTACCAGTAGTATTCGCAGCGGGCTGACTTTTGCGCCCCCACTGGCGGAGAATTTTGAACCCTACAAGGACTCGGAAGGCTGCGAAATGCAGTCCCCGAACCAGGCCTCAACACTGGTAAATTTTGCTGACGTGCCGGTTCATCTGGTAGGTTCCGAACTGGGCCTGATTGCCGGTCTGCCCTGCGCCGTTAAAGTCTTTGAACAAGCAGGTGTCGAGGTTAAATACACCTTTTTACCTGACCTTGGCTTTTTGGGAAATGGCCATTTTATGATGGCGGAGAAAAACAACGGAGAACTTGCCCGGATATTTATTGATCTGGCGGCCAGCATTCCCTGAAAACAAACAAACGAAAAACTTTATCCTGGCAGGCATCTTATTATTGGTGTATCAAGGCTTCAGCTTTACAGGCTAAAGAAATCGGCTTGCACACCATAGCCCCCCGTAACCACTTGGATAGACTAATGCCCTTTCACTTCAGCCGCGTTTACACTGCCAACAAACTTAAACTAGTATTCATTCCATTAACCCTGCTGTTAATGAGTATTACTTTTTCACTGGTACAGGCAGACCATGCCGGTGAAAGTGCCAATAATGATTCAGTAGCCAGTGTTAGTGCAGAAATGGTTGTAGCGGCCAATGCATTATTGGCTACAGTTACCAATGGCCCCGGCGGCATAGAAGTCGCTGTTGGTTACAACAGGCAGGAACTGCTGCACCTGGAGATGGACGACGATGCCCGCAGGAATTATGTGTACTGGCCCTATTTGCGCAAAGGGCTGGCGCTGGACTTCATGTCGGCACAGCAAAAGAGGCTTGCACATCAACTTTTGCATACGGCATTAAGTGCCAAAGGTTACCTGACCACCATCCAGATCATGCAACTGGAGAAAATACTTTCTGATAATGAGGTCATCGGTTTCCCCCGCGGACCGGAAAATTATACGCTCGCTATCTTCGGTACGCCCTCATTGGAAAATCAGTGGGGCTGGCGCTTTGAAGGACATCATTTGTCGTTAAATTTTGCCATCGCCAACGGCGAAATCAGTGTTACGCCGACTTTTTTTGGTGCCTCCCCCGCCGAAATCAGAAGCGGGACTTTTGCCGGTTTCCGTAGCCAGGACTATGTGCATAATGCCGGCCTTAAACTAGTGCAAGCTCTAAGCGATGAGCAGAGAAACATCGCCATAGAAGATGGTAATCCACCAGGGGATATTTTATCAGGCACCCTCAATCGTCCCCGTGAAAGCTGGGAAGACTGGAAGTCACTGCCGCCTGGCGGTATCGCTATCAGTAGCCTGAATCCGCAACAAAAACAATTGGCACAGCGTATTATCGATGAAGTGGTGACCGTATACCGACCGGAAATCGCGCAGTCCTATCTTGCACAGGTAGATATCAATACACTGAATTTCACCTGGCTTGGCAGCTCCGAGGAAGGACAGCCGCATTACTGGCGTCTGGATGGCCCGGATTTCTTTTTTGAATATGACCTGGTTCAGGGTAACGGCAATCATGTACACGCTGTCTGGCGCAGTAAGGCGGGAGACTTTGGGTCTGATTTGCTTATGCAACATCGTCATGAAAGCCATTAAGACTTCAACTTATCTCCCTTACCTCTCTTTCCTGAGCCTGCTGCTTTGGTCAGCCAGTATCTTGGCTCAGGCTACACAAGCCCCTGCTGGCCCAGCGTCAAGTTCAGAGGAAGATCACCAACGTTCCTTGAACATGCTGGGAATTGAATCCCTGAGGCCTGGTGTAGACGGCAACAGAGCCGGCGAATCAGGGGGGGTTAATTATACTGAAAGCCTCGCCAACCCATATCCGGAATTACCTGATCCTCTACTAACCAGTAATGGTAGCCAGGTAAGCGATGCTGAAACCTGGTGGCAACAACGTCGACCGGAAATTCTTCAATTATTTGATCGCGAAGTTTATGGCATAACTCCTGAGAATCTGCCTGCAGTGACCTGGCAAACTGTGTCTGCTGATGAAGTCAGCATAAATGGCATCAATGCCATAAAGAAGCATCTACAAGGTCGAGTCGACAACACTGCTTATCCTTCTTTGAATATCACTATCAAGGCCGTCCAGGTTATGCCCGCAGCAGTTTCAGCGCCGGTGCCTGTGATGATCCAGCTGATTACCGAGCCATTCCTGACTATTTATCAGGAACGGGCTCTTGAACCGGAGAGCTGGCAGTCCTTGCTGCTAAAAAAAGATTGGGGCTATACCTATCTCGATACCTCGACAATTCAGGCCGACAATGGCACCGGTCTCACCAGTGGAATTATTGGTCTGTCCAATCATGGAGAGCCGCGCATGATGGATCAGTGGGGGGTACTTAAAGCCTGGGGTTGGGGCGCCAGCAAGCTGCTGGATTATTTTGAAACAGACCCCGGCGTTGATGCCAGCCGGGTAGGCATAGAGGGCCATTCACGCTGGGGCAAAGCAGCCCTGGTGACCATGGCCTATGATTCACGTTTTGCCATTGCCTATATCAGCTCCTCTGGTGCAGGTGGCGCCAAACTGCATCGGAGAAACTGGGGCGAAGTGGTGGAGAATGTTGCTGCTGTCAGCGAATATCACTGGATGGCAGGTAACTTCATGAAATATGCAGGCCCACTTGACTGGGATGATCTGCCTGTAGATGCCCATCAGCTGATTGCCTTGTGTGCACCGCGTCCAGTCTTTATTGGTGCCGGTAATGAAGGGGATTTGTGGGTGGACGCCAGAGGTATGTATATGGCGGCGCAACATGCTGGCCCGGTCTATGAATTACTGGGTGCCCATGGCCTGGAACGCGACACCATGCCGGCGATTGAGGAAACCCTGCTGCAGGGAGACATCGCCTTTCGTCAGCATAATGAAGGCCATACTGATCGTCCAAACTGGCCCTGGTTTATTGAATTTGCTGAAAAGTATCTGGACTAATCTGCAACTCCCGGCAATTCAATTTCTCTTCATGTAACCTGCCTATAACTTCTCTGTACTATCAATTTCGTCAAAATGTCTGAATGGTTTACTGTCTGATCCGCTCTACATCTTCCAGAGTCCTAAGAGTCTTTGTTTGTTTGTCACCCCAAAGTTACGCTAAGCTATCTCTCAGGACCCTTGCTATAAAATGTAATGCATTAATCCACTATGTTTAACGGATTAAAGAATGCAACGGAAGCACTGGCGGTAAAAAAATGCTTGAACGCAATCTGATAACTATCAGCAAAAAAAGGAGTATTACTTCTTTTACTCGCTTTTTCCTGACTTTATTTCTGCTTCCCCGGTTACTTTTTATTTCCCCGGCAAGCCTTGGCCAAAGTCATGCCGAGCTTGATCGACTTATTTTTGATCCGCTATTACTGGATCCTGAAACTCTTCAGGTAATACCTGTTTTCTATGCCGGCAGCATGAAATCAGGCGATATGCCTTTAACCGTCCGTGCCGAACCAGCCGTTACTGTGACAGCTAACGAGACTGCCATTAACCTGAATATTCAGCAGTACGAGGAGCAACTGGACGCTATCGTAGAAGTTTCCGGCCCCTTTGCTACAGATTTGTATCAAACCCTGCTCGATCTGGGCAATCAATACCAGCAACTGGGTGACCACGAATCAGCAATAGAAAGTTTTGAGCGCGCCGAATATGTGAGCCGAATTAATCACGGCCTCTTTCATCCCGAACAGGTAGCAAGCATTGAGGGTTTAATTAAAAGCTATATGGCGATTGGCGATTTCAGCACTGCCAACGCAAAACAACGTTATCTGATTTACCTCAGTGAACAATACTATGGTGAAAACAATTTAAACGCGCTGTCATCTATCATAAGTCTTGCGGAGCAAAACAAGGCTTTTTACGATCAGGTACTCAGTATGCCTGTCCAACCCAGCATCAGCTTTAGCTCTAGTGTGAACGGGCAGAGTCTTGCTCCAAAACAACCAACGCCAAGACAAATGGCCTTTGGTAGCCTGTTCCAGGCGCAACAGAACTATGCACAGGCTATTTCCACCATGATGGATAACCATCGATATTTTGATCCGATATTACTGGATCTTGAATACAGTTATGTTGAGACCCTTTTCCTGCAAGCCTATCGCGCTGCCATCATTGCTGAACCAGATTACTACCTGAGTGAGAATTATGCCCGTACCGGGACCCGCATTAGAAGTAGTACCAGACGTAATACCGTAAGTTATTTGCGTGGTCTATACGCCTTTGAACGCATGCTGATCTATGTTCGAAATAACCCTCAGGCTGACCCACTGGTGCTGGTGAATACCTTGATGGATTATGGTGACTGGAATTTACTTTTTGGTCGTACCCGAACTGCGCTAGAAAAATATACGGAGGCGAACACAGAAGCGGTCAACAGAAATATCCCCGACGAAAAAATAGAAAATATCTTGCGTCCCCAGATACATGCGCATTTACCCTTGATTACCGCCAAGCCCAATAGCCGGGAAAAATTCGGTATTCCCGCAGCAGAAAAGCTGAACTATGACGGCTATATAGATATTGCCTACACCATTTCACACTATGGTCGTGTTGGCAAAATAAAAGTACTGGGCAAATCTGAAAATACAACAAGAAAAATTGAACGCCGACTGATAAGATTTCTGCGAAACTCCCCCTTCCGTCCGCGCTTACAGGAAGATGGCACAGTCGACGCAGAACGTGTCACGCTAAGATATTATTACGGCAGCGCAGATAAACAGAATGGTTAAAGTCAGGTTACCTGTTCGTAAGGTAAACCTACGTACTGTTCTGCAATCACCCGTTGACCCGCCTCGGTACCGGTATAAAAATCCAGTTGTGAGTTCATTATTTTGCGATCAATCTCCTCGCCAAAATTATGCAGCATACTGGTCATCCACCAGGAAAAACGTTCAGCATGCCAGATTCTGCGCAGGCACAATGGTGAATACTGCTCTATCGCCTCAGGTTTGTTTTCCTTGAAGACCTTAAGCAATACACGATATAGATAATTAACATCACTGCTGGCCAGATTAAGGCCCTTCGCCCCTGTGGGCGGAACAATATGTGCAGCATCACCTACCAGAAAAAGACGTCCGTACTGCATAGGCTCACAAACAAAACTGCGCAATGGAGCAATACTTTTTTCCAGGGCAGGCCCTGTAACAAGATCACCTCTGACTTCTTCCGGCAGCCTTCTGCTTAATTCATTCCAGAAGCGATCATCAGACCAATCCTCAACTTTTTCATCAAGACTGACATCAACATAGTGTCTGCTGCGAACTTCAGAGCGCATGCTGCAGAGGAAAAAGCCACGCTCACTGATGCCATAAATTAGTTCATCTGAAATAGGCGGCGTATCAGACAACATTCCGAGCCAACCAAACGGGTAGACTTTTTCATATTCTTTTCTGACGCTATCGGGAATAGTCTTGCGACTCACCCCATGAAAGCCATCACAGCCGGCCACATAGTCACAGTCGATGCGTTCCTGGTTGCCATCTTTCTCATAGAGCACATATGGCGCATCGCTTTTTACGTCATAAATTTGTACATTCTCCACACTATAAATAGCCGGCGCACCACTGGCTGTTCGAGCCTCCATAAGATCAGCTGTAATTTCCGTCTGACCATAAACCACGACCTGCCGTCCTTTAGAATACTTGTGTAAATCTATGCGACGTATTTCGCCATTGAAGGCTATTTTAACCCCACCGTGGGGAAGCCCTTCCTTGTCCATACGCTCTGCCACACCGGCTTCCCTGACCATGCTGACAAAGCCTTCTTCCAGAACACCGGCGCGTATTCTGCCAAGCACGTAATCCGGCGTCGCGCGCTCAAGAACAATGTTATCTATGCCCGCATTATGTAAAAGTTGACCAAGTAAAAGTCCGGAAGGACCAGCACCAATAATTACTACCTGGGTTTTCATTTTTATTTAAATACCTGCGTTTGTTTAATTGAAAAAAAATGGGCCTGTTTTGCACGCTGCGCTTTGTCGCCTTTATTCCGAAGCCTCGGCCGCGAGCGATTGTTCTTCAAGGCGCAGTTGCATGGCCTGTTCATTAATGGCTATTTCATAAAGGTAGCCTTGTGGATCAATAAAAGGATTCACTGCCTGCCCAATCAATGGGTATTTTTCTTCCAGTTTATACATGGAAGGATGTGACCCCAGTGGTATATCTGCAGCCAGTGCGCGAAGCACTGCATAGCTGGTTTGATATTTGCTGACAATATCGGGGCGATCCGGATTATTCCATAACTGGTAATAAGGATTTACACCGACACTGCAAATAATGACAACCTTGTATTCCTGTCCTGCATCAGTAACCGTCAACTCCCAGGAGGTACAACCATCACTATGACCTGGCGTTAAATGGGCCGTCAGCACTTCTTCACCGAGAGAAATTTTATCTCCATCAATAATCACTTCGTCAATGGGATGAGGTTTGCCTCCCGGTCGCATATGGGCAAGACCCGGAACCTGCTCAGCCATAGCAATTACTTTGGCGCCACTTAGCTCTTTGGCCAACGCATCACCTTCCATATGATCACCATGTTCATGGCTACCGATAATGATTTCTATATCATCGAAATCAAATCCCAGCTGTTCGACAGAATTTTTAATACTGGGAACAGTACGTTCAAAGTCAGTATTCACCAGGATATGCCCGGCACTGGTGGTAATCAGGAAAGAACCCAGTGATTGCGTTCCGACATAGTAAATATTATCGATGATTTTATGGGGTGGGAACCGCGCATCAAGCTGACCCTCAGCACCAATATTCCGCCTGAACAGATCATCGGGCATTAGTCTGGGCAGTTCATCCTGAGCAAGAACATGGTGACTGGAAGCTATAAATAAAACAGCTATCAGTAATGATATAAATTGCTGAACTGATTTTCCTGACATGCTTGCCCCAACCCGTTAAGATCAGCAAGTATAGCAATGCTCAACGTAAGTGCAAACGCAAGTACTGCCTGAAACAAATGCTTAATTGTCGCTCTAATGCAGCAGGGGCAAATAGCGTCTGCCGATGGCATCCCATCCCAGGGTATCAACAAAAAGGCCGGCCTGATCGCTTAGCTTTTTAGCCACTTCCGGGTTACGTAACAGGTGCACAATGGCATCGCTGATGGCGTCAAAGTCATCAATAATTAATGCTTCCTTCCCATGTTCAACAGGTATCCCCTCTATTCCCTTCGCCGTACTGATGACCGGAATGCCGGCAGCAAAATAATCGAGAATTTTCATCCGCGTTCCACCACCCTCCTGCAAAGGCACAACCGCCAGATCTGTCGCTGGAATCACCTCGGCAAGGTTATCAACACTGCCGACAAAAACGATATTCGGATGTAATGGGAAATCAGGGGGCTTACTGCCAATCGCCAGAACTGTTACCTGCATATCCCGCTCCTCTAGCCGTGGCAGAATTTCCCGGGCCATGACCTGCATCGCTTCAAGATTAGGGGAATAACTGTAAGTCCCGTGATAAACCAGCACAGGGGTCTGCCATGGCAAACGATAACGCTCGCGGATATTTATCGGAGGGGTAGTATGAAAAGCCTGAAGATCCACGCCATGAGGAATGGTATGGATTTTTTCAGCATCAATGCCATCGGCAATCATTTTATCCCGGTCATTGTCGGAAACGGCGACAATATTATCCGCCTCATGGCACATGGCCACTTCCAGGTTTTTCAATGTCTGTACATTTTTCGCGGTAAGGTCGGGCACTTGATTTCGAATTCGATCGTATTCCACATTGTGCTGCACCAGAAGAATCTTGCCTTCAAACAGGGAACGGGCAAAACGACAGGGACGCACATAGGCAGGGAACTCAGCCTGATAGGCGCCAATGGGTTTGCGGCTGGTGAGATAGATCGCCCTGACGATATAACTCATATCTGTTACCGGCATATAGAGAAAACTGTTGCTATAGGGAAAGCCCCTTTTCAATAACTTCATAAAAGCAACACTTCTTGGCTGACAGAGAAATCGCAATACAAAAGGAAAACGATGTGTGGCCATTTCTCCATTAGTGAATTGGAAGTATTCAATCCTGCTATCCGTGGTAAGCCAGACATCTCTACCGGTACGGGAAAGTGATTCTGCGGTCCTTATAATTTTTACAGCCGCGCCGTGATCAACGGGAAACAGATCGGAACGGGTAACCATCAAAATATCCGGTGTTGATTCCGGGCGCGCAGGACACAGATAGCGTTTAAAAAGTTTACCCAGAATGATTTTTAGATTGGAGCTGCCCTGCTCTTGAAAACCTTCGATCTCTTCTTCTACTTCATTATTAATATCAATTTCTGTTCCAGTCTCTGCAAGTGCTGGCGTTTCCGCCGGTTCATCGCCCAGGGCAAAGCGATTAATTTTAGTAGCAACAGAAAGGGTTGCCAGAAGTGGTTTGCAGGCGTCCTGATAATTCAGTTGCTCTGTCTTGAGTTTATCCACACCAGCCTGTTTCCGCGCAAGCAAACCAGGATCGTCAAGCAGGCTACAGATTATTGCCTCAAGCTCTGAGGGACCATCAATTACCCAGCCGGCATCATATTGTTTTATCAGGCGCGCCAATGGAATCCAGCTATTGATAATAATCGGCAAACCACTTTCCAGGTATTCCATGGCGCGATATGAATGACTGAACTCGCGTTCCGGATTACGTTCACCCAGTTCCAGACCAATATGACATTGCTGGAGGCTGTTCTGCATGGCAGCGTATCCCAGCAAAGTTGAGCGATGATTTTCTTCACCAGCTGCCTCACCAGCCTGCTTGAGCAAGCCCGGGTATACACCGGTATATTCTGTGAATTTAATCCCCTGATGTTTTGCTACCAGGCTCTCTAGGGTATTTCTGTAGTTTTCAAAATTACGCCATGGCCAATCAACACCGGCATTTACCAGCGTTAACGGCGCTGGCAAGCTTTTAATTCGCGACAGTTTTGAACGCGTTGCAATAGGCACAATGGAAATGGGAATCTGATTACGACAATCGATACCAGCCTGCAACAACAGGGGAAGTAACAGGTCTGCCTGACGCTGATTCCCCGCAAGTACGTAGTCTATTTTGGACAGGTGCCGAATGATAACTCTGGCCTGCTCCGCAACGCTCTCTGGCTCCTGGAACATTATTTCCAATAGTCGAGGCGCTATAAAGTCCAGCACCACCGGGATCTCAGATTCGGGCAAATGATCCAGTAAATACCAGTAAGCAACAATAATGCAATCGAAGGTTTCCTGGGCAATGAAGCGGTGAAGCTGCTCAGCGGACTGATAGCTGTTAACAAGCGGAGAATTCTCGGAAGATTCGGCGTTATTGATGGATTCTGGTGGTTCAGCGCCCCCTGCAGTATCTGTAATCACTGGCTCGGGTATAAAGGCCAGCTGATGTATATGGTGACCGGCGGCTTCCAGGACTTCTTTTATACCCTGTACCCTGACCTGATTTCCAGTGGCAACTTTCCCGATATCCAGAGGGGGTTCGAGGGTTAAATAGAGTAACTTCATTAAAAAACGTCGCCTGAAAATAAGCGGGCATGATGCTGTTCTGACAATTCACTGTCAAGGGACAAAGCCTGATTATCGGATCAGACCTATTCAGCTATATGCCTGCTGCCTTTCGGTCTCTATAATGAATCCATGATATCCCTCTTCGATCTGATACTGATTTTCCTCCTGATAGGGGTTATCTATTACTGGTGGCGCAGTAGTGAGCAACATGCCGTAGCACTCTCTTCTGCAAGAAAGTACTGCCAGCAAAGAGATATCCAGTTACTGGATGACACCCTCGCTTTCAATAAATATTCCTTTACCCGGGCAAGCAACAATCGTAAATACCTGGCCCGTATCTATGTATTTGATTTCTGCCGGGATGGCCAGGACCGACATAAAGGTGAAATTGTCTTGAGTGGATATTCCGTGATTCGTGTCATGTTGGAAACCGAGCAGCTGGAAATCACACAGTACTGACGGCATAGTTACAAGTCTCAAGTCTCAAGTCTCAAGTCTCAAGTCTCAAGTCTCAAGCAGGCGACCAAAGGTCGCCCCGTCGGATGCGTCCCTGCGGTCCTTATCCGACCTACAGAAAACCATTGAAGCCTGGAAGAGTAGTTGCTTGTCTCTTGCCTCCTGCCTCTTGTCTCTTACTTTTGCCTGCCGCCTACCTGCACCGCCCACCTTTATCCTTTTTCCTTTATCTTTTATCGTTACCCCATCTTCCTGCATCCAGTCTCCTGCATCCAAATCTAAGGTCGCCTCGTCGGATGCGTCCCTGCGGTCCTTATCCGACCTGCAGAAAACCATTAAAATCTGAAAGAGGGATTGCTTGCCTCTTGCGACTTCTAACTTGAGACTTGTAACTCTCATTAAAAGCGAAAGCATGAATATTTAGGTATACTCCGCCGCTCTTATGAACGAGAAAACAATTACACATTCCAAATTTCAGATCACCCTGGTGCTGGTGCTCGCGTTTCTGAGCGGTTTCATTATTATGGCGATTGAACTTCTGGGTGGCCGCATCCTGGCGCCCTACTTCGGCAGCTCGATTTTTGTCTGGGGCAGTATCATCACCGTATTCATGCTGTCTTTGTCTATCGGCTATCTGTGTGGTGGTAAATTATCACTGCTTAAACCTGACCTGAGACTTTATGGCAGCTTTTTTATTTGTGCCGCCATCTTGCTCCTGCCCCTGGTATTTGCCGGCAATGAAATAATGGAAGCGGTTTTTCTGCGCATTGAAGACCCCCGTTATGGCTCATTAGTCGTCTCCATGCTGCTGTTCTTTCTGCCCACGGCCATCATGGGCATGATTGCACCCTATTCTGTCAGACTCCTGGTGATCTCCACCGATGGCAGCGGTCACGTCGCCGGTAAGCTGTATTTTATTTCCACCCTTGGCAGCGCACTGGGTACTTTGGCAACTTCTTTTTATCTGGTCTTATGGTTCGAAGTGAACCAGATACTCGTGACCATGTGCATGGCTCTGCTTTGCGCCGGCTTTGTTACTATTATGACCGGAATCAGGAACAAGCAGATTCAGGCGATTAACCTCTGAGATAGCCAAGTGATCTACGTAGACAAACATAAATTACCGCGCAAGCAATCAGCATGGCGCTACCTCAAGGCAGAAGTTCTGATTTTGCTGGCCATCGCCCTGATAATTTTTGCCAAAGACCTGCTGGCCCAGAGTGGTATTCGCTATATTCACCAGGAGCGCTCGCTCTATCGTAATATTCTGGTTACGGAAGACTCACAACGTCGTTGCCTGCGTTTCACCATTACCAGCCGGAGCGGACAGAACCAGAGTTGTCGTTATCTGGATAAACCTGTTGAGCTGGTGTTTCCCTATGCCAAGATGACTCTCTCCAGTTTGCTGGTACAGAGTAATCCTCAAAGCATACTTATAGTGGGGCTTGGCGGTGGTACTTTATCCGACACTTACAGCCAGCTGTTTCCAGATGCAAACATCGTGATTTCAGAAATTGATGACGCCGTGGTGCGAGTGGCACGAGACTATTTTGGCTTTCAGGAAACGGAAAAAATCAGTGTTGATGTTGGTGATGCCCGGGTATTTATAAAACGTGCCGGACTGCGTGGCGAGAAATATGACCTGGTGATTCTTGATGCCTTTAATGGCGAATATATTCCGGAACACCTGATGACGGTGGAATTTCTGGAAGAGGTAAAACGCCTGTTACCCGATGACGGTATGGTTGTCGCCAATACCTTTTCCACCAGTCGTCTCTATGCCGCAGAATCCAATACCTACCGTGAAGTGTTTGGGGAAATTTATAATCTGCGGATGAGTGGCACGGGTAATCGCGTTATCGTCGCCTCCATGCAATCCCTGCCGGATACCACTGTCCTGGAATCACGGGCACCGGCTTTCAGGGAAATGCTGGAACCGTTTGGTATGGATGTGACCGAGTACCCGCAGGTGATGAGTAAAGACGTCAGCTGGGATACCAGTGAACGCATACTCACTGATCAGTATTCCCCTGCCAACCTGCTTAATAATTAAAAAGCCGCAGGTCACTTTCGCCTGAACGTGATTCTTCCAGACGCGCTTACTTCTTTTTCCTGTTACTTTTACTGGTCGTTCCCCAAAGCGTAGCCACCGCGCGATCACTGCCAAGCAAACCAACAATTAGACACACACCGCCCACTCCCAGAAAAACAATAATTGGCAGGAAGGCCGAGGCATCACCTTTGGCAATGGAAAAATACAGGGACCCTGCGGACAGGCCGGAAAACAACAAGCCAACCACTAGTAATATGGTGCGGCTGGAAGACTTGTAGGAATAAGGCCCGTCGCCCTTCTCAAAGCGTCCAAGTACAAACCAGAATAGTCGGGTAAAAAATTGTTTCATATTGCCTGCTTTTTTATATAAGGCCCATAAACAGGGCTCTGCGGGGCTATTTTAGTTCTGAAAAAATATTTAAAACCTTGTGATCCAGCTCATTATGGCACGCGTAGAGGATAACATAGACACCGGGCAATCAAGGTTAATAGTAAGTGTAACTGGTCTCAAATTGATTTTTTTGGTTAAAGTTTATCCCTAGCACGTCCCCCTCAGCCCCGTACCCTATCGGGGCTTTTTTTTGCCTGTGACAAAAACCATTGCATCAGGACTTGCTGATGAAAACAGAATTTTCAGCTGGAAGGGCGGGAAGTTTTAAAGAAATGTTCTCGGTAATAACGTAATTCATCAATGGAATCGCGAATATCTTCCAGGGCCTTGTGCGAACTTTCTTTTTTCAAGCCATCCGCAATATCCGGCCGCCAGCGCTTGGCCAATTCCTTGATAGAGCTGACATCCAGGTTGCGGTAATGAAAAAAGGCTTCCAGTGTTGGCATGTAGCGGGCAAGAAAGCGTCGATCCTGGCAGATACTGTTACCACACATTGGCGAAAATCCACGATCACTATACTTGGCGAGAAACCGGATAGTGGCCTGTTCCGCTTCACTCTCGTTATTCAGACTCAGACGTACCCTCTCTATTAAACCGGAGGCACCATGGTGGCGTTTATTCCAGTCATCCATGCCTTCGATATATGACTCAGGTTGATGAATGGCAAGGACCGGGCCTTCGTCAATAATCTGCAGATCGGTATTGGTAACAATTGTGGCAATTTCAATAATCCGGTCACTTTCCGGGATCAAGCCCGTCATTTCCAGGTCAATCCAGATGAGATGCTGCTTTTTATCCATTATTTATTCAATGCGGGTCGTTAAAAGTTGAAGGATTGTAACAAAGGCCCTGATAATATGCCTTATGAAAAAGAAGCAGCTAAATCGCCGTCAATTATGGCGAATTCAGAAAATGCAGGATGTGTATGCCCAGCGAGCTGCAAAAAAACAGGCAAAAATTGAAGAGTCACTGAATAGCGCTGCCCTGGGTGAAGAACGCAAAGGCATCGTAATTTCCAACTTTGGCCAGCAACTGGATATCGAAGCCCTTGATGGCGAAAATCAGGGGGAGATTTACCGCTGCTTTCAACGCTCCAATATCGAATCTCTGGTCAGCGGGGATTATGTTATCTGGCAGGAAGGCGACCCGGTGGGAGTCATTATCGCCGTGCTGCCGCGCGAGAATTTTCTTGAACGTCCCTCCAGCCTCGGCGAACTCCGGCCCGTTGCTGCCAATATCGACCAGATCATTATTGTTATTGCCCCCCTGCCGCAGCCCCATGCCAACCTGATCGACCGCTACCTGGTGGCAGCAGAGCATTACCAGCTGTCGCCGCTATTATTGATGAATAAATCTGATTTGCTGGATGAAAACAATCGCAGTGAAATGGAAGCACTGCTATCTATATACCGTAATATTGGTTATCCGGTACTTTGTGTGTCTTCCAAAACCGGTGACGGCATGGATACCCTGAAAAAAAGTCTGGATGACAAAACCTCGGTCTTCGTTGGTCAGTCTGGCGTGGGAAAATCAGCAATGATTAACCGCTTGCTGCCGGCAGCCAATACCCAGGTTGGAGCACTGTCCGAAGCCAGAGATAAAGGCAGACATACCACCACTTCTGCACGTCTTTATCACTTTTCTGAAGGCGGTGATCTGATCGATTCACCGGGTATTCGCGAGTTTCATCTTGAACACCTGGATAAGGAAACCCTGCTCGATGGCTTTCTCGAATTTCGTCCCTTTCTGGGTCACTGTAAATTCCGCGATTGCCAGCATGACAGGGAACCTGGCTGCAGACTGAAGCAGGCGATTGAAGATGATCAAATTAATCCTCAGCGCATGAGCAGCTTCCGTCATATACTGCAAAGCCTGGATAATTAAAACTCATGGGCTAAAAGTCACAAGTTTCATGTTAAACCGGCACCGGCTATTTCATCTTTAAGCGCTGAATCAGTTAGAATCCAGATTCCTTTCAATCAACCGTCATAAACCATTGCCATGCCAACAAATACAGACCTGATCATTGAACCAGAAACGCTAGCAACGCTTCTGGGGAATGAAGACCTGCTTATTATCGATGTCAGTCAAGCCAGCACCTATGCGCAGATTCATGTCCCGGGAGCCGTGCATGTGAATCCAACAGAATTGGTACGTGGTACGCCACCAGCCCCAGGAAAACTCCCCGCTAAAGTCCAGCTTGAGACCCTGTTCTCCCGCATTGGCTATAGCCCGGAAAAGCATATTGTTGTCTATGATGATGAAGGTGGCGGTTGGGCGGGTCGATTTATATGGACTCTGGATATCATCGGTCACAAGCACTATTCCTATCTCAATGGCGGTATTCATGCCTGGTATAAGGAAAGTCATCCCGTAGAAAGCGATCCAGTCAGCGTCGATCCTGTGCCGGTGAACCTGACTCTGGATATGCGCTTTAACGCATCATTGGATGAAGTACTTGCGTCACTGAGTGATGAGCACAGTAAAGTCTGGGATGCACGCAGTCATGAAGAATACATTGGTAGCAAAAAGTCCTCGGCGCGGGGCGGTCACATCCCCGGTGCTGTCAATCTGGACTGGCTCCATACCATGGACCGAACCCGCAACCTGAGGCTGCTACCACTGGAGAAGCTGAAAAACATGTTAAGCGATCTGGGTATTGAAGAAGGTGACAGCATCATCACCCATTGCCAGACCCATCATCGTTCCGGGCTTACCTATCTGATTGCCAAGGCACTGGGTTATCCAGTAAGAGCCTATGACGGTTCCTGGTCAGAATGGGGTAATTCACCGGACACCCCTATTGAGACTGAGAGCTAAGCCCACGCTAAAGCGGACAATCCATTCCCCATGAAATTTCTGTTCATTGTTTTTCAGCACCTGGTCCCCCAGCATCTGTTGTCCCGGTTGACCGGTAAATTGGCCAACGCTACAACGCCCTGGCTTAAAAACATGATGATTAAACGCTTTATTAAGCAATATGGCGTCAACATGGCAGAAGCACTTCATTCAGAGCCCGGGGACTATTCCTGTTTTAATGATTTCTTCACCCGCGCCCTGAAAGCCGGTGCCAGACCCATTGCAGAAGCAGACAATACGCTTGTCAGTCCCGCCGATGGCATTGTCAGTGCCACGGGTAATATCAGCGGCGATCAATTATTTCAGGCCAAGGGCAAAGAGTTTTCACTGACCGCCTTGCTTGGTGGCTCTGATGCCATGGCCAGCGATTTTCTCGATGGCACTTTTGTTACCGTTTATCTTTCGCCAAAAGATTACCACCGTGTCCACATGCCATGCTCTGGCAGCCTGAAGAAAATGCTCTATATCCCGGGAAAACTGTTTTCAGTCAACCAGACCACCAGCGAAAATATAGATGACCTGTTTGCCCGCAATGAGCGCGTGGTTTGCCTGTTTGATACTGATGCCGGTCCACTGGCCGTCATTCTGGTAGGCGCCATGATTGTAGCGGGGATAGAAACGGTCTGGTCTGGACAGGTAGCACCTACCCATCACGGTATCAGCGAAACTGATTACGCCACCCAGCAACCGGCAATACAACTCGCCAGGGGAGAAGAAATGGGGCGATTTAAACTGGGTTCTACCGTTATCCTGTTGTCAGGACCGGGAGCTGTAAAATGGCAGCAGACGATTGCAGAAAACACCGGGCTTAAAATGGGTGAAAACATTGGTGAAGTAGTGAGTTAGTCCCTCTAACCCGGGAAACGCTCAATTCACCGACTACTCTTTCCAGGGATCATTTTTTTGATCGGCCGCTATATCCTTATAGCGCGGCAGGTCATCACTGACATTAGTGGCAGTTACCTCGTCATGCCCTGATTTCACTTGCGACTTTGCATCTGTTTTCAAGACCAAAGTACCGGCAATCTTGTCGTGCCAGCCCTGCTTTCGTTTATCAATGCCAACCCAGATCAGCCCCAGCAACAGCGGAATGGTTGAGACGTAATAACCTATATAGCGTAACACCAGCTTGCCGAAGGAAGGCTTTCCCAGGGTTTTGGCATCAACAATAATCAGGCCCATCATGATTTTTCCAGGGGTGGCTGAGCGGTACTGCCAGAACACCATGACGGCAATCAAGGGCAATGCATAATTGATCAGATCATAGGCCAGACCCGGTGATTCTGAGGCAAATAATACCCCGGGCCCATAAAAAACCATGAGCAGGGGTACCATCACCATTAATAAAAGGATTGAATCAAGTAGTGCCGCCAGAACACGAATCCAGAATCCGGCATATGCCAGCGGTATGTTTTTCGAGCTCGCGTCTTCAGCAACATCAAGCGGAGTCTGCTGTGTTGATGATTCCATGAATTCTCTCCTTATCAGTTATCGGTTAATGCCGTGTAATTTATCTTAGCATGGCCAGGAGAAACTGCTTACTGCGCAGGTAAAAGACTGGCGAGTGTTTCAGGCGATATCGATGGGAAAGCTTATAACGTCGCGAATATCCTTGCTGCCGGTTTTCAACATCAACAAGCGATCAACGCCAAGCGCAACGCCGCTGCATTCCGGCATTGCGTGTTCGAGGGCAGCAAGCAAGTTAAGATCCACCGGATGCAGGGATTTACCTTCAGTCTTGCGCAAAGCCAGATCGCGCTCAAAACGTTGTTTTTGTTCCGTAGCATCAGTAAGTTCATCATAACCATTGGCCAGCTCCATGCCGGCTACCACCAATTCAAAACGCCTTGCCACCAGACGCCCCTGCTCATCTTCTTCCACTTTCGCCAGAGCGGCCTGAGAAACCGGGTAATTGATGATGAAAACCGGGGCCTGGAGTTGCGGCTGAATGCAGTGACTGAACAACAGATCCAGCCAGTGATCGGGGTTTGTGCTTGCCATAACAAAATCCACACGCTCCTCGGCGACTTCTCGCAAGGTATCCAGGGAGGCGTTAAAGGGATCAAGAGTCAGATGTCGCTGGAACAGATCGAAATAGCTGATACGCTCAGCCCTTTCCAGCGGCAGTACTGCACTAACCAGTGCTTCCACTTCATCCATTAATTGCGTCAGAGAGTAGTCGGGGCGATACCATTCCAGCATGGTGAATTCAGGATTATGCTGTTTACCCGCCTCATTGTTACGAAAGGATTTCGCTAACTGGTAAATTGCGCCACTGCCTGATGCCAGCAAACGCTTCATGGCAAATTCCGGAGAGGTTTGCAGAAACAGCAATGACTCGCCTTTGCTCTGGGGCAGGATGCATACAGGATCGAGATTGGGATCAGTACCCGCGGCGTTTGAGAGGATCGGGGTGTCTACTTCAAGTACCTGACGTTCAGCAAAGAACAGTCGGATCTGGCCCAGCAAGCTTGCCCGGGCCTCAAGCATCTTGCGGTCGGTCCTTGCTTGCCAGTCAGGATAGGTCATCTTCATTTCCGGCAACAGCGCCAAGTAATAACGCTGCGGCCTGGTTTAGCTTACACGCTGAATTATTTTTTCACCCGGTTCTGATACTCACCGGTGCGTGTATCGATACGCAGTACATCACCGATTTCCACAAACAGGGGTACCTTGACGACAGCACCTGTGGACAGTGTGGCGGGCTTGGTACCACCCTGGGCTGTATCGCCTTTCAGACCAGGATCAGTATCAGCCACTTCCAGCTCGACAAAGTTGGCTGCCTGCACAGAAATCGGGGCTTCATTCCAGGAAATCACAGTACACACATCCTGTTCCTTCATCCACTTGATAGCATCCTCCACAGCACTTTTATCTGCAGCGACCTGCTCAAAACTGCCGTCTGTTTTCATGAAATGCCAGAATTCTCCGTCGCTGTACAGGTACTCCATGTCTGTTTCCAGAACATCGGCTCCTTCCAGTGACTCGCCTGATTTGAAAGTGCGTTCCCAAACGCGGCCATTCAAAAGGTTCCTGAGTTTCACCCGGTTAAAGGCCTGGCCCTTACCTGGTTTTACAATTTCATTTTCCAGAATGGAGCAAGGATCTCCTTCCAACAGCACTTTCAAACCGGACTTAAATTCATTAGTAGAATAGTTTGCCATATTAGACCTCGACCAAAGCTTGAAAAGCTGGGCATGATACCTGTGCCAGCACAAGAGTGCTACTATTCGCAACGTTAAACAAAACAGTCAATCCGGCTCTGAGGACCTTCTCACAAGCCTTTTTACAGCCGGCATAAATACGGAACTATTGTTGTCACAACTGGCCTTACATCAGCAACTGAGCTGGCAGGAAATTCTGGCGGCGACTCCCATCGATAGCGCTGAACTGTGTAATCTGCTGGCGCTGAAACTGGACTGCCTGCCTGCAGAACATCCCCTGTTGAAGCAATTTCCGCTGCGTGTTCCGGCGCCATATCTGAGGCGCATAGAAAAAGGAAATCCTGCCGACCCCCTGTTATTACAGATTTTTCCCGGAACTGATGAAGCGCTCCTGGCGCCAGGATTTTCAGCGGATCCTGTGGGCGAAAGCGAAGCAAACCCGAGACCAGGTATCCTGCATAAATATGAAGGCCGTGCTTTATTGCTGGTCACCTCCAGTTGCGCCATTCATTGCCGCTATTGTTTCAGACGGCATTTCCCCTATGAAGAAAACAATCCGGGCAAAGAACACTGGCGCGAGAGTCTTGCATACCTGAAACAGGATAGCAGTATCAGCGAGGTCATTCTGAGTGGCGGCGACCCCCTTACCCTGCCCGATAAATACCTGGCCTGGTTTATGGATGAGCTGGCGGAAATCAGTCATATCCGTCGCATCCGTATTCACACCCGCCTGCCCATTATGATTCCCCAACGGGTAACGCCTGATCTTTGCAAGTTACTGGCAAATCCACGCTTTCAGACTATTCTGGTTATACACAGTAATCATGCACAGGAATTTGATGATGAAGTGGATGCTGCCTGTTTTGCACTGAAAAAAGCCGGTATAAGCCTGCTTAATCAAAGTGTCCTGCTGAAACATATCAATGACTCCAGTGAAGCCCTGGTGGCATTAAGTGAGAGATTGTTTAAAGCAGGCGTCTTACCTTACTACCTGCATTTACTGGACCGGGTCAGTGGTGCAGCCCATTTTGATGTGCCAGAGGAAACCGGCAAGGCACTGATAAAAGCATTGCAGGCACAATTACCCGGTTATCTGGTACCGAAACTGGTTAGAGAAATTCCCGGGGAGGAAGCGAAAACTCCCATAGGATAAAATATACAAGGTAGTTTAAAAAGAGGAAATGGATTTCCCGAGATGAACACACCCCCACTACACATGCTCGTGGTGAGCTCCGATAGCGACCTGCCAAACCAGCTAATTGCCGGGTTACGTAAAGACCGTGTCACGGTTCGCGTTACCGGGATAAAGAGCAAGGCGGCTTTTACCCAACACCTGCAACAAGCCCATACTGATTTACTCCTACTTGTTGAGAGCGATGCCATCGTCCTCCCGCACTGGCTTGAGCTCTATAGCAAAACTGAAAGCAGGACTGCCGTCATAATTGCCTGTTCAGAGAACTCTTCATTGGTAAAAATACCAGCTACAAAGCTGGCCAATTATGACGTCATTGACAGCGCCAACACTATTGCCTTGTCCCGGGCGATCAAGAAACAAGCCGCTTACTCACGGGAAAAAATCAGCAATCGTTTTATGGCAAACCGGATCAGGGAAATGCAAAAACAACAGCTTTCATTGCTCGACACCTGCCAGGACGCATTGGCTATTCTTGGTAAAAGATGCCATCTGTACTGCAATGATCGCTATACGGCAATTTTTTGCCCTCAAAATAACAATGCTTCCAGCACGAAGGCACGGAAAAAACTTTTGTCTTGTTCTCTGCAGGATCTGTTCAGTGAAGCAGACAGGAAACCTCTGACCAGAGTACTCAATAATAAAATCTCCACCTCAACAACTCTTCAGGTCTGCAACAGGACAACTTTGGAAAATCTATGCCTGATCATTTCGCCAATTTTCTTTAACAATGAAAAATGTGTACAGGTGACAGTCAAAGTGGCCAGTGGAAACAGTAATTACTCACGGGACAAGCAATCTCTCGCCAGCCAGGATCTGTTAACGCGATTGATTAATCTGGAAAATTTTACCAACAAGGTTGAAGCGGCGATTGCCAAAGCAATCAATCAAAAACAGTTGTACACACTGATGATTGTGCAAATAGATGCCTTTGAGGAAATGCAGGCAACCATAGGAAGATCAGGTACCAACCAGTTACTTTATGAAATCAGCGAATTCCTCAATAACGCCATTAGCAAGCCATTCATTGCCTCGAGAATGGCAGAGAATGAATTCGGCCTGCTGTTATCTGACAGTAGTGCAGAACAAGGTGTGACCTTGGCCAACTATATACACAAAAGGCTTAATAGTGCTTTTTCTGGTGGCGACAAACCTATGGCCATCAGCGCCTCGCTGGGGCTGACATTCATCAATGAACTGGCACTGGATGCAGAGGATATGATTAACCGGGCTCGCATAAACCGAAACCTGGCGTTGCCATATACAACGCAACAGTCTGCCTGTCATACAGATACTTCTTTAAACCCTGAGATGATAAGAAAGACTCTGGATACCAGAGAGTGGCATTTACGTTTTCAGCCCTGGCTCAGCTTCACTCCTGACAAGCTGAAAAGATATGAAGTACTTCTCTATCTGGAGGGCTCGACTAATGAATATATCTCGGAAGAACTACTCGCTCATGCCAATATCCATAATCTGGCCGGGGAAATTGACAGGGAAGTCTTGAATTATCTGTTCAATCCGGAAAATCTTCAGGATGACAACTGCACGCTGTTATTTATTCCTGTCAGCGGCAATAGCCTGGTTAACAAAAGCATGCTGACCTGGTTAAGTACTTTGCTCCAGCGTTACAAGGGGTGTGCCAGCCAAATGGTTTTTCAGATAAGTGAAATAGACCTCTATGGCAATAGCGAGCTTGCCCGGACTTTTTGCAACAAGCTCACTGAGCTTGGTATTGGTATTGCCATATCACGCTTTGGCAGCGCTATGGACCCTCTTTCTCTGGTAAATACGCTGAAGCCGGATATTGTAATACTGGATCAGTCTCTGCACAGCGAGATTCTTTACAGTAAAAAACAGCAACAAGCTCTACGTAAACTCATCAGTGCTCTTCACCATAACAAAGTGAGAGCAGGAGTTTCCGGTATTGAGGAAATCGAGCTACTACCTTTACTCTGGGAGTTGGGGCTTGATCTGATCCAGGGTAACTGCCTTGGTAAGCCTGGCAGATCGATGGATTATGCTTTTCCTCAAGAAGATACAATCAAATCCGGCCTTTCAAGCCCCTGAAAGTTCTTAAGTAGCTGAGGCTTTTTCTCCCACGACAAGCTAAACTACACCGCATTCCTGCAATACCATGAGTTGATGTATCGCAGAGAATAAAAATATCTGAAGAAACTGGTTACAATTCAGTCACACAAAAAACCAATCCAACGGGGCAGCCTACGTGGGGAATATCAGGCTACAAACCAGTCATAAACTGGCACTCAGTTTTGCCATTTTGTTTATCGTGGTGACTTCAGCATTCTGGTTACTTTTTCAGAATGAATTGAACCGATCCTTGCGCGAATACAGTGATATTCTCGGCGCCTCACTTGCGGAACAAACCGCCACCTCAGTACGCGAGCTGGTATTGGTAGATGACCCTCTGGGCCTGAATGTTGTGCTTACCCAGTTGGTTAGGGACAGCAATATTCTGTATGCCGCCGTTTATGATGTCGATGGCAGGCAATTGGCAAGTGCGGGCCAAGCCTCCATCAATACTGCAACCTCCACAATCATTCCCGAGCAACAAGGATTTTACAGTGCAGATATCACTGTGCAGGATGCTATTGCCGGATCGATTCAGCTGGAGCTGGATAGTATGGCTGTTGCCGGATTCCAGTCCAGGATGCGCAACCTGTTTTTACTTGTTCTGACAATATCCCTAATTTTGGTAGTAAGCACCGCATTTGCTTTATCCGGCGCAATCACTACCCCCATAGTTGCCATGATAAATTCCATCACTAGCAAAACCGGTGATGATGAGATAAGTGACAATGAACTAAGTGAAACCCAACAATTGGAGCTTGCTGTAGAAAATCTGCTGACTAAATTTCAGGAAATGGAAGAAAAGTTGTTGGAAACCGGCGCCTGGGAAAAAGCGGATGAAGAGTCTGAAAATGCCCCGATAAAAGTAAATGCCACTATGCTGGTAATCAAGGTGGTCAACATCAATACGGCAATAGAACTTTTGCATCCCCCTACGCTTGCCAACCTGTTACGGGAATATATTTTTTATTTAAAGCAGGCAGCAAGCCTCTTTGGCGGTTCTTTCCAGCGCCAGAGCGGCGACTCCATCCTCATCAGTTTCGACAGTATTGATTGCAAGGACAAGCACAGCATTAATGCATTGCAGTGTGCTGGTCTGTTTCAGCTCATCATGAGCAGAATCAATCTGCGCCACAAGGAAAAAGGTGAGCAGATTCTTGAATTCAGAATGGCTATTCACAGCGGTGATATTTTTCTGGCGCCAGGCCTTTTCAGTGACAATGTCAAAGACTGTGGCATGCTTGGGAAAACTATAGATATAGCTTATTTCCTCTGCAAACAAAGTGCTCCAAACCAATTGATCATCAGTGATTCGGCCTGCTCACAGGCCATGCAGTTTGAAAAATTTGAAACCGCAGGACAAAATGAAATAAGCATGCCCGCTGACAACGTTTCCTTTATGGCTTATATTCTGTCAAACAATTTTGCAGGCGAGAAAGAATTGATCCGCAAACAATGCGATCACATACTTGATACAACAAAATAACTGATCAGACACAGCAATTGGAATCAATCACAAAATTATCGTAAAAAGGCAATTTTTTAATGGACTAAATCAGTTGCTCACTATTATCGATGACAAGTGATAACGATAATTCTGATATAACGAATGCACGATAGCAGGAAAAAAGCACTGGCATGCAAGGAAAGCAGTATGGATGATAATATCAACGTCGGACACCCATTTTACTTCCCCACTCAAGTCATCATGGTCGATGACGATCCGGATTTTCTTGAGGGCATAAGCTTGATGCTTGATAAAAATCTCAGCTATCGGCTATTTCAGTCGGCCACTGACGCACTGGAATATGTTAATCATTCACACAAAAAAGTCAGTTTGCAGGAACGCTGCTACAGTAACTATAAAACCGGACCTCAGGATTCCGATTCCCTTTCCCATGTCGATATTGGCAGGCTTTATGAGGAAATCTATAACGCTGACCGATTTCAGACCAGCTCAACAGTAGTCGTTGATTACTCGATGCCGGAAATGAATGGTCTGGAATTTTTAATGGAATTAAAAAATCCTTTTATCAAAAAAGTGCTATTAACCGGTCAGGCAGATACAGAGCTCGCAATCAAGGCATTTAACAGGCAACTGATAGACCAATATATTGACAAGCATGATCCGCGATTGAAGAAAGTTCTCAATTCAACTATCTCTGTTTTTTCAGAGCAGTATTTTCGCAATAGTTACAAGTTAATTACGGATCCTATTATTGCCTCCCATCATGATGCATTTTTAACGGATGCAAAATTTCAGGAATATTTCCATGACTTGCGACTGAAAACCCAATGCATGGAATACTACATGATCGACAATCCGCATACGGGCTACCTTATGGTTGACCGGAAAGGAAGAAAACGCGGCCTGATTGTTTATAGTGAAGAGGCTGTTTCAGGACACATTGCAGATCTAAAGCAATGGCATGCGCCGGAAAAACTTATCAAAGAGGTAATCCAGGGCAAACTGATTCCTGCTTTTGATAAAGCCGACGAAGATCTCAATGGCGATCACAGTTACATAAAACAATGGGAACGTTATTATCATCCGGCAATCAGGATAAAGTCGGTGAAAAATTATTTCGTAACAATGCTGGGCGAGGAAGATCTTCCTCAATGCTATCAGCGCCGGATTATTCCTTACGCTGACTTTATTGAAAACAATTCCCTCAACAGGGAAATACTGCATTAGTTTTATTTAGGAAAAAACTTATTCAGGTTGCAGGCAAATCTATAACGAATTCGGCAAATTCACCTGACTCTGAGAGGCAGGTAATATCTCCATCAAAACTACGTATGGTACGCCTGCAAAAGGCCAGCCCGACACCGGTTCCATCGCTACGGGTTGTAAAAAAACCATCGAATATCCGACTGACTACCTGTCTGTCTATTCCTTCTCCAGTATCACGAAAAACAATATGATTTACGCCCTTGCCGGGTTTTAGCTCGATAGTAATTTGCCCTTTAAGTGCAGAATTTATGGAAAACAGGGCATTCTTCAAAAGATTAAAGATGACAAAAATAAACAGGTTGTCCAGTCCGCGAAAGTAGAAATCGTGGTCAATATAAAGAATTACCTTATCGCGCTCCCCGCGCTTGAACGGATAACGATCAAGAGCCTGGCGAAGCAGATCTGCAGCGGCATAAATACTGAATTGTGACTTGTCTACCGTATTATCCCTGAGATTCATCAACAACATATCAATAACGCTGTTTGCCTGATCAACCATGAGGTTAATTCTCTCAGGTGTCTTTTCCAGAATATTCAGATGATCTTCCCGTATGGTCTGAATAGTTTCAGGATTTGCCTTGATGCTTTCACGGTATGTCTGTATCAATAGCGGCAAGTAGGATTCGATACCATCCATGCTGGCTCTTACTCCGGACAAGGGAGTGCGCATTTCATGAGCGATATTAGCGCTTAAATCCTGCATTACCTGCATCTTATCTTCGTAGTTTAATTCTGTTTGCTGCATGATGGCATCGAAATCCTTGTCCTGATCAAGTATTGCTGCCATTTGCATGGCAAAATAATCAAGAATTCTGAAATCATATTCCTTGACGCTATGCTCAAGATCTCCCAGCATTAACAACATTTGATTAACTACAAAATAATGAACCGGGACAAATCCAATACCCATACTCCACTTCAATGACTCACTACTAACCGGAGTTCGAAGAAAAATATATTTGCAGCCAAAGCCAAGTGCTTTGGCAAATACAGGTGAACACAGGAGAGGCGCTCGAATTTTTTTGTACTGTTTGAGGACGCCGAGGTCACGAATGCAGACCAGCTTTTCCTTGCCTCCGGCCTGAGCGAGCCACTCCACTGTTGCGTTTAAATTATGCTTATTGGCTAGTTTGGATGATGAAAAATGTGCTGCCAGATTGCCCGGATTATTTGCAGCAATAATAAATGCCCAACAAAACCCAATTACTTCTTCACCGCGAAATATCAGGCTGATTATATTTATTCTGTCTTCATCAGCTTTGAAATACTTGTACAGCTCTTCCCTTGCAGACTCTGCCGTCCAGTTTTCATACCACTTTTCCCGGGCCAGTCTGGCATAACAACTTGCCATGGCAGCAAGAGTAGAGTCATCCATCTGGCTAACCTGTTCTCCGACATACAAATTTATTCGGAATTCGTTGCCGGCCAGCCGCGACAGCATTTTATTTAGCCGGGATAAATCAAGAACGGTATGGGATGAGGTTATTTCTTTATGTGCGGACGCAGATTCACCCGCTGACTTCAGGGCGTCTTCATTTTCAGGCAGAGTATCTTCACCCTGCTGATTCAGTTTTTCATCTATATCAACCAAGAGAGCCTGACTCCAGGAACAGGTGACATATTTCGACCTGCTCCAATAATCATACTGGGTGACAAAGGATACTGAAAAAAGCGGCAATTAGCCAAAAGCAGAAATGAAACAGGCTTATTTATCCTGCACTTCTACCTTGTCGACTTTCTGAAACCCCCTTGGAAGCTTGTTGCCACGTCGACCTCTTTCACCACGATAATGCTCAAGATCCGACAAAGGTAAATTGATATAGCGTTTTCCGGAATGCACAGTCAATATTTGGCCCGGCTTGAGCACGGTTACGGCAACTACAAATTCAACTCTTTCTGCAACTCGCGCTGAGGGGACATTAATAATCTTGTTACCTTTACCTTTCGCCAATTCCGGCAGCTGGGATAATTTGAACATCAGCATTCTTCCTTCATTGGTAATACTGACCACTTCACAATTTTCCAGATCATCTACCGGAGCTGGTGACAGTACCCTGGCACCTTTAGGTAATGAAAGTAACTGCTTGCCAGCCTTATTCTTGCTCACCAGGTTTTCCAGTCTGGTAATAAAGCCATAACCGGCATCTGAAGCTACCAGGCAAAGTTCCGTAGGGTCGCCAATCACCAGACCCTCAAAGCTTGCCCCGGAAGGCGGTTTAACCCGACCCGATAATGGCTCACCCATGCCTCTTGCAGAGGGCAGAGCATGTGCAGCCAGGGTATAGGCACGTCCCGTAGAATCCAGGAACATGGCATTCTGATTACTTTTGCCTCGAGCACTGAGCTTTAATTTGTCCCCTGATTTATACGCCAGCGTCGACGGATCCACGTCATGCCCCTTGGCAGCACGAACCCAACCACCTTCGGAAAGAATAACTGTTACTGGCTCTGTTGAAATCAGCTCTTCTTCTTTAAAGGCCTGGGCTTCTTCCCTGATCACCAGTGCAGAACGACGATCATCGCCATAGGTTTCAGCATCTTCCCTGATTTCTTTTTTGATCAGGGTTTTCAGGCGGGCTTTTGATCCGAGCAGACTTTCCAGTGTTTTTCTTTCATCGGCCAGCTCTGATTGTTCTCCCTTGATTTTCATTTCTTCGAGTTTGGCAAGATTACGCAGACGCAGATCAAGAATTGCTTCAGCCTGGATATCACTAAGGCTGAAACGTTTCATCAGTACCGGTTTTGGTTTGTCTTCAGTACGGATTATCTCTATCACTTCATCAATATTGAGGAAGGCAATCAATAATGCATCAAGGATGTGAAGTCGAGCATTGATCTTGTCAAGCCGATACTGCAGACGTCGGGTGACCGTGGTCGTTCTGAATTCAAGCCATTCCCTGAGCAAACCAAGCAGACCTTTAACCTGCGGTTTTCCGTTAATTCCAATCATATTGAAATTAACACGATAGCTTTTTTCAAGGTCCGTGGTAGAAAACAAATGTGCCATTACAGCGTCAACATCAATACGATTTGAGCGCGGTACAATGACAATACGGGTTGGATTTTCATGATCTGATTCATCACGCAGATCAACGATCATTGGCAGCTTTTTCTTCTGCATCTGCGCCGCGATTTGTTCCAGGATCTTGGTACCGGATACCTGGTAAGGCAGAGCGGTAATAACGATATCACCATGCTCCTTCACATAAACGGCACGGCCTTTAATCATTCCACGCCCGCTTTCATAGAGCTGATGGATTTCTTCTTTCGGCGTTATTATTTCCGCACTGGTAGGGAAGTCCGGCCCCTGCACAAACTGACATAAATCCGCAACTGTTGACTTGGGGTTATCCAGGAGATGAATACAGGCTTGCGCTACCTCGCGTAAATTATGCGGCGGAATATCAGTTGCCATGCCCACGGCAATTCCACTACCACCATTGAGCAGCACATTAGGCAGACGTGCTGGAAGAATAATAGGCTCTTCCAGTTCACCGTCAAAATTCAGTTTCCAGTCAACCGTATCCTGACCGAGCTCTGCCAACAGAACATCGGCATAGGACTGCATTTTGGATTCTGTATAACGCATTGCCGCAAATGACTTGGGGTCATCAGGCGAACCCCAGTTGCCCTGACCATCGATAATCGGATAACGATAGGAAAAGGGTTGTGCCATCAGCACCATGGCTTCATAACAGGCAGAGTCACCATGGGGATGGTACTTACCAATTACATCACCAATAGTACGGGCTGATTTCTTATACTTTGCCGAGGATTTCAGCCCCAGTTCAGACATCGCATAAACAATGCGGCGCTGTACCGGCTTCAGGCCATCACCAATATGCGGTAGCGCCCTGTCGTTAATGACATACATGGAATAATTCAGGTAGGACTGCTCTACGAATGTTCGCAGCGCCATCTGTTCCTTGCCATCTTCGTTTAGAGTGATCAGGTCGGTCATAAACTTTTAATTTCCTCTATTACATCTGTAATAGTTAATCATTCAAATTTCGAGTCCCCAGTTACAAGTCGCAAGTCGCTAACTGAGCCTTGTAACTTGTGACTTGTAACTTGCGACTTTTTTTATATTTCAGCCAGGTTGCCGTATTTTTCCAGCCATTGTTTACGATCCGCAGAGCGCTTCTTGGCCAGTAACATATCCATCAGCTCATCGGTTTTCTGCACCAGATCAACATTCAGCTGAACCAGTCTGCGCGTGTCCCTGTTCATGGTTGTTTCGCGAAGCTGCAGAGGGTTCATTTCACCCAGGCCTTTGAAACGCTGGACATTAGGCTTGCCTTTTTTCTTTTCAGCAGCGATACGATCCAGCACGCCATTTTTCTCATCCTCATCCAGCGCATAAAAAACTTCTTTACCCACATCGATGCGATACAAAGGTGGCATGGCAACATAGATATGTCCCGCATCCACTACTGGTCGAAAATGTTTCACAAACAAGGCGCTGAGCAAGGTGGCAATATGCAATCCATCAGAATCCGCATCTGCCAGAATGCAGATTTTGCCATAACGCAGACCGGTCAGGTCATCAGATGCCGGGTCCACCCCCATGGCAACGGAAATATCATGCACTTCCTGTGAGGCAAGAATTTCACCGGAATCCACTTCCCAGGTATTGAGTATTTTTCCGCGCAATGGCATGACGGCCTGGGTTTCTCTGTCCCTTGCCTGTTTCGCGGAACCGCCAGCAGAGTCACCCTCAACCAGAAATAATTCCCCTGCTTCCACATCCTGTGTGCTGCAGTCTGCAAGCTTGCCAGGCAATGCCGGCCCCGCAGTCACTTTCTTGCGTACTACCTTTTTACCTTCGCGCATTCTGCTCTGCGCATGGTTAATGCACATTTCGGCGATTTCCAGCGCTTCATCAGTATGCTGGTTTAACCAGAGCCCAAAGGAATCCTTAACCACACCGGAAATAAACACCGCACTCTGCCGGGAAGACAGCTTTTCCTTGGTTTGACCGGCAAACTGCGGATCCGCCATCTTGGTAGACAGGATATAACAGCAACGTTCCCAGATATCATCAGCACTGAGCTTAACGCCTCTGGGTAAAAGATTGCGATACTCACAAAACTCCCTGATAGCTTCCAGCATACCGGTCCTGAAACCATTGACGTGGGTACCGCCGAGCATGGTAGGGATAAGATTCACATAACTCTCGGTGATCAACTCTCCGCCTTCGGGTAGCCATGACACAGCCCAGTCCACGGCCTCATCATTTCCCTGCATGGAGCCAGTAAAAGGTTCCGCAGGGATACTCTCAAAGCCCTTGGTGGATTGAATCAGGTAATCAGTTAGGCCGTCTTCGTAACACCACTCTTCACTTTGTGCCTTGTCTTCCCTGACAGTAAGATCTTCAAAGATCATGTGCAGACCCGGGCACAACACCGCCTTGGCTCTTAAAACATGGATCAGACGCGGAATGGATATATTGGGAGAATCAAAATACTTCGGGTTCGGGGAAAATTTAATGGTAGTTCCGGTATTACGCTGCCCTACCTTGTCGATAACTTTTAATGGCGTCTTTTTCTCGCCATCAGCAAACGTCATTTGATGTAAATTTCCATCACGCTTAACCAAAACTTCCAGCTCACTGGAGAGCGCATTGACAACGGAGACACCAACCCCGTGTAAGCCCCCGGAAAATTTATAATTTTCATTATTAAATTTGCCACCCGCGTGGAGTCGGGAAAGAATCAACTCAACACCGGAGACTTTTTCCTCAGGATGAACATCTACCGGCATACCGCGGCCATCATCAGTAACCTCTACAGTGCCATCCTTGTGCAGGGTGACCTTGATATTACGGGCATGCCCGGCCAAAGCCTCATCGACACTGTTATCGACTACTTCCTGGACCAGGTGATTCGGCCTGGAAGTGTCGGTATACATACCGGGCCGCCGTCTAACAGGGTCAAGCCCGGTCAGGACTTCAATGGAATCTGAGGTATAGTCTTTACTCATGCTTGTTTTACTTTCCTGGACTGTGAATCAATTAGTTAAATACTGCCAATCGCCGCCATTGTTTCCCGGCTGAGCCTGCCATTTCTGGCAAACTCCAGAATAGGCGCAATCATGTTGTCAAAGCCTTCGAAGCGGTGGCTACCCCCTTCCTGCACTACCTGCAGTGATCCCGCGTAGCGTTCCAGCGCCAGCGTGTAATCAAGCACTTCATCACCGGTCTGCAGCAATAGCAGATAGTTTTCTGGATGCTGAAGAGGATCTATATCCAATGTCGCCAGAAACATTCCATACTCACGGGTGAACTCATATTTTTCGCCGCTATACAGATTCTTTTGCGGTCCGAGAAACCCCTCTCCCAGATTTTTTACCGGAGATACCGCCGGATTGATCAGCGCTGCCCGGCAGGCATATTTTTCGCCCAGGTAAGTGGCGTAGTACCCCCCCAGCGAACTGCCTACTAACAGGTATGGCATGCCTCCCCCATTAGCAATCAGCTGTTCCAGTTGGCCAATGGCAACTTCAGGGTTATGGGACAGGGCCGGCACTTGAAGATTGAAGGCATTGAGCTGTTTACAGTAGGCAATAAAATTCCGGGCTTTTTCAGAGGCAGGTGAGCTGTTAAATCCGTGAATATAGACAATAAGCGGCAGGCTCGATTTCATCGCTTAATTATACGATGAATCACTCTTTTGGGTGGAAGGTTATTTAAAAAAAAAGGACTTTTTTATATTTTAGTACAGACTTGGGGAAGGAAATTCCCTGAGCCGGTTTTGTCAATATCCCGTACTGTCAAAATCAATGTTGTAAGCCTTGTGCCTGATTCGTTCAACGCTGGAGTTAATGGTACCGTCCGGCTCCAGATCCAGCCAGCGATAACCCGGATTTTCATTATCGATAGTAAATTCATCATTACCTGGATGAAACTGAATGCAGGTTGAGGGTGTTCCCATAATTCTGACCCCATTGCGCTCCGCTTCGAATTCCTGATGGATGTGCCCGTAGAGAATGCCTTTTACATGGGGATATTTATCAGTGATAGCGAACAGCTCTTCACTGTTTTTCAGGCTATGTTGTTGTAACCAGGCAGCTTCAACTGGCAAGCAATTATGATGAACACAAATTAGCACATGTGAATTACTTCGCTCGCTATCTGCCAGCTCAAGGTCCAGATCCGCCAACTCTTTCTGATCAAGCATTCCATGGACCTGCCCTTCGACGCTCGAGTTCAGCATGATAATACGCCAGTCACCAAGCTGGGCTGAGCGACTTAAGTGAATACTATTCTGATCCAGCACCTGCTGCATCTGGCTGCGGATATCATGATTTCCAGGTATCCATAATTGAGGAGCTTGCAATGGTGACAAGGCATCAATGAAATGATGGTATGCCTCGATGGAGGAGTCCTGGGTCAAATCGCCTGTGCAAAGGATACAGCCAATGTTCTGCTGTTGGGCGGCAACAAGCGCAACAATGTCTTTCAGGGTTTCAAACGTGTTGAGGCCATCAAAAATAGTGCTCCGATCAGCAAATAAATGCGAATCGGTAATCTGAACCAAACGAAAGCTCTGATTGTTGTTTTTTTCCAGGACTTCAGCCAACTTGATTTACTCTCACACTATCCCCAACGACCTTACAAAATATGTGTAGATCATACTTTGTGCCTGCAAACGCCCTCAATCAGGAGTCAGCAGTTACGCGCAGGTCAACTTTTCCAGATATAGTTCATCCGCATTACTCAAGCCCTCATTGATGCAAAGGTTCAGCCATTCTGCAAGAAACAGATTGAGCTGTTCTTTTTCATCACATTGGTACATAAAAGGATTGGGTACCGGATACACTGCTTTGAAATACCTGTGATTCTGGTAACTTGTTACTTCCGCTGTTTTTGCATCGTGATAGACACGAATAATCATTTCAGGTGAACTGAAATGGGCAGCATGGTTACCGTCTTCATCTTCTATTTCGCTTGCTTGTTTTAATTTTTTTGATTCTGGTTTTTCTAATTCGTGTGGCTCTATTTTGACTGGAATGTTCGCAGCACTTCCAGATTTTTCAACTTTCTCCTGATTTGCGGCAGAGCTAATCTGTCTAATAGAAATTGTGCTGGTGTATTTAAATTCCTCCAGCACATTCAGGCTGACGGATATCTTCTCACTTTTATCAGCAATACCAAGACCAGGCAACTCAAAGATTCGCTGATTCATTGAACGCGTATTACCAAGTAATTTAAGTAGCCGAATATAGTTGGCATCACAAACTGCCATCTGTTCGCTTAAATCAATGGTGTAGCTTTTTAATTTCATTTTAACGTTCAACCAGGTTTTGAAACTTTCCAGTTTTTCAGCTTTGCTGCCTTCAACTTTTTCCATTTAGCCGAGCTTGATTCGAGCCCTTTATAAACAATATCTTTTAATGCCCATCGAGCTGACTAGGCTCACCTTATCCAAATAAAAGATATATAACAAGAAACCATTCAGCGACCTTTGCGAGCAGATTTCGGTCATTAAAAACTGCCTCTGGCAATCACAAAGCCTGGTTGCTGCAAGCAGATTCCTCAACACTTTCAAGTTGGAATATTTAGCCCCTATTATGCAGAATTTCCATACCATTGATACTCAAAATATCCTGTCTGACAGCAGCTTTTCCAGAATTCTTACAATCAAAATCCGGCATGCCCTGGAGTTTTATTGTTTGATACAATGGCGGATTGGCTAACAGTTGAATAAACTGCATTGTCTATACACAACTAGCGAACAGCAAATCTGGTTTTAGAGGGAAATCTTGAGCTCCCTGAATAGCAAACCATACTTTACTGAATGGAATCATGACAACGGCTAATCAAGTTAAACTATGGTGATCTGTCAGCACCCTTACCTGGTTTTGTTGATCTTTTTTCAGGCACTTTTTAACAGGCATTGTTATTGAAAATTTTCCGGTTTTATAAATCACCGGTTTAACAATACCGGTTCGGGGAAAACATAGTAATAAAGATTGGTCAATTCGCAGCAGCCTGACGTAAAACCCTGTTTCATACTTGACACCAGTGAGAAAAAAACACAAACTGACTGACCAGTCAGTCACAATAGTTGCTTTTCATCAGGATTGCAATTTTACAGATTATTCATAGCGTTAACTTATTTGCTCGAGGGACGGGAAATGATGAGCGGCAACAAAAAGTCACAACAACAATTCACGCTGGCAAGATTGGCTACAAATCTGGACCGGCAGCTTGGAAAAATTCTGGCGTGCATGGTACTGGCCTTGCCGTTTTCAACTGTTCAGGCAGATGATCTGGCTCAAATATTTGAGCTGGCGGCGAACAACGATCCTGAAATACGACAGGCAAGAGCCACCTATAATGCCTCTCACACCACTATTGATCAGGGACGCTCGTTCCTGCTACCACGCATCACTGTCGGCGGAAGCTCAAGCCGTGATACCGCAGGTCCGGCAGTTGCGACTGCTTTTGGACAACCTCACAGTTTCCAGAATGGCTTTAATACCAAAGGCTACAATCTCAGTATTAACCAGGCATTGCTTAATTTTGAAGCCTGGTATGCCTTTAAATCTGCAAAAAACACCGATCGCCAGGCCGCTGCCAATCTCGCTCAGGCGGAACAGCAATTAATCCTGAAAGTGGCTACCGCTTATTTTAATGTCCTGCGTTCACAGGATAACCTTGCTTCATTCCAGGGTGAGGAAGAGGCTGCAGCACGGGTGCTTGAACAAACCCGCGAACGTTTCGAAGTTGGCCTGATTCCCGTTACTGATGTCTATGATAGCCAGGCAAATTATGACCTGGCCCGGGTAAACCGCCTGGTAGAAGAAAACAATCTGAACCAGACTCTAGAAGCACTGGAGGCTATTACTGGCCGTACCCACAGTAATCTGGAAAGCCTTGGTAGTGACTTCCCGATTGAATCAATAAACCCGGATAGCCTGGCAGCATGGGTGAGCCTGGCGATGGAAAATAATTTGGCTATCAAGGCCGCTGAATACGACTTTGCCGCCAGGCAGGAAGACGCCAAATCAGCACGTGCCTCAATGTTTCCAACCCTGGAAATCAATGCCGGCTATGGCTGGAATCAATCTGCCAACCCATTCAGCTTCTTCCCGGCAATTGCTTCCGAGCGTACCAATATCACCCTTAACTTTTCCTATCCCCTCTATGCAGGCGGACTCAATGGCGCACGCAAAAGGCAGGCCTACTACACCCGTGATGCCAGCGAGGAAGCGTTGCTGAAAACCCAGCGCGATAGTACACAAAGCACCCGTAACAGCTACCGTAGCGTGGAAACCGATGTGCTTGCCGTTCAGGCTCGCGCCCAGGCAATAATTTCTGCTGAAAGCGCTCTGGAAGCTACTGAAGTTGGCGCGGAAGTCGGCACACGAAACGTTGTCGACGTGGTGCTGGCACAACGCACACTGTTTCAGACACGTCGTGATTTTGCCAATGCCCGCTACAACTATGTGATTAATACCCTTACCCTGAAACAGGCCGCGGGCATTCTTAGCCCACAGGATATTATCGATTTAAATAACTGGCTGGAATAATCAGCCCCGATTAGTGACGGGTAGATTTTTTTAGTGCCTGCATTAAAAGCAGCTCACTGATTTCATTAAGGTTTCTGGCGCTGGCGCCCTGGTTTTTTTCAACCACCGCCAGCGCAGCTGCCGTCATCGCAGCGGACTTTTCCTGATCAACCAGCAAGGTATCCACCACCTCGGCAAGCTCTTGCGCATCTGCGATACATATCATCCCACCCGCCTGAAGCAGCTCTTCACTCACCGCCTGGAAATTGAACAGGGATGGTCCGGTAACAACCGGCACTCCCAGTGCCGCCGGTTCAATAATATTCTGGCACCCGGTGGACACCAGAGAGCCCCCCACAAAAGCGACATCGGCAAGACTGAAGTAATATTGCATTTCCCCCATGGAATCGCCGAGTAAAATCTGGTGCGAAGCCTCAGCAACACCTTCACTGCTGCGCCGCGCGCAGCTGAATCCCTCCCGGATAGCCAGCTCCAGAACACCCTCAAAGCGTTCAGGGTGCCGAGGGACCAGGATCAGCAGCAGATCGGGATGCCTGCCAAGGAGAATTCCAAAGGCCTGCAGCACCTGGCTTTCTTCCATATCCCCATCCAGGCTTCGCGTACTTGCAGCAATAAGAACCGGCCGCTCCTGCAGGCTGATCTTGTCCCCAAGCGCCTGGGCTACCTGGCTCGTGTTGATTGTCATGTCATATTTCATACTGCCGGCAACTGTGATTTTTTCTCCTGCCAGACCTAATGACTGCAATCTTTCACTATCCATTGATGACTGCGCTGTCACTCTGTCTAGCTGCCCAAGCATGGTACTGACAAGATTTGGCACGCGTTGATAATTATGCAGGGATTTTTCTGAAAGTCGGGCATTGGCAAGTAACAGGCGGACTCCTCTTTTTGAGCATTCATGGATAAGGTTTGGCCATAATTCGGTTTCCATTATGACCAATAAGGAGGGATCAAAAGTGCCCACGAATCGCTTGATGGCCCCAGGTAAATCATAGGGCAGATAGACATGGGCTACATTATCCTTCAACAAACTCATAACCCGGGCGGAGCCAGTTGGTGTCGAGGTAGTTACCAGAATTGACAGCTCAGGATTATTATCTAGCAGACTGTTTATCAGTGGTACTGCCGCATGTACTTCGCCTACAGAAACAGCATGAAAAATGATATCTGCTTTTCGAAACCTGATGGCTGAAGAATAAAGGGCAAAACGTTCTGACCAGCGCTTCAGATAAGCTGGCGAACGCATAGATCGCATTAGCAATCTCGGAATGATAAGCGGTGTCGCCAGATAAAATAAAAGGGAGTAAATAAACCGGTTCACGTTTTTAAAAATTTATTCCATTGACGGAAATGAAAAAAATAGCCCGGTAAATTTCCGGTTTATCCTGCAACCTGTTTATACTGTCATGCTTTCCCGTTATGCACAAATTTCCCTATGACTGAAACCCTGAAAACCGATGTGCTGATTTTTGGAGGCGGTATTGCCGGATTATGGCTGCTGAACCGTCTCAGAAATGCCGGCTATCAAGCATGGCTTTTTGAGCAGGATCACCTTGGCACTGGTCAAAGCATTGCAAGTCAGGGCATGATCCATGGCGGCATCAAGTATGCCCTCGGCGGAAAACTGACCACTGCAACCACGACCATCGCAGACATGCCGGCACACTGGAAAAAATGTCTTGCCGGTGAAGGAGATGTAGATTTACGCGGCTGTAACCTGTTGTCCAAAGACTACTACATGTGGCCGCGCAACAGCATTCGATCCCGCCTTAATGCCTTTCTTGGCAGTAAGGCACTGGAAGCCAAGGTAAGCACGGTTGAAAAAGCAGATTACCCGGACTTTTTTAAAAACAGGATCTCCGGCCCTCTCTATCGCCTGCAGGATATCGTACTGGATGTACCCTCCCTTCTCTCCACGCTGAGCCGCGCCCAGGCAGAAAATATTTTCAGCATTGACTGGCAGCAGGCCAGGCTTGTTCCTGATACACAAGGAGGAGTCGACTGCCTGGAATTTAACAATGGCCGGCGCATCCAGGCGCAGCAATATGTTTTCACCTGTGGTGCCGGGGCTGAATCAATGATGAAAAATTTCAACCTACCCGTCACAACCATGCAGCGCCGGCCCTTGCGCATGGTAATGGTCAGGCATGCCATCACCGAACCACTTTACGTCCATTGTGTCTCCGACCGCCTCAGCATGACCCCGGAGATGACGATCACCAGTCACACCAATGGCGCCGGGCAACCGGTTTGGTACCTTGGCGGTGAAATTGCTGAACAGGGCGTGCATCAGACTGATGATGAATTAATCAGGACAGCACAAGGCAAGCTCAGGGAAATGTTTCCATGGTGTGATCTGGACAAAGCCAACTGGGCTACCCTGACGATTGATCGGGCAGAAGAAAAACAAAGCGATGGCAAACGCCCTGATGATATCAGCATCGCGCAAAAAAATAATTTGTTGGTGTGCTGGCCCACCAAGCTGACCCTTGCTCCCAATCTGGCCAACCAGGTAGTGGCGCGAATGCAGGACTCGGGCTTGAGCGCCCACTCTGAAAAACCGGCAAAACCTCCAGCATTTCTTCAGCGTCCGCAAGTGGCTGCAACTCCCTGGGAGCAGCTCTGAGTATGGGGTTCATACGTCAAATACCAGGTACCGAGCTGAAAGTTTCAGCCCTTGGTCTGGGCACGGTGAAATTCGGCCGTGATCAATCGGTAAAATACCCGGAGCAATTTACTATTCCTGACGACAGCGAAGTTAGCAATCTGCTGGCGCTGGCAAACAGCGAGGGAATAAATCTGCTGGACACCGCACCGGCTTACGGCACCAGTGAAGAGCGCCTTGGCAAACTGCTTAGCAATCGGCAGCACTGGGTAATCGTAACGAAAACCGGCGAAGAGTTTGAACAGGGGCAATCATCTTTTAATTTCAGCAGTAGTCATACCCGCTCCAGTATTGAAAGAAGCCTCAAACGACTCAACACTGATTATCTTGATATCGTATTGATTCACTCCGATGGCAATGACGAAGAGATTCTCAATCACACGGATTGCGTGGCAACACTTAGACAATGCCAGCAACAGGGAATGATCAGGGCGATTGGCATGTCCACCAAAACCACTAGTGGTGGTCTGCTGGCCGCTTCAATGCTGGATATCGTGATGATTACCTATAATCTGGAACAACAGGATCAGGCCGTACTTGATTACGCCCGCAACAATAATAAAGGAGTACTGGTTAAGAAAGGCCTGATGAGCGGTCATGCTGGTTCTATTGAAGACAGCATGTCATTACTGTTTGGCCGTGATGGAATCAGCTCGGTGATTGTGGGAACGATTAACCCGGATCATCTGAAACAAAATGTGAAACTGGTTAAAGAGAAGCTGTCAGGGAAAAGTCTTAAATAGATTGATGAAGGAGAAAATGCAGCACATTGAATCCAGTTAGCCTATTATTTGTCTTCCTTGATCTTTTCTACGATAGCCGAAGTAGAACAGTTATCCAGAAAAGACAGCACTCTTACTTCGCCACCATATGCCTGCACAATGTCTGCACCTACGACTCCTTCTATGCCATAGTCACCGCCCTTCACCAGGCAGTCAGGTTTAACTTCACTTAGCAGGTTTTCAGGGGTGTCTTCTGAAAAAGACACTACCCAGTCGACGGATTCCAGGCCGGATACCACGGCCATGCGTCGCTCAATGGGATTAATTGGCCGCCCTGCTCCCTTTAATCGCCTAACCGACTCATCGTCATTAATGGCAACGATCAATCTATCGCCACACCTCCGGGCATCCTGCAAATAACCAACGTGGCCAGCATGAATTATATCGAAACAGCCATTGGTAAAGGCGACCTTTTCTCCATGAGCGCGGGCATCCGCTACAGCCAAAGCAAGCTGTTCACGGGTCATAACACCCCGATCAGATCCACCGTCGCTCAGTACTTCCCTGCGCAACTCGGGTCCACTAACGGCAACAGTACCAACACGGGTGACGGCCAGTCCGGCCGCGATATTGGACAGGGCAACGGCTTCTGGCAAGCTGGTACCAGCTGCCAGGGCAGCCCCCAGAACCGAGATAACGGTATCGCCGGCACCCGTCACATCAAATACATCCCTGGCCCGCGCTGGAATATGCAGTTCGGCTTCACCAGCACGAATCAGGCTCATCCCATGTTCGCCCCGGGTAACCAGCAAGGCCTCAAGTTCCAGCTCTTTTATTAACAAACGGCCTTTTTCTACCAGGTCCTCTTCACTGTTACAGGTGCCCATTACCTGCTCAAATTCATGCAGATTGGGAGTCAACAAAGTGGCGCCACGATATTTATTGAAATCCTCGCCTTTTGGATCAACCAGTATCCGAACTCCGCATTTCCTCGCCTCGGTAATCAGCGCACTGACCGCTGCCAGAGCACCCTTGTTATAGTCTGAAACAATAACCACATCAGTACTATCAAGCAGTGCGGCTACCTTGCTATTAATTGCCTTGGCACTGCTGATATCAAAGGCTTCTTCAAAATCCAGTCGAATCAGTTGCTGATGACGGCTGACAATTCGTAATTTGGTGATAGTGGGTTTGTCTGATACTTTTTCAAAATCGCAAAGTACACCCGCCGCACGGAGTCGTGTTTCGAGTTCCTCACCGGCTTCATCAATACCGACAAGACCAACAAGGGTTGCCGCCGCGCCAAGTGCCGCCAAATTCAGCGCCACATTTCCTGCGCCACCCGGACTGTCTTCTGCATTGCTGACTTTAACGACCGGCACCGGCGCTTCAGGAGAAATTCTGGAGGTAGCGCCATGCCAGTAACGGTCGAGCATTACATCACCAACCACCAGCACACGTGCAGCATCAAACTTTGGAATGTCGAGTTTCATTATTTCTTCAATTAACCCGTCTAAAATTGGCGCTAATCATATCATAGCCATTGCCAATTGCTGATTCTGATACAATGCCGCTGTATTTTTTTTACAAGTGATATATGCAGACACCTCCTCCTTCAAGTGCCTTTATCGGTATCAAGTTCTGGCCTACCTGGCTGGGCCTGGGCATGCTCTTTATTCTGGCGTGGATGCCGTTTCCCGTCCGCATAAAAGCTGGTGAAATACTTGGTCAACTGACCTATTGGCTGGGTCGGGAGCGCCGCTATATTACCGCCACCAATATCGCTATTTGCTTTCCAGAATTGAGTGTTGACGAACAGCGGACACTGGTCAGAAAAAGTTTTCTGGAAAACGGTATTGGTCTGATTGAAACCACCACTGGCTGGGTTCGGGAAAAGGGCAGCTTCAGGGATCAGGTCACTCTGATTGGTCTTGAAAAACTGGAAGCGGCCCAGGCCCGGGGTAAAGGAATAGTTTTGATCGGCGCACATTATTCCACTCTCGATTTTGGTGCCAATTTGTTGTCCATTTTTCATCCCTTTGGCGTCACATACCGCCCCCATCGTAATCCCCTGTTTGATGCGTTTATGTTACGAGGAAGATTATCCAATTGTAATGGCGTCTTTGATCGCAATGATATCCGCGGTGCATTCCGTCACCTGCGGCAAGGCAAGACCTTATGGTATGCGCCGGATCAGGACTATGGTCCGAAACACGCGGTATATGCCCCCTTTTTTGGACGCGAGGCTGCTACTATTACAGTCGCCAGTCGTTATGCAAAAGCCAATAACTCGCCGGTTTTTCTGGTCCGTCAAAGCAGAATAAACAGAACACGTCAGTATGAACTGGAATTCATTCCTTTTCCCGAGCACTTTCCTGGCGACGATGAAGTGGACAATGCCACCATCATTAATTCTATGGTGGAAAAAGCGATCCGCCACTACCCCGCTCAATATCTGTGGATGCACAAACGCTTTAAAACCCAGCCCGGTGGCAAACCAATGAGCCCATATATTGATATTGCCATCCCCAATCATCGTCTCACGGAGCAGCAATATTCCCGGGTCATTCATGGTGCAGACAAAGTCTCGGAATTGCAGGAGGTTTATGACTATAAGCTTCCCAGTGGCCTGTGGCTGCGCCAGTATCCCGGCACCATCAATAAACGCACTTATCTATCACACCCGGCGAAAATATTTGACCGACATGCTAAAAATCTGCGCCTGCAGGGAATTCAAGCTATTACGGTAGATAATTTTTTCCGCATTCCAGCAATGAAGCTTTCCGCAGTTACTTATTTTGTTCCATCCGGACCGCTGCTTAGCCAGTTACCCCGTAATCTGGTTCCCCTGCAAGCCCTGGCGCAATTTATGGCGGAACTTCATAACAAAGGATTTAATTGCAACAGTCCTGGGCCCGATCACTTTATTGTGACTGAAGATTCCTTTGCCATTCTTGACCCCACTGACTTTATATTTGAAGGTAAGCCCGTCAGCCTGAAAAAAAGACGCAATGCCATTATTAACTTGCTGCAAAATCTTGCCCTGAAAAAGTCCGAAGGCGATGAATTCTTTTCCTGCTATGCAAAAGAAGCCGGACTCAAAGTAAGCGAAGCAGTCTGACTTTATGAGCTCACTTACCCGTACATTGCAGAGTATCGATATCAGAATAATTGGTATTGTCCTTAGCTGTTGCTTCTCCATAATCATAATCACCGGCAGTCCGATCCCTAATGATGATGCTTTCAGTTATCTGCGGGCGGCAGAATTATTTTCACAACAGGGCCTGAACGCTACCCTCGTCAACTATGGTTGGTACTGGTACTCAGTACTGATTGCCTGCATGGCAAGCTTGTTACCGATTGGACTGATGTATGCGGCCCACCTGGTTAATATGCTTGCACTGGCTGTTCTTGTTTATGCCTTTATTACATTGGTTATGGAGTTTAACCAGAGTAGTTCAGTTAAGGTTTTTGCGGCAGCGGTTATACTTTGTTATCCCACCATAAATGAAATGCGTTACTTTCTTATTCGTGATTTTGCCTATTGGGCTTTATGCCTGAGCGCACTTACGCAATTTATTCGTTTCGCGAAAAGCGGCAGACTAGCCAATGCCTGGGGCTGGACTCTGACCATGGCAGTGGCAGTTTTATTCAGACTGGAAGGTTTGATCCTGCTGGCAATCACACCATTTTCACTTCTTATTTCCGGGGTTTCTCCAGTACAGAAGAAAACCGCACGACTCTTCACACTTTTATTCATCATGCTGGCTTCTGCGCTGGCAATATTAATTATTTTTGCGCTGGCAGGTATCAACCTGTTTGAAATATTCAATTTTACTTATCGCTGGTACTTACCCTTACTCAATGAATACCCGGACACCTTATCCAACGCAGCAGAAAACGTAGCCCTGTCTTTACATATTTCCGAACAGATTGAAATTTTTACCGGCAAGGGGATGGTGGTACTTGTATTTGGTTATTTTTATGCGCTGACAAGTACGCTGGTAATGACTATCAGCCCCCCTGTTTGTGTTTTCCTGTTTTATGGCTGGATAAGTGGCAGACTCGGACTTTCATCTGAAAACAAATGGCCCTGGTTATTTTTTTTCGGAAGCGCTTTGCTGGTGTTGCTGATTTTTGTTTCTATTATGCAGTTCCTGACAACACGCTACGCTGTGCTGGCAGCACTATTACTGCTAACTCTGTTACCTCTGCTGATTGAAAATCTGTACCAGTTATCCATACAGGAAAAAAGTGTTAAACGTTTTAAAATCTTTTTTGTCAGCCTGGCATTATTTTTTGCAGCAGACAGCCTGGTAACTTTCGGTTACTCAAAAACCTATATAAGACAAGCCGGTGACTGGGCGCGGGAGAATATTGCTGAGGACAATAAGGTGCAGACTAACAGTTTTGCCGTTGCCTATTTTAGCGGCCTGATAGCAGATTATGATGATATTGAAACCGACCCTGCAGAAAGCCTTTTGCTATACCAGGCTAATGATTATCTGGTACTGGATCTTCCTCATGATGACACTGACAGCAGAGAGGTTCTTGGCACCATGACTGACATCACAGAAATAGCAAGATTTGCGAACAAGCGTGATGATGCCATTGTGATCTATCAGGTGCTGCCCTGAATAGAGATCCATGAAAGTAAAAGCCCCGTCAGGAATGCCGACTTTTCAGTTTTTTGGCGCGCTCAAGCACCTGCTTCCAGAAATCCCGCTTGCCGGTTAATGCTTTTTTGGCCGACTTCCCTGAGTAAAAGCGAACAAAGCGAAACAGGTCGCGCTTTGTTAATCCGATATCCATCGCTGAGAAATACAGACTGCCAATATCCTTGATTACCCAGCGGCGCCCCAGGTTCGGCTTAACGAGTGCACGATGCAAGTCAATCAGGGTTAGCGATTTAGTCTCCTTATTATTCTTAACATCATCCTCAACATTACCGCTTACCATGAAGTGGCAAATGTAATAATCACGATGACAGATACCATGCCCATGCATACGTCGGCTTATAGCAGCCACTTCTTTAATGAGTGCCAGCTTTTGCGAAAATGCCGGCGCTGTTGTTAACCAGTTTCTGGTGAGATCTTCCAGGGTCTCCTGGGTTCCAACATCATCTGTCACAATAAAGGATTCGCATGTCTGGGGCAGCAAGCCACGCTTGCCATAGGCTGCTATTTGAGGAACTTTTATACCCAGAGCATCAAGACGGGAAAGGGCTAGCCATTCATTGCGGGCACTAACCACCGGCAAGCGCAACTGCAACAGGTTTTTCAGAATTTCCGCAGTACCGGTACCCCGGTGATATTTGACAAAGTAACGCTTGCCCCCGAGGTCAGCAGCAATCGTGCGTCTGGATTCCAGCGCACGAAACTCTTCACCTTCCATTCTGGCAATAAACGAAAATATATTTTTTTTCGGCAGATATGGCTGCAGTTCTTCTCTGATAAAAACATCATTTGCCATCATCGACTCCCCTGATCGCATTTAACAGCAATGATGCTACTGCATCCGGCATATCGTAGAGATTCTGTGCTTGTCCGTAGGCGATACCGTTGTTACGCCAGTGACTTTTATCTTTGCTCTGCAACATTTTTTGCAGCGCTTCATTTAGAGCCTGCTGGCTGAATGGATCAGTAATAACTACACCGGCCTGCGCCTGCCTGACATGGAAAGCATAGCCACAGGAAGCGGTAGTCAGTACAGGCAAGCCGGCGACGATCGCCTCAAGCAAAACCATGCCAGCGCTTTCCTTCACAGAAGGATGTAATAGAAGGTCAGCTCCCTGATAAAAGCGCGGCAAATCATCACGGCTTTTAAAAAAAGTGACATTTGCTGCTATGCCAAAATTTTCTGCCATTTTTTCATAGCGTTGCGAATCATCTCTGCCAATAATAAATAATCTTGTCCTGCTTCCAAGCTCTTCAGGCAATGAGGCCAGTGCCGCCAGCGAACGCTCAACCCCCTTTATGGGAAATCCTGAGCCTACTTGCAGAACCAGCAACTGTTGATCCGCAATACCAAATTCATAACGCAAAGATTGTCTTAGTTCCGGAGCATCTCCAGCAGCCATGCGATTTTTCTCGATACCGGGAGGAATATTTATCATGCGTTTTCCGGACTTGGGATAACAGGCCAGGTATTCGTCTTTTTGACCCGGGGAGAGCATAAATATTTTGGTGTCACTTTGTGGCCCAAAAACTGCCTCTTCAAACGCCAGGTATTGGCGACTGCGCGGCGCCAGTCTATAAAGCCAGTTTCGTTCCCGATTGGCTTTCCAGGCAAAACAGGTATCGGCGGCAAAATAATAATCCAGCCCGGGCAAGCGGTTAAAGCCGAGCACCGTCAGGTAATCCTCTTCAGCAGTGACCTGCAAAACAAATTCAGCAAAGCCTTTTCTTGCTGCCACTTTGTTTTTAGCCTCGAAGGAAGGAATCACCCGATTGATGCCCTCAGGCACACTCCCTTCCCAACTCATGCATATAACATCGACTTCAATTCCCTTTTTAACCAGACTATTGGCTATCCCCAAACAATCACGCTGTAAGCCACCATGTGGAAACCAGTTAAACAATACCAGTGCGATTTTCATGGTGAATCCAGCTCATCTAACGAGCGAATGACTTGTTCAGGCTCAAGTAACTTCAGGCAGTTGGTATGTCCCAATGGGCAGTTCCTTTTGAAACAGGGACTACACTCCAGATCCAGGGAAACAATCTCTACCTTATCTGCAAGTGGTGGCGTGAAAGCCGGGGAAGTTGATCCGTATATTACGACCTGCGGACGCTCCAGCGCCGCAGCTATATGCATCAGGCCGGAATCATTACTGATCACCCGGGTTGCGCAGGACATCAGGTCAATCGCGTCTCCCAGGGATGTTTTTCCGGTCAGATCAATACAATCCCTTACACTTTCCTGTGCCAGAGAATTGATAATTTTTTCAGCATCCTTGCTGTCGTTGGGCGAGCCCAAAATCCAGACCTGGCCATTCTCGGATAGCCAGTGGCTGGCAACGGCTGCATAGCCGGATGCCGGCCATTTTTTTGCCTCGCCAAATTCGGCACCTGGACAAAGTATCAATACCGGCTTCTCGATAGCCAGTGATAGTTTTTCCAGCACCAGCACAAAAGAGTCTGCATTGACGTCAAGTGCGGGCCGGGGCAATTCAGCGGGCAAGATCGCCTGGTCCGGGTAGGCCAGGGCAATAAAACGTTCAACCATCAAGGGATAGGATTGCTTGTTCAGTACCCGACAGTCATTAAGCAACCAACCTCTGGCTTCACCTCGCCATCCTGTTCTGACAGGTATACCGGCAAACCAGGGAATGAGTGCGGACTTGAATGAATTGGGAAGCACTATCGCCTGATCGTAATTTTCCTGTTTTAGTGAGCTGGCCAAAGCCCTGCGCTTGCCAATTGCCAGCTCGCCATGGCCAATAGTCATCTCAATGGCGCGGTTGATTTGTGGCATATGATCAACCAGAGCCTTGCACCAGCCAGGCGCAAGTACATCTATTTCAGCCTCAGGATTATTTTGTTTCAGGCTTATGAACAGGCTCTGCGCCATCACCATGTCGCCGACCCAGGAAGGACCGATAATCAGAATCTTCATGGGCTGCTGGTCTCTTGCCTGAATATTTCTGCTATCACTTTCAACATAGGAAGCACGGAAAAAATATCTCTTTCAAGTATCACTGCACAGCCTTGTGGCAATCTGGCACTCAAGCTTACCGACTCTCCGGTGCAACACGCAGAACCTCGTTAATGGTGGTCAGTCCGGCGGCAACTTTAAGTGCACCGCTAAGCCTGAGACTGCGCATGCCTTCTTTATAGGCCTGTAGTCTAAGTTTGGACAAGTCACCCTTGTCTTCGGCATATTCCTGTAGGGCTTCCGAAAATGGCATCACTTCATAAATTCCCTGCCTGCCCTTGAAACCGGTTTCGCGACACTCCTGGCAACCAACAGGCTCATAAACCTGTTTCGGCAAGGGAACAGTCCAGGGCTTAACCAACACATTCCAGATTTCGGCGTCAATTTGCGTCTCCTGCTTGCAATGGGCACACAAGGTTCTCACCAGACGTTGTGCCACCACACCGACCAGGGTTGCCCTCACCAGATAGGAAGGTACGCCAAGTTCCAGCAACCGGCTAATGGCAGTAGGCGCATCATTGGTATGCAAGGATGATAAAACCAGATGACCGGTAAGTGCCGCCTGAATAGCCATCTCCGCTGTCTCCAGATCCCTGATCTCACCGATCATAATTATGTCAGGATCCTGCCTGAGTAATGCCTTGATTCCCCCGGCAAAGGTCAGGTCGATATTTTCCTGCACCTGCATTTGATTGAAGCTGGATTCAACCATTTCTATCGGGTCTTCTATGGTGCAGACATTTACTTCCTTGGTGGACAGGCTCTTGAGTGTGGAATACAGGGTTGTGGTTTTACCGCTACCGGTAGGGCCAGTGATCAAAATAATTCCGTTTTTTCTGGCTATCATGGTCTTCCAGCTTTCCAGGTCCTGATCATCAAATCCCAGCGCTGCAAATGAGCGTAACAGCACATCCGGATCAAAAATCCGCATCACCATTTTTTCGCCAAAGGCAGTCGGTAGTGTGGAAAGACGCAATTCAATTTCATTGCCTTCCGGGCTTTTGGTTTTCAGACGACCATCCTGGGGTTTACGTTTTTCTGCAACATTCATTCGCCCCAGAATTTTCAGACGACTGGTTACAGCATTCATCACCTGCATGGGAATCTGGTAGACCGTGTACAACACACCGTCGATACGGAAGCGGACATTACCTACTTCACGCCGGGGTTCGATATGGATATCACTTGCTCTTTGTTCAAAAGCATATTGCAACAGCCAGTCCACAATGCGAACCACATGCTGGTCATTAGCTTCCGGATCCTTGAGTGCACCAAGTTCCAGCATCTGCTCAAGATTGGTAATGCCAACACTGGAAGAGTTACTGCCGGTAGTAGCCATATCAATGGAAGCTGCCAATCGGTAGAGCTCTTCAGTCATGCGCTGTAGTTCAACCGGATTTGCAATAACTCGCTTGATTGGTTTTTTCAACACATGAATCAGGTCTTCTTCCCAGGCAGAAACGAAAGGCTCGGCACTGGCGATGACAACTTCATTTGCGGTAACCGCCACCGCCATAATTTTGTGGCGCTGGGTAAATGCATAGGACATGACCTGGGTTACTTTGGCCGCATCAATACTCAAAGGATCGATATGGTAATAATCCTGATCAGACCACTCCGCCAGGAAACGAGTCAGTGATTCCAGGTTAAGTTTTTGTCCGGGATTTTTCTGATCATCCAGGTCCTGCTCAGCAATGAACAGAAGCAGGTGAGCTTTTTGTTGCGCGCTACTGCGACGGCGTGCAGCGACGTCATCAAGCTGGTCCTTGTTGATACGTCCAGCTTTTTCCAGTTCACGTAAAAATGACCCCAGCTCCAGGGGACGATCATGCTTTATATTTTCTTTGACCACACTCATTTTCAGCAAACCCGTTTATCTGGGCGGATAAGGACTTCACACAGGAGTGTAAAGCCCATAATTGTAAAAACAAGGGTTAATTAGGGCGGGAAATTCAGGGGGACAACTGTGCGCGTAACTTTTTAACTGCGCTGTAACTTTTCGGCGAATCTATAAATTCCTGCTTCAGCTTTCCAATAGTTGTAGAGACGGTTCCGTAGCGTTTTAAACCAAAACGCCGGGCAATATCCTGCAAGGTAACGCCGGCTACTTCCTGACAAAGATACATAGCTGTCCAGCGCGGCAGATTTCTGGAGCCAGGACCACGGGCAGCCTGATAGATACTTTTTTCAGGCACTTTGAAATGCGCAGCTACAATGGTAACAACCTTTTTTATCGATGGACGCAATCTTGCTTGCGGGCCCTTGGACTTTCCTCTTGCTGTTCCCGGCATGAGTTTTCCCTGTGCACGTTTTTTGAAGCGCTCATCGCCAAGGATGGAAAGTAAATTTTTCTTGCCATAAAAATGCGCCAGCTCTGCGTCCACACCCTCGGCAACATAAGCGCCATAACGTGCATTCGGACGCGCACCGGAACTCATCATGGATATCACTTCATCGCGTTTTAGCCAGACCGGCGCTTTTGCCTTATTGGTATAGGCCGCAAAGGATGACCATGAATAATTTTCAGGTCTGGTTTTATTTTTTCTGGGAAGATTATGAATATGACGGGACACACCCAACAAATACTTTTCAGGCTGCAACAACACAGATTTATAGCGTGACTTGAAAACCGAACCACTTTCTTTTTTCAGTTTCTGGTAATGCTGCGTGTATAGCCCGTCTACCTGTCGCATAAAACGACTGAGATTTCCTTCGGGTGTTTTTATAAGCAGACTGTATTCATTTCTCAACAGACAATAGCAAACAATATCAACATTGAAGCGTTTGCCAGCCTCAGCTATACAATCCAGAAATGCCTGAAAATATTTAGGCCCCGGGAATACTGATACCCCCTCTTCTCCCCGATTAGTGACATGGTAATAAGCATTGGGGTATTCGATGCGTAATGGTCTGGCCATAAGTTACACTGGTATCCTTATTTCTTTGTATAGCCACCCATCAAAACGGACTCATATTGGCCGATGGTTGCAATATATACTTGATATAAAGCGCTATAGGGAAATCTTTCTTAATACTTTAAAATTATGCACCGCGAACAATTATGGATCAACTGTGCAAGAAAAATGCAAAATTGTAGAGGAAATTGAGCCAATACTAAAGTGTTAATTCGTGCTTTAAGGTTTTTCAGCCACAAATACCGCGCGCATGGGTGATGGATAGCCTTCAATAGTAATGGTCAGGTCATTTTTATCGAGCGCCCGGGGCAATGATTCAAAGGTCATCCATTCAGTCGTACGCTGCTCTTCTATGGATGTTGTACTGACATCGAGCAAACGGATATTCCGAAATCCGGCTTTTTCCAGCCAGTCATGAAGAGTGTCACAAGTGGGCAGAAACCAGACATTTGGCATCCGGGCATAACGTCCCTGCGGCACCAGGGTCATTCCTTTCTCACCCTCAATCACCAGGGTTTCCAGTATCAGCTCTCCTCCCGGACGTATACAGTCCTTCAAACCATAGAGATGATCAAACGGTGAGCGGCGATGATAAAGCACACCCATGGAAAAAACGCTGTCGAAGGCTTTTAATTCAGCAGGCAAATCTTCCAGTGCCAGAGGCACCACAAACACAGGTGGAATTTTCAGAAACTGTCGAATAGCCCAATATTGCATGGTGAACAACAGGTGGGAATCGACGCCAAGCACAAATCGGGCGCCTGCTCCCGCCATACGCCAGCAGTGATAACCATTGCCACAACCCACATCCAGCACATTCCGGTTTTCCAATGGGGATATATGTCCTTTCAATCTGTCCCATTTCCAGTCCGAACGCCACTCCGTATCGATTTCCAGACCAAAAAGCTCAAAAGGCCCTTTACGCCAGGGGTGAATCTTCAAAAGACTCTGTTTTAACTGTTGGCGTTGACCATCATCACACTGGGCAGCGGATCCAATTCGAACCCCTTTCTCTAAATCCCATGAATCCGGCTCCATGTCCGGCAAAGCTCGAAGCGCTTCTACCCAGCCGGCAAAATCTCCATGGTTAAATGCGGCAAGAAAATTCTTTGGCAGTTTTTCAATGATGGGCGAGAACTGGGTATTTTCCAGAACAGAAATCAGTTCTGAATAATTTACCAGGTTTTCAATAGGCTCAGGCAATGTGGTTTCCGCCGTGGTTTAACGTGACGTTTTATTAATGGGACTTAACTGCAACGATCGAGGCAAAGTTAAAGCACTGAAACCAGACGTCAAATGTCTCAAAGCCGGCCTTTTTCAGACGACTCTCATGAGCCGCTATAGTTTCAGGAATAAGCACTTTTTCAAGGGCAGCACGTTTGCGACTAATCTCAAGTTTTGAATAACCCTGCTGCTCTTTAAAACGATGGTACATTTCTATAAACAGATCATTCAGCGCAGAATCTTCAAAAAGTATTTTTTCAGACAAAATCAACATGCCGCCGGGCAACAGGCCTTTATAGATACGTGCCAGTAGTTCGTCTCGTGCCTCCGGCTTTACAAATTGCAGGGTGAAATTCATCACTACCATAGAGGCATTATTCACCGGCGTGTCGAGAATATCTTCGCAGCACACCTCAACCGGAAGCATTGCACTATCGCTCTCCATTGCCCGTCGGCAACCTTCCACCATTGCAGCTGAGTTATCTACCGCAACGATAGTGCAATTTTCTGCCCGAATACTATGGCGCATGGACAAGCTTGCTGCGCCCAGAGAACAACCCAGATCATAGCAAACACTATCGGGCTGGACGTATTCGGCTGACAGCGTGCCAATCATGGCAATGATGGTCGCGTACCCCGGCACAGAGCGATTGATCATATCGGGAAAAACGGCAGCCACCTTTTCGTCAAACACAAAGTGTTCGTTAGGCAATCCGCTGGCAAATAATGTATCTCTGTCAGACAAGTATCTTGTTTCCCTGTTTAATCCGCTAATGAAATAGGAGAAGTGATAAGTCTCAGGAAGCGTTGATATTGGCTTCCTGGTAACCTTCGGCAATGAGAACATTGCGAATACTTGCCGCTGTTTCTGCCAGTAATTCCCCTGACATTTCCCTGGCATTTTTAAAATCCAGATCACCAAAGGTATCAATGGGAATCAGGTGGATATGCGTATGTGGTACTTCCAGGCCAACAATTGAAACACCAATACGACTGCAGGGAATTACAGCCTTGATTGCCTTGGCAATTTTCTGGCATACCGTCATCAAATGAGTCGCTGTTGCCTCGGGCACATCATCCCAGTGATTTATTTCAGCTTTTGGAATCACCAGAAGATGCCCCTGACGAATCGGCTGAATAGTCATAATGGAAATACAAAGATCGTCTTCCCAGACAAAATGTCCGGGGATCTCCCGATTAATTACTTTGGTAAAAATACTTGCCACGCTCGGTACCTGCAGATTGCATTGGGAGCTGAATTTTACAGCAAGGATGTCAGGCCGTCATGCTTTAGCAAAAACCAGGCTATGTCTCTTACCCGGTGAATTCAATCGGCAATGCTGTACTGGAAACCACCTGGCGCAGAATAAAACTGGAATGCACATCCGACACGCCAGGCAAGGGAGTAATTCTGTTTAACAGGAAGTCCTGATATTGCTCCATATCCTCAACAATCACCTTAACCTGATAATCTGCTGTCTGTCCGGTAATCAAAATGCACTCCATCACCTGGGAATACTCCATGATGGTTTTTTCAAATTCCTCAAAGCGTTCCGGTGTGTGACGATCCATCCTGATCTGAATCAGCGCCATCATTTTCAAGCCCAGCTTGGCCGGGTCCACCAGAGCAACATATCCTTTGATAATGCCTTCATCTTCCAGTTGCTTTACCCGGCGCAGACAGGGAGAAGGAGACAGCCCCACCTTCTCAGCCAGCTCCTGATTGCTCATTCTGCCGTTGCGCTGCAGTTCATGAAGAATACGCTTGTCAGTTCGATCCAGCTGCATAATTATTTTCCTTAGATATCATCAAAAAACATATTATTGCAATTATATTTTATATTTTATTATTATATTGGCATTATATTCTATTTATTTAATTAATTGCGCGATATTAGCAATAATCATCCATAGAGATTCCTGTACACTACGTGACCTGAATAAAGAACTTGAAGCCAGAGCAGCAATCCTCAGCGCTTCATAACAACTCAAGACAGTTTCATAGAAAGGCAAAGAGGTAGCAGGTGAAAAATTACGACCATAGCAAGTACAAGGCATTCCCTCCCGTTGCTCTGCCCGACCGCACCTGGCCGGATAAGGTAATCACGCATGCACCGACCTGGTGCAGTGTGGATCTACGCGACGGCAATCAGGCTCTGATCGAGCCTATGTCAGTTTCCCAGAAACGGAAGATGTATGCCTTGCTGCTGGAAGTAGGCTTCAAGGAAATCGAGATTGGTTTTCCTGCCGCCTCCCAGCCGGACTATGATTTCGTACGCTGGTTGATTGAGGAAAATAAAATTCCGGATGATGTCACCATTCAGGTACTGACCCAGGCCAGACCGCAATTAATCCAGCGTACCTTTGAGGCACTCAAAGGGGCAAAGCAGGCCATCATTCATATGTATAACTCCACTTCCGTCATTCAGCGTGATCATGTTTTCAAAATGGACAAGGCTGGCATCATTGATATTGCAGTGAATGGCGCAAAAAGTGTTCTCGAGTGTGCACAACAGGCACCTGAAACCGACTGGCATTTTCAGTATTCACCCGAGAGCTTTACCGGAACAGAAATGGAGTTCGCCGTTGAAGTTTGCGATGCAGTAAACGACGTGTGGCAACCCACACCGGAGCGCAAAGTGATTATCAATTTGCCATCCACCGTAGAAATGGCAACGCCTAATGTTTATGCCGATCAGATAGAATGGTTTAGTCGCCATGTGCAAAGACGTGACTCAATGATTCTCAGCCTGCATACCCACAATGACCGTGGCTGCGCCGTCGCTGCTTCAGAGCTTGGCTTGATGGCAGGCGCTGATCGCGTGGAAGGCACGCTGATGGGCAATGGTGAACGCACCGGCAATCTGGACATCATGGTGATGGGCATGAATATGTATAGCCAGGGCGTAGATCCAAAACTGGATTTCAGCGACATGGATCACATCAATGCTGTGGTAAAGGAATGTACCCAGATCGATGTTCATCCACGCCACCCCTATGCAGGCAGCCTTGTCTTTACTGCGTTCTCTGGCAGCCATCAGGACGCCATCAAAAAATGCCTGAACCTCTACAAGGAAGGGAACACATGGGATATTGCCTATTTGCCTATTGATCCAAGAGATGTGGGGCAAACTTATCAGGATGTTATTCGGGTAAACAGCCAGTCAGGTAAAGGCGGTGTTGCCTATGTCATGGAATCCAAATATGGCTTCCAGTTACCGCGCTGGCTGCAGATTGAATTCAGCCGTGTTGTACAAAAGGCCGCCGAGGAATCTGGCCAGGAAATCGCTCCAGACCAGATCTGGGAGTTATTCCAGAAGCAATACCTGGATCTTCCTGCGCCCTTGTTACTAAAAAGCTTTTCCATCGAAAAAGCTGAGCATGAAACCATCTCTGGCGTAATAGAGCTTGATGGTCAGCCATTTGAGGTGAAAGGCGAAGGTGCAGGCATGCTGGAGGCATTTGTGGATGCCATGGAACATACTTTTGCCATGAGCCTGCAGATTCTTGAATATGGCGAACATGCTATGAGTCAGAGCGCCAACGCCGATGCAGTGACCTACCTGCAGGTGAAACATGAAGGCAAGCGCTTTACCGGCATAGCCATTGATGAGGATATTGTGACCTCTTCGGTAAATGCTCTACTCAATGCCGTAAGCCAGGTATTACAAGCGCGTCAACAGGCTGCCGCTTAATTCTGCTATTTCTCGAAAATAACCCAGCCGCTTCATTTCATGGGGCGGTTTGCGGGGCAGGTTTCTCCTGCCTGGTACCCGCGGTAATGACAGCAAATTTGCTTGCTGACAAAAACTGCTTTCCTTTCAGACGAAAAATAATTCAAAAAAACACCTTTTGATGAGCCGCTTTTATTGAGCAACTATTCTCTTTCGCATACTATTCCCCGCAACACTAAAGAACTACCACTCGGGACAAGCCGGATCCCAGTCTTCAGGAAAAGATCATGAGAAAGCAGAGTCTATTGCCACCATTCAGGTACCAGGCAATTCTTTCAGCACCTGTGATTCCAATAAAAAATCATTGGTTTTTTCATGCTTTCTTCAACCTGGTAATGACAGAAAAAAACACTTGTATCGCCTTGAATGAAAATTTCGCCTAACGATTATGGAAGACGCCGTCGCCGATACATTCTTATTACTCAAACTTCTCAGGACCCCGATGCCGTTTGGCAAATATCAGGGCAAAATGATTATCGATCTGCCGGAAGCTTACTTGCTCTGGTTTCAAAGAAAGGGCTTCCCTGAAGGTGAAATTGGAAAATTACTGCAACTAGCGCTTGAAATAGAGGTTAGCGGCAGCAGAGAACTGGTAAAGTCTTTAAATAATGCCTGAAATTTGCAATCTAAGCCCCACTTTCCCATTTAATTTTGAAATTATTCGTTCAAAACGGAAATCTTTGGTTATCTACGTAAAAAGTGGGAATGTTGAGGTAAGATCACCGCGAAATGCCCCTACCAAGTGGATTCATGAGTTTGTTTTCGAGAAAAAAGACTGGATTCTTGAAGAGCTTGAACGTCAAAAAAGACACTTTCGTCAACGCCTGATTATTGCTGAAGGGCGGGAAGTTACCTACCTGGGCAGGCCACGCACCATTGTCGTTCTGATCAGTGAGAGTCAGGAGGTCAGGGTCACGCGCGATTTTCTCTTCATCTATTCCCGCAAAAATACCCCCGAAAGGCTTGAGCTGCTATTTAACAACTGGCTGAAAGAAAAAGCCCATGAATATATGACCGAAGAATCCTGGAAAGTCGCCAAGCAACTGGGCGTTGAACACAAACTGAAAAAGGTCATGTTTCGAAAAACAAAATCAAAGTGGGGGCATTGTTGCCAGAATGGCACCATTCAGTACAACTGGCTCGCCATGATGGCACCAAAAGAAGTTATTAATTATCTAATTGTGCATGAATGCAGTCATTTACGACACATGGATCATTCAAAAAGATTCTGGAATACTGTAGAAAGTGTATGCCCGGGATTTCAGGAGTTACGCAACTGGCTTGCCGAAAACGGTCATCGCTTCTGGAGCCGCCAATAGGCTTATGGAGCTACTGACACCCCTGTTAACAGCTAGGACTGGTCTGGTTTTTCATCACTATTTTTGACGAATAGTAGATCCCATACGCCGTGCCCCAGCCTGCGACCCCGACGCTCGAATTTTGTTTCTGCCCGTTCGTCCTGTTCGGCAAAATTTCCTACACCTGCAACATTTGAGTAATTCGGCGATGCCGACATCACTTCCATCATCTGCTGCGCATAATTTTCCCAGTCAGTTGCCAGATGTAGAACACCACCTGCAGCCAACTTGATGGCGAGTTCTTCTACAAAAGCAGGTTGAATAAGGCGACGCTTGTGATGTCGCTTCTTATGCCAGGGATCCGGAAAATAGATTTGAATCCTGTCCAGAGTGTTATCAGCAAAACAATCGCTCAGTATAAGCGTGGCATCGCCCTGCATTACCCGGAGATTACTCAATCCTCTTTCCTTGATATCACGCAGAATAGTGCCTATTCCTGGAGGATGCACATCGACACCGATGTAATCACGCTCAGGATGCTGGCTGGCCATTTCTACCAGAGAATCTCCCATGCCAAAGCCAATTTCAAAAACCAGTTCCGCATTTCGACCAAAAACAACATGCCGATCAATAAGCCCGTCTTCCTGGTCAAGCCCATAATCTGACCAAAGGTTTTCAATAGCGTCCTGTTGAGCATGAGTAAGCCTGCCTCCTCTCACCACATAACTGCGCACTGGACGATGCTTGTCATTGCTCATGAGCTTTTTCTCGCGACCATAAATAACAACACCCAGGCACTCAGAAAAGCCAGCCCCCCGAAAGGAGTGACCATGCCAAGTATTCTGAAACCCGTCACTGCCAACAGGTAAAGGCTACCGGAAAATAACAAAATCCCGGCCAGGAAACAGCCTATGCTGAATTTCAGCATGCTTGAACTTTCGTCTTGCAAGCCGAGAAAAGAGGCTGCGATTAATCCTGCCACATGAAACATGTGGTAATGAACACCCGTGTTGAAAGTCTGTAGCATCTCGGGACCTATTAGCCCCTCAAGTAAATGTGCACCAAAGGCGCCGATGCTAACCACCAGAAAACCATTGATAGCGGCAAGACTAAGAGCGAGCCGGCTTGTTGATGAAAGTTTCATTTTATCTTTATGCCGCCGTGTGGATAGGACCTCTTTAATTAATCAGAGAATCCTTAAAAAATACCAGGGGAAATCTAAATAAATTTCACTACTAAAATTTAATTATAACTCAGCTTAGCTTTAAGCAGTTTTACAAATCGTTTATTCAACTTTCATGTGCCGATACTACCCTTCTCTGTTCGGGAATATTGCTATTCCCGTTTGCAAAACCAGAAATCCTACTTAACCAAAATCAGGAGAACAATATGAGAATACTGAAGACAGCCACAGCAAGCATCAGACAAAAGAATGCTTTAGCTGCCAGTATTATTGCCGTGCTCGCAACCTCGCCAGTTTACAGTGCAGAGGAGGAGGTCACTGATATAGAAGAAATAGTTATTTTAGGCTCAGCCCGTACTTTCTCTACAGCTAATACTACCGAATCAATGGAAAATCAGCAGAATCCAATTACCTCCGTTCTTTCCATCATTGATAATCTGCCTGGGGTAAATGTAACAGAAGGCGACACCTTTGGGTTTGACGACTGGTCCACCACTATAAATATCCGAGGCTACCAGACAAATCTCAGCGAACAACAAGTAGGTATTACCATTGATGGCTTGCCCAATGGTGAGTCCAACTATGGCGGTGGCGGTAAAGCGAATCGATATATTGATTCTGGAAATTCCGGCGGAGTCGAAGTCAATCAGGGCACTGCCGATATTTCCTCGCGCACCCTCGAAGCACTGGGTGGTACTTTAAATTTCCTGACAGACGATCCGGTTGCGGAAGAACGTTTCAGAACACAACTTTCCAATGGTGATTTTGAATCACGTCGATACTATGGTCGCTACGACACCGGTATGTTACTCGATGATACAACACGTATGTGGATTTCAGTGTCTCACAATGAAGCCACTGACTGGATTGAGGGCTCTGCACAAAATGAACGTGATCATCTCGCCGGTAAATTTATCACAGAGCTGGATAACATTACCCTCACAGGCTATTTCTCATACGACGATATCCAGGAAGATAATTATCAGCGCATAACCACAGATGAGTTTGCTGTAAATCCGGACTGGGACCGGCTTACTGGTGACTGGACCGGAGTACCTTATGTCGATCAGTTATATCGACGCGGCTGGTCCACTCTCAGGGAGAATCAATTTGCTTACCTGAAAGCTGATTGGGATGTTTCCGAGAACCTTACCATTAACCTTGCTGCCTATGGCCACCATATGGAAGGTCGTGGCGATTGGGTGCCACCACAAATTATTAATATTACTGATGATGGTGCGGGCAATCCGAATTCTGAACTGATTACTGGTACTACCGTATATGGCGGTTCACCTCTTGGCACAATCTACTTCGTCGACAATGGCGGCAATGCCCTTCTTCCCAACACCGGCTGTGAATCTTCCATCACTTTTCCTTATGGTGGCGCAGGCCCTGAATATGATCCCGCCTGCTATGGTGAAGGGGCACTGGCTGTTCAGTCCTACCGCCACACACACTATGAGCGCGAACGTCTCGGTTACACAGTAGACTTTGAATATACCAGTAATATTGGTAATGACATGAGTAACTCTCTGCGTGGTGGTCTGTGGTATGAAGACTCTACTCGTTCCGAGTACCGCGACTGGCACAAGATCACTGATACGCGTGCAGGCTTTCAGTTTGAATACCCCGCATACTGGCGCCAGTATGACCTTGAATTTCCTCGCGACACCATTAACTGGTACCTGTCAGACACTATCAGCTGGGGTAATCTCAGTATTAACCTGGGCATCAGGGAGTTCAATGTCGAAACTGACCGTGTTGATAACTTTGGCATTCAGGCACTACGTTCGCTGGATTCAGACACGGATACTTTATACTCAACCGGCTTCACCTTTCAAACTCCAATTGACGGGCTCGAATTATTTGCCGGCTATTCGGAAAACGTAAAGCCCCTGACAGGAGATGTACTTGAAAGAGAGGGCACTTCCATTTCTGCGCTTGAAGCCGAAAGAGCTGAAAATATGGAATTCGGATTACGTTACTTAAGTTCCAATCTTGTAGGCAGCGCGGTCTATTTCGACAATACTTTTGAAAACAGACTGGAGTTTTTTGGCCCACAACTGGCGGGGAATATTCCGAACTATCTTATCGGCACTGCTGGTACTTACGATAATGTTGGCGGTATTGAAACCAATGGTCTGGAACTGGCTCTTTCATATTCATTGACCGATAACTGGTCTCTGTATGGCTCTTATACATATACCGATACGTCCTATCTTGGCACCGGTTTGGGAGCTGACGCGGATGCTTCTCTTGGCCTGATACCCGGAAATAATGTGGTAGGCACGCCGGAAAATATGTATGTCGTTTCCCTGGACTGGAATCGAGGCAATTACTCTGCCGGCTTAAGTTCCAAGTTTGTAGATGATCGATTTATAAATCGTGCCAATACTGATCTTGCCGCAAGTTACACAGTAACCGATTTCTATTTCAATATTAATGGAGAAGGTGTCAGTGATTTCCTTAAAGGTTACCAACTGGGCTTTGTAGTAAATAATCTTACGGATAAGAGTTATCTCGGTGGAATTTCAGGGTTTGGATCCTGGATAGGCGCACCCAGAACGGCGGTCTTCAGTATCACTGCTGACTTCTAGGTCCACACCTGGCAATACCTTAAAGGGTCATCTTCGGATGACCCTTTTTTATTCTCGTGGAAAATGTTTTTCTGGTACACCGAATTATTTACTGATAAAAAAAACCGCCGCCTTTGAGGGCGGCGGTAAAGATGAAGTCAGTTTTAAAGGGGGAGGGAAAAAAAGACTTCAAAGAAAGAAAAAATCTGGCAAGGGATAACGGATGAGAGGATTATTCATAACATCCCTCACAGACAAGTTGATTTCAGGATTTGGCTTATTAAGGTCTATTTCGATCAGGCCAAAATTAACCTCTGCAAAGGCATCTCCAACACGGTGTCGGTTTGGACTTATTTTTTCCCACACCTCGGTCAAGCCGCTTGATGTTAATTCAATGGCTGGCTGGCTCATAGACTCCGGCCAGTATCGACTCAATTCGCACCAGTGCACATCGCCGCTGATGATCAAGGTTGGGACATCCTGGTGACGGGAAAGTAATTGTAGAAACCTCTCTCTTTCCCCAGGGAAATTAGCCCAGGCTTCCCAGCCCGTAAATTCCCCCAGCAATTGAATACTTGATCCAATAATGCGGAAACTCGCTGTTTCGTTAAACTGCTCCTCCAGCCATTGCCACTGACTCTCCCCAAGTAATACCGCTTCAGGGCCCACAGTACGACTGTAGGGCCCCATATTGGCAACATCCCTTGAAATCAGTTCTTCTGCTGTAGTGACCTGGTTTAAAGGAGATCGATTCCAGCGCAAATCCGGCAGAATGACCTGTATTTTATTGCCTGCGTTTTCAATAATTCTGGAAGTATAAATCCCGTCACGCTGCTGCCAGCGTAATGAGTCACTGGGCTCGTCCCAGAACTCCAGCATCAAACGCCTGGATTCTTCTCGACCCGGGTATTCTCGACCTGCATCATTGCGGCCAAAGTCATGATCATCCCAGATAGCCATGAGTTCTGTGCTATTGCGGAGTCGTCTGAATCCTTCCTTCTCAGCAAGCTGCTTGTACTTTGCAGCCAGGACAAGGGGATCATCACTGTCACCATAAATATTATCACCCAGGAAGATAAACAGGTCTGGCCTGTTTGCCAGCACGGCATCCCAAATCGGTTGTGCTTTGTCCTGATGTAAGCATGAACCAAAGGCTATACGAAGAGAAGAGTCATCTGCCCCTGTCAACCATCGCGACCAGGAAGCAATTGGTGCCGTGCCAAGCACTTTTAGTAAATTTCTTTTAAACTGGTTAAAATTTTTCATTTTGCTTCAAACATTGTTTCGATGGGTAAACCAGCCTTGGGATTAAATTCTGTCGGATCCAGGCCAAGCAGCTTCAGTAATGTCCCGGCAATCCTGTTGGAACCAATACACTCTGCGTCGGTTTTAATCATTCCGGTGTTTTTAATCCCTGGCCCTATAGCCGCCATCCACACAGCATCGGAACCCACAATCCCTTCCTCATAAGTAGCAAGTGCTTCCATGTAACCGGAAAGTGATTCCTTGCTGGCATGATGTTGCCAGGTCTGCAGGGGAGTTTCTCCGCGACCATGATCCACTGTCACGAACAGCACCGTGTTGTCTTTATAAAAAGGCTCTGTCTGGATGGCCTGCCACAATTCACCCAGGTATCGGTCAGTACGGTTGGCAGCCATGATGTACTGATCATATTCTCCATCATGCGCGAAATCGTCGGTCTCACCATAACCTATAAAAAGCACACGGGGATGCTTGTGTTTCATGGCAGACAGGGCAAAGTGATGGGTGAATGCATCAAGCCGTACCGTTTCCCAGGGGCTGGGAATATCATCATGCATAACGTTTAGCAGGACTTCAAAGTCAGATTGAGGATTTTCCATCTTTCCCACATTGACAGGAATTTGGCTGCGTTCACTATTGAAGATGAAGGGGAAGACATTCCAGGAAGCGAACACAGCCACACTCTCCTGGTAACCCGGTACAGTATTTTGCAACCATTCCATAAACGTGACATTAGGATTTGCCACCGGACTGTTGCTATCAATAGCAGGGTCGGCCACACCTGTGAGAATCTCGTTATAACCGGGATAGGAAAAATACCAGGGGTTCGTTACTCGTGCGCATGAGCCAGCATCACGATTACCGATCACACTTCCCTGCTGGAACAGGGTGTCGTGTAAAAAAGGCATCAATTTACGTGATGCATCTGCCGGCGTACCACCAGACCACTTTTCGGTCAGGTATTCTGCCCGGGAAGTATAATCAGGATGTTCCACCAGTCGTTTATCCAGGCCACCAAACACTTCCTGCCAGCGAAGACCATCAATAGTAACCAGGATTATATTTTCTGGCGCAGCAGATACTGCCTGACTATTAACCAAAAAGGCCGTTGAAATTATCAGGCCCAAAATAACGTGAGAGTGCTTCATTCAGTGCAACCTGTCATGTTTTATACAGGGCGCTATTCTAGACAGGGAGATTTAAGGAAAGGCAAAGCGGGAGTCAAGTTTATAAAAAAAGTAACTGATTAATCGATTAAGAATTCACTACAGAAATAAAAAAGCCGCCAGGCAGGCGGCTTTTAAAATCAGGCCTAGTATCAGGCTTCCAGAATAGCCTTTACCTTGTTCATGGCATTTTTCTCCAACTGACGAATACGTTCAGCTGAAATACCATACTCTTCTGCAAGATCATGAAGGGTGACTTTATCATCACTGAGCCAGCGGCGATTGAGGATATCCCTGCTTCTGTCATCAAGATCTTCCAGCGCCACATACAAACCATCGGTAGACGTTTGTTCATAATCCGCATCTTCAACAGAGCGGGCCGGATCAAACCGGGTATCTTCAAGGTATTGGGCTGGCGCCTGATAGGCTTCTTCGTCATCGGCATCGGCTGCGCCATCGAATGAAGCATCATAAGCCCCCATACGACCTTCCATCTGCATTACCGTTTCTGGTGGAACACCCAGATCGTTTGCAACCGCTTCGGCCTCAGCCTGACTCAGCCAGCCAAGACGCTTCTTGGAGCCGCGCAGATTAAAAAATAATTTACGCTGGGCTTTGGTAGTGGCCACTTTCACAATACGCCAATTGCGCAGAATGAATTCATGCATCTCGGCCTTGATCCAGTGAACAGCAAAGGACACCAGACGCACACCAACTTCAGGGTTGAAACGTTTTACAGCCTTCATCAGGCCTACATTACCTTCCTGAATCAAATCGGCCTCAGACAGACCATAGCCTGAATAACTTTTAGCCATATGGACAACAAATCGCAAGTGAGCAAGTACTAACTTACGCGCTGCATCAAGGTTATCTTCATAGTAATACTGGTTAGCAAGCTCTAGCTCTTCTTCGGCACTAAGAATAGCAATACCGTTGACGGCGCTGATATAGGCGTTTAAATCACGCCCTGGCACCATTGTGTCAATAAGCTGCAGCTCTTTGCTATTACTGGTTTCCAGAGTCATCAGTCCTTTATTACTCTCTCTATGATCTCTATGATCTCTATGGTTATAGTCATTATTCTGAATAGTGGTATTTACTTTAGCGTTCATAATTATCCTACGTAACGCCGTAGCCGGCGGATTCTATCATCTTATGGATTAGACAGCCAATACCTCAAAATATTCGCCAACCGGGGAAAAAGCCCTGTTTATCAGTAAATTATGCGACTCAGTTATATTTTTTATAGACCTATATCAAATATAGGACTGATTTGTACTATTTCAAGCTCAATTCGAAAATTTCTCTCGCCTATAGCGGGCTTCTATAATAATGCTCCCCTGATATACCATGGCTTGTCTGCCTGTTATTCAACCTTCATCACATCGGAGTACAAGATGCCCTGCTTTAGATATCTTCTTCTGCCTATTCTCTGTCTCGGTCTCACCGCTTGCAGCAATACAGGCTTAATGTCATCCGCAAACATGATTCCGGAGTACCCCGATATCATTACTGTGGAGCGCGGTGGATTTACTCCGGAGGGCATTGAATATGACCACCTCAATCAACGCTTTTTACTGGGCTCTTTTATCGAGGGCAAGGTATTTGCGCTGGCGGCCAATGGTGAATTGAATACGCTGGTGGATGACCCGGATGTGGATGCCATTATTGGTATTGAAGTTGAGGAGGGTCGCAACAGAATACTGGCCGCAATTGCCGACCCGGGAGTCTTTGCCGGACAGACCAATGGCTTTGCCCGAGCCGGGGTATTTGATCTTGCTACCGGCGCAAGACTTGCCCTGGTATCACTTGATAACGCCTATATTGATGCGCCTGCAGATACACGCTTTTTCCCCAATGATCTGGTTGGCGATACCATGGGCAATATTTACGTGACAGACTCCTTTGCCGTGGTGGTCTACAAAGTTGATGCGCAGGGTAATGCTTCTGTTTTTGTGCGCCGTGATCAGTTTCCTGAAAACCAGTCAATTAATGGCATCATCAGTCATCCCGATGGCTATCTGTTAATCGCTGGTTCGGGAACTGGCGTATTGTATAAGGCCGACATCCGTAATGCGGAAAACTTTTCCCTGGTTGGGCTGCCGGAAAAGCTCCCGGGTATTGATGGAATGGTCTGGGACGCCGAAGGTAATCTGGTCATGACCAGCAGCGGTCGAACTGTCGTGCTTAACAGCCACGATAATTGGGTATCAGCACAATTAATAGCCACGGCGCCTCAGGGAGCCGCTTCTACCGTAGCAAGGGTGGGGGGTAACGTTTATGTGGTATACCCTCATTTCGCAGATCAGGAGCCCCCCACTGTTGAAAAAGTATTTTTTGAAAACGAATAAAATAGTACTAAAGGAAATAACATGATTAAAAAAGAAGTCGAACTCTCAGCCCCCGTACATGAACTGATTACCAGTCGCTGGAGTGGCGTGTCCTATGATCCTCAGCTGATGGTGCAAGATGATGATCTGCGCGCCATGGCGGAAGCCGCACGCTGGGCCCCCTCCTGTTTTGGTGATCAGCCCTGGCGCATAATTTTCTGCAGTAAAGCTGGAGGTTCGGAGGCCTGGCAAAAGGCATTTTCCTGCCTGGCAGAAGGTAATCAGCCCTGGTGCCAGCATGCACCGGTGCTGGTAATTATTTGTGCGGACACCCGGTTTTCAAAAAATGACAAGGATAATGCCTGGGGTGATTATGACACCGGCGCCGCGGCATTAAGTGTTTGTCTTCAAGCAAGCGCTCTGGGATTGATGACCCACCAGATGGCAGGCTTTAGCCCGGAGGCTGCAAAAGACGCTTTTAATATTCCCGATCGCTATCAACCCAAAGCAATGATGACTATTGGTTATCAGTGTGCAGAAGCTGATATCCCGGAAGAATTCAGGCAACGGGAACTGGCACCAAGACAACGCAATGCCTTGGCTGAGAATTTCTTTCTTAACGGCTGGGGAGAGGGATTCTAGTCGCAAGTCGCAAGTCGCAAGTCGCAAGTCGCAAGTCGCAAGTCGCAAGTCGCAAGTCGCAAGTCGCAAGTCGCAAAAAAGGCGATCAAAGATCGCCTTGTCGGATGCGTCCCTGCGGTCCTTATCCGACCTGCAGAAAACCATTGAAGCCTGGGAGAGTGGTTGCTTGTCTCTTGCCTCTTGTCTCTTGTCTCTTGTCTCTTCTTTACAATTCCCTGCCGCCTCCCTGCACCGCCCACCTTTATCCTTTTTCCTTTTTCCTTTATCTTCTTTCTTGTGACTTGAGACTTGTAACTTGCGACTGCCTACCAGCCACAAGGCTGGTAGTAATAACTAGTAGTAGTATTCGGTATATCCCGGTAACAGGCTGTAACGGGAATTCAGAAAAGCCACAATATCTATCAATTCTGTCACCAGCATATCTTCCTTCAAATACATGGGAGAACTGCTTGTACGCCTGCGCACTTCCCTTGGTAACTGATCCAGATAGTTTTCTGATATGACATGATCAGGGTTGATAATAGATGTCGCCAGATCACCATAAGTTTTCGCAAAGTAGAGCTCACCACCCAACTCAACCGTTACCGGTCTTGGTCCTGAGAAAGCCGGCAGATCGACTCCGCTCACCACATGACACTGGTTACACTCAAGCCTTAGAAATGCCTCCTGGCCTCTTTCAATATCACCACTGAGGATGGGAAAGCGAAAACTTCCCACTTCATCAGGATAGGTACGACACCCGGCTAACAGTACCAGTAAAAGTACTACGGAAAAAACAGTCCAGTTCTTTCTCACAATTTTCACCTCTAAATTAAAATTCAACTACCACCCAAAGAACAGGCAACTCATCAACAACCTTTCCAGCTTTCATCCTAAGTGGATGGGGGTATTAGCGTTTTGATTTAAGTCAGTTAACCTGATTGTTTTATCAACGTTACACTTACAGCGTTTCCTGAGTGCCGAAAATTGCGCTGACCTGACTTGCCAGGAAGCCGCCGCTACCATTGCAGGCAGCAAGTCTGGCATTGTCTACTTGGCGCTCACCGCACTCACCACGTAACTGTTGTACCGCTTCTATCATCAGAAACATGCCATACATACCTGGATGCACACAACTCAGGCCACCACCATTGGTATTCACCGGCAGCGAACCGCCAGGGGCAATATTGCCGTTGGAAACAAAAGCGCCACCCTCTCCTTTTTCACAAAAGCCCATGTCTTCCAGAAACAAAATAGTATTAATGGTAAAGGCATCATAGAGCTCAACAACATCTATATCGGCCGGAGTGACCCCTGCCATGGTAAAAGCAGCTGCGGCCGCTTCTTTTGCAGCAGTAGTGGTCAGATCAGGCATACAGGAAATAAGATTGTGATCGGTCCGGCTTCCCACGCCCAGCATATAAACCGGTTCTTTCGGAAAGTCCTTTGCCCGGTCTTTACGTACCATGATCATGGCAGCGCCCCCATCACTGATCAGGCAACAATCAAATTTACCCAGAGGATCAACAATCATGCGCGCATTCACCACGTCTTCAACAGTAAGCGGATCTTGCATGGTCGCAGCTGGATTCAGTTGCGCCCAGGCCCGGGCTGAAACGGCCACTTCCGCCAGTTGTTCCCTGGTTGTACCAAATTCATGCATGTGCCGTTTCGCCGCCAATGCATAGGGTGTTATCGGGTTACGTGGTCGATAAACATCTTCCACACTGTGCATGGCAGGCGGATGGGTGAAGGGGCCGGTTGCACTATTACTGCCGTAGCAAATGAGGGCAACATTACACAGGCCAAGAGTCAGGGCTGCAGCGGCGGATTGCATGGAATTAACAAACACTGAACCACCAGTATTGGTGCCATCCATGTAAGTAGGATTGATTCCAAGGTATTCGGCTACCGTCAGCGGGGTCAGCATCTCAACAAAATTGGCACTGAAAACCCCGTCTATTTCGTCTTTCTGAATGCCTGCATCAGCTATGGCTTTATCAATGGCTTGTGCCATGATTTCCATATGCGTATGGCCCGGCAAGCCACCAAATTCAGTCAGGCCCACACCAACTACTGCAGTTTCACCTCTAAGTGACATTACCATTCCTTGTCCCCCTGTTCCTTGTTATAAAAAAGTACAGCGGGTTTATCATTGATCATGCCCACGTGAGCGCTGACTTGCATGCCAATAGCCACTTCTTCCGGATCCACATCCACAACACGGCTCATCAGGCGCGGACCCTCTTCCAGATCTATCAGTGAAATATTGTAATCCCCTCCCTTCTCGGGACGCTGGCGCACAACGGAACTGGAATAGACGACTCCTCTGCCACTAACTGCTACCCACTTAAGGGCATTGGAACCACAGTGGTGACAAAGAAGCCTGGGATAAAAAACATGCTGTCCACAATCCTTGCATTGCTGAATGCGGAATTCTCCCTTTGCGAGGTTTTCTTCATAGGTTTGCAAGGGACCCGGGTTTTCGATGGTATTGTTGTTTTGATACTCAGCCAAAATGACTTCCTTCAGATGCTCTGTATGAGCGGGTAATTCTAGCACTACTCGGAACAGCTCTAACAGGCTGCGCGAAATTGACTTTAACCTATGCCTCAGTCATGCTCCGCCCCTGTTGAAATCAGGGCCACTCAACATAAGGTCATAAGTCAAAGAGGCTTAGTGAATTATCCATGGAATTTGAAGTTTCAGTTCTCAGTGTCACGCTGTTAATTACCGCCGGTTTCCTGGCGGGATTTATCAATACCATAGCCGGTGGCGGCTCTATGTTAACGCTGCCAGCGTTTATGATCTTTGGTATGCCAGCAGACATTGCCAATGCAACCAATCGCGTCGGTATTTTTCTTCAATCCATCGCCGGCGCGAAAAGCTTTCACAGTAAAGGCAAACTGGCTCCCTCCACCATTGTACCCACATTAATACCTACCCTGGTTGGGGCCCTGTTCGGCTCTCTGCTGGCGTCATACTTGCCAGTTTCCTGGCTGAAACCGGCTCTGCTCAGCACTATGCTGGGCATGGCCGTATTAATGGTAGTCAGGCCCTCTGTCGTGGCACCGCCGGAAGGCACGCCTGCGCTTACCCTGAAGGAAAAACCCTTAGCAGCCATAGGCCTCTTTTTTGCCGGATTTTACGGTGGCTTTGTGCAGGCTGGAGTCGGCTTTATTATTATCGCTGCTGTCGCCGGCGGACTTCGTTATGATCTGGTGCGCACCAATGCACTAAAAATGGCCATTACCGCGGCTCTTACTGTTGTGGCGCTGGGAGTATTTATTCTCAGAGGTCAGGTGTTATGGGTTCCCGGGCTGATCATGGCAATAGGGACAGTGGCTGGCGCCATGGTCAGTGTGCAGTTTGCCATTAATGTACCGCAGTCCGTATTGAAGTGGGTATTGTTTGTGATGGTAATTATCGCCTGCGTAGCAGCCTACTTCAGCTAGGCAAACAAGCGTCTTCAACCGGCTTTCAAGAGCTGCCTTTTGCCATTTCTGAACTGATCGGCCCTAAATGCAATTCCTGACATACCTTGCGGATTAAAAACCAGGCAAAAACCCCCGCCAGTATATTTCCCAGTGCTGCACCGGCAAAAAGACCTTTCAAGCCCCACAACTGTGAACCGAAAAATGCCAGTGGGATATAAAGCAGCATTAAACGCGTGAAAGTAAGCAATAATGCAATTCTCGGTCGGCGTAGTACGTTCAAAGACACCATAATGAGCACCACTACACCATGAGCACCATAGGTAAGAGGAAGAATCATCAGGTAAGTGGTGATAACGCTGATTACTTCCGGGTTGCTGCTAAAGGTACCGGCAATGGCATCTCCCATGAGCAGCAATATACAATAGATCAGACACTGAAATGCCAGCACAAACTTCAGACATCCCATCAGGGCTGCATAGGCACGATCCTGTCGACCGGCGCCGATATTCTGTCCGATAAACATTGGTAAGGTGGACGACAGCGCCATAACAAAAATAAGACTGATGGTTTCCACGCGACTGCCAACCCCAAAACCTGCGACAACAAAATCACCAAAGCGCGCCACCATCGCCGTCATCATGGCTGCCGCCAGCGGTGTCATGACATTTGCTCCCATGGCCGGAATTCCTATCCCCAAAATCTGCAGCCAGTTCTGCCGTAAATACAGCCAGCGTGGCCTGGAGAAATCCAGCAGCTTTTCATAGAACCCCAGTACTATGAAAGAAACTATCAGCGTAATACTCGCAGCCAGTAAGGTTGCCACGGCAGCCCCACGAATACCCATAGCCGGAAAAGGACCAATACCAAAAATGAGGAGTGGATCGAGAGTGATATTCAAGACTGACAGGCAGCCAGCCAGAGTTGCCGACATCTTGATATTACCCATCGAACGAAAAGTGCTGTTTCCAATTACCACCAACATCAGTGGCGGCAGTCCCAAAAGCAGAATATTGAGGTAATCACGAATAAAGGGCAGGGTTCTCTCATCTGCACCCAACAGACGAAACAACGGGTCAATAATGATACTGCCTATCATCGCGACTGTTACTGCGAACAAGGCGGCAAACATAAGCCCGTCACTAATGAGGCGTGATGAGTCAGCAAAGCGACCCTCGCCAATGAGTCGTGAATTAAGTGAACTCATACCCATACCTATGCCAAGCGCGAGACTCACATAAATCATATGAATAGGAATAACAAAGCTGGCTGCTGCCAGCTCAAGAGTGCCCAGACGGCTGATATAAAACGTATCCACGATCCCCATCAAGTGCATTGCCAGATTGCCTATAAGCGCTGACAGCGTCAACCTGAGCAATAGAGGTCTGACTGGTTCAGAGACGATCAAGCGGGATCTTTGGGCGGCTTTACTACTCATCAAGTTTTTTGGCGTGTTGTTGACTGATAATATTCATCTGATGCAGAACAGTAAAACACAATTGGACAGGAATAAAGAAAGGTTCTGGTGAGTTTTCTTTCGCTAACTGCTGCGGTTTAAATACTAAAAATGGATGCAAAAAAAAGAGGGCTAACGCCCTCTTTTTTTGCTGACTGATGCCTAGTACTCGACGTAGGGAATCATTCGGCCAAAAATAATTACGGCAACCCAGATAGCAATTGAAAGCGCTGCAATCACTTTAGCTCTGAAAGGTGCGTCTTCACCATCAGCAAGCTGGCATAATTCCTTGTGCTCTCCAAACCAGAACCATAAGGCGTTGATGCCAGCAATCAGAATCAATCCCATTTTCCACTGAAAAGCGATATTGGGAAAATAGCGGAACGGATCAGCACATAAAAACGCAATGCCCGTTGACAGATTGACAGCAAAGGCAATGATCGCAACCGGGATATATTTCATTGCTGCTTTCATATTGATAAAACGGCCAAACCCAATGACACGCATATCAATTACCAACAAAGACCCAAACAGAAAAGTAAGACCAATAAAGTGAATTGTTTCCATCATTGGAAACATCCAGAACTGCTCACGCATTTGTCCACCTAACCAGGTGGCTTCAAACCAGGAGGCTAATGGTGCATAAGTATCATAATCCATAGTACATACCTCCTTATAAATAGGCCATTAAGCGGCCGGTTATCATTGCGCTGAACCAGCAAGCGATACAGGCAGCTGATGCTACTTTAGTAAGCGTTTCACTGGTATCACCCCTGACACTGTTCATAACTACTTTCATCAGGATACCACCGAGAACAATACTGCCAATCTTTAACTGGAACGAACCCTGGAAGAAATAGGTAGTTGGCGTATTACAAAAAAGTATCAACCCGGAAATCAGATTAATAATGAATCCAATCCAGCCGATAAAAAATAATTTATCATAAGCCAGAATGGAAATATCTTTTGCGTACCCTAACACCCTTAAATTCAGAGCAACCACAACACCCATTACAATTGCCATGCCGACAGCATGACTGGAGAGAACGATGGGATAACCCCACAGGGATTCACGAATGAAAATCCCTAAAGCCCCCTCTTCAAGCCAAATTAAAAAACCCATAGCTAATACCCACTCAACAATCTGGTTTCAAGTTCCAGAATTACAGCACAAAGAAGTAACCAGGAAAACAAATGCAAAAACTGAATAGTGATTGGTTGATCAATATCAAAGTTATGCGCCGTTTATAACCGGTCTAATTATGCATCCCTTATTAATTAGCAGCTATGTATTATCAGGCCGGAAAAACCAGGACCTGAAATTATTCATAATCTGCTAAATTGCCAGAAAAGAATTTACGTTTGTTTTACCAGCCTTGTTAGCAACAAGTTATTAAAAATTGCCGCCAGCCCTTACGCAAAATCTTAAAAGACTTGTCTAAAGTAAACCACATCCCGCCAATATTCAAGCAGACACTGAAGGTCTCGCCCGCGTTGTGGTATTTTTCCAGACAATTGGTTTTTACCGCCGGCAATTGTAATGCCATGCTACAAAAAAGTGTGCAAAGATTAAGGAAAAAAGAGAATCCTTTGTGTCATGATGACACCTGGTTTAATCGAAAATTATGTCGCTTGGTGGGCCGGGAACTTAATGGAGCAAAACAGACTTCATGCACTGGATGCTATCCGTGGCATTGCCCTATTACTGGGCCTGTTATTACACGGCAGCATATCTTTCTGGCCGGGCCTGGACAGCTTTGGCTTTCCGATTTCCGATAATTCCAAAAGTATGACGCTGACATACATGTTCTATGTATTGCACATGTTTCGCATGGCAGCATTTTTTCTTATTGCCGGTTTCTTTGCTCACCTTTCTCTTGCACGAAAAGATTATTCGGAATTTCTGCAAGATCGACTAAGAAGAATTGCGCTGCCGATGGTCAGTGCCTGGGTTATTTCATTAGTCCTGATTATTCCCATTGTGCTCTGGGCAGCCAGCAAACTATTCGGGACTGATTACCTGACGGTGCTGCAAAATGCACAACAGGCTTCACCAGCCCAACCCCTGCTGTTACATTTCTGGTTTCTGTACTACCTGCTATGGTTTTATGGCCTTGCGGTGCTGTTTTCATATTTGCTTACCAAGCTCAATCCGGGCAGCCAATTTATAAAACTTATTACCCGGCTTGTTTATAGTTTGTGTAAATTTCGGGTAATAGTCATTGTCACCGGCAGTATTTCAGCCTGGTTATTTTATAACAGGGAAAACTGGCTTTTCTGGGTCGGTATTCCCACACCAACGGAAGCTATATGGAATGAAGCACCGGCATTTTTTATTTACGCAATGGCCTTTCTACTCGGTTGGTTATTTGATCGGCAACGGGAATGCCTGAACATTCTTAAATCTGATTGGCCTCGGTACCTTGTGCTCGCGATAGTCTTAACAGTAATGAGTATGTACCGTTTAACTTATCCTGCTTTTGTTTTTGTTGACGTCTCCAGCACACAAAAGCTTACTTTTGCCTTGCTCTATGGATTCGCTTCCTGGTGCTGGATTTTTTCCTTTATTGGTATAGGTATGCAGTTTTTTAGCAGAAAAAGTGAGTTGCGGCGTTATATAGCGGATGCCTCCTACTGGATTTATATCACCCATCTTCCAGTAATATTATTCTTACAAACCTTGCTGATGCAGGTATCCTGGCACTGGTCAGTGAAGTTCCCATTAATTCTCATCATCACTACCGCCCTGTTATTCTGGAGTTATGAAAAAGTCATTCGCTATTCCTTCATCGGTACTGTCCTGAATGGTCCGCGGCAAAGAAAAAACTGACGCGATAGCATTCCTGCGCAAGCCCTGAGAAGAGTAACTAAAACTGAAGTAAAGCGGCAGAGGTACTTTACCGAAATTCACTTTAATGTTCGCAACGGATTAAATCCCTAATGTTTCTGAAAATTTTGCAGAAAATCATTGCTATGTATAAGGATTAACAATTGTAGGCAGGATTACAAACATCCAGCGTTAATTATGGGTAAAATGCGCATTGAGGCCACTTCAATACAGATTTTAAAGAATTATCGGAACAACATGAATACATTGAGAAAAATTGCGAAGAAAATTCCAATACTTTCATCCATATACAGAATAGTGAAGAACCGGTATGAATTTTTCCAACTAAAATCCCAGCCCCCTGAAGCCGTTTTCACTAATATTTATAACAATAATAGATGGGGAGGAACAGAATCTGTTTCGGGACTAGGCTCTGATATTCATCAAACTGAATTAATAATTCAAGAGCTTCCAAGTCTTTTTAAGGAATACCAAGTTGAATCAATGCTGGACATCCCATGTGGCGATTTTCATTGGATGAAAAATATGGATTTAAGTAATATCGAATATATCGGCGCAGATATTGTCGATGCACTCATTGAGAGAAATACACAACAATACGGTAATGGTGGCAATAGATTTCAGAAAATAAACCTAATCAATGATAGCTTACCAGAGGTAGATTTACTTTTCTGCAGAGACTGTCTAGTCCACTTATCATTTAAAGATATTTGGGATGCTCTATACAATATTTGTGCAAGTAATAGCGAGTACCTTCTAACTACGACGTTTCCAGGAAGAGATAACAATGATGACATCGCTACAGGGCAATGGCGCACTTTAAACCTTGAACTCTCTCCTTTTATGCTCCCTAAACCGCTTAAATTAATTAACGAAGGGTGTACCGAGTATGAGGGCGCATTTGCAGATAAAGCTCTCGGCCTCTGGAAAATATCAGAGATTCAGGAAAGTCTTCCGAAAAAATCAATTTAGTTTTTCAATCATCTTTAACAATTTGATCTCAGGCAAGCACAAACTCTGGCGATTTAGCTGATAATAAACAGATGAACGAAAAAACATCTTCCTCACTCTGGCAACGCTGGATCCGTCATCCGCAAAAAATGCCGTTTCGGCGTATGCTGTTCCAGATACATTTGTGGAGCGGCATCAGCCTTGGCTTGTACATCTTTTTCATCAGTATCACCGGCAGTGTGCTGGTTTATCGAAACGAGCTTTACGTTATTTTTACCCCTGAACCGATACTCTCTACTTCCACCAACGCACTGCTTAGTGATGCCCGGTTAAAGGAATCGGCCCTAAGCGCCAACCCTGGCTACAGCGTTACGCGTTTCTATCGTGCGGGTAACCGCGATCAGGCGGTAATCATATGGCTGCAACAGGATAATAAAGTCAAGAAACGATTGTATGATCCACGTACCGGTGAAGATGTGGGTAGCGCAGAAGAAACCGGTGTCAATATGGTGACCAACCTTATTCAGATTCACGATAATTTTCTGGTCGGACCTAGCGGGCGAAAAATAAATGGGGTTGCCGCTATTGGCGTGACGCTGGTGATACTGACCGGGATAGTAATCTGGTGGCCCGGGGTGGCGCACTGGCGCCGCAGTTTAAAGGTTCGAACAGACCTTGGCTGGAAAAGACTGAACTGGGATTTGCATAGCATGATGGGGTTCTGGAGCTTTGGCTTTCTAATGATATTTGCACTTAGTGGTATTTATCTATGCTTCCCTGAGTCCTTTCATGCTTTCGCCGATCGCATCCAGCCCGTTACCGAGGAAAATGCCGGGCGTCGCTTGATCGATAGCGTCCTCTACTGGCTGGCTTTTCTGCATTTTGGCCGCGTAAATGGAATCGGCCTTCCCTGTGATGGTCCAGGCTTGTGTGATCAGTCCGTTAAAGCAGTATGGGCATTCTTCGGTCTGGCCCCGGCAGCAATGTTTGTGACAGGGGTAACCATGTGGTGGAATCGGGTACTGCGACGCTGGTTAGCTAAACACTAAGCTAACTGTATCTATCTGACCATCTCCAGGTAACCACGGCCCAAAACCGCGCCACTTGAAGTATCAAGTATTTCCACTGCGCCCTCCCAATACTGGAAAGTTACATCCATCAATTGATCTTCAAACACGGCCTGTATCTGCCAGTCATTCTCCTGAAAAACCATCTGCCAGCCAGTCGCATACTGTTTGCCGTCAGGTGCCTGCCAGTAAGTTTTTTCCTCCAGGCGTATTTGTTGTGGTGAGATTGCGCTTTGTGTTCCCATCAGGCTGGTCAGGTTGCCACCACTAGCGGGATGAGCATTACCGTTACTATCCCTTAGCTGGTAATACATCAGTTCTTTTCCGTCATCGAACTGCAGGGAAAACCAGTCCCAGCCTGTTTGATCTTCCCCCAGTGCGCTGGTGCTCCACTCCCGGTCAAGCCAACTGGTCCCGTTTACCTCATAACGCTCACCATCGAGATAAACCTGGCCCCGGGTTTCTATGCGGGTGACACTGTAATAGTAGGACGCATTACCAGCTTCAGGCGTTTTTTGACTGAGCCCATTAGTTCCTTGCAGGACAGGACGTTTTTCAGCCGTCAGAGTTAGAGATAATGCAAACTCATCAGTAATTATTTCCAGTTCCCAGGGAAATTCATTGCCCGTAGCAAAAAGCTGCCAGTCATTAATCCAGACTCGAAAGGGATCCAGTCTGGCACCCGCCAGGCCCGGTTCCTGACGCGAAAATATTTCTGCTGCAATATGCTTTTCAGAATTGATATCACTGATCGCTGCATGCCCCATCCAGATTGCATTGGTACACCACGCATTGCTTACTTCGCAGTTGTCTTCAGTATCAGGCCTGATAGCGCTGGAAAAAAATGTCACCTGATAACCAAAGCGGCTACCGTTCGGGGTTTCCAGATTGCCAGTGAAATACCACCACTCGTTACGAAAACCCGGATGCGCGGCATGGTCCTGTGGAAAATCAAAACGGCGTGCTTCACTTGCACGTAAAAAACCATCAACATCATTACTGCCAAGCACATCTGCAGCAGACAATCGTTGTGTGACTATTTCCTGTTCTCCATTACTGCAACCCAGCAGCAATATCAAAGAACATAATAAAAAGCGTTTATTCAATATGGCCTCATGGCGTTTGTGAATTATCTTTGCCGGATGCCGGCCTGAACGGCCTTATCCAACCTACCAAGATTTCTCTTTTTTAGTTTTTAGCACTTTATACATACGGGATGTTTCAATTTTTAAAATTTTTATTCTTCTCTGAGCGCCATCGCAGGCATGATTTTAGCGGCACGCCAGGCTGGATAAACCCCACCGAGCAGAGCGGCTACCAGGGCCAGCATAAATCCCTCGATCAATACCGACTCCGGCAAAAAATGCTGCATGGACCAGCCAAACGAACGCCGGTTAATCACATCAATGAGTACCTCTGACATCATTAAACCCAGTGGTAATGCCAGCACACCGGCACACATACCAAGCACTACAGTCTGTTTCAGGATTAATGCACTTACTTGCCATGGAGTCATTCCCGTAGCACGTAAAATGGCAAACTCGCGCAAGCGTTCCAGCTGCAAGGCCATTAACGTTGAAACTACGCCAATAAATGCCACCAGGATCGCCAGCAGTCGAAGCACATTGGTGATGGCAAATGTTCTGTCAAAAATCTGCAGGGTTATTTCTCTTAATTGCCGGTTTGAGACCAGTGTGAAGCCATTATCATACGTAGATAAAATATCGCGAACCGCTTTTTCAACAGCATCCTCATTATTCAGGGCATTTATTTCCAGGGTCAGGCGAGTATGCGGCTGACTCTCCCAGTATCTTTCATACAAGGAATCATGCATTTGCACCATGCCAATACCGGAGGTGTAATCAAAAAATATGCCCTTAACAGTAAATGGTCTTAATCCACTTGCTGTTAACAGACTGATAGAATCCTCCAGTTCAATTTCTTGCTGGTAAGCCAATGGTTCAGAAATAAAAACTCCCTGGCCTCTATCAAAATCCATCAATCCATCCGGGCTGGTTTCCTTGAGATAAAACTTTTCGATCGCGGGAATAGCATTCACGCCCAGACGTAGCGGGCCGAATTCTGACTCCACCTGTTCCAGGACCGAAAAATAGTATCCCTCAATGCCATCACTCCGGCCCAGTTCATCGAGCAGCTCAGCAGGAATTCCCTCTCGCAGGGTATCGGCTGACGCTGCAACAAGCTGCAAGTCTCCCGGTAGTGACTGTTCCAGCCAGATAATTACCGTGCCCCGAAAACTGCCTACCATAACGCCAACCCCAACAGTGACAGAGACAGCCACGCATAAAGCTGCAACTGCAAGACCGGTTCGATTAATGGCACTACTTGCATTACGCAAGGCCATTACCCCGGGAAGCCCAATCCAGCGCTGACTTAACTTAAGTAATAACTGTAAGAGCAAGAAAAGCAGACCAGGCACCAGCAGACAAAAACCAAATACCATCAGTGTCAGGGCAATGAAACCGGACACCAGGGAACCGTATTCCGGTAGCAGTATTAAGCGCCCCCCTACAAGCAAAAGTATGCCGGGCAATGCCAGCAAGTGAATCCTTTTTTGCCACTCACTATTGACCGCGGCTTGATGCTGTAATGTCACTGGCCGACTCAGCGCTGCCCGCATAGCTGGCAAGATTGCTGAAGCGATGCTTAGCAGCATTCCCAAACCCAGTCCTTTCAACAACACCCAGGGATCGACAAAAAAAGTAGTTATGGGAAGATCAAAGTACAGGTTATCCACCGTCGCCGTAACCATGGTCACCAGAAAACGACCAAGCAGAAATCCTGCTGCCACTCCCAACGCACTGGCTATCAATCCCAGTGCAGCATTCTCAAGAATCACCAGGGAAAAAACCTGTTGCCGGGTAACGCCCTGGGCTCTGAATATTCCCAATGTTTGTTGACGCTGTATTACTGACAAGGTGACCGTGTTGTATATCAACAATCCGGCTACCAGTAATGACAGCAAGCTCATCGCCAGCAAATTAATATGAAAAGCCTCACTCATCTGCTGCAGATTGTCATTGCGACCCTGGACTTCAACCAACATCAGATTTGCCGGCAACCAGTTGCGCAACTGAGCTACCGCCTCGTCATTCAGAGTTAAATCGATGGCATCAAGACGGCCTGGTCTATCCAGCAAGGTTTGAGCGGCGGCAATGTCAGCCAGTATAAGATTGCCTGCTACCGCTTGATCCGAACTTTTAAATACCGCTGCAAGTTCAGCTTGATGTGAATTGTTCATT
>CBFIIQ010000002.1:54996-60853 GCA_965662685.1 Pseudohongiellaceae bacterium | reverse complement strand
CACACCGACAGTAATACCCAGAATGTTCAGGACGGTTTGCCAGCGTCTCTGCAAGGCATAACGCATCGCACTGCGCCATAATAACCCTGTCCCGGTAATCACTTTGCCCTCATCAAAGTCACCAGGCAAAATCACCATCTCGCTCCGAGATGGCACCATTTTCCAGAGTAAGAACTCTGCTGGCCGTTTTGGCGACCGCAAGACTGTGAGTCACCAGTAACAGGGAGCTTTTACTTTCATCAAGGATGTCATGCAGCACCTGCAGCACATCTTCCCCTGTTTTTGCATCCAGATTACCTGTCGGTTCATCAGCCAGAACGATATCAGGGGAATGCACCAGGGCTCTGGCAATAGCAATACGCTGTTGTTCACCGCCGGACAATCGGGAAGGAAAACTACCTGCCTTGTCGACGACTTTTAGTCTGGACAACAGATCCATGCTCTTTTCCCTGGCTGCAGCTGGCGCCACTCCATTGAGCTCAAGTGTCAAGGCAACATTTTCAACAGCGGTAAGACTCGGGACAAGATTAAAAAACTGGTAGACGAAACCAATATGCTGACGGCGAAACAAGGTGCGCCGGGTTTCATTAAGCACGGAGATATTATGGCCATTTAGTGTCACTGTCCCCCGTTCCGGCAGGTCGATACCGCTGATCAGGTTGAGCAAGGTGGATTTACCTGAACCACTGCGTCCAAGCAAGGCTACTTTTTCACTTTTGCTGATCTGCAGGGATACCTTTTCCAGCACACGGTGTTGTAGCGATCCTTCCGCATAACTGTGGCTTATCTGGTTTAAGGTGATAAAAGAGTGAATGGAGTTGTGTTCGTTATCTTGTTGATTCATTAATCAGGGGCGCCGGCTGTGCAATACCATAACCTTGCACATAATCCACGCCCAAATCAACGAGCTTTTGTAATATTTCCTTGTCTTCCACAAATTCGGCAATAGTCAGTTTACCCATGGCATGGGCCATATCGTTAATGGCTTTAACCATAGCCAGATCAACCGGGTCTGTCACAACATCCTTGACGAAAAAACCATCGATTTTGACGAAATCTACCGGCAGACTTTTTAGATAGGCAAATGAAGATAGCCCGCTACCAAAATCATCAAGAGCAAAACTACATCCCAATCGCTTCAATGTTTTAATAAACTGACTTGCCTTGGCGAGGTTCAGAATAGCCGCCGTCTCAGTTATTTCGAAACATATTTTTTCTGCCGGTATTTTTGAACTGGATAACTGTTCAACAATTTCATTGAGGAACTTTTCATCACTCAGGGATTGTCCCGAAAGATTTACTGCACACATTTCCAGCTCATTAAGTTGATCGGGATACTTGTTAAACCAGCTAAACATGGCGTCCAGGACCCAGCGATCAATTCGTGTTGCCAAATCATAGCGTTCTGCAGAAGGCAGGAATGATTCAGGACCAACCAGGGTACCATCGCGATCTCGCATACGCAGTAACAACTCAAAATGTACATGACCAGTTTCGAGTTTTTTATTGAGTTTATCGACGTGTGTAATAGTTTGCTGCCAGAGTTCCAACCGATTCTCATCAAGAGCAGCATTGATGGTTGAGACCAGTTTCATCTCGCCATGGCGTTCTGCCAGCTCCTGATCATCGAACTGAAAAACATGTATGCGGTTCCTGCCGCCATCTTTGGCAACATAGCAGGCAGTATCTGCTCGACGCAGCACATGAGAAATTGATTCGCCTTCCTGTGAAATAGGGGTAAGTCCAATGCTTACAGCAATATTGAAAGTGTTGTCTTCCCAGACAAAGCGAAATTCCTGCACCACCTGACGAATATTATCTGCCGTAATAATGGCATTCTTGAGCGGGCAATTTTCCAGCAATATGCCAAACTCATCGCCACCCAGTCGTGCCAGAGTGTCATTGCGGCGTATACAGCGATGCAGGACCTGCGCTAACTGGCGCAACATTTCGTCGCCAGCCATATGCCCACAGGTGTCATTAATTACCTTGAACTGATCCAGATCAAGATAGCAAAGGACATTGTCGGTTTTCTCTTCATGAGCAAAATCTATAGTTTCCTGCAGACGCTCTTCAAATTCACGCCGGTTAACCAGACCTGTCAGCTCATCGTATGTTGCCTGGTAGCTTAACTGACTGGAAAGTTCATGCGCTTCAGTAACATCCAGCAAGGCACTGCAGATTACTTTTTCCCTGTCCAGCACCAGCGCTTTGGTGCTCAGCGAAAGCCACATTGCAGGCTTATTACTTTCCTGAAAATAGATTTCATGATTTTTTACATCATGTCCTGTACTTAAAATTGAAAGGACACTGATGTCCTTACTGTAGCGTTTAAATAAATCGAGAATATTTCCATCGGTGAGTTCCCGGGTACTTTGACTGAACAGGTCAAAAGCCTGGCGATTGGCATATTGAATTTCACCATCCGAGACACGACTGATAATCAAGGCAACAGGAGAAGTATCGGCTATAACCCTGAAACTTTCCTCACCAAGACCGAGCGATTCCTCTGCTTCTACCAGCATGGAAATCTCCCGGGCGAAAAATGCATTATAAACCTTGTCTTCGTAATCAAGCGCCACCAACGAAATATCTACCGGGTACAAATGTCCCGCTTTGTGTTTGTGTTGGGCTCTGAAAGATAATTTTTCGGAAAAAACTTCTGGAGAGTTTGAGGCCTTAATCGGAGGTTGAGAGAAAACAGGATCGAGATCCATTATTTTCAACTCCAGTAATTCAGCCTTGCTGTAGCCGCTATCTTTAATAGCAAGCTCATTGACATAAACTATTTGGCAATCTTCATCATATACATAGACAGCTTCATTCGCATTTTCGAGCATAAACCTGCTTAAATCTGCGCTTACATCGGCCATCTGGTTTATAAAACCGCGATTTACTAAACCAGACTTCATAGTTTCTGAAGCTCCATAGTATTTCTAAATTAGTTTCTAAATATAGACTGAAGACCAGGAAAGGCAATTATTGATATGCCCTTGAAACCCTCAAACCTGTTATGTCAATTCCAAAAGTCAGCTTCCTCCTTCCAATGAAACGCCTTTCAGCACCACTTACTGCTTACTGTACTGAATGTGGAAGACTATAAAGTTGACTTACTTCTCAGCTTTACTCATTTGTTACATCCGGTGAATTTCATGTGAGCAACAGATTACCTCTTAAACCTGCATTAGAAAAGATATAAACCCCTTTATTATCAATAACCTAGTGGCAAATTAGGGGCGCCCTGATATTGTATTGGCATAATGGAAGGGAATTGGGTAAACCGCAGGAAACATGGAAAAGATCATGCTGGGGTCAGGCACAGTATAAAAGGTCTACACCAATTCACCGGTAGCAGCATCAAAAGCCTTGATACGGCCTCGTATTCCGGTTTCTTCTGCTGGAAAGCCGGTTACCACCAGGCCATTGTAATAAAGGGGAGCACTGGTGATGCTGAAACCTTTCTGCCAGTCTTGCGCCATCACATCCCGGATCACTTCTCAGGTTTCCTGATCAAGCGCCTTCAAAGTCCAGGATCTGAGCCTGAACGCCATTCTTGAACTGATCAGCAGAGCCCATCTGCGAAGTCCATTTGGTTTTTAGATCATTGACATCATAGCGGTGAATCCGGGTAAGGGAGGAATAACGCTGCTTATAAGTATTCGCCATTGGTAATGCAGTTCTGTTGGGGCAAAGCGGTCAATTCCTCACCACTAAAAGCATGAGAGGTGACAATTTCCCGGGCATCCAGGCTTATTGGCAATAATAAAAACAGTAATACCGATAAGAGCTTAATTGGCCTTAAAGCATAATTAAAACCATAAAAGGTTTTCCCCAGGACAATCAATACCGGTCTATCTTGTGAATATAGAGCCGGCTGTATTTTTTATTCACAATACCTTTCCACCCCAGATACCGCGGGTAAGTAGGTTTATCTGTGATCCCCCTGCCTGTAATCGCACTACAGCCCTGCTTTAAATTATGCTTGCAGTATTTTTTTGATATAACACAAGCTATAGACAAGGCAATATGAGTAATCTTGATTACTAAATACATAGCAAACCGTCTGAGGATAAAAATAATGGCTTCCATAAAAAAACCACATCTGGTTGAAGTACTTGAAAAAGACTTTCATCTGGTCCACAACAAAATAGTCAAAGCCAAGGATAACTATCTGGCCAACCATGAGAAAGAATATAAGCAGGCTAAACGGGCTGTAGAAGCAACCCGAAAAAAACTCATAGCAGCACAGAAACAAGCTGCAAAATCAGCCAAAGCAGCTCAAAAATCAAGTTCCAGAACGGCTCAAAACCAGCTCAAGAAGGCTAAAGCGGCAGTATCCCTGATTGGAGATACATTGCATGAGGCCAAGGTTTTAATGAAAACCAGGGAAGCTGACCTGAAAGCCGCAAAACCATTCGAGAGAAAGCTGGCGGCCAGAGCCAAGGCGCTTGAAGCTTTTGAAAAAGAATGGGTGAAGAAAATGAAAGCCGAGGAAACCGCGAAAAGGAAAAGGGCCGCTACTGCAAGAAAGAGGAGAGCCGCACAGAAAAAAGCTGCAAAAATGTAAACACTGGTCAGCGCAACCAGGCTTTCAATTGCGTAATACAGTAGTCGCTATATAAGCCTGTCCTGGATCCACATGGAAATATCGTCTATCTCTTCAGGACAAACACTATGTGGCATGGGATAGGTTTTATAATGAGGATGATAACCAAGCTTTTTAAGGTACTTGACGGTATTTTCCGCCATCCATTCAGGCAACATTGTGTCCAGTGTGCCATGAAAAATCTGAATGGGCAGACTGCCATTGGACGGATGAGGAGTAATGGCTTCTGCCGAGGGGAAGAAAGTGGAAAGTCCAAGTATACCGGCCAGTGGCTTGTCATAGGTTAATCCAGCTTGCAGGCAGACCGCCCCGCCCTGTGAGAAGCCCACCAGAATTATCTGATCACTGGCAATCCCCCTCTCAATCTCCCTGTCTATCAGTTTATGTATGGCGGCCGCTGAACTTAGCAACTGTCCAGCGTCAATATGACGTTCACCATGTTGCAGGATATCAAACCAGGCCGGCATAACCATGTCGCCATTGATAGTAATTGGAATCGACGGTGCGTGGGGTAATATGAAACGCGTACTTTTCTCACGGGGTAAATTTAACTGAGGAATAACAGGCTCAAAATCATGGCCATTGGAACCAAGTCCATGTAACCAGATTACGGCAGCATTGACGTCAGATCCGGTTTCTACTTCTACTGTTTTCAATAATTCCATTGCTGCATTGTATGTCGCATACTCACTATTCTTCAAACTCAAATAGCAATAAAAATTATTGCAGGACTAGTATCATGAAAGAGTCCCCTTTTCCTTCACGCTGGCAGGTTGAAACACCTGACATCATCCAGCTCTATTCCATGGCTACACCCAATGGTCAAAAGGTAAGTATTGCGCTTGAGGAAATGGGACTTTCCTATGAACCACATCTGATAAATATTATCAGTGGTGATCAACATGATGAGGAATTTGTCCGCATCAGCCCTAATGGAAAAATTCCTGCCATTATTGACCCTGACGGCCCTGAAGGAAAAACAGTGGCACTTTCAGAAAGTGCCGCCATCCTTATATACCTGGCGGATAAAACCGGACAGTTACTGCCACAAAACTATCTGAGTCGGATGGACCATATTCAGTGGCTGATGTTCCAGATGGCGCATATTGGCCCCATGCTTGGACAGTTCGGGCATTTCTATAAATTTATGGGCGACAAACTGCAAGATGGCTATTCGCTTGATCGATATACTAATGAAGCCAAACGGTTATTAGCGGTACTCGACAAGCGACTTGAAAGTAATAAATATAT
>CBFIIQ010000002.1:32557-54653 GCA_965662685.1 Pseudohongiellaceae bacterium | reverse complement strand
CTGGTATCGATTATTTCCAGTGATTTCCAGACATGCCCTTCTGCCATAAGGTCTGCCATTCGAATATTTTGTGCCGTGGCAGGATGCCAGGTACGCACCAGATACTCTCGATGGGAGCTTTCACCAAGGGCATAGGCTGCATAACGGGAGCGGACCAGCTGCTTAACCGTTTTTGGTTTTGCTGTGTAATTCAGGAAAGGTTCGCAGCATTTACCAAACTGTCTGCCGCTGCCACAAACACATAGGTCACTGGATTTCATTGGCTGATTGTATGCAGAAAAAGATTTGCGTTACAACTTATCGACACAATCTGCACAGACAATCCGGAACTACTCGACAAAAGCCCTGAACACTGAGAGCAATTGCACTTTGCCATTACTGAGGCAGGTAATTCTTGCCAATCGACATGCCGCAGATACGTGAGAGATGGGTATAGGAAAGACCGGTTTCATCGTGCCAGGTATTAAATGCATCCTGACAGCTTTTTAAATCTTTTTTACTGGAAGGATTATCCCTGATTTCAAGCCCGGCAGCTTTTAATCTACCCACTACATCGCCACTCAGTACAAAACCATCTTTACCGATAAAGCGAATAAAGTACATACCGGTATTACCACCGAGCCTGGATCCGTGCTTTTTCAGATAGGCCATCAATCCCACCTGATCCTCCACAGCCCAATTCGCAAAGAGTTTGGCAAAAGAGCCATGTTTAGCACCTTCTTCCATTAGAAAAATCGCATTATCCTGAACCGCCTGTATTTTTATCCGGTTACGTACAATGCGTGTATCGTCCTGATAGGCATCCCACTTTTCCGGCGGCATGTGGGCAAGCCCGCGAGGATTAAAACCATGAAAAGCCTCCTCAAAACCTTCCCACTTGTTTTTGATCACCTTCCAGTTAAAGCCTGCATTGAACACGCAACGGCTCATCATGGAGAGATAACGATCATCACCCAGGGCTGTCAGTTTTTTCGGAGAAAGAGGTATAGCGGCTGCCAGCAAGGTATCCAGTGCTTTCTTGCCGCCTTTTCTTTCAGCGGCTAATTCCTGAATTTCTTTAAAGGGAGTCAATGTCATAAGAACCCGGATAAAGGATAAAGGACAAAAGAGACCAGAAAAATTCATAGCGTGTCCGAACTTTCCAACCTGGAAAGTTTAGAGGTCCACCTTTTTCTTTTTTCTTTTATCCTTTTTCCATTTTTAAAATTATTCAAATAATCCCTGATTCACATAGTTGGCAACATCCCTGATCTGCTCAGCGGTGAGTATATTTTCAAAGGCAGGCATTTGCTCATTCTGGCCACGAGTCATGACGGTAGCAATACGTTGCAGATTAGTCGACACACTCTGCAGGGAGATTCCTTCAGAGTGCCCGCCTCCCAAACCATTATTGCCATGGCAGGCAGCGCAGACCAGATCAAAAGTTGACTGGCCGGCGAGCAGATCCGGCACACCAGCTGCAATTTCTACCGGGGACATATTTGCCAGCGGATTAACCGCCTGTGCAAAAGGCAGGGATTCCATCTCTCCATTCAGTGAAAACAACCACAGGCTATCACCATGATCACCTGAAGAATAAACCGTGCCTGCCGACATCACGGCAATATACTGAACACCTTCATGCATGAATGTGGTTGCAGTTGCATTCACACCGGCATCGGTTCTGAACGCCCAGAGAATTTCTCCATTCGCTTTATCCATCGCCGTTAATCGACCATCACTTCTACCGGCCAGAATCAAACCGCCACCGGTATTGATGGATCCACTCATACAGCCTTCAGTCCATTGTCGTTGCCACTGTAAACGATTGGTTTTTAAATCAATTACAGAGAAGATCCCCCGGCGGGCGATAGAAACTCCGGTCAGCGCACCGGCTCCCATCCAGATACGATCATGCTCGGGTTCTCCCTGGAATGTCTGATTGCCATCACTGTTGGAAAAAGCCGTGTTATCAATGCCACAGATATACATATGATTTGTTTCGGGATCATAGGAAGAAGGTGCCCAGTTAACTGCCATCTGCGGTTTATAGATCACCAGTTCTGTCCAGAATGGCGTGAAAATTCTGCCCTGGTTAATCAATGCCAATTCTTCCGGCGCAATATCAATTTCCTGGGGAACAACGGCATCACCAATGGGATATGGCTGCGTCGCTGCCGTTTTCTGGCGTGGCTCCTGAGGGACCGCTCGCTCCTCAATACCTATTAATGGTTCACCGGTAATGCGATCAAGTATATAAACCCAACCTGTCTTTGATACTTCTGCAATACCCTTTCGTGTCTCGCCATCATATTCTACATCAAACAGGATGGTCGGATTGGGAGAATCATAATCCCAGATATCGTGATGAACCTGCTGGAAATGCCACTTGTATTCACCACTGTAAACATCGAGTCCGATCATGGAAACCGTAAACAGATTATCCCCTTCCCGCGTAGAACCATTAAAATCCGGCGCCGCATTGCCAGTAGAAAAATAGACCATACCCAATTCAGGATCTACTGTTGGTGTTTGCCATATTGGCGCACCACCATACATCCAGTTATCGTTATCCGCAGGCCAGGTATCATGTCCAAATTCATCCGGACCGGGAATGGTATAGAAGGTCCAGAGTAAGTCGCCAGTAGCAGCATCATAGGCTTTAACCCGACCACGAATACCCATTTCTCCTCCGGCAAAACCGGTAATGATCATGCCATCAAAATACAGCGGCGCACTGGTTATTGCATACCCCTTGAGAGGATCCTCAGCCTGAATTTCCCAGGCAACTTCACCGCTTACCTGATCCAGAGCAACTATCTTTGCATCGAGACGGCCAATGAAAACCTTGCCCTCACCCATTGCTACACCGCGGCTGACCCAGCCACAGCAAACATTCACGCGATTCTGATCAAGGTTGGCCGTGTATTGCCAAAGGTGTTCACCGCTTTCCACATCAATGGCAAAAACATCATTTTCTCCGGTGATGGTATAAAGCACACCCTCATAGTAAAGCACTTGTGCCTGTCCACTGTGGTTTGGGGCCGTACCTGATTCCAGATGAGTCCGCCAGTTGGCTTTAACCCGGGACACATTATTTTTATTGATCTGATCCAGCGGTGAGTAACGCCAGTTGTATAAATTTCCGCCATTGGTCACCCAGGCCTGTGTTGGCGACTGCATCAGGTCTTCACCAAGAAATTCTGGCGACGCTGTTATCTGCGCATGCAATAAGGTAAGTGGCGTTATAGATAAAAGACCAAACAGGAGAAGATAAAAGCCGACGGTATTTTTTATCATAAAAATTATTTGAGGTCAGTATTGTCAGAGAAGGAAATTATGACACAATCCTGATGTTTCCAGCAGTCAGCATTGTTAATGTCACCAGGAAAATTGACTATTTTCAGTCGCGTGACCAGACTGTATATAGCAAAAGGTAATTTAAAATCGAGAGAACAGGTTCAGCCTTATTACCCGGCCAGGAAATATAGCAGAACTTTCCGGGGCAAGACTGTAACAACCCTCTGTTTTATTATTTTATCGGGAGAGTAATTGTTCTATTAATGCCGCTGTTTCCAGATGCACATCGCCGCCGGCGCCACGGCCAAACCTTCCAGCCTGCCCCATTGCGGCATCAAGTACAGTATTTCCATTAGTATCTTCAATAGACAGATCAGCGCCATTATCCGCAAGTAATTGCACGACACTATTCCAGCCATTGGTGGCTGCACCAAAAATAGCTGTCTGGCCAAAATCTTCCCGGGCATTTACATCAGCCCCATATTCAAGCAGTAGACTTGTGGCGGCGTAGGATTCTTCCTCGTTGCGGAATCTTCCGCGGGTATCAATGGCACTGGCCCGGTATCCCGCTGCAACAATCAGCGGAGTCACATCATTTTCCTGTGGCAGGTCCACAAGGGCGCCATGATCAAGCAATAATTTCATGGCAGGAATATCGGCGCCTCGGGCGGCACGAAAAAGTGGTGTGACACCGGTTCTTAATAAGCCATCGGCACCTCGGTCTGCACCCAGAGCACGATAAGGGGGGAAAAGTTTTAATTGCAAATTCGGGTTGCCGCCCCGCTCTAGAATCATCTCAATGATTTCCAGTGGCGTCGTCAGATCACCGGATAAGCGGTCGGGACGGCCACCGTGAGGAATGGTGCTGTAATCAACAGCGCCATAGAGTGGATTCCTGCCATAGAAATCCCACTTGTCCAGCAAGGCTCCAGACTCAATTAACTGTTTTGCGGAGTCCCACTTGGCGTTCAGTGTCGCCATTAATAACGGTGTTACGGACTCCGGGTCCGCCTTATTAATATCGGCACCTGCGTCGATGAGCAAACGAATACATTCTGCGCAACCCTCCCGGGCGGCATAAAGCAGGGGCGTGAGGCCGCCAGCTGGCAATACCTTCATTCGTGGTTCCGCCGTCACCTGTCGCTCCCAGTTATTAGGCATGGATTGCGCATCGGGATCAGCACCATGTTCCAGCAAAAAGGCTACCATCGCCGGTTGTTTTTGAGCCGCTGCCCACATCAGGGCAGTCTGACCACGCCATTTTTCTACTGCATTTACATTGGCACCGGCGCGTAGCAATACTTCTGCGGCCTCAATATTATTTCAGTGCGGGCAATTATCATGATTGGGGTTTGGTCATCAGCGCCCTTTTCATCAGGGTCAGCATCCGCATCCAGCAGACGCTTGATAACATCGGGATTTCCGATGATGGTTGCCTGGGACAATGGCGTAGCACCATAGTCATTTCTGGCGCTTACATCAGCACCGCGCCTGAGTAACAAGCGCACCAGATCTTCATCGTTATGATAAATAGCCCAATGTAAAAGTGTGGTGCCATCGGACTGTGCCTGATTAACATCCGTGTTGCGGCTAATCAGTTCCCGTGCCGCCTGAGTCTCGCCGGAAATTGCCAGTTCCAGCAGCCGGCTATCATTGTTACCCTGGGAAAAACCGGGCAATGGGAAAAAAATTAAAGATAAGAGCCCGGCGCAAACAAAATTTCTTAAATGAAATCTATTCATACTAAAAAACCCGAACCGTTAGTACAGGCCCAGTAATCCCCCTTTATGTTTTATCTGTGTTTAAACGTCTTCGAAGCGCCCGGTACTGTCACCAAAAGTTTCTTCATGCACACCGATACGGTCAAGAACTGTCAGCATCAAATTGGAAACAGGTGTTCTTTCTTCGGCCCGAATATGCTGGCCACCTTTGATGGTGCCGCCTCCCTTTCCAACAATAACGGAAGGCAAGGGATAATGATCGTGGGCATTACTGTTACTCATATTACTGCCATATAACATAATGGAATTATCCAGCATGGAACCGTTATCACCATCAGGCAGCTCAGCCAGTCTGTCAACAAAACGCGCGAAGACACGGCTATGGTATTCCTGAATCCTCAACAAACGGGCAATTTTATTGGAATCATTCTGGTGATGTGACAATGGATGGAAAGCATCTGAAACACCAACATGGTTATAAGTCTGATTACTGACTTCTGCTGCCAGCATCATGCTGGCGATGCGTGTGATATTTCCCTGATAGGCCAATAAAATCAGATCCATTTGGAGATTGATGTGATCATCAAATGAACCCGGGATGCCGGAGGGTGCATCGGGCAACTCCATGTGCGACATATCATGCTCGGCAGTTTTCTGGACCCTGCGTTCTATTTCCCGCACAGTTTCCAGATAATCATTCAATACCACCCGATCCGTAGCACCGAGCTTTTTCGCCAGCTGATTGGACTCTTCAATCATCAGATCCAGAATACTGCTGGTCTGTTTAGCCAGGCGCTCACGTTCCTGGGCATTGTCGCCAACGCCAAACATGGTCTGGAATAATTTGCGCGGATTGTTTTCCATCGGCAGTGGCGTGGTTGGTGTTCGGAAAGAAATGGTACCGGCGTAACTACAACCATAGGCACGATCACAGGAACCGGCGGCGCCACTGGTTTCTGTTGCCACTTCAATAGAGGGAAGCGGTGTATCCTGACCAATATGCTGAGTAGCGATCTGGTCAACAGTGGTACCTCCAAACGGTTCATGGCTCACTCGAGGGGCCGCACCGGTTAACCAGGTGCCCGGAGTAATGGCATGAACCGGACCATAGGCACGCTTATTTTCCAGATTTGAAACAATCGTAAGATAGTTTTTATGACTTTCCAGAGGCTGCAGAATAGATTTCAGTTCAAATTCGCTGCCAACAGTTTCAGGTGTCCAGTTTTCCATAACCGCGCCGTGTGGAAAATAGAAAAAGCCCATTCTTGGGGCTGTCGTCGCGGCAGTTTGCGCCAATGCAGTTCCCGCCGGAATCATGGCTTCCAGTAATGGCAGGGACACACTCGCAGCAGCACTTTTCAAAAAGGTCCGTCTGGGCATGTGCTTCTTGGTAATGAACATCATTCTTCTCCTCGTACTAAACAGGGCAAACAGAATAAAAAGGGAGCTTGTTCAGCTCTTTATAAGCCACCGACCTGCATATTCTCTTCTGGTACTGTGATCTTCCTGAACTGATCACTGTTTATTATTCCCGTAACTATTGATGTAAAGCTGTAATCATCCCTGGCCGCATTTCTCACAATCTCTCTCACTGCGGGCATATCATGATACTCCACAGAGCGACCAAGTGAATATGTCATCAATTTTTCAGTGAAGGTCTGGACAAACTGTTCAGGACGACTCACCAGGGCTTCTCTCAAATCATTTACGCCATTCAGGGGCGTACCATCCGCCAGCTGACCGGAAGCGTCAATAGGAATATTTCCCGCGTCACTGTCCCGATCGCGCCATTGGCCTATGGCGTTGTAATTTTCCAAAGCCAGCCCAAGAGGGTCCATAACGTCATGACAACCTGCACAGGCAGGATTATCACGGTGAACTTCCAGCCGTTCTCTTACTGTCTGGGACACTGTTGCGCCTTCAGGCGTTTCCGGAAATGCTTCCACATTCGGTGGCGGTGTTGCAGGCGGCACACCCTGGAAATTTTCCATAATATAGGCGCCGCGAATAACCGGTGTTGTTCTATTGGCATAGGATGTCACCATTAACACCCCACCCGTACCCAGCAGTCCATAACGCTCTTCGTCTTCAAGCCTGACTTTTCGGAACTGGCCTCCTTTCACATCACCGATACCATAATGTAAGGCCAGGTCTTCATTCAGATAGGTGTAATCGGCAGTAATCAGATCGAGAATACTGTTGTCATCCCGAAATACACTGCCGGCAAAAAGCCGAACCTCCTGACGAAATGCTTCCAGTAACCCTGCATTGTAGGCCGGATAAATCTCCGGGTCGGGATCAATGTTTTCGAGGTCACGCAAACGCAGCCACTGAAATACAAAGTTATCAACCAGCGACACGGCTCGCGGATCGTCCAGCATTCTCTCAATCTGGTCAGACAAAACCCCTGGTTTGCTCAAGTCATTTCTTGCCGCCAGATCGATTAATTCCTGATCCGGGGATGAACTCCAGAGAAAAAAAGCCAGGCGGGAAGCAAGTTCAACATCATTAATAGCTATAACATCACCTGGTTGCGCATTCTCAGGGGGAATTTCCGCCCTGAAGAGAAACTTGGGACTGGTCAAAATAGCCATCATGCCGTTCTTTATACCGTCATCAAAAGAGCCTAGTTCACGGCCAGCGGCATAAAAACGTAAAGGGGCAGCCAGATCTTCTTCGGTAATTGGCCGCCTGAAAGCCTGCTTTGCCAGATTGGCAAAAATCTGGCGTGCACATTCCAGTTCAGCAGAAGCCATATCAGGCTCACAGACCATTACCTTGCGCCGACTGGGTGTATCAATGACGCCTGCGGAGGTAATGGGCCCCTTGATTTCCAGGCCTCTGGCTCGCGCAATTCTGCTCATGCCTCGATTTCCACCCAGGTCATGAAGAAACTCGTCAGATTCGGCAAAACTGCGAGCCACAAAGGCAACCCCGATCTGATGTATACCGGAGGTAAGGGATACCGGGATATCACTGAAGCGACCATTAATTTCAGCAACGGCCGGAGCCTGAATTTGATCCAGCATACGCAGGTCTTCACCCCCGCCGATGTCGCGCTGAAATATTTTTTCGCCATCCACGGTAACGATAACCGTGTGATTGTATTCCATACCGAGGGTATAGCCCGCTCCAGCCATACCCAGCACACTTAATGAATACTCACCATCGACAGGGAAAACATGTTCAACCAAAACGCCGCCTCTGGTGCCCATTGGCAAGCCATCAATATGCCCGGCCTGATTTGCCGGGTCCATACGATAGACAGTGCTTTCATTTCTTGGGTAGGGGTTACCTACAGCCTGCTCACTAACGACCCTGGCCGCAGCGATATACTGATCAAGAAATGAGGGAGAAATCTTGAGTACAGTGGCAATATTGTCAAAACCATCACTGTTATCATCTTTTGGCAAGGACAGCTCGGTATCGAGTTTCACTCCGGTAATATCATAAATAGCATTAACATATTCTGTTCTGTTCAACCGGTGAAGCCCGATGCGCCCTGGATCCGGCTCCATGGCGGCATGGCTATCCAGTACCTGTTCCAATCGGGCAATCAGTTCCCAGCGCTCTTTTTCAGACGGCTGTTCCTGACTTGGTGGCGGCATCACGCTGTTACGAATTTTGCGCAGCACCATTTCGAATATTTCAGCCTCTGTTCCGACATCCTGCGGCCCCACAAGAGTGAAATCGACACCACCGGCATAATCTTCAAAGTTATGGCAAGTGGTGCAATATTTATCCATGGTAGACCAGCTGTCTTCAAGGTCATTAACGGCAACCTGGTAATCAGCTGATGCTGCCATTGCCGATAGGCTGCTCAAACCCGATATGACGAGCACCATGAAAAACCGGCTTAACACAACATGTAAGGGGTTTTGGAAAAGGGTTTTCTTATTCATAAAAACTTATGCCTGATTAATACGAATTTCTTAACTTGTATCTACTTATATCTACTTATATCTACGTAAACTTGTTTTAAATTGCTTAAAATTACCTGAAATTGTAGCTATAAATCAGCAATTTCGCCTATTTTCTACAAAATACTCAAAATTCAGCTCTTGCTCTTCCTTTCATTAGTAGTTGAAAACATCAGATAATTCCGCGAATCGCTCGTCCCGGAACGTGATACCAGGTGCCACGGTATAACAACTGCACGAACAAACTGGCATCACCATAAATACCATCATATTCGGACATTGGCGAAGCTGCCATGAACTGGTCAAGACTTTTACCCGATCTGTAGGCATCTGCGACTTTTTCATAGGCCAGATCAAGCATTTGCTGTTGGACTTCAAGAGCCGGACGCTGCTGTATAGCACCATCAGCAGGAACTATCAGGGTCTGGGCATCTGTCATCTGCAATAATCCAGCGGTGGTTTTCTGGGCGCCACCAATCCAGCCACCGGTCACATAATCCAGAAGTGGGTAAGCGCCCACTGTCAGCATATCCCCCACAACAAGAACATTAGATTCCCGAAAATAGATATAGATATCACCATCCGTATGGAACTGACTGATAAATCCATAGTCGACACTGCCGTCTCCAAAGGCCAATGAGGCTTGCTTGTAAAAAGTCGAATTAGCCTGGGCTGCGGATGCCATTGGGTGGTAATGCTGATCTTCCCAGGATACGTAAAAATCATTGTTTTGCCAGAGACGGGTATTTTCATGGGCAATAATGCTGGTCCCCATTGAGCCAAAATGCTCATTCAGACCACAATGTTCAGGTCGCCAATTGGTATTAAACAGAGCAGTCACCGGTTTCCCCTGTCCCAACCGATCAATTTCTGCCAATACTGCTGACGAATAATCCCGATGACCACCATCCACCACGAGAACAGAATCTATTCCTACCGCTACTACCACGTTACAGCCCGCCCCGGATATCAGGTGAATGTTGTCTCTTATCCGGGAAGTTTGCACTGTCGCCTGGGCAGCCACAGATAATGAAGGCGTGATAGCTAGACTGAGACCGCACAGCGCTGTACCGGTCAACAGACTTCGTCTGCTAAGCCCTTGTATTATATTGTTTTTATAACTTTTCATGCCGGCTGTTTGCCCCTCCGGGCCTGTTGCTCAAAACCCTTAATTCGAGTTTGAGGAAAAATCGTTATTGCTTTTGACATCAGTGTAAACCACAACATGACTCAACACCGTCAAGATAACTTTCTGATTTAACGAAGCGAAATGCCTTTTGCTTTATTAAGCTGTTTCTTTTCCTCTGCAAGTAAGCCGAAACAGCCGGTAAGTCAGCGGCAAAATGCCATCTTTCGCTGCTAAACATTGAAACAAAAGGGTAGCTAGGATAAATAGACAGGAAGCCTTTATCAAGCTAAAGCAGGCATGATGAAGCGCCACATGTTACATGCTTTACTTGCCAGCAGCGCTTTTAGTCGAGGCTACTGAAATCCGGTAACTGGAGACCGCGCTCCTGTAAATACTCATCATAGATAGATTCGCTACAGGAGTATTCCATTATCGGGGTATCAGGTGAATATCTGAGGGAGCCAGTTATACGCACCGGCTCTGTGTAGAGTTTTTCATCTGTCAGCAACATCTCATTGGTAAGATATTTCTGCGCTACCCCGTCAGCGTCAGTGAGAGTAACAATATTCCAACGCTCCACTATGGTCGCATTGTCAGAATTTGGCGTGCGACGCATATAGGGATACTCTCGCAAATAACTGGTTTCAATCACCAGGGTTTCGCCTTCGAAGTGTCCGACGGAGTATCCCATGCCGGTGTGAAGAACAGGTTCCGGCCTTGGACTTCCCTCCAGATAGATCTTTCGATACTGGAAATAACCTTCCCATAACATATTAATAAAACTGTCGGTTTGTACGATTTCTACCGGAAAAGGTGCACCCCAGATACTTCTTGGCAGACCAGGTTTTATACAGAAGCCGCCGGGCTCATCAGAAAGATCAAAAGATGCCACATATTCATCGTGCAGTAGTTGTGCGCGATCGTTAAAGGGGAGCTCTCTGGTGGCTGGAGCTAACTGGGGACCACCCCGACCAAACGCCGGAAACCAGAGTCCACTGAAATCAGGCTGGGAGTACGCCAGACTGGAACCCAGGATTGAAACAGTTATAAGAATAAGATTTCTGACCATTTTTTGCTCCAATTGTTTTTCCCTTTTTCTGATACTGCAAATACTTTGCAGGCAAGCTTTCTGCGCGCTTTCATATGGCACTAAATTTAGCATAGTTAAACTTAACATCCGCAAAAATTTTAGCTCGCTCAGCCATTCAAGCTTTTGCTTTTTTAACTCTTACGCAGTAACCAGGGTATATCCACCAATGATAATAAAGCCTGCGCCGGCAATATAATGCAGATATTTTTCATTGATATATTCCGACAACACACTACCGGCAAGTACACCAATGGCAGATGCCAGAATCAATGCCAGAGACGCCGCCAGGAAAACCGTTAACTTGCTTACTTCCTTATCAGCGGCAAAAAGCATAGTGGCTAGCTGGGTCTTATCGCCCAGTTCAGCTATAAAAACCGTGGTCATTACCGTCAGAAATATTTTCAATTCCATTCTATAATCCTTTTCAAGTGTCGAAAAAAAGCCGGGTTCTTACCCGGCTTTTCTTGCACAACTATACCGATTTTATTTAATCAGGCTTTCTCGCAATGAAAACAAATCGATCCACATCCCTGCCATATATCGGATCAGAGATTGAACGGGCATGGTCATCTGCATTCGTGCTCAGCAAGTCTGAATCGGTTACGATTTCCAAACCGGATGCTTCAATCCATGATCGTGCATCAGATTTCAACATTCTGTGCATCATTGCATTTTCCATTCCAGCCATACCGACATGATCAATAACCGCTACCATACCGCCTGGTTTCAGCACATCATAAATAGCCTTGAAATAAGGCGTAGCGCGCTCGTCATTAAAATGATGAATGTTTAGTGCAGTAATCGCACGGTCAATGGAGTTCGATGGATAATCAGCGACTTCTTCAAAAGAGGCCTCAGTATTTCCCAGGCTTGCCGCCACATCTTTTTGAGCCTGGCCATCATTTCTTTGCAGTGCACGTGGCCCAAATTGAGCAACTACTTTACCACTCGGTCCAACAGCTGCTGACATCACTCTGGTGTACCAGCCACCACCGGCACCAATATCCATGACGGTCATGCCCTCTTCTACTCCAAGCAAATTCATGACCTGATACGGTCGACGTGAGCCATCTCTTGCACGATCAGCCTCAGGACGATCTTCAGATAACAGTTTGTCCATAAAGTCCGGTGCCACCTGTGCATTTACCACGTGTGCACTGAATAACAGGCAAAGCATAAGACCAGACTTAACAATTAACGTTTTCATGTTCATACCCCTCGAACTAAAAAATAGAAAAAATATAAATACTACGGATACTGACTTTACTTAAAGCTGGCCGTTGTAACTTTCAAAATATGCCCGCTTAATGCAAATTGGTCGTCGAAAGTAAACTACATCCTCTCAGGAATCAAGGAATTCCCCGGCTGTGCCAGCCAATTCCATAATTTCTTCAACAATTATTCCGGTAAATAGTGTTTATTATCAACCGGCTTCATCGACGCATTGGCAACCAAACCAATACATAACAGCACAGCCATTAAATACATGGTGTTGTTATAGAGACTGGATGTAGGATCAATAGTGCCAGCTGGCGCTATCTCCATCAAACTGGCAATGGTCACGGTCTGGGCTGAAACCAGCTGGGAAAGCTGATCAAGTCCGGCTCCATAGTGGGCCTGGAAATCAGCCGGGTCAATCTTGCTAACCAGGTCGGTAATTGCCCGGGTTACCGCAGATTCCCTTAATGAGGTTATCGCCAGCGGGCCAACAACCCCCGCAGTACTCCATGCGGTAAGCAAGCGGCCATGTATGCCACCAACGTATTTCGTACCAAAAACATCAGCAAGATAGGCTGGGATAGTGGCAAATCCTCCACCATACATCGTGAAAATAATCATGGTCGCAGCATAAAACAAGACCAGCCAGACCACTGCCGGATTTGCACTGACCTGCTGCGCTGCAAATGGCACAGAACAGTAGAGTAAAATTCCCAGAGCAAAAAATATCCAATAGGTATTTTTACGGCCAATATAATCTGATGAGCTGGCCCAGATAAAACGACCCAGCATGTTAAACACCGAAATCATGCTGACATAAATCGCAGCAAAGGCACCGTCTACAATTCCCGGCAAGGTTGTACCAAAAATCTCACTCATCATGGTACTGGCAACGCCCAACACACCAATACCCGCCGAGACATTCATGCATAGCACAATCCACAGTTTGTAAAACTGCGGTGTCTTCATCGCTTCTTCGATATCCACATTATGGGAAGTCATCATTTTGCTGGCACTGTTGTCATCCTGGGGCGGCGTCCACCCTTCCGGTTGCCAGTCATCTGCTGGAACGCGATAGGAGAAAGCAGCAATTACCATGACAATGAAATACAAAATGCCCAACACAATAAATGTTTCGGCCACGCCCACTGATCCGGTTCCTACCACATAAACACCTTCCGGGCCCGGTACCAGCATGCCAGCAAGTTCATTAGCGCCAACTACCACTACCTCCAGTTGCTCACCAGCACGCTCGACAAAGCGACGCCCGGCCTCAGTGACCAGGCTGACCTGATCGACTGTGCCCAGATATTCCGGTGCCTCATAAAAATACTGGATGAAGTATCGTTTTAGTGGCGCGCCTATCATTGCTCCGCCACCAAAACCCATAATCGCCATGCCTGTTGCCATGCCCCGGCGATCCGGAAACCACTTGATAAGAGTACTGACCGGGGATACATAACCAAGCCCAAGGCCGCATCCTCCAAGGACACCGTAGCCAAAATAAAGCAGCCATAACTGATGTGTAAAAATGCCCAGTCCGCCAATCAGATAGCCACCCCCCCAGAGCACTGCCGCCGCTGTACCCATCAAGCGCGGACCTACCTTATCGAGCCAATGTCCGGCTAATGCAGCGGCCAGACCAAGGAAAACAATGGCGACTGAAAATATCCAGGTGACGTCCTGAAGACTCCAGTCTGCTGAGGCAGAATTGACGACGCCAAACAGGCGCGTTAAGGGCGGGTTATAAATACTCCACGCATAAACCGAGCCGATACAAAGATGGATAGCAATAGATGCAGGAGGAACCTTCCAGCGATTGAATCCCGGGGGGGCAATAATTCGCTCTCTGGATAAAGACTCTAACATTGACTCGCCCCTGTTTTGCCGTGACTGGTTACAGTCTCAATATGTTTAACAGCCATCACCTGTGTTATCACTCAGGTTATTCTCTATGCCAGCCAATTTATGGTGACAAACATAAGCGCAACCAGTGTTAAAATAGTTATAGTGCCAATGCTCCAGTAACGAATAACCTTACCTGGATGATCTTTTTCTGCGACATCAGGACCAAACATTGCCTTGTGATTAAGATAGGAAAAGACCGGTGCCACTACGAAACCCATGGAGGTAACCCAGGCAATAAAGGTTCCAAAATCTTCCAGCAATACCAATAACACGCCCATCACGAGAAAGAGCTCAACCACAATAAAAGATAGATAGAGGGTACTGAACTTTGAAGATTTTTCTTCTTCATCAACCGAAAATATTTCGACCAGCGCCGCCGCTGACGATCGGGGTAATAAATCCACCAGCGTTAGTAGTGTAGAAAACATAACGGTGATTGCAGACAAGGCAATGACCGGATAAATCCAGTCACCAATAGTAGAAGTGAAAAGGCTCATCAACTGGTCGGCAAACGCTCCGCCACCGGATTCAACTGCCACACCATTTATGTACATCACTAAAGTTCCCAGCGTAACAAAGCAGATGGCCAGAAAAATTGCCGTGCCGTAACCAACATGAAAATCGAAAGTAGCTTCCTTGACAGTGACCGGCCGTTGCAAGCGTATGCTTTTTGCCTTTACCCAAAGAGACAGGCCTACAGAGCCCGCTGTACCGGTGGGCATCCAGCCCGCAACGGCTATCAAAAACAATATTGTCGGTGTATCAAAGGTGAGGTCTGCAGAAAGACTGGCGCCGGCAGTATCAATGCCAACGATGGCAAAGATTGCTGCGATCACTGTTCCAAGGGTAAAAACAATAACCAGCACACGCGTGGTATCTTCAAGGATAGAATATCTGCCCAGTGCCAGGATAGTCATACATACAAACACCAGCCCGAGTTCTAATTGAATACCCACTTCCAGTCCCAATACGCTTCGCATAATGGCTGCTGTAGTTACCGTTACCCCGGATATGGCAAAGGTGTATTCAAATAATTGCATCAGGAAAAAAAGCACGACAACCCATTTCCCCATACGCTTGTATCCTTCCACCAGTGTGTCACCAGTGGCTGCCGCATAGGTAGCACCAAATAGAAAAGTCGGATATTTAACCAGGCATACCAGAACAGCATACCCTACCATGATCAGGCCATAGGTTGCCCCGGCAACAGGAGAGGACACCAGATGTGAGACACCAACAGCCAGCGCAGCGTAAAGCAGTCCCGGGCCAAGCTTTTCCTGAAACCTTTTGAACATTCCATCCCCCTCTGTTATTTCTTTTTATTATAAAAAAGCTGTAGCGGCTCTCCTTGCTTGATGCCTGGCACCATTTTTTTGAACCTCCTTTTTCCTTTTTCCTTTTTCCTTTTTCCTTTTTCAAGTGAGGAAAAATTTTTTCCATCCGGTTTGCCTGGTGTTTATTTCTACTTTCTGATCAGGGTTATTTCCCGTAGCTGGAATAATGCAGGGACATATCCAGTTCCTTGCAAGTGATAAATTCCAGCAATACGGCCTGGCCATTTTCTGTAGCTTCTATCCCTCGTTTTAGCGCCGCGACAATATCGTCTGGGTCGGTGATACGTTCACCATAACCTCCAAAGGCTTTTGCCATGTCAGCATAATTGCCTCCGATATCAGTGGAGCGGTATTTTTCTGTAGACACTTCCATAATCGGTAATTCCATCGCCATGCAGAAATTATTAAAGAGAATGGAAAGTATCGGAATGTTCTCTCTCACCGCCGTCTCAAAATCCATGCCGGTAAACCCTATGGCGGCATCTCCCCAAACGTTGATACACAAATGGTCCGGGCGAGCAAGCTTGGCACCCATCGCCAGTGGCAAACCATAACCCAGCTGAGTGGTTTTTCCCCAGCCAATATAGGACAGGGGCGCCTCGCTTTCCCAAAATGGCACCAGCTGATCGCGGGGGCTGCCGGCATCATGGGTAATAACAACTTTCTGCTTGTCTACCAGCTTGTTCAGTTCATAAATCACCCGGTAGGGGGTCATAGGCGACTGAGCGGAAGTCAGCTTCGGCAGCCATTCTGCCATCCACGCATCCTTCACTTGTTTAATCGCTGCCGGCACAGATTCCTTACGCCCTTCTGCCTTGGCAAGATCCAGCGTTTCCAGTTCATCTATTAATGCGCGCAAGGTTAATTTGGCATCCCCGATCAAACCAATTTCCGCCGGGACATCCTTGTTCAGGTCCATCGGATCCAGCGTCGCATGGATCACCTTTTTATTATCCGGCATGCGTGTACCGAATGAGGTAATGGCGAAGCTGCAGCCAATACCAAAAATCAGATCAGCGTCATTAATAAAGTGATAAACCGCTTTTGGAGTTGCATGCCCTCCGGACCCAATACTCAGGGGGTGGCTTTCATTAAAGGTACTTTTACCCTCCAGGCTGGTAGTGACCGGGACATTCAGGAGTTCCGCAATTTCCCTCAATTCATCCCAGGCCTTGGCATAGTTAATTCCCTGCCCGGCATAAATAACCGGTTTATCCGCTGCGGCCAGCTCTCTGGCTGCCGCCTTGACGGCATCAATTTCGGGTGTGGATTTAGTTTTGTAGCTTGGAACGTATGACGAGATATCCGCTTCTTCCTTGCAGGCGTCCCAGGGTATTTCAACCAGAACAGGGCCGGGCCTGCCATTGCGCAACTGGGTAAAGGCACGACGCATGATGTTGTGCACTTCGGCGCCCGAGGTAATAGGTTCCGCCCATTTGGTAATGTGTTTCATATTAAGGGTGGAATTAAAATTGGGATAATAATTAGCCAGCCTGCGCTCGTAACCGGCCGGCATTATCAATACCGGCACAGATTCGCCATAGGCCTGGGCAACCCCGCCAAAAGCGTTCTCTGCGCCTGGTCCATGCTGCATTACAAACACGCCAATTTCTTCACCGGAAGTCATTCGACTCAGCGCATCAGCCATATGCACCCCGGTCCTTTCCTGGCGCACGATGATAGTTCGGATATCAACCTCTGCAGCGGCCTCGATTATCGGGTTCAATGGGTAGGCAAATAAATATTTCACTCCTTCTGCTTTCAGAATCTGAGCAATTGCATTGGGTACCAGCATGTAATATTTCCTTGGTCATTATTGTTATTGTATTTATGTAATATAACGAAGCGCAGACATTGCTGCGCTTTTTAAAAAAATTCCCTGGCTGTGGCCTGGTTTCAGTTCCTGCTGCGGCTTGAGCTGAGCAGGGATTTTGATTCTACTCTGTGTTATCTGCTTCCTGCATATTCACGTCTATTCATTTGCCTGTACAAGAGACGCATAAGGCAAAACCCCTCCGTGCCCGCCAACGATCTGCTCAACCTGCAATTCCAGAGTCTGAATTGCCTGAAAAAGTGCAGCGGCATCAGGGCCCGGACCACCAAAAAACAAATCACTCTGGAACAGGATGCCATCTGCTTCTACAAAAGCCAGCACTTTGGGATTAACGTGAGGAATGCTTTCAACTTCATATAAATAAAGGTTTTGATCGCCATTACTAATTTCAGTCATGCCACTAAATAGCTCAACCTGCCCCACTTCAACACCGGCAGCAACCCGGAGCGCCAGGGCATCGGGCGGATTGCTGTGTGGAGACTCGATAATTGCGCGAATTTCATCTTCATGTCCTGTAGCAGCCAGCACACTGGCACCTGCCGCGGCCAGCCCGCGTAAGCCACCGGTATGATCATAATGCGGGTGAGTGGGGATGACATAACGAATAGGCTTGCCTATGTTGTCTTCAACCAGGCGCTCCAAAGTCATTGATTGCGCTTCGGTATAAGGCCCTTCAATGATGGCAACAAAGTCTGCAAACTCCACCACCATACTGTTATGGGAGAACGCCACCACATGGGTAACGGTTTCCGAAACCCGATTCCATTGCAACGCTGCCCAGGCATCTGTTGCTGCCGCCTGATCAGCCTGTTGCGTGACATCTGCAGGCACAGTAAAGATAGTCAATGCGGAAGGGTCATTAATATGAATATCCGTATAATTCATCGAGGAATAGGCCTGCCCGTCCTTGATGATCTGATGGCGAAAAGGCAGCATGACTTCGCCCACTGGACGATAATCACTGTAACGATATTCCGCATTGACATCGCCAAGCATGGTCTCGGTGTCCAGGGCAGTGAAACCTCCCAGCAAACCGGTCTCCTGATCGATCATGATAGTGATCTGCTCTGAGTTCATCAGCGTGTCTATGGCCCAGTGAGGACGACCAACAAAGCTGACTTGACGAGCTGCCTGTGCTGACGCCGCGTCAGATGCGGCAATGGCAATAGAAACAGGATTTCGACGCAGTAGCATCTCAGGGGTGTTCTGCGTAGCCCAGCTGAAAAGACCATTCACGGAAGTAGCAATATTCGGACGCCCTTCTGTAGTGCCCCAGCCTATTTTCTGCCCTTGCCAGGTTGTTAAGGCTTCGGTCCGGTGCTGACTGAATCCTTCCCCAACCACGACATCGTTATCAAAAGCTGCATGACCGGAAATAAAATCGATAGTTTCTGTCACCCCTGACAGGGTTGCATCAGGGTCAATGCCGCCAGTGACTGGAATCTGGCCGAGCCGGTTTCTGGTTCCGCTACCGGACATGACGATAGAATCTATATCACGCAGATTCGCCAACCCTCCCATATTGCTGAGCATGGTCTCGACAATAGTGCGCGCGGCAGGCCCAGCATCCGCAGTATCGCTGGCTTGCTGCTCATTACAGGCAAGTAAAAATAATATGCTTGTTGCTAGCAGGAACGTCTTGATTTTATGTGTATTCATCAGCGCGAAACTCTGTAAGACGATAATCCCAACACGCCGTTACGCTGGTTTGTGTTAAGCATTGTCTTTGTATCTCTTTATAATTACCCGTCTGAACCGCCTCACCAGGGTGCTTGCATGCCTGAAAACCCCGGCTTCAATCCCGCTGAAAAGATCAGCCCGCTATTGCTTTGAAAAGTATTGCCAGATTTTCTTTCGGAGTTGCTCTACTGGTCAGACATTATCCTGTTACCAGAGAAACCCGATTGAGCATAAACCAGCAAGCAAAGCAGGGCAACATGAGGCCAAAATTGTGTCAGCATTATGAACTTTATCAGGCCCGTTCGGGAGCCTTCTGCTCGGGGATGGCATTTTTTTAACAAACATGATTATATGACTGCCCCCTTTGTGAAACGGCATCTGCAGAGGGATAGCGAGTTTGAGTTCAATCATTTATTTCGTTTACGATCGACTCTCAGGAGACGTTAATTACCCTTTATCTATTCTGTCGCAAGAAGCAGCTTAAAATGAAATGGAATTTTTATGGTCTTATCCATAATTAGTGAAACTTCAAGGCGTTGTTATTCATATCGAAGTTCTTCTAATCCAGTCCAATTGAGCCTAACCGAGTCTAGAAAAGTATTAGCAGCATGATCGAATTATTCTTTAAATATCCCCGATCAGTATTCAATGACAGTGAATTCATTTTTGCCAGCGGCTGGCCGTTATGGATTATTGCTGCGCTTTTGCTTGGTTTTTTTGTCACGCTGCTTTTGATAATGGCACGCCGACCAGGCAATATGAAGGGATTTCAGCTTGCCACCATCGGCTTTATTCAATTATTGATGCTGGCTTTGGTGCTGATTGTGGTCTGGCAACCAGCGCTGGTTTCAGAGCGCTTGCTCAGTGGGGAAAATGCTGTGGCCATCATGCTGGATACTTCCGGCAGTATGACTTTCAATGAAGGTGGCTCCACCAGAATGGATCAGGCGCAGGCATTACTCACGCCTGACTCGCTGGCAGACATAGCCAGCATTTACAATATCCTGCCCTACGGCTTCGCTGCCAGTGCCAATACCATGGATGCTTTTTCGACGCTGCCTGAACCAGGCGCAGCCACCAACCTCGGACAGGCCGTATTACAGACATTGCGCCAGGCTACCGGCTCTTCGCTGGGAGCGATAATCCTGATCAGTGACGGGGCAGATAACAGCGGTGCCATTGCACAGGCTGAATTAAGCGAAATTGCCAGTTTTGGCGTTCCCATCCACAGCGTTGGTATCGGTCGTGAAACCATTCCTGAAGACCTTGAACTTAGCGAGGTGCTGTTACCGGAAAAAGCCCTGCCCGGCACCACGCTTTCAGCCAGAGTAGCCATTCGGCATGACCAGGGCGGCAGTGCCAGGGTCAAGGTTTATGACGGCGACACCTTCTTGACCACACAAGATATCGTGCTGGGAGATGACCAGAATATGACTCTGGCGTTTGTGGATATCGAAGTCCCCGAACCTGGCCAGCTTGACCTTCGCTTCACCCTTGACCCTATTGATAATGAAAGCAATCTTGCCAACAACACACGCGCCAGAGTGGTCGATGTAGAGGAAAGCCGTTACAGGGTTTTATATGTAGAAGGTGAACCACGTTGGGAGTACAAGTTTCTGCAAAGGGCGCTCAATGACGACCCCAGCATACAGTTATCCACTCTGCTCAAGGTAACCCCCAATAAATATTATCGCCAGGGCATTGAAAGCCCGGAACAACTTGAAAATGGTTTTCCTGAGGAACGTGCCGAACTGTTTAATTACGACGCCCTCATTATTGGCAGTCTGAATGCCGCCGAGCTTACCAGTGACCAGCATGCCATGATTCGTGATTTTGTCAGTGATCGTGGTGGCAGCCTGATGATGCTGGCAGGACTCAATGGTCTGGGCCTTGGCGGCTGGGGAGAAACTGTCGTCAATGAAATTCTTCCATCACGGCTGAATGCAGATAATGCAGCATTTGTGCGTGAAAAAGCGCCGGTGACCCTGACCGATAGCGGACGACTGGCACCAATGCTGCAATTCAGTGACAGTGAATCTGAGAATGAGCGACTCTGGACCGAATTACCGGAAGTCGCTGATCATCAGCAGCTTGGCCCCCTGCGCCCGGCAGCGACCACACTGCTGGGAGTTAATGTCGAAGGACGCATTCAGCCCCTGCTGGTAACCCAGCCCTATGGCAAAGGTCAGACTTATATTCTGGCCACTGGCGGCACCTGGCGCTGGCAAATGAGTTTGCCGGTCGCAGATATGCGCCATGAAACTTTCTGGCGCCAGCTTACCCGCGGGCTGGTCGCCAATTCCCCCAGACCATTCGAGCTCACCAGTCGAATACAAAATGAAGAAATTAGTATACGCGCACAGGTACGTGATCCCGATGCTGAAGAAAATCAGGGACTGGAAATTTCCGCCGTGGTGTCCTCCGAAAACGGTGACGTGGTAAGTCTTGATCTTCAGCCGCTTGCCGGCCAGCCTGGTGTCTATGAAGCATCCTTCGCGCCGAATCAGACCGGGCTTTACAGTATTGAAGCGATTTCCAGAGTGGGTGAAAGCCTCGTCAGTGCAACTACAACAGCGGTCCGCTATGACGAGGGCCAGGAAATATTCAATATACGCCAGAACCGTCCCTTACTGGAACGTATCTCAGTGCTTACCGGCGGCCAGTACTGGAGCCCTGAACAATGGAATGAGATCCCGGAAGCTATTTCCTATTCAACAGCAGGGATCACCGAACAACAAATTAGTTACCTGTGGGATGCGCCATTCTTTTTCCTTTTATTAATATTGTTGAAAGCTGCGGAATGGTTGCTTCGACGGCATTGGCGCACCATATAAAAGTCTATTGAGAGGGTTATGAACAAATCAATCACATCCCTGTTTATATCAGCTGTTGCCATGATATCTGCTGTAATGCCCACAGCTGTGCAGGCTGCGCTATATGTCACCATCGTTCAGGGGCTGGGAGGCATGCCCGAGTTCGAGAA
>CBFIIQ010000002.1:0-32532 GCA_965662685.1 Pseudohongiellaceae bacterium | reverse complement strand
ATCCGCGAGGCCTCACTTACCCTGGCTGAGGAATCACAGGTCACCTCTCTGGCGGGAGACGGCGCAACCAGAGATGCTCTGCTAAGCCACTTCGAGAATCTTGCCGCATCCATGACTGATGACGATCGTGTCGCCATTTACCTGGTTGGCCATGGCAGTTATGACGGTGAGCAGTATAAATTTAATATCGCTGGCCCGGATATCACCGATGGCGACCTGGTGGATATTATGGAAAGCTTTCCGGGTCAAAATCACTTCCTGGTGAACACCTCAAGTACCAGCGGCGCCATTCTGGAGCGTCTTGAAAGTGAAAACCGCATCATAATTACAGCGACCCGCAATGGTAATGAGAAAAATGCCACCGAGTTCGGGCCCTTCTTTGCCACTGCCCTGACCAGTGAAACTGCCGACCTTAACAAGAATAATAATGTCAGCATTCAGGAAGCATTTGATTTTGCCGAGCGCAGTGTCACCGAATTTTTTGAATCTTCGGGCAGACTGGCGACGGAGCACGCTCAGATCCGGGGCGAGGGCGCAGCCAGTTTTACCCTCGCGCGTGTTCAGGCGATAGAACTTTCCGATGACAATCCCCGTATAAGCAATTTAATTACCAGGCGCCTTGAGCTGGACGCGGAAATAGAGTCATTACAATTACGCCGCAACGAATTTACCAACAGCGAATATATTCAGCGTTTACAGGCACTCATTCTGCAGTCTGCAGAAGTCAGCGAAGAAATTGAAATGCTGCGGGGAAGCTCTCAGGCAGATGTTGAATAAGCCTATCCAAAAATTTCTTAACTACTCGACTGTTACCAACAAAACAGTTACAGCGAGCTTATGTCTGGCATTTCTTTTGCCATTGTTGCCCAACAATACGTATGCCCGGGATCATTTATACGGGGCACTTGAGAATGAGGCCCTTCTGCAATGCGACACTCTATCCTGGAGTGGAAAAACTGCAGAGGCGAGAAACTGTTTTGCCAGTCTTAACAGCGGTGAACATCCACCGCAGATCCGTGCTGAAGCATTCTGGGCTCTTGGTGATCTGCAAAGTGCAAACAGTCAGTTCAGGGATGCTATCACTCAATTTCCCGATGATCCCATGGTACGTATTCGCTGGGGTGAGCTTTTCATGGAGACTTACCAGTATCAGGAGGCGTTTAATCTGTTCAATGAAGCCCTTGAGCTTGATCCGCTGAACTCATGGGCTCACATCGGCGCAGCATCTGCCCTGAGTGAAGGCGGTGACCCCGAGGTTCTGAATCAACATCTTTCCAGCGTAATGGAAGAAGGTCTTGCCCCTCATGGTGCCAGGCTTCGCGCCATCATGATGACGATACGTTCTCTCTTGCAGGGGGATCGCTATGATGAAGCGCTGAATTCCCTCGATGAAGCCTTCGAGTTTGCCAGGGATGAATCGCTTCCAACCATGGAACTGAAAGCACTGCGTGCAGCTTATGCCTTTATGACCCGTGAAGAGCATGAGAGCTGGATAGCAGAGGCATTAAGCGAAAGTCCTGCCTATGGTGATGCCTATTTTATTCCAGGCTACTTTGCCTCCATTGTGCGTCGCTATGAAGAAGCAGGTGACTTTTTTAAAAAGGCGGTTGAGCTGCAACCTGATCATTGGGAGGCGCATATCTATCTTGGACAGAATTATCTACGCCTGAACGACATTAATGATGCCATTCGCCATGTCAATATTTCCTATGAGGGTGACGCCTTCAACCCGATGACCGTCAACCTTTTACGCCTGCTGGATACCTTTAACGAAGATTTTGTTTCCATCAGTTATCCGAATCCTCCGGTTGGCCCCCTGCCGGAATTTATACTGCGCCTGCATCGCGATGAAAATGACGTATTGCAAAACTATGCACAGAAACTGTCCAAGGAAAGCATCGACCTGTATTCGGCACGCTATAATTTCACGCCGCGAGAACCCATCATTGTGGAAATTTATCCCAATCATGAAGATTTTGTCGTGCGTTCCATCGGCATGCCTGGAGTCGGCATACTGGGAGTCACCTTTGGCTATCTGTTTGCCATGGATTCCCCCACCGGTCATCCCGAACAGAGTTACCATTGGGGGACCACCCTGTGGCACGAGATGGCGCATGTCTTTACGCTCGAAGCGACCAATCATTTTGTGCCGCGCTGGTTCAGTGAAGGTATATCCGTTTACGAGGAATGGCGTACCGGCCCCATCCCTGGTCGCAAAATTCCTACTGATGTTCTGCAGGCCATGGCTGAGGGCAAGTTCATGCCAATTTCGGAACTGGATGATGGCTTCATGCGTCCCACTTACCAGGGACAGGTGATTGTTTCCTATATGCAGGCAGGACTGATCTTTGATTTCATCGACCTGGAATACGGCTTTGAGAAAATTGTCGATATGCTTTACCAGTTTAATGAAGGCGCCACTCCGGTTCAGGCCATAGAGAATAGTCTGGGCATTAGTGATAAAGAGTTTGATCGCCACTTTAAACAGTTCATTGATATTGAATACGGGCCATTACTCAGCGGGCTGAGTGTCTGGATGGAAGACATGCGCGTCAGTTACGCCGCACTCGGGGAAGAAAAATGGGATGAGGCACTGGCCGCAGCAAAGCGCGCAGTTTTTACCTACCCCGATTATGTTGAGAATAATAGCGCCTATATCGTTATTGCCAGAGTAAACAGCAAACTTGGTAATCACGAGGAAGAATTTCAGGCCTTGCAGTCTTTCTGGCAGAAAGGCGGTTATTTACCCAGCGCCCTGTTAAAACTGGCAGACTACTACCTTGAGAAGGATATGAAAGACGAGGCAGAGGCCGTGCTGATCGATACCAACTATGCTGACCCTTTCATCGAGAATCTGCATGTAACTCTCGGCGACCTCTATATGGAGACCGAGCGCCCGGCACAGGCTCTGGAAGAATATAAAGTGCTGCTGGCGCTGGATCCTCTCGACAAGGCCTCAGCCAACTATCGCATTGCCAATGCCTACAACGCATTGGACAATGCCGAGAAGACTATGGAATACCTGATGACAGCCCTGGATATTGCTCCACAATACCGGCCAGCCCAGCAACTGTTATTGGAGATGAGCAGAACACAAAACTGATCCAGGATAAATTTCAGATAACAACCTACAAAATTTAAAGAGTGAACCACAGGAACAAGTTATGAGTGAAAACGTGAACGATACTTTTGATACGGAAGAAACCCGCGAGCTGGTGAAAGCTTTCCAGACGGCCAATAACAACATCCGTGAGCAGATTGCTGGAACCATTATTGGACAGCAGCAAATAGTTGATAACCTGCTTATCACGCTTTATGTGGGTGGGCACTGCCTGATTACCGGGATGCCCGGAACCGCAAAAACCCTGTTGGTTCACACGCTGGCCTCGGCACTTGGTCTGACCTTCAAACGAATTCAGTTTACCCCTGACCTTATGCCGGGTGACATCACCGGTACCGACATGGTTGAAGAAGACCAGAGTACGGGAAAACGTGAATGGCGCTTCGTTCCTGGCCCGGTTTTCACCAATGTACTATTAGCCGACGAAATTAACCGAACACCACCAAAAACACAGGCTGCCTTGCTTGAAGCCATGCAGGAAAAAACCGTTACCGTGCGTGGACAACTGCATCGCCTCGACAAGCCTTTCCTGGTTCTGGCAACCCAGAACCCTATCGAACTGGAAGGTACTTACCCATTGCCGGAAGCCCAGCTCGATCGTTTCCTGTTTAACGAAATTCTGGGTTATCTGTCTGCGGAAGAAGAAGTAGCGGTACTGGATCGTTTTACTCGACGCGTAGACATGCCTGAAGTAAAAGCCTGTACCAGTAGCGAGGAAATTATGAAGTTCCAGTGGCTGGTGCGTCAGGTGCCCATTTCAGAATCTGTTACCCGTTATGCGGTAGATGTCGTAAGAGCAACTCGCCCCTCGGATCCACTGGCCACTGAGATGGTTAAAAAATATATTAACTTTGGATCCAGTATCCGTGCTTCCATGAACCTGGTACTGGCCGCCAAGGCGCGCGCGCTGATGGAAGGTCGCTACCATGTCACACCAGAAGATATCAGGGTCCTGGCCACTCCTATCCTGCGGCACCGGGTATTACCGAATTACTATGCAGAATCTGATGGCATGACCGTAGACGATATTCTCGCAAGCATGCTTAATGATCTGTCTGCGCCTGCCGAAGCCGCCTGAGAAAAACGGATTAACTGATGAGCCTGACCCATACTGATAACCGCAAAGCCCAGACCCGGCTGCTCGATCCTGCCGTACTGGCCAGCATGTCGAATCTGGAATTGGTAGCAAAAGCCGTGGTTGAAGGCTTTGTAAATGGCCTGCATCGCTCACCCAAGTTTGGCTTTAGTCAGGAATTTGTTGAATACCGGGAATACAGCGAGGGCGACGATCCGCGTTATATAGACTGGAATGTGTACTCACGTACCGACCGTACCTATATCAAACGCTTCATGGGTGAAACCAACAGCCACCTGATGCTGTTGCTGGACACCAGTGCCTCTATGGGCTTTGGTGCAGCAACCAAAACCGATAGTCCGTCAAAACTTCAGTATGGTAAGTATCTGGGTGCCAGTCTGGCCTATCTGGCTTCGCGACAACATGATGCGGTTGGCGTTATGTTGTTTGATGATGAGGTCATTGATTATCGCCCCCCTGCCAGCAAGCCCGGTTCACTGCAGGGTGTCATTCATATTCTCGACAAAGCCGAAGCCTCAATGGGTACCGACATCAATAAACCCATGACCCGCTTTCGCGAGCACGTGAAAAAACGTGGGCTGGTGGCAGTAATCTCCGACTTTTATTGTGATGCGGAGGAACTGCTGGAGCAGATTCGACCGCTGGCCATGCATGGTCAGGATGTCATCATTTTTCATCTGCTTGATCCTGAAGAGCTGGATCCGCGGATCAATCAGTCTACCCTCTATGAAGACATGGAAACCGGTCAGGCTATCGAAGTGGAGCCTGGTTATATGGCGAAAGCCTACCGTGAAAAAATCCAGCAACACATCAAGACTATCCAGGAAGCGGCCAGTGGTATTCGCGCTGACCATGTGCTGATCAACACCGCTGAGCCACTGGACCGGGCCTTGCATAACTATTTAACATTTCGAGAAAAGCGAGGCTGATCTGTGGCATTAATAGCTCCACTTTTTCTACTGGGCCTTCTGGGTATCGGCTTGCCAGTCTGGCTGCATCGACTTGAAACCCAGGTTACCGAACGGGAACAATTCAGTACTGCCATGTTTCTGGAGCCAGCCAAGAAACGTATCCATGTTCAGCGTAAACTTAAATACCTGCTGCTTATGGCTCTGCGCATTCTGTTTTTCCTGTTTCTGGTACTGGCGTTCACGCGTCCCGTATTTTTTACTCCCCCAGCCGCGATCGTCACTGAAGACACCACACACCATGTCATCGTGCTGGATACTTCTTTCTCAATGCAGGAAGGCCAAAGCTTTGCCGCGGCCGAGGAAGCTGCAAGAGATATCGTCAACAATATGGATGAGGATGAGGTGGCAAGCCTGTACACCGCTTCCTCAGGGGTAACTACAATAGTGCCTGTCACTGATGACAGGAATGTCCTGATTCAGGCATTGAGCAGCCTTTCACCGGATAATGGGAAACTGGATCTTGGCATCATGGTGACCACGATGAATACCCTGATCGAGGAAAGCCAGGCTAATTTCATCATGCACTTCATCAGTGATTATCAACAAAGTGGCCAGGCAGTTCGTTTTGCCGACATGATCCCCGATGTTATTAATGGCAGACCGGTCACTCTGGATATTGTTCAGATCAGGACAGAGAACATTCCTAACTGGCTGGTGGATTCCGTGCTTGTTAAAGCCCGCAATAGTGTTGAAGTGGGTATTCGGGGGTTGGTCAGTGAAGATGATATGGCTGAAAAGTCCGTCATTTTAAGCATCAACAATGTTGAACAACAACGACAGGACGTCACTCTCGAGGGGGCTGGCAATACTATTGTGGCTTTTGATAACGTGGTCTTTGAAGAAGGCGATAACCGAATTGATATTCAATTGTTACCACCTGATTCATTGCCCGGTGATGACATCCGCCATACCGTGTTTGATAACTCTCCGCCAGCACCGGTAATGTTGCTCACAACAAATCCGGAATCCCTTGGCGTCACCTATATTCGTGCCGCGCTTGAAACCGCACCAAGAGGCTATGAAGTCATCACACAAACAATCGATGATCTGGATGCAAGGATACTGCAGCGCTATCCCTGGATTGTTATTGAAGATATCGGCACCGTGAATACCAGTCTGGCAAGTGCAATCAGCGATTATGTCAGTGGTGGTGGAGCCGTTCTGGCTGCAGCCGGAGAAGCCAGTCTTGGTCTTGATACCGTGCCTGTGCTTGGGCTTCAGGTTGGCACTGCCAGTCCAGGACGCGAAAGCCGCAATCCAATTACCATGATAGATAGCAGTCATCCCGTGCTTTCACAAACATCCGGCTGGGGATCCGTCAATATGCAGGCCTTGCCGGTCAATCTGACTGGAGATCAACGCATCCTCATCGCCCAGACCTCAGACCGCCCGGTATTGATCGAAAGTGAAATTGGCCGCGGTCGCATATTGCTATTGACTACGGCACTGGACAATACCCTTAGTGATCTGCCGGTAAAACCGGTGTTTGTCAGCTTTATGGCAGAGGCGGCGCGCTACCTGTCCAATGAAAACCTGTTAATCCGCGAACAGGTAGCAGAAAGCTTTCTTCAGTTATCGCTGGCCGGTGGTGCTTCTGGTCAGGTATTTGATCCTGATGGCGAAAGTCTGTTGTCATTATCAGATACTACCCAGTCTCAGGATATTCGCTTGAATAAAACAGGCTACTATCAGGTCTTTACCCCTGCAGGAGAGGTACTGGTCGCAGTCAATCCGGATCGACGGGAATCCGATCTCACAGTAATGGATGCCCAGGTAATTCAAAACTGGCAGAATGTAGTCGCCGGTACGGCTAATGCGGGGGAACAGAGCCTGAACCCGGACTCTGCCGCAGTTAACGCAGGTGAGGACAGAGAAGAAAATGAAATTTGGCGTATCTTCCTGATTTTGCTTGCTATTATTGTTCTCGCTGAGTCGATTCTGGGTAATCAGTACCTACGCGTAAGAACGGGAACCTTATAAACATCAGGTAAAAGAAAGCTATATAAAGGCAATCAGCAGATGAATACTTCCAACCGTCTGGATCAGTATCTCGACGCTTTCAGACAGCGTCTTAGAAAACTCACTCTCTTGCAGGGCGTTGCTGCCAGTGCTGTTGTATTGCTGTTGATGTCTGTTATTGGTGCCTGGTTTTCTACTGAAAGTGGGTTTTCCGGCGAAACTGTCGCCGCTTTCCGGATTCTGCTGGTGCTGGCTGTGGCCGCGGCCATCATCATCACAATTATCCGCCCGTTACAGGATCTTGATGCCAACATCAGCAGCAAGATTGAAGAACGTACACCGGACTTTGGCGGACGTGTCGAAACCTATTCCCAGATGCGTGAAAGCAACAATCCCTTCCTTGATCTGCTGGCAGAAGATGCACTTCAGGTCAGCGAGACTCATCCTGTTCATCAGGAGATCAGGCAGAAGGACTTCAATCTTGCCGGCGCCATCGGCGCGACAGCAATTACCGTGTTACTGATTCTGGTAGTTGCCGGGCCTGGCATGATGAATTACAGCCTGCGGAATTTATTTGCCGGTTGGGCTGTAGATGACCTGCTTCCTCCACAATCCATTACTATCACCCCGGGCGACCAGAGTGTGAGGCGCGGTGCCAATTTGCGGGTTATGGCTGTCATGGAAGGCTTCTCGCCCGACAAGGCGGTTATTCATGTGCGTGAAACCGGTGGTGAATGGCAGGATGTAGAAATGGTAAAAAGCCCTGCCGGGTTTGAGTTCACTTTTTTCTCACTTCAACAAGACATGAATTATTTTGTCACCACCACAGGCATTCGCAGTCCGGAATTTGAGATACAGGTGGTTGAAGTGCCCGGTATTGAAAAACTGGAACTGACCTACAACTACCCGGAGTGGACAGAACGGGATCCCGAAACATTCGAACTGGGTGATATCAGAACCCTGCCCGATACCAGGATCGGACTGAAAGTAACCACTACTGCTCCCCTGCCAGGTGGCGAACTGGTGTTGAATGAAAATGGTCAGCCCCTTGAAGTTGATGGCGTGGAAGCCACGACTGAATTCATGGTCACCGATGAAGGCGAGTATTATATAGCTGCCATTGTTGGCGGTGAGCAGGTTCGCTTGAGTGATGATTATTTCATTCGAATTGCAGAAGACGGAAAACCGGTAATCGAATTCATTCGTCCCGGTGGTGACTGGAATGCCAGTAATATCGAGGAAGTCACTGCGCGTATTGAAGCCAGTGATGATTTCAATCTGGAAGCACTAAGCCTTAAATATTCAATCAACGGGGGGGATTGGGAAACAGTTACCCTGGCTGAAAACACACGTGATATCACCGCTGAGTATATCTTCATGCTTGAGAATATGCGTGTTGCTGAAGAGGAAGACACGCAAACCAACGTGGGCCAGTTCTCTATTGTTACCTCGAACGAAGAGCAACAGCGGCAACAGCGAGTTGAAGAATCTGAAGAGGAATACGTCAATCTGATGATCGGGACTGATGAGGATGAAGATCTCCTGCCTGCTTCGGAAGTACCCCTGGTACCCGGTGACCTTATTTCCTTTTACGCCGAAGGAAATGACCGAACCCAGACTGTCCGTACCGATATGTTTTTCATCCAGATTCAATCCTATCAGCGTCGCTATAGCCAGTCGCAAATGTCTGGCGGAGGCGGTGGAGGTGGCGGTGGTGGCCCACAGGATGAAATATCCAACCGACAACGCCAGATCATTTCCTCTACCTGGAACCTGATTCGCGAACAGGCTGAGGACTCAAACGATGGACAGATTCAGGTTAACTCATCCCTGCTGTCAGAGCTGCAAACTACTCTGGCCGAGCAGGCTGCCACTCTGGCTGAGCGCACCCGTGCACGTCAGCTCGATAATATGGATGACCAGATAGAGCAATTTGTCAGCAACATGGAAGAAGCTGTTCAAAGTATGTACCCGGCCTCTGAGCGTCTGGCGGCGGTTGAGCTGGATGATGCCATTCAGCCTGCCCAGGAAGCTCTCCAGCATTTACTGCGGGCCGAAGCGGTATTTAACGAATTTCAGGTCAACAACCAGCAGCAAGGTGGCGGCGGCGGCGGTGGTGGCCGCGCGCAACAGGACCTGGCTGAAATGTTTGAACTGGAAATGGACCTGGAGCTGAATCAGTACGAAACCGGAAGCAATGTCTCCCCCCAGGCACAACAGGCCGAGGAAGAAGACATAATGAACCAGTTGGATGAACTGGCTCGTCGTCAGCAGCAATTGGCTAATAACCTGCGCAACCAGCAACAGCTATCAGAAGCACAGCGCTACCAACAGGAAATGTTAAGACGCGAAGCAGAAGAATTGCAGCAACGCCTTGATGAACTGCAACAGCAGCGGGAAAGCCTGCAGCGTGGTCAGCAGGGACAGCAAACTGCCCAGAATAATCAGCAGCAGGGCCAGCAACAAGGACAGGAAGGACAACAGGGGCAACAAGGTCAGCAGGGACAACAAGGCGCACAATCCGGACAGCAAGAACAACAACCTGGTCAGCAAGGACAACAAGCCGGCCAGGGGCAGCAGCAAGGAGAACAAATTGCCCAGAACGAACTGCAACGACGATTGGAAAGTGCCATTCGCGCGATGGAAGAAAGTGCCGAGGCAATGCGGGGAAATACCAGCCCCGAAGAATTACAACGGGCTGCTGATGAAGCTGGCCGACAATTGGAAGGCGCGCGCGAACAGATAGTCGCTGACCAGCTCGCTGATATGCAATCTTCATTCAGCAACATGGCTGATCGGGCCGAAAGCATGTTGCGAGAGCAGCAGCGACAGGAACAGATTCTTGAACAGGCCATGGCCACAGCAGTGGCAGAACGTGAATCTGGTGAAGACCCTAATAGCCGTGGCATGGAACTCCAGGAAGAATGGGAACTGGCGCGGCAGAAAGCAGAGCTGGCCGCGGAGCTTTCCACCCTTCAGGAACAGATGCTTGGCACCATGCAGCGCTTTGGTGATGATGTTCCGGAAGCATCACGCGAATTACAGCGCGCCAATCAGGATATTGTTGAAAATGAACTTGAACAGGCGCTCACCAACGCTGGTCTTTATATAGATGCCGGTTATGGACTATATATCGCGGGTAATGAAAGTGCTGTCACTGCGGAAATGCGCAAACTGGCCGAACGTCTGGAAAATGCCCAGGAAATGGTCGCTACCCAGGGCGCACCGGGCACCTCGGATCTGGATGTAGCCAGACGCCAGGCACAAAGCCTGCGTGCACGCCTGCAGGAGCAGCTGGCACAGAATGGTCAGGGACAGCAGCAAGGACAGGAAGGACAACAGGGGCAACAGCAAAATCAGCAAGGTCAGCAAGGTCAGCAAGGTCAGCAAGGACAACAGGGTGGCCAGCAGCAGGGGCAACAACAAGGCGGTGGTAATCGAGGTGGAGACAGGTTTGCAATGGAGCCTCGCTTTGGTGCCTGGACCGGTGTTGATCCTCTGTTTAATGGCCCCATTGATATCCCTGAACAGTTCTATGGTGATCTTGACCAGTTTACCGAGATAGCCCGCGATGCCGTGCAGGATCTTGAACTCAACGCCGAGGAACTGGCCCAGATGGTTGACTGGATACGTCAACTGGAAGCTACACGTCTGAATCGCAATGAAGATATTCTGGCGGCGGAATATAACGATATGCTGGCACTTATTGAGCAACTGGAAGTAGGTCTGCAACTGGATAACGACAGCAATAATCCCAATAATGTGCGAACAGCGACCTCCGACATCATTCCAGACGAATATAAGGAATCAGTGGCAGAGTACTACAGGAAATTGAGCCGGGAGTAGCGTCTAAACAGTCACAGGAAAGAGGAATGCTCCCTACAAAACCGCCCTGCACACCGGGCGGTTTTTTTATAATAATGCTGCGGCCTTTATTACTACTGAACTACACTGATAAAAAATTCAAACATGAATAAACAGCTCTCTATTGTTCTTCGCAACAGCTTCATCTTTCTGTTAATTTTCACAACCACTCTGGCACAGGCAGCAGTCCCGGAAGGCATCATGAAAATTGCTGGGCGTTATGCCGGTATGGCCTACAATGGCGGTGATCTTGATCCAGTAGTGACAGTGCTGAGCTTCGATGCCCAGGGCCGTTTTGCCGGCTCTTATTCAGTGGAAGATGAAAACGGCTTCTTTGAAGGACGCCTGTCGGGCCTGATCAAGGAAGAAGGTGAACATTCGTTCTCTCTGGAGTGGACTGATCAGGACGGTGAAGGCTTTGTCTATCTCGATTTCAGCCCGGACTATTCTTCATTCAATGGCGTCTGGACCCGAACTGACGGTGAAGAGCAATTTCCCTGGAGTGGCCGTCGCCAGTAAGAATGCGATAGGAAAACTGGGATAACCAATAATTATTAGCGAGCCGATAAGCTCGCGTAAAAGAAGGAATAATCATGAGACTACTTCATCATACTTGTGTCGGTACCAACGATATAAATAAGGCTACTGAATTTTATACAGCAGTGCTGGGCCCTCTTGGTGCAAAACTGGTTGGTACAGTGGAAGGCCACTCCGCGATGTTCGGCACCGATGAGGGGCCAGAATTTTTCCTCTTGAATCCAGCCAATGGAGAACCTGCAACGGTTGCCAATGGTGGTACCTATGGCTTCAAGTCACCAACTCGCGCCGGCGTGGATGAATTTCATGCCAACGGCATGGCGCTGGGGGGCACCGATGAAGGGGCGCCCGGACCTCGTGAATTTGCCCCCAATGCTTATGCCGCTTATATGCGAGACCTGGATGGCAACAAGATTTGCGCGGTATGTTTTGCTGAACCGGAATAGTGCTGAAAATTCCGGTGAAGCTAAATACTAATAAATTAGATCCACCAGGCTTTACTGAATCTTATCCAGCACCAGAAAACTATAAGAGTAGGGGTTTGGTGCGGAGGCTTCAAAATCTTCGCGAGCGACTTCCTGCCATAGACTTCGATCAAAGTCCGGGAAAGTGGTATCACCCTCTACTTCTGCATGACACTTCAGTGAGATAGAGCCGATCTGCCAGCGGTAAGGCCAGCGAGTAAATTTCTGCCCCGCCAATCACCATAGCCTCGTTAACACCATCAATTAGAGCAATACTTTCGCAAAGCTTTTTAGCCTCATCCAGTGAACTCACTGTTTTTACTCCCTCGGCAGAAAACCCGGCATTACGGCTGACCACAATATTGGTTCTACCTGGCAAGGGCTTGCCAATGGACTCATAGGTTTTTCGTCCCATGATTACCGGCTTACCCAAAGTAATGCGTTTGAAATATTTAAGGTCTTCCGGCAGGTACCAGGGCAAGCTGTTATTGAGACCAATTACCCGGTTTTCGGCCATCGCCCAGACAAGTGAAATCTTCATACTGATATCGGCGCCGCTATATGAGGGTGTGATTGGTAATCGAGAATTTCAAAGTCTTCGAAAGTATATTCATACAATGAAGGTGGTTTTCGTTTAATCTCCAGGCGCGGTAATGTCATGGGCTCTCGCGTAAGCTGTTCTCGAGCCTGATCCAGGTGATCCAGATACAAATGCACATCACCACCAGTCCAGACAAAATCACCTACTTCAAGATCACATTGCTGGGCCATCATATGTGTAAGCAGTGCATAGGAGGCAATATTAAAGGGTACCCCGAGGAAGGTATCGCAAGAACGCTGATAAAGCTGACAGGAAAGCTTTCCATCTGCTACATAGAACTGAAACAGGGAATGGCAGGGAGGCAACGCCATTTCGTCTACATAAGCAGGATTATAAGCCACCACAATATGTCGGCGTGAATCCGGATTTTGTTTTATATTGTTCATCACGTTATCAATCTGGTCTATAGTCTGGCCATCTTTTCCCGGCCAGGAGCGCCACTGAAATCCGTAAACAGGACCAAGTTCGCCATTTTCATCTGCCCACTCATCCCAGATTCTTACATTATTATCCTTCAGGTACTTTATATTTGTATCACCATTCAAGAACCATAGCAGCTCTATAACAATAGAGCGGATATGAAGTTTTTTAGTGGTGAGCAAAGGAAACCCTTTGGATAAATCAAAACGCATTTGGTGACCAAATACAGAAAGAGTTCCGGTTCCGGTACGATCCTGTTTCTTCGCACCGTTATCCAGAATATGCTGCATCATGTCGAGGTATTGTCGCATCAGGAAATCTCTTGATTTGGGTTAGTTAAATTCTTGTTATTTATTCCTGTCGGATGGCGCCCCTTCAGAGCTTATCCGACCTACCTGTTTATATTTATTATCGAGCTGTTGGCGTTTTGTTAAAACTGTCATTGCGGTAGGCCATCAACAAAATGATAACACCACCAATTATCATTGGAATTGATAACTGCTGCCCCTTGCTCATCCAGTCAAAGGCCACAAAACCAAGGTGGGCATCGGGTTCACGAAAAAACTCTGCGAAAGTACGAAAAACCCCATAACCCAGACAAAAGGCTCCGGTAACGGCGAAGACCGGACGCTGTCTTGATGAATACAACCAGAGAATCAAAAACAGACTTATGCCCTCCAAGGCGAACTGATAGAGCTGGGACGGGTGACGAGCTATTTGCAGTTTGTCTGCAGGAAAAACCATGGCCCATGGCACGTCTGCGGCCCTGCCCCACAATTCACCATTGATAAAGTTTCCCAGCCGACCAAACGCCAGGCCAAGGGGCGCAAGCGGAGCGGTAAAGTCCATTACCCGAAAAACCGATTTGCCCGTGCTACGGCCAAATAACCACAGCGCAGTCCCTACCCCCAGCAAACCACCGTGAAAGGACATGCCTCCCTGCCAGATATAAAACAGCGAAAGGGGGTCTTCCAACAGACTACCGGCATTGTAAAAAACCACATAACCGATGCGTCCACCAAGAATAACACCTATGGCAGAATTGGTAATCAGATCGCTGACCTGGGTGCGTGTCCAACCGGAATTTTTGGCATCCGCCCGTTTCATGCCCAGAAACCACGCTGCCGCAAAACCGGCAATATAGGTCAGGGCATACCAATGAATCTGTAGCGGTCCCAGGGAAATGGCTACCGGATCAATCTGGGGAAATTGCAGCATACTGTGAGGCCTGGGTTAGCTTCGTGGTTCTGAAATCAAGCGGGTGGAATCTGGGCTGAAAGTATAACTTTTTTGGCGCAGGATTTTTACCAAAATACAGCCAAAAGGAAATAGTGCAGTGCCTAACTATTGCTTGAGGTACGCAACAGTCTGTCAACGCCAGCATTATAAAGTTCAATATCCACAAGCGCCTTGACTGACTCGGTATCATCTTCTGCCAGTACTTTTTCCAATAGTTCCCTGGCCTGCTGGAAAGTCACGTTGCGCACTACTGATTTCACCTTTAACAGGCTGGTGGCATTCATGGAAAGTACTTCATAACCCATGGCCATCAGCAGGACTGCGGCGCCGGGATTACCAGCCATTTCACCACAAATACTCAGCCGCATATTGACTCTGTGAACATCATCCGCAATCTGTTTCAGGGCACGTAATACAGAGGGATGCATCGTTGAATAAATTCCTGATACGCGTGGGTTATTTCTGTCAATTGCCAGCAGGTACTGACTCAGATCATTACTGCCAACAGAGATAAAATCGACGCGTCTGGACAATGCCTCAACCTGGTACATCAGCGCAGGAATTTCAATCATTACTCCGATACTGGGCTTGACCACCGTTATGCCCTCTTCAACAATCTCCTGATAGGCTCGCTTGATCAGGCGAACAGAATCGTCAACCTCCTGCATATTACTAATCATCGGCAGCATGATCTGCAGGTTATCCAGTCCGGCGCTGGCCTTGATCATTGCACGTACCTGGCCGATAAAAATTTCAGGGTGATCCATACTGACTCGGATTCCCCGCCATCCCAGGAATGGATTTTCTTCCTTGATGGGGAAATAAGGCAGAGGCTTGTCACCGCCGATATCCAGCGTGCGCATGGTGACAGTCTTGGGATGAAAGGCTTCCAGCTGCTGGCGATAAATATCCGTTTGCTCACGTTCAGTGGGGAATCGGTCGCGCAGGAGGAAAGGCACTTCAGTTCTAAAAAGCCCGATCCCTTCAGCACCTCGCTCCTTGGAACGCAGCACATCAGTCATCAAGCCGGTATTCACCCACAACTCGACCCTGTGCCCATCGAGGGTTTCACAGGGCAGCTCCTTGATAGACTCCAGTCCCTCGGAGAGTTGCTCTTCTTCACGAACAATTTCCAGAAAGCGTTCACGCAATTCATCAGAAGGATTACTGTAAACCCGGCCGTTATAGCCATCGAGAATAATCTCTTTACCATCCAGCTCGGAAAAAGGCAGATCCTGGAGACCCATGGCCGCCGGGATGCTCATAGCGCGAGCCAGAATCGCCACATGGGAGTGTCCAGATCCTTTTGAAGATACAATGCCGACAAGATTTTCTTTTGGCACTTCAGCCAACATTGCCGCTGATAACTCCTCGCTTACCAGAATACAGCGCTCGGGATATTTGCGGTTTTTTTGCTCTTTATCCTGCAAATAGAAAAGCACACGGGAACATAAATCCTTGATGTCAGTGGCACGTTCACGCAGGTAATCATCATCCATATGCTCAAGATTACGCACATGATCTCGAGCTACCTTGGCCAAAGCACCCTGTGCCCAGCTACCTTCCTTGATACGGGCAATCTACTTCCGCTCCCAGGGCATTGTCACTGAGCATATGCAGGTAGGCATCAAACAGTTCACGTTCTTCAGGGCGCAGCTGAGACTTGATTTTCATCTTCAGCTCACTGATATCTATTCTTACTGCGTTAAGGCATTCATTGAAAAAGGCTATTTCCCTGTCGATATCCTCGACCTTGCGTTTGGGAATAACACTGAGGTCTGCAGGCGGAAAAACGGTAATTGCCTCGGCAATCACAACGCCCGGTGCCCCCGGCACACCTTCAAAACTGGCATCTGTTGTTTTTAGCCCGGTAGGACTGAAACCGGTGACGGCCCCACGAGCTTCTTCATTGGCAATGATGCCAGCCAGCTGGGCTGACAGGGTAATAAGAAAAGCTTCCTCTTCTGCATCAAACGCCCGTACTTCAGCTTGCTGAACAACAAGTACGCCCAATACCTCACGGTGGTGAATAACCGGCACGCCAAGAAATGATTCAAATTCTTCTTCGCGCGTTTCAGGAATATAAAAGTATCGAGGATGGGATGAGGCATGTTCCAGGTTTACCGGTTCGGCGCGCTGGGCGACCAGACCCACCAGCCCTTCTTCCGGAGCCAGGCTGGCCTTACCTACCGAAGAGGCGTCCAGACCCTTGCTCGCCATGAGGACATAGCGGCCGAGGTTATGATCCAGAAGGTAAACAGTGCAGACACGGGTATCCATTGCCTTTTGCACCCGGCGGACAATAATCTCCAGTGAGGCATTAAGATCCGTTGCCTCATTCACTTCCTGAATGATGCTGCGTAAAGTTTCTAGCATAAGATGCTCAGGAACCCGTTTCCTGTTGGTTGTTGTGCTCGATATTGATTTCCTGCAAGGCTACCTTGAATGGGTGGATTAATTCTCCCAGCGCTTTTCTGTATACCTTGCGCTTGAATGACACCACCTGGTTTACCGGATACCAGTAACTTACCCAGCGCCAGTGATCAAACTCAGGTTTTTCGCCCATATCAAAGCGGATTTTTTCCGTATCTGATAATAATCTCATCAGATACCATTTCTGTTTTTGTCCGATACAGACAGGGTGGGAATTATGTCGTATCAAATGCCTGGGTAGCCGGTAACGTAGCCATTTTTCTGTGCTGGCAATTATTTCGACGTCTTCCTGTGCGAGGCCAACCTCTTCATTCAGTTCTCTGAATGCAGCCTGATCAGGCGACTCATCCAGCTGGACACCGCCCTGGGGAAATTGCCATGCATCCTGCCCAAGGCGTTTCGCCCAGAGCAACTGGCCTTTCTCATTGAAAATAATTATGCCCACATTGGGCCTGAAACCATCAGAATCTATCACGTTTATCACTACCGTTTTTTGGCCATGGCGCAGCAAAATTGTCAGGCATCAACCAAAATCAAATTAACGTTTTTTCCCAGGGACCACCCTGTTAAGAGTGGCAAGATACGAATTCAGCCGCAGCTAGCTTTCGCAGCGTTCCCTGTACTCCTCGGCACCAAGCAGCTCTTTAAGCTCCTCTTCGTTACTCATGCGGATTTTAAAAATCCAGCCATCGTCATAAGGCGAGGAATTGATGGTCTCCGGACTATCTTCAAGCAGCGAATTTACTGCCAGAATTTCACCGGAAACCGGTGCATAAATATCCGAAGCGGTTTTGACAGATTCAACGACGCTGACTTCATCATGCGCTGATACCTCACTGTTAACGTCAGGTAGTTCAACAAACACGACATCACCCAGTTCACTCTGGGCATAATCGCTGATTCCAACTGTGGCAACACCGTCTTCCCCTGGTTTGACCCATTCATGGGAAGAGGCGTAATACAGATCTTCTCGTGACTCACTCACATTCAATTCCTCTGCAACACTGACATTTAATGCCAGTTTCTACTCGCCAGATCCGACCTGTATTGTCGGTCATGACGCTTTGACATGACTGCATCATAAGTAAGAGCCGGTCATCCTGCAAGATGGAAATGTGACGAGCTTCAACCCCTGTGTTGCCCACCCCGGGCATTACGAATTAACAAATATACCGGCACCAGACCAATGGCAATAAGGGTTACCGCCGGCAGTGCAGCGCGCTCCCACTGACCTTCAGCGGTCATGCTGTAAATTCTGACAGCAAGCGTATCCCAGCCAAATGGACGCATGATCAGGGTCGCTGGCATTTCCTTCATTACATCCACAAAGACTATGGTAAAAGCAGTAATGAGGCCTGGGCGCAGTAATGGAATATATATCTGTCTGAGCAGACGTCCTGGCCTGGCACCAAGGCTGCGAGCGGCATCGATCACTGAGGGTTTCACTTGCTCCAGACCAGCATCTATTGGCGCATAGGCGACGGCCAGAAAACGACAGCAATAGGCGATAACAAGCGCAAAAACTGAGCCATAAAACAGCGTTCCCAGCGTACGGTCAAGATAGGTAAATCCAAGCATTATCCCTACAGCTAACACGGACCCGGGCAATGCATAGCCGAGAGTCGCCAAACGAATGGAAATCTCACTTATGCGTTGGGTGAAGGCTGATCCCGGCAAGCGTTTCACAAAAGCCAACAGCATAGCCACGACCACAGCAAGCATTCCAGCGCTGGCACCAAGGCCCAGTGTATGACCGAGAAAGCCAAGAAAACGCCCATCCTGTTCAGCAAAACCGGCTTCCAGCATCCATGCCGTCAACTGTACTAAAGGCAGCAGGAAAGCGATGAATAAGATTACTGAGCAATAGACACTTGCCACCAAAGCAGAACGGCCTGATAAGCGGTAATCAGATTTGCTCCGATTCGCGCCGTCCTGGGTATAACGGGCATGGTGACGGGATTGTTTTTCCAGTATCAGGGTTACACCGACAAACAACAGTAACAGTGACGCCAGTTGGGCTGCGACAGTAAGGTTGAACAGACCATACCAGGCGTTGTAAATAGCGGTTGTGAAGGTGTCATAGTTGAACACGGAGACTGCACCGAAATCAGCCAGAGTTTCCATCAGGGCGAGGGCCAGGCCAGCAATAATGGCCGGACGTGCAACAGGGATAACAACTCTGAAAAATGCCTGCTGGCGGCTTAAACCCAATATACGTCCTGCATCAATCAGGTTACGCCCCTGATTCAAAAATGCACTGCGGGCCAACATATATACATAGGGGTAGAGGACGAGACTTAGGATTATGATGACGCCCGTTGCGCCCTGAACGTCTGGAAACCAGATATCCGGGCCCAGGCGTTTACGCAACAAGGTTTGAACCGGACCGGAAAAGTTCATGATACCAAGGAAGACAAAAGCCATCACATAACCCGGTATCGCAAGAGGCAGCATCAGGGCCCATTCAAAAAAACGGCGTCCGGGGAAATCACAAAGGGTAGTCAGCCAGGCCAGGCTTACCCCAAGGCAAACAACACCCGTTCCCACACCAAGAACCAGTATCAGAGTATTAATGGCGAGGCGATCCAGCTTGGTTTCAAACAAATGCTGCCAGATTGCCTGCTCACCAGTGCCAATAGTTGCCCATTGGGCAAGGATAATCAGCAGCGGAAAAATCACCACAGCAGCGGCAAAAAGAGCGAGACCCCGCCATAACCAGCTGCCACTCGACAGCATTGAGTTCATCATAGATTCCTAGCGGTAATCCGCACGGTCCATCAACATGACCGCTTCAGATTGCAGGCGACCTGCTACTTCCACATTTAAACTGTCCTGCCTGTATGCTCCCCAACTGGCAACAAGGTCGACCGGCTCTATCGCAGGGTTGGCGGGGTATTCCAGGTTTAATGCTGAAAACATGGTTTGAGGTTCTTCAGTGGAAAGCCATTCAAGTAACCGTTGAGCAGCCAGTGGATTTTTTGCATATTGAGTGACACCTGCCCCCGATATGTTGACATGTACGCCACTTGATTCCTGGTTAGCCCAGAACAACGCAACCGGAATATCCGGATCATCACTCTGTAATTGCCCTAGATAATAGGTATTGACCAGACCAACATCGCACTGGCCTGCAGCAATAGCTTCTATCAACAAGGCATCACTGCTAAATACGCGCGTCGCCAGGTTATCTACCCACCCTTCTACAATTTCCTGGGTCGCTTCCTTACCCAGGCGTTCAATCATGGTCGCAACCAAAGACATGTTATAGACCTTACGCGAGGTGCGCAGGCAGAGCTTGCCGTGCCATTGGTCATCAGCCAACGCTTCATAGGTACTCAGTAAGGCTGGATCCACGCGTTCGGTTGAATAGGCTATGGTACGCGCCCGTACAGACAGACCAAACCAGCGGTTTTGTGGATCGCGCAGATGTGAGGGGATATTACTTTCCAGAACCGCAGACTGTATCGGTGTCAGCAAGCCTTTTTCAGCCGCTGACCAGAGATTGCCTGCATCCACTGTATATAACACATCGGCAAAGGTCTGTTTTCCTTCCGCCTGCAAGCGCGCTATAAGCGGCCCATCTTCACCAGTCTGGTATTGAACTTCGATGCCCGTTTCTTCAGTAAAACGATCGAACAGGGGCTTGATGAGATGCTCCTGGCGTGATGAGTAAACAATGACAGGTCCTGTTATCTCCTGATCCGGCAGTGACCCTGCTGCAGACTGCTGCAGTGTTTCTTCTGCCATGACGCTATCATTGCCATTCTCTGGCGAAGAGGCTGGATCCGAGCAAGCGACAGGGATTAGCAGCAACAATAAAAAATAAAACCGATTGGTTGCCCGATACATTATAAGTTCCTCGTGATGGGGCGCAAATGATAATTATTATCATTTAGAAAGGCAAGATTATTGATCATTACCCAAAATGCTTTCAAGCCGGCAATTACAGCTTCACAGGCCCATTGCCTGACGCATTAACTGTTTTTTGACCACGGGCAGGTTATCAGTGAGCTTCAGGCCACTATTACGCAGCCATGTCAATCCGGGATCATCAGATCCAAACAGGCGTTTAAAGCCTTCCATTACTGCCATCATCGCCATGTTCTGACCTTTTCTCGCGCGCTGGTAACGACTCAGCGTCTGATGGCAGGCAAAGTCTTCTCCCTTCATCAATGCCTTGGAAATCACCTCTGAGAGCACCTCAACGTCAGCGAAACCCATGTTGACTCCCTGCCCGGCCAAAGGATGGATGCTGTGGGCCGCATCTCCTATCAAGGCTATATTGTCCTGCACATAATCTGTAGCATGACGTTGCCACAGGGGAAAGGAGGCCCTGTCATCAATTTCGAGAATTCTACCTAGCCTGAACTCAAACGCCTCGCCCAGACGCTGCATGAAATCGTTATCATCCAGCGCAATCAAGGCGTCTGCCTCCTCTGTGACACAGGACCAGACAATCGAGCAATACTGTTGCTCTGCTTTTTTAGCTGTTGCCAGATATAGCGGCAGGAATGCCAGGGGACCGGTCTTCATAAAGCGCTGATGCGCGGTGAATTGATGGCCTAATTCGGTTTTCACTGTTGTAACCAGAGCTTTGTGGCCATATTCCCATTGGCGAACCTTGAAACCAGACTGCTCGCGAATAAATGAGTTCCCGCCATCAGCACCAATCAGTAATCTTGCCGCCACATTATCGCCATTTGCCAACGTCATCATAACAGGATGCTCATCTGGCTTGTCGCTGGCGATAACAGCATCGATCTTTGTATTGTGTAACGTACTTATTTGAGGAGATAATTTTGCCCGCTCATATAGAGCTGCGTTAATTAACCGGTTCTCAACAATATGTCCCAGTGATTCAGCATGCAGTTCTGCAGCAGCAAAATGTATTGAGCCAGTACCTTCCCCGTCCCAAACAACCATATCGCGGTAAGGGCAAACCCTGACCGATTGCATTAACTCCCAAACGCCTAGCTGTTCAAGCATTGCCTGACTTGACACTGTGAGAGCACTGACACGAGCATCAAACTCTGCTTGATCGGCATTTTTTCTGATTCCATCCAGAGTTAAGGCTTCCTCACCAGCATCAATAAGTAAAATCTGCAGGCCAGTCCCCGCAAGCGAACAGGCAGCAGCAAGCCCGACCGGGCCCGCGCCAGCTATCACAATATCTACGTTCTTTAGATCCCGGCTTTTCATCATTCAGGTTTATACGAATATTTATTTAGGGGGGTGAATTATGCGGTATTCACGCTGATAAATTAACCGCTTCAGGCGGATTTCTGGTAAAGTGCACGCCCAGAAAAGTTCAGGAACAACAACCCCAGTGACTGTTAAATTTATTTCCTCTTCAAAGTTGCCAACTGCATTCGGTGACTTTGACATTCATGCATTTGAAGATTCCGATGGCAAAAAGGAACATATTGCCCTGGTCTACGGGAATATTGCGGCCGAGGAGCGTGTGCTTTGCCGTATCCATTCGGAATGCCTGACCGGTGATGCCTTATTCAGCCTGCGCTGTGACTGTGGCTCACAACTAAGGGAGGCAATGCAGCGTATTGCGACCAGAGGCAATGGTGTCATTATTTATTTACGCCAGGAAGGGCGCAACATCGGCCTGGGCAATAAAATACGCGCCTACCAGCTACAGGATGAAGGCGCAGATACCGTGGAAGCTAACCAGGCCCTTGGCTTCGATGCCGATGAAAGGCGCTATGATATGTGCAAGCCGATATTTTCTTTCCTGGGGGTTTCGGATATCGAGCTAATGACCAACAATCCACTCAAAATTGAAGCCTTACAAAAACTGGGAATTTCAGCACTGCGTATTCCAATTATTACCGGTGAAAATTCGCACAATCAGGCTTACCTGGCGACCAAACGCAGTAAACTTGGTCATATCCCTGACTAGATTAACACCAGGTGTGAATCAAGCCTGGAGCTGATTCTTAATCCAGTCCCAGCTTGTTGTTAAGTCTGGTTATGAAAGACCGGATGCGATTAGCATTAACGCCAATATCACTGCGGCCTACCCGTGATTTACTGCGCACATCCAGAACGGTGGAATTAGCAGTACCAGCCACTATCCGTACCACTACATCATCTTTGAAACCAAACCATTTAGTGGTGTCAGTCGCCTCAACTCTGCCTTCTGTAATATCGGCATCCACTATTTCCCAACCCATTTCCCGAGCCACCTCAGTAACTGCAGAAAATACTTCATCGCTTGACTGAATATAAACCCTGGACATGATGTCAGGATAAAACTGGCGTTGTAAGTCTGATGTTTCCCCGCCCAGATATTCTGCAGGGTTAGGTGCACTTGCTCGAAGAGGAGCAATGGCAACAAACGCCGGTGGATTTTCAATACTGGTGGTAATGTCATGAATTGGGGGCACAGTTCTCGCTATTTGCTGCTGCCGATAAGGCAGATAGAATGCCGTCAAACCAGCCAGCGCAGAAAGAAATAGCACAAAAATCTGAATACCTGCTGGACGCTTCCAGAGCAGGTAAAAAATTACCAGCGCGGTACTGGTGATACCCAGCAGCGCGGCGTAGCGCAACAAGGTAAATGCCTGAGAAAGTTCAAAGCTACCTCCACTGAAGCCCGCTCCAGCAAGATAAAGCATTATCAGAGAGAGAAACCCAATCAATGAGATAACAGGGAAAAGAACCTTGTTCATGGAATGCCTTGGAAAAACTTATCGAAAATGATCATAACAAGACTTTCTGCATAGGAGAAACCTTTTCCTCTGGGGCATAATATCGCTGATATCTCTTTGGCTTTAACACTGAACTCGAATACTCAATATGCGCATACCACGAATATATCTGGCCCAGCCACTGAAAACCAATAGCGAGATTTCACTGGATACTCGCAGTGCCCACTATCTTGCGACGGTGCTGCGCATGAAAGCCGGAATGTCATTAATCGCCTTCGATGGATCCGGCATGGAGTTTCCCGGGACACTCACAGAGATAAATAAAAAATCCGGAATAGTTAGCCTCGGCGAGGGTAAAAACCCCGGTACTGAGTCCCCTCTTGAAACCCACCTGGGGATTGGCATTTCTCGGGGAGAGCGTATGGATTTTGTTATTCAGAAAAGTACCGAACTGGGCGTGAATATAATTCAACCGCTATTCACTCAATACTGTGAGGTGAAACTGGATGATAAAAGAGCTGATAAAAAACACGCCCACTGGGAGCAAATCAGTATCAGCGCTAGCGAACAAAGTGGCCGCGTAATACCACCTGTTATCCTGGCACCGCTATCACTGCATCAATGGCTGAACCAGATTAACTGCCAATATAAATTTCTGCTGGATCAGGAGCAGCATGGAAAACTCGAGGAATTTAAGGATCCAATTTCCATTGCCTTTTTAATTGGCCCGGAAGGCGGAATCTCTGAAAATGAAAAAGCCCTTGCCAAAGACAAGGGCTTTTTCGGATTAAACCTTGGACCACGAACCCTGAGGACATGAGACTGCACCAGTAGCAGCGTTAAGTCTGTTTCAATACCTGTGGGGACAATGAAACCGGCGCCAGGCAGAGTTAGAGGGCGTCGCTACCGGATTCCCCGGTACGTATCCTGATAACCTGCTCCAGGGCATGAACAAATATCTTACCGTCACCAATCTTGCCGGTATTGGCAGCCTTGCTCATCACTTCTATAACCTGTTCTACCATTGAGTCATCAACAGCAATTTCCAGGCGAATCTTAGGCAGGAAATCGACAACATATTCAGCTCCCCGGTACAGTTCAGTGTGGCCTTTCTGACGACCAAAACCTTTCACCTCGGTTACTGTGATACCTTGTACTCCTACACCGGATAAAGCTTCTCGAACATCATCCAGTTTGAACGGTTTAATCACCGCTGTAATCATTTTCATGTTTGTTATCCTCACACTATGCTTCAAAAAAGACATATCTGTCTTTTGCATCACGAGAGTATAAGCTAGTTAACCTAAAAAAACGATTCCCCGTGCGCTCTGCCTGGATTAAAATTTACCTCAACAAGTCAAGGAAAAAACTATGTTAAACAATGAGTTCCTCAGTGATCTGAGCAACAAAATCGCCACCATGATGCCCATGGCTCAAAGCGTTAGAAATGATGTTGAAAAAAACATACACGAGGCTCTGCAAAGTGCCTTTTCGCGACTGAATCTGGTCACCCGGGAGGAGTTTGATGCCCAGCTGAAAGTGCTTGAACGGGCCGAGCAAACCATTGCCAAACTGGAAGAAAAAATCCAGGCGATGGAAAACGCCCAGGCTCATGAACCGATAGCTAGCGCGGAAAACGAAAAGCAATAGCTTCCAGCAAATGCTGCTTTTGTATATCTGCAGCGTCATCAAGGTCGGCAATTGTCCGCGCCATCCTCAGTATTCTGAAAAAAGCACGAGTTGACAGTTTTAATTGCTGCATGGCCTGTTTCAGGTAATCTTCATCTTTTTCTGACAACCTGCAAAGATTCAGTATTTCCGATTGTCCAAGTGTTGCGTTGGTTTTCCCCACTCTCTCCATTTGCCTTTGTCTTGCCCGCGTGACTTTTTCACGCATGGAATCACTGTTTTCCGAGGAAGATGTTTTGACTGACATTAAATGATTTCTTTCATGGTAATTTAACCTGGGCACCTGGACATGAAGATCAATTCTATCTAGCAGGGGGCCGGACACTCTTGACTGATAGCGCCTTATCTTTTCCGGACTACAGCGGCATTGCCTTTCAGGGTCTCCCAGATAGCCGCAAGGACAGGGATTCATTGCTGCTATTAGCTGGAATCTTGCTGGCAAACGTACCTGATAACTGGCACGGGATATGGAAATATAACCTGATTCAAGTGGCTCTCTTAGCACCTCAAGGACTTTTGGGCTGAATTCCGGAAGCTCATCAAGGAATAAAACGCCACGATGAGCCAGGGAAATTTCACCTATTTTCAGCGTGCTACCTCCTCCCACCAGAGCAACTGCCGACGCCGTATGATGAGGTGCCCTGAAAGGGGGAATTCGCCAGGCTTCAGGCTCAAATCCCCGCGAGGCAATGGAGCACAGCGCCGCCACTTCCAGTGCACTACTTTCTTCCATCACCGGTAAAATTGAGCATATACGACTTGCCAGCATGGTTTTACCAGTGCCGGGAGGACCCTGAAGCAGTAAATTATGATTACCTGCCGCGGCAATCATCAAGGCACGGCGGGCTGTTGCCTGCCCGACAACATCCTTCATGTCTTCAGTAAAATCAGGCCTGCCCAAACGAACAGGCTTAACTTTTTCAAGACTTTGCACTTTTTTCAAATGGCTGATGACATCAAGCAGATGGCCGGCCAGAAAAGAGCTGCCCTTCTTGAGCAGGCCTGCTTCCCTGCCATTGCCCTTGGGAAGAATAACCACATGCCCCTCTCGATGTGCCGCGATAATACCTGGCAATGCTGCAGTGACACTTCTTACTTCTCCTGATAAACCAAGCTCTCCAAGGAACTCCACATTTTCCAGCACATCTGAGCTTATCTGTCCGGATGCGGCCAGAATACCTATGGCTATTGCCAGGTCATAACGTCCACCACTTTTAGGCAAATCGGCGGGAGCAAGATTAAGTGTTATACGTTTGGCCGGAAACTCCAGTTGAGAGTTCAAGAGCGCACTTCTGACCCTTTCCTTACTTTCCTTTACCGCAGTTTCCGGCAGACCAACAATGGAAAACCCCGGAAGCCCATTGGATAAATGTACCTCAACGCGGATTTCCGGGGCATCAATACCTACATTGGCGCGGGTTATTACAACGGCAAGTGACACTACTCGATCCCTGAGTAAAATATGGCTATCAGGCTCGATTAGCCTGACATTATCACTTCATTAATAGTTTAGAAATGGTGCTTTAGCAAACACATGCTGGAATATTTTCGGCTTTCCCTGATGTAAAGAAAGCCGAAAAAATAGAGAGACAATAAAAAGGAAGTGACGTGCCTTATTGAACAGAGGAGAGAATGTAGTCTACGGCAGCTTTAACATCATCTTCAGAGCAGCTCATACACAGGCCTTTAACAGGCATTGCGCCATTGTTAAAACCGTTCACTGCATTCGAATACAACGTGTCCATACCCTTGTCTATACGCGGCTGCCAGGCGACAGCATCACCAAGGACAGGTGAATTATTTGCCCCGGTGCCATGGCAGGCCACGCAATAGGTATTGTAGGTTTGCTCGGGATCCAGAGCACCAGCACTGCCACCCGCTGCGGCAACGGAAACACCGCCAGCACAGGAATCACCCACCACACAGACAGAGCCTGCAGGGGCTATTCTTTCGATTAATTTGTCATTTGATGCGGCAAACAATGCACCGGAAAATACCAGCAGAAACACCGCCATAAGCCCGTATTTTGAAAAAGCTGATCCAGATTGTTGAATCACTGTAATTCCTCTTGCTTTGATGTCAGGACTGTAACCTCCTCACTAATAGCTTAAGTAAGGTAAATTTACAGGAACCTGGTGAATTTTGAGGCCGAAATTATACCTGTATTTGAGTTAATACGGTACTCACAGATCACCGGTTCACTGCCTTGCCCAGTCCGGGATTAATTGATGAAGAAAGAGATTGGTTTGCCGTTAAAATAGATTTCACCAGGAGCAGAATCAAGAGAGTAACCAAGAAAAACATCAACACCCAGTTTGCTGACACCAAACTTTTCCCCTTTCAGGTTCTTCAAGATATTGATGTCCTGTTTAGAGGACAGACTATTAGTGACACTAAAGGGAGGAATGCTGGATAATTTATCCAACAGGATGAATTTACCCGCGGCATTTTTTGCCAGCTTTTCTCCGCTGCTTAACTGAATCAGCATGTAAAACGCTGCTCCTTCTCCCACATGGCTGGGGTCTGGTTGAATACTGGCGGATACATTGATGGCTTCGGAGGCCTGAAAACTGGACTTGAAGTTCAGGCCATCCGATGTCGCACCGCCATGAAAAATGCTGTTATTGGGCGAGCCTGAAATAGACCGGGAACGATTTAGAATTGGCAGCGTATTATCGGAAATACTGATTTTATAGTTACCTGTGTTTCCCGGGCATGTAACGGGCTCTACATAAGTATTGGCAAGAAGCAGGTAGTCTCCGGCTGGAAACGTGCCTTTGATCAGGGCATCACATTTCCCGGCAGAATTATCGTCGAAATCCACGCCATTGAGCTTGTTATCGGTAAGCAACAGTACTGAATCCAGCTTGGAAGACTCCATCATAATGCTCAGACTGGTATCTGAGTCCAGGCTAAAACTGTAGGTATCGACAAAACTGGTATCCTGACCACCTCCATATAACTCGAGTACAGAGCAATCGCCTTGCTGCAGTGAATCCTGGAGAACCGAGTTAATGCCGATTGATAATATTTCACAGTCCCCCGGGCCTCCATAGAGAGCATTCGCCCCGGCTATGTCATCTGGCTGTAGCGAATCCAGATCTCCAATAGAGGGCGCCATCATGGACTGTCCACTGCTTTCATGTGCAAGCCCAATGGCATGCCCCAGTTCATGTAAGGCGACACGCCTGAAATCAACCTCGGAACGTCGAGGTCCGGAATATACATCCCAATCAAAATCGTTATTAAAGAGAATATCTGTCTGGTCGATCAAGGCAAATCCCAGATTGCCTGGTAATGCTATGGAAAGCGTAATCGCCAACACCCCGAGTCCAAATTCATTACCACAGACATCATCAGCGAAATCAGTGCCATTAATTGCGTCCCCATCGCCATCAGGGAAACCCGAATTTGTTGTACTGGAAGTGAACCCTTCACAGGGATCCATATAGGAGCGATTAATTAAAAAAGAGAAATCCGTTTCTTCAGACCACTGTGCCAGAGCATCTTCAAAACCTTCATTCCATGAAATGCCCGATGGTGCGGTGCCTGGAATATCCACGAAGAAAGTCGCCTGACCATTTGGCCAGCGATTACCATCCAGATTGTATGCCAGCGCCATAAATGGCAGCAGTACAAGGGAAAGTATTAAGCCAGAAGATTTTCGCACTATTTAGCTCTGCGGGTTAATTCCCTGACGGCTTCACGAAGTTCGTCTGGTGTAGATGGACTAAAAGAGGCCTTTTTTACCAGGGTACTACTGAACTTCAAATTACGTAGCTTGGTCGCCAATGCTGAATTTTTGTTGTTATTGAGGTCCAGTATTGCCTCAGAATCAACCAGCGTATTTTTCTCCAGCAACTGATGACCCTTGGCATCTGTCACAATTCTAAAATGTCCCTGCGACCAACCAGTCAGCGGGTTTATCGCTCTCATGGCAAGATCTTCTATAAAATAAAATCCTCTTTCGCCTTTTTCAGGGATATCCTGACCGGCAACCTGAACAGACTTACCATCTTGCTTGCCACCCAGGAAATCCAGTTCAATAAATTCTCCGGGATCAAGCCCCTTCAGAACATCATCAATTTTTATCTGTACCCGTGTATAGACAAAATTGTCTTCGCTGAAATGTGAAATAGAAACCACTTCACCCTCTACTATCAGAGCAGAGTTATCCGCAATATCCTGAAACTCAAGCTTCTGAATTGTTGTTGCATGCGCTGAAGAACCAAAAGAGAAAGTCAGCAACAGGAAATATATGAGACTCTTAATCATATTACTTACCTTGTCTTTACGCCCATCAGGAATAAGATTTTCTATAGCTTCCATCCAGAACCGTGCGCCACCAGGTTTCATTATCCAGATACCATAGTACGGTTGCTTTTAGCCCGTTATGGAATTCATGCTGCGGATCATAGCCCAGTTCACTAGAAATTTTTCCAGCATTGATGGCATATCTGACATCGTGTCCGGGCCTATCGGTAACAAAAGTTATCAAGTCCTGGCTTAACTTACCCTTACTGGCCGGACTGTCAGGAAATCGTTTTGCTAATTCGGGGCTTTCCTTAAATAGAGTATCCATGATTTCACATAACAGTTTTACGGTATCAATATTGGCCCACTCATTATTGCCACCGATGTTATAGGTCTCTCCCGCTGCCCCGCTTTTAATCACTAAATCAATACCCTTGCTGTGGTCATCTACGTGTAACCAGTCTCTTACTTGTTGGCCATCCCCATAAATTGGTAACGGTTTACCCGCAAGAATATTTAACAGACAGAGGGGTAATAGTTTTTCAGGAAACTGGTAAGGACCATAATTATTGGAGCAGTTGCTGGTGGTAACAGGAAGTCCGAAGGTGTGATGATAGGCTCTTACCAAATGATCAGAGGCTGCCTTGCTGGCAGCGTAAGGAGAGTTCGGTGCATAAGGAGTAGCTTCGGTAAAAGCAGGATCTTTCGGACCCAGCGTGCCATAGACTTCATCGGTAGAAACATGGTGAAAACGTCGATTGGTAAAGCCCCCTGTTCTCTCCCAGAAATTTTTGGCTGCCTTTAGCAAACTGTGGGTGCCGACAATATTGGATTCTATAAAAGCATCGGGCCCTGTTATGGATCTATCCACATGGCTTTCAGCCGCAAAGTGAACAAGCGTATCCACACTATGCGTTTCAAGCAGTTGTTCTACTAGTGATTGATCACAAATATTGCCATGAACGAAAGAAAAACTTTCATTATCTTTAACCGGATTCAGATTATTGATATTGCCTGCATAGGTCAGGGCGTCCAGTACTATGATGTTTAGATCATCATGAGTGTTAAACAGGTACTGAACAAAGTTGGCGCCAATGAATCCGGCGCCCCCGGTTACCAGTAGATTCTTCATATTATTTGTCATCGTCTTTAATTATTTCTAGTACCTTATACAACTCTTCCTGCCAGAGACTGGTCTTTACTCCCAACAGCGTTTCCGTAGCAGTGGAGTCAAGAGCAGAATAACAAGGTCGGGTTGCTGGCGTCGGGTATTCTTTGGTAGTTATAGCTTTGATCGTCACGTCGTTTTGAAGTATTTCCAGTTTTCGGGCCTGGGAATATATTTCCAGGGCAAAATCATACCATGTGATAACCCCACGATCCGACCAATGATAAATTCCCATTCCCTGATTCTCCAGGGCAAAACCCCAGATTATTTGAGCCAGTAAATGCGCAGACGTTGGTGATCCGAACTGGTCATTTACTATGGATAATTCATCTCTTTCGGCCATCAGACGTAACATGGTTGTAAGAAAATTTTTGCCTTTGGCTGAATACAGCCAGGAGGTCCTGAGGATAATTGAATTGTCAGCGTGATGCTTGATAAGGGCTCTCTCACCATCAGCCTTTGATTGGCCATAAATAGAGACAGGCGCTATCTGATCTTCAGGTTGATAAGGATGTAACGAGTTATTGCTAAAAACAAAATCAGTAGAGATATGAATTATTCGGGTTTCTGGGGGCGTGCTGATGGCAATATTCTCTACTGCTTCAGCATTTATTTCATAGGCTAATTTGGACTCTTTTTCTGCATTATCCACGGCCGTGTATGCAGCAGCATTGATAATAATTTCGGGCGATACCTGCAGGATTAATTCCTTGACCGCTTTATGATCGGTAATATCCAGGGTTTCATGTGAAAAGCAATCAAGCTCGATATTATCAGGTACTGATTCTACCACCAGCTGTCCTAACTGACCCTTGGCACCCAGGAGAATTGTTTTCTTCATCTTCAGGGAAGCGGCTCACAATCATTGAATAAAGATGCCTGTCCGTCTTTTTCAGAAATGATGACACCTGTATCCAGCAAGGGCCAATCAATACCTATTTCAGGATCACTCCAAAGCAAACTGCGCTCATAGTCTGCGGCATAATAATCAGTACATTTATAGGTAATTTCAGCGGTATTCGACAAGACATAAAATCCATGAGCAAATCCGGGAGGAACCCAAAGAGATTTTTTATTATCAGCAGATAAAACAACCCCTGTCCATTGACCAAAAGTAGGTGAGCTTTTTCTAATATCCACTACCGCATCAAATATTTCGCCCTCAACGACGCGAATAAACTTACCCTGGGTTTGTTTAAGCTGGTAATGAAGTCCTCTTAATGTCCCCTGTAATGACTTGCTGTGATTATCCTGAACAAAATGAAGATCTGGATTGATAGTCGAGAACCATTCATCGCGCCAGGTCTCCATAAAAAAGCCACGTTGATCACTATGAACCGTTGGCTCAAATACAAGAACATCGGGGATACTGGTGTTATGAATCTGCATTTAGCGACTGGTTTCCAATAGTCTTAACAGATAATTTCCATAGCCACTTTTTTCCAGCGGTTTGGCTAAAGCAATCAATTGATTAGAGGAGATGTAACCTTTCTCATAGACAATTTCTTCTATACAGGCAATTTTCAAACCCTGTCTCTCTTCCAGAACACGGATAAAATTTCCCGCATCAAGTAATGATCCAACAGTGCCTGTATCAAGCCAGGCTGTTCCACGGTCCAGTCTCTCAACATTCAAACTGCCATTTTGCAGATAAAGGGAATTTAATTCCGTTATTTCCAACTCCCCTCTGGCGGAAGGGGTAATTGTTTTGGCTATATCAACAACATGATTGTCATACATATATAAACCGGTCACAGCAAAATTGGATTTCGGTTCCTCAGGTTTTTCTTCAAGGTCAACGGCCATCCCCTTTTCATCAAAAGATACGACACCATAGCGCTCTGGATCAGTAACATAATAGGCAAATATAGTGGCACCTTCCTTCCTTGATATAGCAGTGGTCAATTGATCTTCGATATCGCTGCCATAAAAAATATTATCACCCAGGATCAAACAAACATTGTCTTTGCCGATAAATTTTTCACCAATAATAAAAGCCTGTGCCAAGCCGTCAGGACTGGGTTGTTCAGCATACTGAATATTTATGCCCCATT
>CBFIIQ010000001.1:202621-220245 GCA_965662685.1 Pseudohongiellaceae bacterium | reverse complement strand
TTGCAGAAGTACTCTGGAATGATTTCCTCAGGCATAACCCTACGAACCCTAACTGGATCAATCGTGACCGTTTTGTATTATCCAATGGTCATGGCTCAATGTTGATTTATTCCCTGCTGCACCTCACTGGCTATGACCTGTCCATTGAGGAATTACAAAATTTTCGCCAGTTGCATTCGAAAACACCGGGTCATCCGGAATATGGTTACACACCCGGTGTTGAGACAACCACCGGCCCATTGGGGCAGGGGCTGGCTAACGCCGTAGGTATGGCTATAGCCGAGCGCACGCTTGGCGCTCAGTTTAATCGCGTCGGCTTCCCGCCAGTCATTGATCACAATACCTATGTCTTTGTCGGTGATGGCTGTCTTATGGAAGGCGTATCCCATGAAGTTTGCTCACTTGCCGGTACTATGGGGCTGGGGAAACTGATTGTGTTTTATGATGACAATGGTATTTCCATTGATGGTGATGTGCAGGAGTGGTTTGCCGATGATACTGAGCAGCGCTTTCAGGCCTATAAATGGCAAACCCTGACCATTGATGGCCATAATCCTGATCAGATCAGTGAAGCCATTAGCGCAGCCCTGGAAAACAAGGATCAGCCGACCCTGATTATCTGTAAAACCCAGATCGGTTTTGGTTCTCCAAACAAGGCCGGGACTGCAGCTACCCACGGTGCCCCTTTGGGTGAAGACGAAGTTCAGGCGACCAGGGATGCACTGGGCTGGAATTACCCGCCTTTTGTTATACCTGATGAGATTTACCAGACCTGGGAAGCCCGTGAAAAGGGTTATGCGGTTGAAACTGCCTGGAAAGAACTGTTTACCCGTTTTGAGGAAGAATATCCGGTACATGCGATGGAATTGATTCGTCGTATTCGAGGCGATCTGTTTGGTGATTTTGAAGAAATGGCTGATCAGTACATTGCTGAATGTAATGAAAAAGCCGAATCGGTAGCTACGCGCAAATCCTCACAGACAGCGATTGGGGCCTTTGGCACTATCCTGCCAGAGCTGATTGGTGGTTCTGCAGACCTGACCGGCTCCAATCTTACTGCCTGGGATGGCAGTCTTGCGATAACGCAAAACCCCAAAGGCAATTACATTTATTACGGGGTTCGGGAGTTTGGCATGGCCGCCATCAATAATGGCATCGCCTTGCATGGTGGCTTCATTCCCTATGGCGGCACCTTCCTGATTTTCATGGAGTACGCGCGCAATGCAGTGCGCATGGCTGCGTTGATGAAGCAGCGTAATATTTTTGTTTTTACCCATGATTCCATAGGTCAGGGTGAAGATGGTCCCACGCACCAGGCGGTTGAGCAAATCTGTGCCCTTCGGGTAACACCTAACATGTCAGTGTGGCGTCCGGCTGATAGCGTGGAAACGGCCGTCGCCTGGAAAGCTGCATTGTTGTATAAGGAAGGTCCAACCTCGCTGGTGTTGACGCGTCAGGGGGTACCGCATCTTGAGCGTACTGATGAGCAAATTAGTGAAATCGCCAGAGGTGGATATATCCTGGCAGATTGTGCAGGGGAGCCAGAGGTCATCGTTATTGCCACCGGTTCCGAAGTCTCCATCAGCCTGGAAGCAGTGAAACAGCTGCAGAGTGAAGGCAAGGCGGTTCGACTGGTTTCAATGCCTTCTACAGATATCTTTGATGCCCAGGATGACGCTTATCGCGAGGCCGTGTTGCCTGTAGCGGTTCGCAAAAGAGTGGCCGTGGAAGCAGCTCATGTGGATTACTGGTATAAATACGTTGGTCTGGATGGGAAAATTGTCGGTATGCGTAGTTTTGGTGAATCAGCACCCGGCAAGGAAGTGATGGCCTATTTTGGTTTTACGGCAGAGAATATTGCCGGCGAAATCAACAGCTTGCTTTAGTTTCCGGTTGTTTGCGTGGTATTAAGCCGCAGGGATGCAGTATCTCCCTCGGCTTTGTAGCCAACTTTTTCCATAAAAGTCATCACCATATCGGTCGGGTCATACGGCATGATCATGACTTCATCAAACACCTGGGACAGTAACTGAATCTTGCGATCGTAATCAAACAGCCAGGAATCATCCTCCAGGTAGCGGTAGGAATCCTTATTCTCACTCAGGGGTAAGCCCAGTCCGGCGAGCTGTGCTTTGAAGGATTCCCGGTAGCTGTCGCGATCCCGCAGGCAGCAAACACAAATGATGTGATCCGAAAAACCTTCAAACAACTGCCTTAATCTTTTGTATTCCGCCACAGAGTTAAGCAGGTAGAGACCTTCATTGGTCCAGATAATCTCTTCACAGTTTGAATCATTGGCCAACTGGTAATGCCGTCTGATGTCTGAGCGCAATAGGTCCGGTAAAGTATTAAAAAAATCTTCTTCTACGGTTTCCTTGAGCATTATCTTTGCAGTGGAATCACGCTCTTCATCCAGTGCATAAACATTGAGCAGGAAATGGGAGGGATTGCCATAGCCGAGTAATACATCGGGCACATACAACCCTGAATTAGCGAGAGTCGAGCGGTGGCTTTGCAGATAATGCTGGATAGATGTGGTGCCGGTCTTGTGTTGGCCGATATGGATGATTGTTTTCAAGCTCGACTTCCCCAAAAATGTGATATTTTTCTTTTTTAATTTGCCTGTTTACCAATGCTGGAGTGCAGAAAAATGCCAAGCAATCGGGTATCATTCTTCAACGACAACATGATATTTTTCGCTTCGGCAAAACATCTTTATCAAAGTTATTGGAACTTTTTTAAACCCTCGAAGATCGCTCAATGATCTCTTAAAGAGAGTGCATTGGTTCCTGATAGTAAGGTAATAAATACTATGGCAATTAGAAGTATTAATGATTACCCCCTGAAAGACCAGCGGGTATTAATCCGGGAAGACCTTAATGTTCCTGTGAAAGATGGCAAAGTAATCAGCGATGCCAGGATCAATGCTGCCTTGCCGACTATCCGTTATGCCCTGCAGGAAGGGGCTGTTACTTTGTTGATGTCTCATCTTGGGCGCCCACAGGAAGGACTTCCCATTAGTGCCCAGGCAGAATTCTCAATGGCGCCTGTAGCGCAGAGACTGGGGGAGTTGCTGGGACAGAGCGTAGCCATTATGCCTGCCGATTTTTCCCGGGAAGATTCTTTGGCTCTTGCTCCTGGCAGCTGTGTTTTGCTGGAAAACGTTCGCACCAATGTCGGCGAAAAGGCAAATGAAGAGAGTCTTGCCCGCTATTATGCCGGCTTGTGTGATATTTTTGTGATGGATGCTTTTGGCACTGCCCATCGTGCCCAGGCCAGTACCCATGGTGTTGCCAGGTTTGCCGAAAAAGCCTGTGCCGGGCCGTTGTTAAAAGGTGAGCTTGATGCACTGGACAAGGCGCTAACTAATCCCCGGCGTCCAATGTTGGCTATAGTGGGTGGCGCAAAGGTTTCCAGCAAGCTTAAGGTGTTGCAGGCTTTGGCGACAAAGGTAGACCAGCTAGTTGTCGGCGGAGGTATAGCCAATACCTTTCTGGCGGCAGCGGGCTTGCCCGTTGGAAAGTCTCTGATTGAAGAGGAAATGATAGCTACAGCCAAAATGTTGATGGCGGAAACCGATATTCCATTACCAGTGGATGTGATGGTGGCGAAAGAGTTTTCCGAACAGGCAGCTGCAACCTTGAAGACTGTGGAAGAGGTGGCAGCTGATGACATGATCCTCGATATAGGTCCTGAAACCAGCAAACGCTTTAGTGAAATTATTGCCGGTATGAAAACTATCCTCTGGAATGGTCCCATTGGCGTCTTTGAGTTTGAGGCTTTTTCCCATGGTACTGAAGTTGTTTCCAGGGCCATTGCCGCTAATGCAGGGTTTTCTATTGCTGGAGGTGGAGAAACTATTACGGCAATTGATAAATTTGGTATTAGTAGCGATATCTCCTATATCTCAACTGGAGGCGGTGCTTTTCTGGAATTCGTTCAGGGCGAAGTATTGCCTGCAGTTGCAGTATTGGAAGAACGCGGTAAAAATCACTAGCGAAGCAAACGATTTAAAATTTATAGTTAAAAATACAAAGTTAAAAGGACAAGAGCATGGCTTTAATGAGTTTACGACAACTGCTGGATCATGCGGCAGAAAACAATTACGGCGTTCCTGCGTTTAACGTGAATAATCTGGAGCAGGTCAGGGCAATTATGGAGGGTGCCAGTGAAGTCAATAGTCCGGTAATCCTTCAGGCTTCAGCTGGTGCCCGAAAATATGCCGGATCCAATTTTCTTAAACATTTGATTCAGGGTGCCATCGAGGAATTTCCACATATCCCCATTGTCATGCATCAGGATCATGGTGTTTCCCCTGCAGTATGCCAGCGTTCCATTCAGCTTGGGTTTTCATCTGTGATGATGGACGGTTCTCTGGGCGAAGACGGAAAAACACCAATGTCATTCGAATACAATGTTGAGGTAACGCAGAAGGCAGTTGAAATGGCTCATGCCTGTGGCGTATCAGTTGAAGGTGAACTTGGTTGTCTGGGGTCTCTCGAGTCGGGTATGGCTGGTGAAGAAGATGGACATGGTGCAGAAGGCAAACTCACTATGGAGCAATTGCTGACAGACCCGGAAGAAGCAGCGCAGTTTGTTGAAGCTACCCAGGTAGATGCCCTTGCGATTGCTGTTGGAACCAGTCACGGCGCCTATAAATTCAGTCGACCGCCGACAGGGGATATTCTGGCAATTGAACGAATCAGGGAAATTCATAAGCGCATTCCCGGAACACACCTGGTGATGCATGGCTCTTCATCTGTACCGCAGGAATGGCTGGCGATAATAAATGAGTTTGGTGGAGAAATACCGGAAACCTATGGTGTTCCGCTTGAAGAAATCCAGGAAGGTATCAAAAATGGTGTCAGGAAAGTGAATATTGATACCGATCTTCGTCTTGCATCTACCGGTGCTGTCAGACGTTTTCTGGCCGAGAATAAATCAGAATTTGATCCGCGCAAATTTCTTATTCCCACCATCACTGCCATGAAAGAAATTGTAGTTTCGCGATTGGAAGCCTTCGGTACTGCTGGTCAGATTTCCAGTATGAAGAAGATATATAACCTTGAAGAGATGGCGGGTAAGTATGCTGCCGGTGACTACAAGGCCCATGTAATCTGAAGGCCTTAAATTAAGGCGGGCAGGTGTTTACTGCCCGCAATTCCCAGAATCTAGCCAGAATCATTACTAAATACTTATCTGTTCTGTGATCAGGTAACTGTAAAAATTACAACAAGACCATGAGGATATGCCAGTGCCATTATCAGGTCAGGCCCGGGTCAGGTGTTTGTCATTATAATTAAAACCGAGGTAAGTATTGGAAGCCAATCACGAAGATTCTGACCAGATAAATCAGTTCTATCAATGGATCAGGGGATACCTTGCAGACCTTTCCCGTGCTAGTAATGGGGAGTTGAGTCATGCCATTAATTTTGGTTACTGGGAGGCTGGCTGTAAAAACCTGTTTGAGGCTGAAATGGCGTTTTTTGAGCTGGTTCTGACTATGCTGTCTCCCCTTAAGCAGGGCGATCATGGCGTTGAAATTGGCTGTGGTATCGGAGGTTATGCGGCGCGCTTGCTGGAGCGATGTCCGGTTCAATTAACCTGCTATGACCTGCTTGAAGAGCATCTTGAGTTAACGCGACAATTTGCTGAAACCAAGTCAGTGGCAGACAGATTGCGGACTATTCAGGGTAACTCAATGGAGATGACAAATTTCTCTGATGATAGTCTGGATTTTGTTTACTGTATTGAATCATCATTCCACTATGATGAAAAACAAAAGTTTTTTAATGAAGTGAATAGGGTGCTAAAGCCGGGTGCTACCTTTGTCTATGCAGACATAAGCTGCGAAGATGTCTCAAAAATTACATTTAAATCCGGAAATCATTTTTCTGCAAAAACAGAACTTGATGACTATCTGGAAAATGCCAATCTTGTCATCGTGGAACACAGGGATATAGGTGGGCAGGTATATCGTCCGTTGCAGGAATATACAGAATATTTCAATGATGAATTACTTGACGCGCCGACTGGTTCAGATAAGGCCAAGGTTGGTAAATACTGGGATCTGGTGCTAAATAACTATACCAAACTGTTTAATAAGGGCTTGATGGGTTACCAGGTATATAAGGTTCAGAAGCTGGAAAAATAGCGATATGAACGTCATTGCTACATTGCGTTTCAAACTGATGTTTGCGTGGGCTTATCTGTTACGCATCACCTTATCTTATTCCGCAGGCAACAATCTTGCATCGAAAACCATTCCTTTTTTTCATCCGCGTATTTCCCGACAAAAAAAAGCATTCAGCGCTGGCCTGGGGAAAATTTTCCCTGAAAATAAAACTGTGGAAGAAGCCTGGCAACGCCACAAATCCCTGGTTGGCCTGACACGTTTTCAGAGCAGTTTCTATGCACAAAAAAACACCAATTGGATTAAGCAGTGTGAAGTAGAAATTCATGGTGCAGAGTATGTGCGTGAATTTTATGCGCAACATAAAGGGGTTCTGGTAATGACCTATCATCATCACCTGAATATGCTGTTTTGTAATTTACTGGGTAGACTGAGCTTGCCTGTTACAACGATTGCCATGGACGCTCAGGATAATCGCCAGTATCAAAAATTTGGTGGCAGGGTAAATCGTGTATACGAACATGCAGAGAAACATCTTAATGGTGGCGATATCATACTGGTAAAACCCCAGCGCATGATGCGTTCAATTTTGCGTGCTTTTGAGAAGAACCACCTGGTTATCAGCGCGAATGATTTTCCGGAAGTGTTTGATGATAAAAACCGTAAAGAATTTTCCTTCCTGAGCACCCGTTTGTCCTGTCCTACTGGCACGGTAAAGTTGGCGGTGAAAAAAAATATTCCCATTGTGGCTGCTTATTTAAACTGGTTGGGAGGCGCTAGATTTGAGTTGGTAATCAAGCCGGTCAGCAACGGTAACGACGAAATCAAGGTAAAACAGGCCATGAAGTGCTACCTGTCAGTTCTGCAGCAGGCCGTTGAGAATCAGCCCGGTATATGGGAAGGCTGGAAGTGGATTAAGTAATCCTCTTATGTTTTTGCTCTTATGGTTTCCACCCCTGACTCTTTGCCCAGGAAAAGTATATCTGCAGGACGCTGTGCAAAGAGCCCATTGGTTACCACGCCGACTATCTGGTTGAGATCCGCTTCCAGTTTTCTTGGATCGACAATGGACATGTTATACACGTCGAGAATTATATTCCCGTTGTCAGTAATACAGCCTTCCCGATAAACCGGGTCGCCGTCGAGTTTCACGATTTCACGTGCAACGTAACTCCGTGCCATTGGAATAACTTCAACTGGAAGTGGAAAAGCGCCCAGTACTCCGACAAATTTACTGGCATCCGCGATACAGACAAATTCCTTTGCCACTGCCGCAATTATCTTCTCGCGAGTCAATGCAGCGCCACCACCCTTGATCAGTTGCAGGTACTCATTAGCCTCATCTGCGCCATCAATATATACCGTCACTTCGTCCACCGCGTTCAATTCGAATACCGGAATCCCATGAGACTTGAGACGTCGGGCAGTTTCTTCCGAACTGGCCACAGTGGCCGTGATGTCGTGCTTTATCTTGGCGAGTTCTTCGATAAACAGGTTGGCCGTGGAGCCTGTGCCAACGCCTATAACACTGCCTTCAAAGAGGTATTTCTGGATGTAATCAAATGCTGCTGCAGCAACGGCCTGTTTTAGTTCATCCTGGGTCATAGTGTTACTCATCTGTTATCGGTTTGGTCGTACCTGGTTTTTCAAGTCTAACCAAGGTGGCCCCTGGTTGCGAGACGATATTGGTGCTGGCAAAGAAAAAAGTAAAGGTTGCATAAAGAAAATAAAAACCTTATAGTTCAGCTGTTTGCAGCATTTATCTAACAAAGATATTTAAATATAGACTCTAAGCCATTGTCGTGGAGATATTATGAAGAAGAGTCCCGATCTTATGGTGGTACTGTTTATCGTATTCAGTGCTGGCATTCTGATTAGTAGCGTTGCACAAAGCAGTCTGCTCTAGGCTGATTTAGCGACGAAATTCAGTAAATCTGCATTATCAAAGGCATTGGTACATTTTCCGGCCCGTGATAATTCCCCTCAGAGGCACATCCCAACTGGCTGCCTGAAGATCTTCCACCCTTTGACATTCGTGAGCCAGGCCAATAAGTACGGGGCTGGCAGATGATCCCACTGTTCCATCAGTTTGCTTCAATTTGAAGGCAAAAGTGCGGTCGTAATAACCTTTTCCCATACCGAGACGGTTTCCCTTTTCATCAAAAGCAACCAGTGGCATAAACACCGTCGAGAGCATTTCTGGCACTATAGTGGGAGCCTCTGGACCGGGTTCATGTAAGCCAAAACTATTTCGAATCAGGGGCTGCTCGGGAAGATACTGCCTGAACTCCAGCGTTGTTGTTGCGTCGAGCATCACTGGCAAATAGCAATTTTTACCCAGTTCCAACAGTGTTTCCAGCAGTATGCCGGTATCTACTTCGCCATCGGCAGACATATATATGGCTATATCATTGCCTAACAGAAAGCAGGACTGCAAGAGGGCGGTTTCGGTGACTGTTTTTGCTGTACTGTGCTGTTCAGCGGCGGATAATTGCCGACGTAATACGCGCTTGCTGGCGCGCAGGGCTTTTTTGTCAATTAAGCTGGCGGATTCAGATTTCAACAGTATTAATGGCGTATAAAGTAGTAGTAAGTACCAACTATTTTATTCCTCACGCGAACCGGGCCAGGTTAAATCAGAAATAAAATAATCAATAAAATATTGAAAACAGAAAAAAAGAATATACCCCAAAATACCGCTGCCGAACGAGTCCTGAACCCTATGGTTCAGGTGGTGGCCAGTCCGACGTATAAGGCTTTCCGTCTAGCGGACATGCACACAACGTCATTGGGCAAAGCCTCCGGGTAACACTTATCGGCTCAAGAACATATTCAGCTGGCCAATATCCCAGGGAGTGCTGATTATTATATGACAAATTTATTCGAGAAGGGATGAATTTAGTCATCTATGACAAAACAAATAGCAAACCTCTCAGAAAGGAAGAGGACTTACAAGGGCTGCCAGAGTATTGAGGGGGTAGTTGCGCGGGTTGACAGCAATCAAGACAATGAAAATGTGATGCGGGAAGTACTTTCAGCGCCTATCGACTTGTTGGATTTATATCTCAATTTGCCTGCTGGCCTGCAGTGCCACTTCTATTTTTTCCTGCAATCTCCTCACCTTGTCAAGAGAGGTATTTTCAGATTCAGAAGCCTGTTGGGATTTTTGCAGCAATTCATGACAAATATTCAGGGCTGCCATTATGGCGACCTTTTCAAAAGCCAGGGTGGAGCCCCGGGATTTGACGCCTTCCATTTGCTTATCAAGGTATTTCGCGGACTTGCGCAGGCCTTCTTCTTCAGCGGGGGGGCAGCTGATCTGGTAATCACGCCCCAGAATAGTAATAGTTACGGTATCGACTTCTTCTGCCATTGTTACTAATCTCTCTTACTATTCATTTCTTTACTGCTTCGGTATCTGTGCTTTCCAGCTAAACCTGTTCGAGTGTTTTGAGTCGCTGTAAAACTTTTTCCAGGCGCGTTCTGGCCAACTGGTTTTTTTCAACGAGAGAATTACGCTCATTTTCCCAGTTATGCTTGTCATCCCTGAGTATTTGGTTCTCTTTTTTCATGTCATTACAAAGTTGAATCAGTTCATCAACTTTGTCTTCTAAGGTATTGAAACTAGTATCAGTCATTGGTCTTAATAATCCGGGAAAAAGACGGCAGGTAACTATAAAGCGAGCATTGGACAGGGTCAACTCATGATTTACCGGCAAAATACTGGTCTTGCTGGAGACTTCTCAATTTGAGGGAATGTAATGCTATCATTGCTGACATTATTTCCACGTTCCAGTCTTGCTTTGGAGAAAAAATGGCAGCTGATTATGCAATGACAGCAGAATTACTCGCCGCACATCATATTTCTACACCGGTTGCTGAAATACATGGCGTTTTAAGCGGTCAGATGTGTGCAGACAGTCGTGCTTTCGATCTCGCATTGAGTTTGAAAGTACTCGAAATTGAGGGTGAAGCAGACGAAGTGGTCACTAGCCTGCTGAAAATGCTGGCGGAAGATGTTCTGGCTCAGCTACAAGCCGAAAACTATGCCTTCAGTCCACTGATTCCGGATGAAGATGAGGTGTTCAGGCAGCGTTTGATAGCACTCTCGCAGTGGTGTGATGGTTTTAATGCCGGATTTGCAGGGGCCTGGGTACGCGATGATGCGGCGATGAGTGAAGAGACCCGGGAAGTCCTGAATGATTTCTCACGTATTGCCCTGGTAGATCAGGAAGATGAGGAAGCCGGTGACACTGAAAATGAAGTGAATTTTATGGAAATAGAAGAATACGTAAGGATGGCGGCGATTACGGTCTTTGTGCAAAACACAGAACAATATGCTGATTCAGGGCCGCTATCTGTGGAGATTCCAGATGACAATATTCACTGAGTAAAAGCTTTTAAAAGGTACATATAATTTTTTTATCGAATAAGCGGAAACAAGCTGACTAATGGCAAAACTTCAAATCAAAAACTCCGAGTACAAAAAAAGACGCAATGAATTAATGTCACAGATGGAGCCAAACTCCATTGCAATTCTCTCATCCGCAGAAGAATTCCTGCGCAATGGCGATTCAACCTTTGCCTTTCGTCAGAGTAGTGATTTGTACTATTTGACCGGATTTCGTGAAGCACAATGCTGCCTGGTTCTGATACCCGGGCGTCCACAGGGTGAGTGCCTGTTGTTCTGCCAGGAGAAAGACGCGCATAAGGAAATGTGGAACGGCCGCTTGATGGGCCCGGAAAATGCTACTGAGATTCTGGGTGTGGATGATGCTTTCCCCATTTCTGACATTGACGATATTCTGCCAGGTCTGATTGAAGGCAGAGAGCGTGTCTATTACGCCATGGGGCGCGATGAGCAGTTTGATCACCAGGTTATGGAATGGGTCAAGGTCATTCGTAGCAAGGTTCGCAGTGGCGTGCAATCGCCGGGAGAGTTTCTGGTACTGGACCATTTGCTCCATGAAATGCGTCTGGTCAAGTCGCGGGCAGAGCTTAAAGTTATGCGTGAGTCAGGACAAATTGCGGTCAGGGCCCATAAACGTGCCATGCAAAACTGCAAGCCAGGAATCTATGAATACGAACTGGAGGCGGAATACCTGCATGAATTTGCCCGTTCCGGCTGCAGGAATCCGGCCTATAATTCGATAGTTGCCAGTGGTGAAAATGCCTGCATCCTGCATTACACGGAAAATAACATGCAAATGAAAAAAGGCGATCTGGTGCTGATTGATGCGGGCTGTGAATATGAATATTACGCCTCCGATATCACCCGGACTTTCCCGGTTAATGGCAGCTTCAGCAAGGAGCAAAAGGCGATCTATGAACTGGTGCTAAAGGCTCAGCTGGAAGCCATCAAGGTTGTAAAGCCCGGTAATCACTGGGATGACCCGCACAAGGTGACAGTAAAAGTAATTACCCAGGGACTGGTAAAACTGGGCCTTTTGAAAGGCAAGGTTGAGACCTTGATTAAAAAAGGCGCCTACAAGGATTTCTATATGCACCGGGCCGGTCATTGGTTGGGCATAGACGTTCATGATGTCGGGGATTATAAAATTGATGGCAAATGGCGGCTGCTGGAACCAGGTATGGTAATGACGATAGAGCCTGGAATTTACATTGCCTCAGGTAACAAGAAAGTCGACAAGAAATGGTGGGGAATCGGTGTTCGCATTGAGGATGATGTCGCGGTGACGGCAGATGGTTATGACGTGCTCACGGACGGCCTGCCAAAAACTGTAGAGGAAATTGAAACATTTATGGCGCTATCCTGATGGCACTGTGTAGCTCTCAATACTATGACCTTGTCATTGTTGGTGCCGGCATGGTGGGCGCAAGTCTTGCCTGTATTCTGGACAAGTCAGGTCAGGACAGGCCAATGTCGATTTTACTGGTGGAATCCACCGTCATCGATCTGGATGCCCCGGCAGCACAGCCTTCTTTTGATGCCCGCAGCACTGTGCTTTCTCATGGCACTGTGGATTATCTGCGGGAACTGGGTTTGTGGACAGAGCTCAAATGCGATGCTGAAGCGATTAAAAAAATTCACGTGTCTGACCAGGGAAAATTTGGCGCGGTGCGAATGGATAACGTTGAACTGGGTGTTGATGCACTCGGCTATGTGATGGAAAACAGGTTACTGGGCAAAATGTTCAATAAGAGCCTGGCGGCTATTGGCAGTCTTGAAATTTGCAGCGGTGTCGGTGTTTCAAACATAAAGCCTGAACCCTCAGGCATGAAAGTCACACTGGATGACGGCAGCCAGCAGTGCATTCTGACTACAGCATTGGTGGTAATGGCAGAAGGTGGGCGTTCGGGACTGTGTGAGAAACTGGGTATTCATCGAAGCCGGGAGTCATATCAGCAGGAAGCTGTTATCGCCAATGTGGCTTTTACTTCGCCCCATAAGAATGTCGCTTACGAAAGATTTACCCCCCATGGGCCACTGGCCTTGTTACCTTTACCGGATCATGACAGTCAGCATCGTGCTGCCCTGGTATGGACCAGGAATACCGACGAGGTCAGCAAGACGCTGGCTTTATCGGATAATGATTTTCTTCAGCAACTAAATGAAGAGTTTGGCAGTCGACTGGGACGCTTCACCCGGGTTGGTCAGCGCAGCAGCTATCCATTAAGTCTGATTCAGGCCCAGGAACAGGTTCGACCCGGTCTGGTACTGCTGGGTAATGTCGCGCATTCGCTGCATCCTGTTGCCGGGCAGGGATTTAATCTGGCTTTCAGGGATACTGCGCATCTGGCGGCAATCCTGCTTGAAGCTGTGAGCAAGGGAGCAGCACTTGGAGACGTCGCTTTGCTGCATCGCTACCAAAATGAAACCGGGTCAGACCAGCATATGACTGCGATGTTCAGCCACTATATGACCAGGTTATTTTCCTCGAACAATATAGCCGCGGTATGGGTCCGCAAATTTGGTTTGTTCAGCATCGATCTGGTGATGCCTGTGCGCAAAGCCTTTGCGCGGCGGGCAATGGGAATGGGAGAAGCCAAAGTCACACTCAATGCTGATGCCTGAGTGGCAAGGAACTAAATATGGATATACTGAATATTTCCGAGCACATAAGAATTCTTGAAGAGCTTTTGCTGCATCAGGATTTTTCCTTGAGCCCTGAATCTCTGGAAACCATGTTGTCTGAAGATTTTAGGGAAGTGACACCGGATGGTACCGAGGTAAAAAGAGATGCAGTAATTCAGTGGTTGCTGACAAAAAGCGCCTCTGCACGCTGGCAATTTTCAGATTTTGAAGTTCGTGTGCTGGCTCCGGGGCTGGCTCAGGCAACTTATCACGCCATGCAGATTACCCCGGGAAAGGATTCTGCCAGGGAGCGAGGAGCGATTCATAGTTCACTGTGGCGAGAAAACGACTCCGACAAGGATTGGCAGTTACTGTTCCATCAGTCGACTCGAGTCAGTTGACGCCATATTTTATTTTCAGACGGGCGTACATAAATAATCATTCGTGCCGGGATGAAGCAAGTTACAATGGCTGCTTTCACACATCAGCATTGGCAGTCTTTTTGTTATTCAGGAATTCATATGTTTAAACAGTTAGGATTAAGTGAGCCGTTACTGAAGAGCCTGGAAAAACTCCATCTGAGCACTCCCACACCGGTTCAGGAAGTCATGATCCCGGCCCTGCTTGCCGGAAAGGATGTGCAGGCCAGTGCCATGACGGGTAGCGGCAAGAGTGCGGCATTCCTGCTGCCACTACTGCATAAAATGATTGAAAGCCCCGCGCCGGTGACGGCGACTCGCTGTTTGATACTGAGTCCAACCAGGGAACTCGCCCTGCAACTGGATCGACATTGCCGTGATCTGGCCAGCTTTACGGGTATTAGTTCACTGACCATTCTGGGTGGAGAAAGCTTCAAGGAACAAAAAGCCAGAATAAGAAAGAATCCGGAAGTAATCATCGGTACACCCGGGAGAATTCTTGAGCATGTGCAGAAAAACTCACTTGAGCTTGGTGATCTGGAATTTCTGGTACTGGACGAGGCCGACCGTACTCTGGATATGGGTTTGAGGGATGCCGTCATGGAAATTGTCGGACATTGTAAAGAGGACAGGCAGACTGTACTTTTATCAGCCACCCTGAGACATTTGGGCCTGGGAAAAATTTCCAGTGAAATACAAAATAACCCTGAACGAATTGCAATAGGTAGCCATCGCACCGCCCATGCCTATATCAACCAGGAAATCATCCTTGCCGATGACCCATCCCATAAGCGCCAGCTATGTAGTTGGTTGTTGGCCAACGAGAGTTTCAAAAAAAGCGTCATCTTTACCAATACGCGCCTGAGTGCTGAAGAGTTGGCAACATTTCTGATGAAGCAGGGACACAGGGCTATGTGCCTGCATGGTGAAATGCAGCAGGATGAGAGAAAACGGGTAATGAGCCTGTTCCGCGACGGCAAGGTTGGAATATTAGTGGCTACTGATCTTGCTGCCCGTGGACTGGATATTCCAGCCATTGACCTGGTCATCAATTACGCCATGCCGCGCTCCGGCGATGAATACGTTCATCGCATTGGCAGAACCGGCAGGGCAGGAGCAACCGGACTGGCTGTCTCCCTTATTGCTCCCCAGGAATGGAATCTGATGGAAAGCATCGAGCGCTATCTGAACCTTGATTTCAAGCGCAGAACGGTTGAAGCTTTTCCGGCAAAGTTTTCCGGCCCCTCAAAGAAAAAGAAAACGGCTAAAAATGCAAAATCCAAAGCCGGAGATAAAGACAAACCGAAGATAAAACAGCGCCACCGTGATCGCAAAAACATCGGCAAAAGACGTCAACCCTCAATAGCTAAACTTAAACAGCCTTCAGCGGCAGGCAATAAAGAGCCTTCAGCGGCAGTTAGCAAAGAGCCTTCAGCGGCAGTTAGTAAAGAGTCTTCATTCGTCATTCAAAAACAGCCCGCCGTGGCAGAAAAAGCCAGGCATGATGGCTTTGCACCGTTAAAAAGAAAAAAATAACAAATAAAAGCAGACAGCTGCTTTATAAAAGCCGGGCTCTGTCGGGCAGCTTGGGGACGGGACTATTACCAGTTAATATTGGCTGCCAGCATGGTGGAATATTGCTGTATTGACTCATCCTTTTCCCCAATAACAACCAGATTGCCTCCGGGTGTTGGTGTGATAAGCCCTTCGAAGCGTTCATCAGATATTGAGATTTCCCCTGCCAGCGGTTCATTCGGAATGACCATGACGGTGATTTGTCCTACGTTTCCTTTCATCACCATGTGGACACCTTTCACCCCATTCTGGAAATCAACCCAGCAATCCTCGCTGACATCTATTTCAATATTCTCCATTGCGGGGGACTGAAGAAACCCGGTACCAAGATTGCTGGTCATCAGGTTGTTGACCATGTTCATGGGAACCGGAATGTCATCATCCAGAAAGCTCATTTCGCTGTACAAATGGCGCATGACTACCTCTTCCAGTGGATTGGTCTTTCCCGGCAGCATCAGGGCAATAATGCCTACTGCAACTACCAGTCCAGCTGCGTATTGAAAATTACGACGCCAGAAAGAATCGTTGGCAGACACAGCCTGAGTATCTGGATGCAGCATGCCTTCAGGGATATTAAGTAGTATTTGTTTCAGGTGTTCAGGAGCGGTGATCGAAGTAAGTCCGGACTCCAGTCGCTTGTCGAGGGCCTTCAGGCTTTCCAGCAACTTCTGCCGGGCAGGGTTTTCAGATAGTGCCAAAAGAAATTCCGCTGAGTCATCATGAGGATTGGCATGAGCTCTCTCAAGAAAAAGTTGATCTTCCATCCTTTTCGCACCCTTACAAGAATAATTGGTTTAGTGATTTATTATTTTTATCAAATTAGCTCATTGATGCTTTCCATCAAAAAACTGCTTCGTTTTTATTTGTCCTGCAAATTCGTTCTATTGCTATATGTAGTATTTCTATTTGTTTTCTGAAGTTCTGCTACAGTTCTGCTACAACAAGGCTATACAGACCTGAGCTTGGCACAATTCATTTCGGCTCTGCTCAATTTTGCTCTAATTTTATTGTTTCTTCGACCTGTATCGATGATCAGTAAATAGCTGTTATAAATCCTCAGCTTAAAAAAAGTATATAGCGTTCTTAATCCGCCTCGTTGCTCGCGAGCTTCTCTTTAAGTTTGTTTCTTGCCCGGAACAAGCGTGTCATCACAGTGTTGTTATTCAAATCCAGCATTTTGGCAATCTCGTCACCACTGAAACCACCGATTACCTGCAACAACAAGGGGTCCCGATATTCCGGTTCCAGTTCTTCCATGGCTTTGTGGACCATTTCCCGCTCCAGTATCTGGTCAGGTTCCAGCTTGCCGCTATCAGGAAGAGAATAATCATCGATGTCATCAGCTTCAGGGCGATATTTTTCAAAGCGACGTGCATTCTCTCTTCTGAGAATTGTGAAAAGCCAGGCTTTTGCTGCCCCGGGCTTTTCCAGGCTGTCGAGCGCGCGCCAGGCTCTCAAAAAAGTTTCCTGGGCCAGATCTTCGGCAACCTGTCGACTCTTGCTAAGCCAGTAGGCGTAGCGGAAGATGTCGTTGTAATATTCACCCACCAGGGTTTCATATCGCAACTTCTTGCTTCCAGTACCGTCTATGACCGGTTCGCTGTTTTTTCCTTTCGATGACATTGTTATAAGAATTCGGTAAAACTGGGGATTAACCATGGGTAAGAAGCAGCTCATTATGGCTGAAGGCCGAATGAAGAAGCAAGGAAAGGGGCGTACAGATACCATCTTACAGATTAATTATTTGTTAATTTAAATGGTATTCTTGAACTGTCTTAACGAGATCTTTATCCATTGATGCTACGCTTCATAGTCTAGATCAAGTCAAATTCAGTCAAGATTTCATGTGGTTATGAGCAAAAAGAAAATAGTCATTATTGAAGATGAGCCCGATATTCTCGAGGTGCTCAGTTATAACCTGAAGCGGGAAGGCTTTGATGTCTTTACCGCTGTAAATGGCACTCTCGGCCTGTCTTTGGTTAACAAGGAGCATCCGGACCTTCTTTTGCTTGATCTGATGCTGCCAGGTATGGATGGCATTGAAATATGCAGCAATGTTAAAAGTAACCCTGCCAATCAAAATACCCTGATTATTATGGTCACTGCCAAAGGCGAAGAAAGTGATATTGTTCTGGGTCTGGGTGTGGGTGCAGACGATTATATTACCAAGCCTTTCAGTCCCAAAGAGTTGGTTGCAAGAGTGAAGGCGGTACTGCGCCGAGGCACTCTGGTAGAAAGCTCGCCCAGGCAGGATCAGGTACAGGTGGGTAAGCTGGCCATTGATTCCACCAAATATGAAGTCACGGTGGAGGGAAATGAAATCAGGCTAACAGCAACAGAGTTTCGTCTTTTGCACTATTTGGCCAGTAATCCCGGAAGGGTATTCTCCCGGGAGCAGTTGCTGAGTCGGGCTATGGGTGATGATGTGGTTGTGGTTGACCGAAATATTGATGTACACATT
>CBFIIQ010000001.1:0-202611 GCA_965662685.1 Pseudohongiellaceae bacterium | reverse complement strand
GTGGCATTCGCAAGCAAATGGATATTGATCCGCCACTTATAGAAACCATCAGGGGTGTTGGTTATCGTCTGCGCGATATTGCCTGAACAGCCTGAATTCTTGACAGACTTGATTCGAAATTACGCCTCGCCATTATTGCTTTATAATATCCCCTGTTAGCTGTCCCGTTTATCGGTTTTACAGGCATCCAATATGTTAACTGTTTAAGGTCAATAAAGACGATGCTTCTCAAGTCACTATATTTTTGGCGTACCTATATCGGGTATGTGCTAGTGGCATTAATTGGTACTTTTCTCTTTTCGCTTTCCCTGATGGGCAGCTTTGAGCGACAGATTCGGGAAAAAACCGACACTACTCTGCTTATCAATGCTGAGCTACTCAGCTCTGCGTTAAGACCAGCGCTACTAAATCTGAATTATCCGCTTATCAGGGAAATGGCTGAATCAGTTGCAGCTACCTCTGGATTACGTATTACAGTCATTGATATTAATGGTGTTGTATTGGCTGATAGCCAGGAAAACCCCTTTGCAATGAACAATCACCTGCGCAGGCCTGAAATTTTATTGGCCTCCTCAGCAGGCATTGGCAGGGCAGTCCGATATAGTTTTACTCTTGAGGAGCAATTTCACTATCTTGCTATTCCCTTGCTTGAACAAAGCCAGCCAATAGGTTTTATCCGGACAGCAAGGGCCTCTTCAGAAATGAGTGCAGAAATCACAGAGTCGCACGCTGTGTTACTGAGGAACTCCGCAATTGTGACCTTTTTCGTCTTACTGCTCGCTTTTTACCTGGCTGCGCGACAAGCCATGAAAGTGTCAGAGTTGACGACCGTAGCTGAAGAAATTTCCCGGGGCAATTTTGCCCGCCGCATTCCGGTAGAAAATGCTCTGGGTTTGAAAAAAATGGCTGAAGCTATAAACCAGATGGCTAGAAGTTCAGCGCGCAGTGTCACCGAAATTACGGCTGACCGAAACCGGCTTTCAACCATTTTTACCTGCATGGTGGAAGGTGTGATAGATGTGGATATGGATCAGAATATTCTGCATATCAATGAAGCTGCAGCGCGCATGCTATCAATCAATGAGAAGCGCAGTATTGGGGAGCCACTGTGGCAGGAAATTCGTAATCAGGAAATTATTCACGCGCTGGATAAAACCATCAAGACATCCTCGGTAATCAAGGCGCAGATGCGCTTGAATCATGAACTGGGGGAGCGAGTGGTGGACATCTACGCAGCATCACTGAGCGATGACCAGGGTGAAGCTATTGGTGCCGTCCTTGTGTTGCATGACATCACTAATATCAAGAATCTGGAAAGGGTAAGGACGGATTTCGTTGCCAATGCATCCCATGAACTGAAAACCCCGATTACAGCGATTAGAGGTCTGACCGAGACAATCATAGGGGATGATGAGGTGGATAAAGATACCATGGTACATTTCATCGCGAGGGTGCATGCACAGAGCCTGAGGCTATCTCAATTGGTGGGGGATCTAATGACTATTTCGAGGTTGGAGAGTAGTCATAGCAATGAAGATTTTACCAAAATTAATTTCGCAGACCTGGTGCGTCAGGCAGTAAAGGCAGCCCAGCCGGCTGCTGATGAAAAAGGCCACACTCTGGCTTCAGAGTTGCCTGATGAGGACCTGGATCTTTACGGTGATCGTCAAAATCTGAGCCAGCTGGTCGATAACCTGATCGACAATGCCATCAAGTACACAGCCGATCCAGGTACCATTAAAGTTGTACTTAAGGCGGAAAACCAGATGGCGGTACTTGAGGTAACAGATTCTGGAATCGGGATTAGTCCACAATTCCAGAAACGTGTTTTTGAGCGTTTCTACAGGGTGGACAAGGCCAGATCACAAAGCCTTGGCGGAACCGGTCTGGGGCTATCTATCGTCAAGAATATAGCTGAGAAACATGCCGGTAGTGTCAGTGTTAAAAGTCAGCTTGGTTCAGGATCGACCTTTATCTTTAAGATGCCTCTTAACTCCTGATTTATTATTCTTATTGTGCTATTTATTAAATCTTTACAATAGCATGTAAGAATTTGCCGCTTTGATTAGTTTTTCGAAATTCAAGGTTGGAAATTTATCCAATCTTAATAATTTCCTTTTTATTCTAATCACACCATTCAGAGCAATTAAAGCCTTTTATGTTTATGCCCCCCCCCAAATATAAAGTAGCAGTTATGACGCTTTGTCATACTTTGCTTTATGTTCTTGCTTTGAGTGCTTGTTCTGAGCCTGAAAGGACAGCGGGTGATGGTTTGGCCAGTCCACTCAGTGGCGTGGTTAGCGTCGATGGTTCCAGTACTGTCTACCCTATCAGTGAAGCTGTAGCTGAGGAGTTTCAAAGAGTTGAGCCGGGGATACGCGTCACTGTGGGCGTTTCCGGCACTGGCGGTGGTTTTAAGAAGTTTTTGAGCGGAGAAACCGATATCAACGATGCATCACGCTCCATCAAAACATCAGAATTAGCACAGGTCAAAATCAATGCTATTGAGTATCTCGAAATTCCGGTCGCCTTTGACGGGCTTTCCATTGTGGTTAATAAAAACAATGATTGGGTTGATTATCTGACCGTCGCTGAATTGCAGCTTATCTGGCAACCCGGTAGCACGGTCACCAGATGGAGTGATATTCGTCCAGAATGGCCGAATGCGCCAATAAGGTTATATGGTCCAGGAACAGATTCCGGCACTTTTGATTACTTCACCCAGGCAATTAATGGTCAGTCAGGTGCTTCTCGACCTGATTACACTGCTAGCGAAGATGATAATGTTCTGGTCCAGGGCATCATTGGTGACGAATATGCTATGGGCTATTTTGGTTTTGCCTATTACACTGAAAATCGGGGCAGGTTGAAAGTTATTCCGGTAGATGGTGGAGAAGGCCCAATTCTTCCGAGCCCTGTCACCATTAAGGATGGGACCTATAGTCCTCTTATGAGGCCGATTTACATCTATATTAATACACAAAGTCTTGCTCGTGCCGAGGTTCGCGCATTTGTTGATTTTTATCTCGACAATGCGGGTATTCTGGCTACTGAGGTAGGCTTTGTATCCCTGCCTGATGATCTTTACCAGGAATCCAAAGACATAATTGAAGCTTTATAATTTCTTGATCTTCTTTTGTTAAAATTTGGTAAAGTTTTTAACAGCGTTTACTTTATCCCACTGGAATGGCAAAGGTTCTGGCAAAAGAATTTTAATGACACAAGACAAACGACAAAAGTCCGTTGCCAGTGATTATTCTGCTGAATCTACTACTGCTTATTTCGCAGAATCAGAAACAGTAAGGACTATCAAAAGCTCTCGGGGCCGCTGGGGTGAATTTTTCATCAAGAGCTGGCTGGCTTCCTGTTCTGTCGTCTCCATAATCACTACGCTGATAATCGTTACCTTGCTCTTGAGTGAGACATACAAGTTTTTCAAAAGTGTTTCACCGCTGGACTTTTTTCTGGGTACAACCTGGACCCCCTTATTTGAACCCTCGTCCTTCGGCGTACTCCCGCTGGTCTGGGGAACGCTTATTATTACATTCGGTGCCGCCCTTATTGCCATTCCTACGGGGTTGGCCAGTGCCATTTACCTGAGTGAATATGCTTCTGAGCGAATGCGTAACATTATTAAGCCTGTTCTGGAGTTATTGGCGGGTATCCCAACGGTTGTTTATGGTTATTTTGCCCTGACTTTTGTTACACCAGTGCTGCGCAATTTATTTCCAGACATTCAGGTATTTAATGCGCTGAGCGCGGCTATAGTAGTTGGTATTATGGTACTGCCCATGGTGGCAACTATGAGTGATAACGCATTGCGAGCGGTTCCCATGAGCTTGCGCCAGGGGGCTTTTGCCTTGGGAGCCACCTCCTATGAAGTAACTACGCGGGTTGTAGTGCCAGCTGGTTTGTCAGGAGTTATGGCGTCCTTTTTGTTGGCTATTTCCCGGGCCATCGGTGAAACCATGGCGGTGACCATAGCGGCCGGACAGACGCCCAATATGTCGTTAAGCATGTTTGAAAGCATTCAGACCATGACTTCCTATATTGTGCAGGTGAGCCTGGGCGATACACCGACAGGCGGAGTTGCGTACCAGACCCTGTTTGCCGTGGCGACGCTACTTTTTGCCATTACATTGGTCATCAATATAATTTCTCAATTAATTCTTAACAGGTTCAGGGAAGTCTATGACTAGGGTTGGTCAATAATGTCTTTTTCTACCGAAAAGGAAAGCAAGTACCTTGCACAACGACATCGTAAAGCAAAACTATTTGCTCTTTTATGCGCGACAATTACCTGGTCCTGTGTGATTTTACTCCTGGTCCTGTTATATCAGGTCTCCATCGATGGCTTTCGCTGGCTGGATTGGCAATTTATTACCAGTTTTCCTTCCCGTTTTCCCGAGCGGGCGGGCATCAAGTCTGCATTGGTAGGCACTATATGGTTGATATCTCTGGTCGCTTTTATTTCGATTCCGGTTGGTGTGTCTACTGCACTTTATCTGGAAGAATTTGCCGGTAAAGGCAGAGTTGCAAGAATGATTGAAGTTAATATTGCCAATCTGGCCGGTGTACCCTCAATCGTTTACGGAATTCTGGGGCTTGCAGTTTTTGTTCGCTTTTTTGCTTTGGAGCGCAGCCTGATCTCAGGTGCACTGACCATGAGCCTGCTTATTTTGCCGGTGATAATAATTGCCAGCCGCGAAGCCATTAAAACCGTTCCCATGAGTATTCGTTATGCGGCGTTCTCATTGGGAGCAACAAAGTGGCAGACTACCTGGTCTCATGTATTGCCAGCTTCATTTCCGGGCATTATGACCGGCGTTATCCTTGCACTTTCCAGAGCTATTGGCGAAACAGCGCCACTGATAATGATTGGTGCGTTGACGTTTGTTGCTTTTTTACCTGAAAGCCCTATGGATTCTTTCACTGCCATGCCGATACAAATTTACAACTGGGTTTCACGTCCACAGGAAGAATTTCATGAACTGGCAGCGGCCGCTATTATTGTTCTGCTGGCGGTATTGCTGATAATGAATGCAGCCGCCATATTAATCAGAAATAAAACCGAACGGAGATTGAAATAATGGCTCAGTTTCCAGATCCGAACCTGGAAGATCAGGTAGCGCCGTCAAGTAAGAAGTCCGTTCTAAAATTACGTAACGTGAATATTTCCTATGCTGATAATGTGGCAGTTGATGATGTTTCCTTTAATATCAGGCGCAATAAAATTACTGCTATTATCGGGCCATCAGGGTGTGGGAAAAGTACCTTGCTACGTTCGCTGAATAGAATGAATGATTTTGTGGATGGTGCGCGAATTGAAGGAGAATTACTGTTTGCCGATGAAAATCTTTACGGGCCGGAAGTTGATCCGGTAGTAGTCAGACGTCGTATCGGCATGGTATTTCAGAAGCCAAATCCATTTCCCAAGTCTATCTATAAAAATATTTCCTGGGGGCCTGTGATAAATGGCTACCAGGGAGCCACGGATGAACTGGTAGAGCGCTCTTTGAAACAGGCCGCCCTGTGGGAAGAAGTAAAAGACCGACTACAGGAATCCGCGCTCAATCTGTCAGGCGGGCAGCAACAGCGTTTGTGCATTGCCAGGGCTTTGGCAATGGAACCGGAAGTATTGTTAATGGATGAACCCTGTTCATCGCTTGACCCGATTTCGACATCACGTATTGAAGATCTTTTATTCGAATTGAAGTCCAGATATACCATTGTCATTGTTACCCATAATTTGCAACAGGCAGCCAGGATTTCAGACTATACTGCCTTTATGGAGACCGGGAAGCTGGTAGAATTTAACGTGACCAAGAAAATTTTTACTCGTCCGGCCATGAAACGTACCGAAGAATATGTAACAGGTCGTTTTGGTTGATGCTACAAATCCAGGCAATTTAAACTTTCAGAGTAATACATGTCTCTACATCTACAGCGTGACCTTGAAAAGCTGAAGAAAGAAATTCTCAATCTTGGCACATTGGTTGAGTCAGCAATCGATAACGCCATACTTGCTCTAAACAATCGCGAGATGGTTTATGTTGATGCAGTGCTCAGGCATGAATCCATGATAAACGAAATGGAAGTAAAAATTGAGGAGGATTGTTTGAAAATCCTTGCCTTGCACCAGCCTGTAGCCGGGGATCTCCGTTTCATAGTCGTCGCTCTGAAAGTGAATAATGACCTGGAACGAATTGGTGACTTTGCCAAGAATATTGCCAAGAGAGCCAGAGAGTTGATGCAGGAAGAGCCTATTTCAACACTGCCGGAATTTGTAGATGAATTGCCTGATCTTGTCAGGACAATGGTCAGAAACTCTCTTGATGCCTTGGTAAAACTTGATGTTAAACTGGCCAGAGAAGTCATTGCCATGGATGACAAGGTGGATGAAATCAATCGTGCCATGTATTACGAAGTCATCCGAGTAGCAAAAGATAACCCAAACAGGACAGAAGCTGCTATAAGCCTGCTTTCAACATCACGTTACATGGAACGTATCGGCGATTTAAGTACCAATATTGCTGAAGATGTTATCTTTATGGTTGAAGGCAGAGTCATCAGACATGCTGATTAATCCCATGCGATATTTAATCCCATTTTTTTTGGCTTTTACCCTGGGCGCCTGTAGCCCCCTAAGCTCTACTGACAGGAATAGCGGGCAGGTTTTACCTGCAGCTATTCTCGAAACCTACATAGCTATTGCCAGTGCCGCCTATGAGGATTCTCTTATTACTGCGCGTGAGCTGAATCAGTCAGTTGATGCCCTGTTGGCTTCTCCTTCAGCGCAAACCCTGCAACAAGCCCGTCAAGCCTGGCTGGCAGCCCGGGTTCCCTATCAGCAAACAGAAGCCTTTCGTTTTGGTAATAGTGTTGTTGATGAATGGGAGGGCAGGGTAAATTCCTGGCCTCTTGATGAAGGGTTGATTGACTATACCGCTGCGTCCTATGGTGACGAGTCCGATTTCAATTATTTCTATAGTGCCAATGTCATTGCTAACGAGATTATTGATCTGGGCGGTATTACCGTAGATGCGGCCTTGATTACACCGCAATTGCTGGCAGAAAACCTGCACCTGATTGATGGCGTAGAGGCCAATGTGGCGACCGGTTACCATGCGATCGAATTTTTGCTCTGGGGGCAGGATCTCAATGGCACCAATCCCGGTGCGGGTAATCGCCAGTGGACGGATTACTCGCTTGAAAATTGCAGCAATGAAAACTGTGATCGGCGCCGTGATTATCTGAAAGCGGCAACCGTGTTACTGGTGAATGATCTGGAAGAGATGGTCGGTAACTGGCAACCCGGTGGTGCCGCGTATATGGATTTATTGCGCAAGGGTGAGCAGGCTGGTCTGGCTACAATCCTTACCGGAATGGGTAGCCTTGCCTATGGCGAGCTGGCAGGAGAACGTATTCGACTAGGCTTGCTCCTCAATGATCCGGAAGAAGAACATGACTGTTTTTCGGATAACACTCATCACTCACACTACTATGATGCGCTAGGCATTAAAAATGTTTACCTCGGTGAATATCTGCGGGTTTCCGGAGAGCGTATTTCCGGCCCTTCGCTGGCAGACCTTATCTTGCAACAGGCTCCGGCTATCTCTGCCGAGATGATGGCACGCCTTGAAGAGACCGAGTCAGCTATGCAAAGGCTGGTGGATGAAGGGGTGTCGGGAAACACTTTTGATGTCCTGATCGGGCGTGATAACGCGCAGGGCGAAGACATAATCACCCGCATTGTCGATGCGCTTATGGAAGAAACCCGAACTATTGAAAAAATTATTAATGAGCTCTCCCTGGTGAATGTGAGTATCGAAGGGTCTGAAAGTCTTGATAATCCCTCGGCTGTTTTATAAATCTATTTTCAGCATCCTTTTTTTAGCATTGGCTGTAGCTTACCTGCCCTTGTTAGCTGCAGACTCAGCCATCCCTTCCCTTGATTTCATTACTGGCAAAGCCCTGTTTGAAAAGAACTGGGTGCCATCGTTTTCCTCCACCACCGCCAGCGATGGACTGGGTCCATTTTATAACGCCCGTTCATGTAATCAGTGTCATCCAGGCGGGGAGCGCGGAAGTCGCGAGCAATCCCTTGTTATACATAGTAATGATCCTGTTTATGGTCAACAGCTGCAAAAATATGCCATTGCAGGGCTGCAGCGCGAAGCAGAAGTCAATGTTGTGTTTACCGATGTAAATAGCGCTGGCAAGCCATTCGCCCCGACGATGGAAATCAATAATCTTTCCCGGGGAGCGATGACCAGTGAAGGGCTATCAGCCCGTATAGCGCCTTCTTTGCTTGGGCTTGGCTTGCTGGCGCGCATTCCCGATGCCCTCATTCTTGACATGGCTGATGAGGCAGACAGAAATGGTGATGGTATTTCGGGTCGGGTGAACATGATTAGTGATGCTGACGGCGGCACTGCCATTGGCCGTTTTGGCTGGAAAGCAGGGCAGGTATCATTGCGTGTTCAGCTGGCAAGAGCCCTGAGTCTTGATCTTGGTTTGGGCAATCCTGTGTTTCCCGCGGCCGCCGGTGATTGTACGCCGGCCCAGATAGACTGTTTAAATGCGCCCCATGGCAATTCAACCCATCATGACAATCTTGAAACCAATAATCAGGTACTGGAGTTATTGCTGGCCTATGTTGCGAAGTTACCGGCACCGTCAAAGACCAGTGCTGAACTGCTGCAGGAGTCAGCCGGCGCAGAAATCTTCCAGCAGGCCGGTTGTGCGGCCTGCCATATGCCATCCCTTGAAAGTAATGATTTAAGTCTGCCGGCATATACCGATCTGCTGTTACACGACATGGGGCCCGGATTGGCGGATACTCTTTCTGAAAGTAGTGCCCGCGGTAATGAATGGCGGACTTCGCCACTATGGGGACTCGGAAATCTGCAGGGGCAACTGTTGCATGATGGGCGCGCAGCAACTATCGAGGAAGCCATATGGTGGCATGGTGGCGAGGGTGCGTCTGCCAGGGAGCATTATGAAAATCTTTCACAACAGCAACGTAATGATTTAAACGCGTTTCTGAATAGTTTATAATGAGAACCGTTCTCAATTAGAATCTCCAGTTATGAAACACTTACATTCCTGTATATGCGGGCTGGCAGCGTTGATCCTCCCTGCTTTGGCACTTGCCCAAACCAGCGAGGACTGGACCCAGGTCAATCTCTCTGTCACTGACAACCACGTCATTCCAGCGTATGCCAGTCTTGAAGATGCTGCGGCTGGCATGGCAACGGCTGCCCAATCCTTTTGCCGATCTCCAGATACAGCCGGTCTTGAAGCCTTCCGTAATGGTTTCCATAACAGCATGGATGCCTGGCAACAGATTCAGCATATCCAGTTTGGTCCCATAACCTATTTCAACTGGAATTTCAGGATTCACTATTGGCCAGATGAGAAGGGCACCGGAGCCAGGCAGCTGGATGACCTGATTGACTCCAGGAACAATGATTCCCTGGCGGCTGATAACTTCGCCCGTGAAAGTGTCGGCGTGCAGGGTTTTCCCGCTCTGGAAAGACTTTTGTTTGATGATGAAAGCCTGCTCGCTTTCCGGGAAGATAACTATCGCTGCCAGGTCGCCCAGGCCATCGCAAACAATATCAACGATATAGCCAGCGGTGTCAGTCAGCGCTGGAGAGATGAATTCAGAACCACTATCGAGAATGCCGATGAACGGGGTTTTTTTGAAGGTGCCGAAGATGCCACCATCGATTTCCTGAAAGCACAGATAGAACCGGTACGTCGCATTCAGCAGCAGAAAGTGGAAGAGGTGATCGGTGATTCCGCCGCTCGTGCCAGAATCCGACGGGCTGAGTCGTGGCGTTCGGATCGCTCCCTGCGAAATCTCAGATTGAATGTCCTGGCACTGGAAAACCTGTTCGCAGGGAACGCAGGGCAGGCAGTTGCCCTTGGCACTGTCCTGATGCCCGAAGACAGAACTTTAATCAGCGCCGCCTTTCTTAGCCTGAAGTCGAGACTTGAAGCAGCGCCAGATTCTATTGAAGAAGCGCTCGACGCTGAAGGTGGCTATGCACAGCTGCAAGACATAGTCTTGGGACTGGATGACCTGTTTGAGGCATTTGAAGCAGGGCTTAAAAACACTGACCTTTACCTGGGTTTCAATTCCCTCGATGGTGACTAATCCAGCTGGCCTGTTGATGAATCCGGATCGCAGACATTTCCTTACTCTTGCTGGCGCCTTAATTGGTTCGCCGGTGCTGGCAGTCGGCCAAAACTCTTCTGCTTCTTCGCCGCTTTTTCTAAGCGCGGCGTCGGATAGCGATGATCGACATTGGGTGATTGGTTTTGAGGTTGTGGAAGGCAAAAGCAGCGAAAAATTCAGACACCGGTTACCGGCAAGAGCCCATCATATAGCGGTGCATGAAGCGCTCGGGGTTTTCATTGTTATAGCCCGGCGTCCGGGAAATTATTTATGGGTTGGTGATCTGCTCAGTGGTGAACAAATGGCAGAAATTACCGTCCCTGTTGATCGTCATCTTTATGGCCATGGAATATTTTCTGCAGACGGCAAATCTTTTTATGCGCCTGAGAATGCCTGGCAGCTGATCAACGGTGACAGCGGCAGAGTTGTCAGCTGGCAAGTCAGTCGCGACAGTCAGGGATTTTCCATGACGCGCACTGGCGATTTCCCCAGCTATGGAACCGGCCCTCATGAGTTATTACTTAAACAAGATCAGCTTACGCTGGTAGTTGCCAATGGCGGCATTCGCACCCATCCAGAGCAACCGCGGGAAAAACTCAATATCCCTTCCATGGAACCGTCTCTGGTGTATATGGATGCTTTCACGGGGGAGTTGCAGGAACAACAGATGCTGAATGCCCAATACCATCAGGCCAGTATTCGCCATATTGATCAAAATGCTGCCGGACAGATAGTGATTGGTATGCAATACGAAGGTGAGCCTTTTGACCGTGTTCCTCTGCTGGCCCTGCATGAACAGGGCAAGCCCTTGCAATTATTGTGGGCGCCAGAGCCGCAACAGGGTCAAATGAAACAATATGTGGGATCAGTTCGATATGATCATAGTGGTCGGTTTTTTGCCGCCAGTAGTCCGCGCGGAAACATGATCAGCTTCTGGGACGCTCACAGTGGTGAAATGAAAAAGTCTCTGCGATCCCGCGATGGCTGCGGTTTGTGTGCAATAGATCAGGGCTTCTTGTTTACTGCAGGCACCGGGCGTATTACCCGATATGATATGGCGCGTGATGAAATAACAGCACTGGATATCGGGTCTGATGGCAAAGTATTCTGGGATAATCATCTGAGTATGATTGCGCTATGAAAGATTCAATATTATTGTCGCTACTTTTTTCTTTTTTCCTTGGTATGACGGCGTTATCAGCTGTTGCTGATGAAAAAAGTGATGCCTACCAGACAAAACTGGAAGACCTCGGCCGCGCCCTGTTTTTTGACGTCAGCCTGTCCCGTGACCGTACCCAGGGTTGCGGCACCTGTCATGATCCTTCCCAGGCGTTTATTGACTGGCGAGAAAACGGTGTGCGTCGGGCGCTATCCATGGGTAATGACATGCATTCTCTGGGTGATCGCAATGCCCCGACCCTTTCATACGCTGCCATGATTCCGGATTTTAATCGAAATATTGAGGGCGATTATGTTGGCGGCCTGTTCTGGGATGGCAGGAAAGCAGATCTGGAAGGTCAGGCCGGTGGGCCTTTCCTGAATCCACTGGAAATGCAAATGATGGATAAGGCCGCAGTTGTAGCCCGATTGCAGGAACATACGCTTTTTCCGCGAGCATTCAAAAGCCTGTTTGGTGATGATATTTTTGAAGATGTTGATATGGCTTTTCGGCGCATGACTGAAGCCATTGCGGCGTTTGAGCGTACTGAATTCTTTTCTCCTTTTGACTCAAAGTATGACCGTTACCTGAAAGGCGAGTATGAACCTACGGTTCAGGAAGAACTCGGTATGACCTTGTTTTTCTCCCAGCAGTTCAGCAACTGCAATCAGTGCCACCAGTTAAAAACCTTTGCCGAGAGTGAAGGAGAAACCTTTTCCAGCTACAAGTATTTCAATATTGGTACACCGGTAAACAGGGAAGCCAGGCAGGTAAATGGCTTAGGTATGGAACATATTGATAATGGTTTGCTGGAAAACCCCCGCGTCGATGATCCTGCCGAGGCTGGAAAATTCAAAACGCCGACCCTGCGTAATGTAGCACTTACGGCTCCCTACATGCACAACGGGGTGTTTCAGGATCTGAAAACAGTGGTGCAGTTTTACAATAAATACAATGTTCGCGGTAAGGCGGCAGATATTAATCCGGCAAACGGTGAGCCCTGGGGTGAACCGGAAATTGCAGAAAATATCGACCTGGAAAAATTGCAATCTACACCAGCTCTGGATGAGCGTCGCATTGATGCCCTGGTAGCCTTCATGAAAATGCTGACCGACAAACGCTACGAACACCTGGTGCAATAGGGGCGGACTGGATTGTTTGGCTGGACTGAACGTCCGTGATTAGGGCTTGTGCAGAGAGTTAGCTGGCGAGTTTATACAGCGCAATTTTCAGACGCTTATCCGGATCAATTTCCTCAAATTCCGCTGCCGGTGGAATCCATTCAACAAACACACTTTCGGGTAAATTTTGTTCCATGCAGTCGTGCAGGAAATCCTCTCCCAGAAAGGGGCTGTTCAGTGCGGCAACTATGCTGGCACCCGGATTACAAAGCTCAGACATTCGTTTCACTACACTTTTATAATTACGCTCTGCGTTAAAGCTGCCACGCTGATTGGTGGGCGGATCGATAATCACCAGGTCATAGGGGCCAAACTGTTTGATCCTGGCCCAGGATTTGAAGAGATTGTGGGGAATACTTCTGATTGGCATGGGTCCCTGACCATTGAGCATGTGATTTTGCAGACCCCATTCAATGCTTGGCTTGCTCATGTCTACGTTGGTGACGCTGTTCCCACCTCCCGCCAGTGCCGCCACTGACAGGGCGCAGGTATAGGCAAATAGATTCAGCACATTACAGCCTTCACTATTTAGCTTGAGCCATTCCCGTAATGGACCTGTATCAAGAAAAAGACCGGCATTTTGTCGTCTTCCTGGATGTACCTCGAAACGAAGCCCCTGGGCTTTGACAATGATCTTGTCGAGTTCTTCGCCATAGAGTGTGTCTGCTGGAGACTGGTTCAGGTAGCGATGCTGCAAGACAATGGATTTAATTTGTTTTTTGCTATCGGCGGCAACAATCAGCTGTTTCAATTCTTCTGCATTATCCACTGCTTGCCAGGCAGAAATAAGCACCACGGGTTTGAACCAGTCGATGCAAAGATGTTCCAGTCCTGCATAGCAATGACCGCGACCATGAAAAATTCGACGCGCCTCATGCTGCTCTTCAGAAAAAAAAGTCTGAAGTTTTTCGTTAAGAGAAGTAAGCATTATTTTTTATCAGGAAAAGCGTGAGTAAAACAGGATTAAAATCCCGTTTCAATTAGTCGGAACTGTCTGCCTGGTAGTATTGCACACCAATTCTGATGCGATCTCGCCCCTGGGACAAACGATGTTTGTTGGTGTCACGCAGGGAGTAAACACAGCCGCAATATTCCTGCTGATAAAACTCTTCCTGCTTGCTGATTTCTATCATGCGCTGGGAACCGCCGCCTTTACGCCAGTTATATTCCCAATAAGCCATACCTGGATAACGTGATGCCGCGCGCACTCCGCAATCGTTAATCTGGTTCATATTCTTCCAGCGTGAAATGCCCAGCGAACTTGAGATGACAGGAAACCCGTTTTCCTGGGCATAGAGCGCAGTGCGCTCAAAGCGCATGTCAAAACATTTGGTGCAACGCTCGCCACGCTCGGGTTCCATTTCCAGTCCCTTGATACGCTCGAACCAGTTGTCAGTATCGTAGTCGGCATCGATAAATTCGATATTATGTTTTTCTGCAAAGCGGATATTTTCCTCCTTGCGCAGTTCATATTCCCGTTTAGGATGGATGTTCGGGTTATAGAAAAATATGCTGTAGTTGATGCCGGAGGCATGGATGGCTTCCATGACTTCCCCGGAACACGGGGCACAGCAGGAGTGTAGCAGCAGTTTGTCTGCGCCTTCAGGGAGTTCCAGCTTGGGTCTGTCTATTGGATCCATTGTTCGGCCAGCTACATGCAGGGCGTTAAATAATTATTTCCGGTTAATGAATAGCTTACGCTTGATTCCGGTGCGACACACTACCCAGATCAGCGCGATCTGTAAAGTTTTCTTGTGGCTGGAATCCCTTTAAAACATAATCTATGCCAATGCTAAAGACCCTGCAAGCAACAGGTTCTTTTCACTGGACTATGATGGGGGTTATCATGCTTGGGAACAATAAACAGCCAGGATCAAAACCTGGCGGGGGAGGAAATAAAGAAATGATACTTAACAGAGCAAGATCGCTGGCTGCAATGGCCACGGCATTGATTTTAATCATCGGCAATTCGGCGGCCTGGGCACATCATTCGTTCGCCGCAGCCTACAATATGGAAAACCCGATCGAAATAACCGGCAAAATTGTCAATGTTCGCCTGACCAATCCGCATTCCTACTTTTTCCTCGATGTTGAAGGGGAAAACGGTGAAATAGAGCGCTGGTCATTCGAAGCTGGTACCCCTAGCGGGATGATTCGCGGTGGTTATTCCCCTGAGGTCATCAAGGAAGGGGATATGGTGACTATCGGTGGTTTTCGCGCACGCGATGAATCCGCTAATGGCATGCTGACCAGGCTGGTAACGTCTGACGGTACTGAATATGGCATGTTTGGACCCAGGGAAAGGTAAGCCGGGGTAAGGGAAGAATAGAGGCAATAAAAATGAAAATATGCAATCGTAATTTACTTGTCGGACTGGCTGCTCTGGCGTTTGTTTTTTCTGCAGCAGCGCAGAATGGCGGTGAAATTCCGCGTATGGCTGATGGCAAACCGGATCTTGGTGGTGTCTGGTGGACCGGGGGCGATCTTGGTAGTGCGGGCTATGGCAGTACCACAGATAGAAGTGCCGGTCTGCAGTACAATCTGTATACCGACCTTTATACCCCTGAAGCAGCGCAGCGGATGGCAAGCCTGAGCGATAAGGATGATCCAACCCTGCAATGCAAACCTACTGCTTTTGGTACTTTAAGTGTGCGCCTGTTTGACGTTGGTGCAGTAGGCCAGATCGTGGCGACGCCAGATATGATGATTTTCCTGCAGGAGACTTTCCATGGCTATCAGCTGATTCCTACTGATGGCCGCAAACATCGTTTTTTACCACCGTCCTACCGTGGTGATGCCGTTGGTCATTGGGAAGGCGATGTGTTTGTTGTGGAAACTGTCAATTTTACCGACGACACCTGGATGTTTGCTGAAGGCGGTGTTTCCTTTCATTCTGATCAGTTACGTATTGTAGAGCGTTATCAACGCACCGATGCCAATACGCTGGTGATTGATGCCACAATTTATGACCCGGGAGTACTAACAGAGCCGTGGGTAGTGCCTACCAAGACTCTGGTGCTGGCACCTTTCGATCAGTTATTGCCACTGATATGCTCAGGCGTAGAAACCCAGGAAAGAATGGATGGAGCTGCAGGCGGACAATAGATCTTTTGTTCAACACCTCGGTTCAAGTCTAACAATGCGTCCGGCATCTGTTGCCGGACGTTTCCCACCTTGAATTACTGATACTTTCTTCTTTCCCAGACATCTTTCTGGTAAATCCCGCCATCGGGCTTGCGATACTTTTCACTATTGGCCTGATTCTTCGCTTCCATTTCTTCCAGTGACAGTGATACATCAATCTCTGCTTCCCAGTGTTCTCTCTTGAAGGGAATTATCTGCGCATAGGGAGTGCCGGCTGGAAGAATGCCAGTGACCCCTTTAAGAAAGAAAAACGGCATGGTACCGGGAAGGTGAACCTTGTCATTGTCGACAATCCCGCTGGTAGTCAGGAAGGGCAGTTCAAACCGGTTCATGGGCTGGGTATACAGCGCGCTGTAGCCTTCCGGCAATTCCACCGCCCAGTCAGCCCACCAGGCAAAATGCTTCTGATGATAGCCCTGGGGATGGGGAAACTGATTCAGCGGCATTCGATCAACGAGAAAATTTGCATAACGTTCGTCGAGTACCCGACCATGAATATTGCCTTCGGCATCTTCAAAAAATTCCAGATCGCAGGGAGTCTTGTAGGTATAGCCGCTGCCCATAACATCAAACACCGCCGGACAGGCTTTCCAGGTTGGGATCTTGCCGCCGCTGTCAGGCATTTCCCAGTGTTTACCGGTTGCCGGGTCGCGAGCAAAACGGTCTGCATTGCGGTACCACTCTGGAATGGTTTTGAGTATGGGTTCTGGTTTGGAAATACTCTCTTTGCTTAACCACGGGCGGTTAGAAACAAACTTGATTTTCTTGGTATCCACGATTGGTTTCCTTAACCTCCTGAATATGTTTTTTTGCGGTGAGTGACACAGTCATTAATTTAAACGATTGGGACAGGAAAGGGGACAGGAAAAGAGCAATTAAATTTTTTCCTGTTAATTTTCAAGCCCGAGGCTGAAAAACAGGCAATAAAAAAGGCCAGGGTTAGCTGGCCTTTTTTATTGCTGATCCTTGTTCAGATCAGACTCTTTTTAGTCCTGCTGGAACTCGGGGGTCATTTCCTTGCATTCCTGTGCCTGGAAAGGCACATCCGAAAGATACATCACATCATAGCTCTCATATGGCGCGGCGAGAAAAACCGGGTCAGTAACGGAGTATTCACGCTTAAGCGCCATCTTTTCAGTATCCAGCGTGAAGCGCTCAACAATGTGCATCTGCTCACTGCTGCGGGTAGGCGGATTCAGAACCCCTTCAGAGAAACCGGTTGTATCGACCACCAAGGTATCGCCTTCCCAGTTGCCAATGGAATGACCGGCATAGCCAGGCTCAATATTGGCTGGATGCTCGGTCATGCCAATATGGATGCGGCGATTCAGATTATACAGGCCATAAGTAATATCAATGACCTTTTCACCCTGCGCAGTGGTGGTTTGCCTGAACTGGTTAATTGGCCAGTCTGCAGTCCAGTCGCGAATAAAGCTGGTGGGTTTACAATCAAACCAGGGATTGTCTACCGGTGAGCGTCGGTCAAAGGCATCAGCTGCGGCCTGACCTCTTGCGGTGTAAACAACTTCGGGTCTTGGTGGTTGTGTGGCGCGGACATCCTCAATGCTTAATGTACCTGCGGCAAAAGCCGGAGACATGCTTTTGGGGATCATCGAGCCTCTGCCGCCACTTGGAGGTACCGTCAGCACCAGCTGTTCCACCGCCCAGTCACCGCTGATATTCAGCTGACCATCGGCAAGGCGTAGCGGGCGATCAGAGGTATCCACAGGGGCAGTGGAGAGCAGCTGATCATTGCGATTCATGGTGATTTCATCATCTATGGTAAAGGTCTCGATATAGCAGGCTTCAGGGTCATCACGGTGTGGATTGCCCTCGATTTTTACATGTGAACCTACGGTGAACATATCAGTTGACCAGCCTGAACGTCTGATCAGTGTGCCGGCGCGCATTTCACAGCGCATATGCAGCACATTGCCGTCTGCTTCCACTACATCCAGTTCCATATAGGAATGGGGGTTCACCAGATTCATCTTGGTGAGTGTGCCTTCCCACTCTTTTTTGATTTCCAGCTGGAACAGGCCGAAACCATGGTGAGCCAGTACCGGGCTGGTCAGTCCTGCGATTAGTGCGCTGGCTGCAGCCGTACACAGAATTTTTTTGGTATTAAACATAGTAATCATCTCGATTTTTAAAAAGCGTTGGGTAGTATAGTGATTATGGACTATGTTGCCAGTAGCAAAGGGATATTTTCGCAATATTTACATATTGTCGGATTCCTCTTCAGTACCTGTTCCAGGGCAAAATAAAAGTGAACTGTGAAGCCGCTTCTCAAAATATATCGTCAATAATCAGCTATCATTAGTCATATTATAAAAGCAGTTCTTCTTAAGGCGTAAAGTGTCTACAACTCAAAAAGTATCAGCCGATTTAGTGTCTAATCCTGCAGCCCATCAAATTCTGCAAACCGTCTTTGGCTATGAATCCTTTCGTAATCAGCAGGAAGCAGTGATTGAGCAAATCCTGAGTGGTGGTGATGCGTTGGTTTTAATGCCCACCGGAGGAGGAAAATCCCTTTGCTTTCAAGTGCCTGCATTGGTTCTGGAGGGGACGGCGATCGTTATATCACCACTCATTGCCCTGATGCAGGATCAGGTGATGGCACTACGCCAGTTTGGCATTAAATCAGCCTTTATAAATTCCAGTTTGAGCGCAGGGGAAGTGGCCCAGGTTGAAAATGAACTCCTTAATGGTGCCCTGGACATGCTTTACGTGGCACCGGAGCGCCTGATGATGCCGCGCATGTTATCTCTTTTGACGCAGACAAAAATCTCCCTTTTTGCCATTGATGAGGCCCATTGCGTATCCCAATGGGGGCATGATTTCAGACCCGAATATATACAATTGTCCGTGTTGCATGAGCGTTTTCCCACTGTTCCCCGCATTGCCTTGACGGCGACTGCCGATGAAACCACCCGGGCCGAGATTATTCAGCGCCTGGCACTGGATCAGGCGCAGGTGTTTAACGACGGCTTTGATCGCCCCAATATTCAATATCGCATTAATGAAAATCAGGGCAATGCCCGCGATCATTTATTACGTTTCATTCTCAATGAGCATGAAGGCGATACCGGTATTGTCTATTGTCTGTCCCGCAAGCGCGTAGATCAGATTGCCCAGTGGCTGGAAGGTAAAGGTCTGAAGGCGCTGCCCTACCATGCCGGCATGAGCAATGAATTACGCCAGCATCACCAGGAACGGTTTTTAAGGGAAGAAGGCGTGATCATAGTCGCTACCATTGCTTTTGGCATGGGCATTGATAAACCGGACGTACGTTTTGTCGCTCACCTGAATCTGCCGAAAAGTATTGAGGGCTATTATCAGGAAACGGGCCGTGCGGGACGTGATGGTTTACCAGCCAATACCTGGATGTCCTATGGTTTGCAGGATGTGATTACCTTACGGCAAATAGGGCAGGGCTCCACCGGCTCGGATAATCATAAGCGTATTGAGGGTCACAAGCTCGATGCCATGCTGGGTCTGTGTGAAATCATTTCCTGTCGACGGCAGGCCTTGTTGCGCTATTTTGGCGATGAGATGGAAGCGCCCTGCGGGAACTGCGATAACTGTCTGAATCCTCCTGATACCTGGGATGCCACACAAGCGGCACAAAAGGCAATCTCCTGTGTACATCGCACTGGTCAGCGTTTTGGGGTGAAATATCTGGTGGATGTACTGTTGGGTAAGGACGATGAGCGTATTATGCAGTTTGATCATCATAAGGTGTCTACTTTTGGTATTGGTACGGAACTGGATGCAAAAGAGTGGAGTACTCTCTATCGACAGCTTATCGCCAGTGGTTACCTGAAAGTAGATTTCGAACGCCATGGCAGTATCCGGCTTACGGAAGCGGCGCGACCCATTTTGAAGGGTGAAGAAGTACTTACCCTGCGCAAAATGCTAAAAAGCAGTAAAACCAAATTACGTAAAAGTCAGTCATTTTCTGCCACCGCCAATGTTGATCTCTGGGAAGCCTTGCGCGAGCATCGCAAGAGTCTGGCAGAACTGCAGGGGGTCCCGGCCTATGTGATTTTCCATGATGCCACATTGGCAGAAATGACTGAGCGTCAGCCACAGACTTTAGAACAGTTAAGTAAAGTGAGCGGAGTGGGCGAACGCAAACTGGAAGCCTATGGTGACAGTTTTCTCGCTGTGATTCTCGCCCATTCTGCTCAGGCAAAAGTGGTTGATAAATCTGAGACAGTTGAGGAAACCATTGCTTTGCTTGCTCAGAAATTAAGCCCGGAAGAAATAGCGGACAGACGTAATCTGGCTCTTTCTACTATTTATAAGCACCTGTCTCTGGGAATAGAAGCGGGCAAGGTAAATCTGACTGATGCCCTAATACTTGAAGAAGACGACATTAAAGTGATTCGATTTGCCTTTGAGCAAAACGAGGATGGCAAACTCAAATCTGTCTATGAGGAGCTTAATGGCGACTACGATTACGGCGTATTGGGATGTGTTCGGGCATCTATGGGGAATTGATTTTTTTATATCCAGGGACTCGACTCGGAAAAATGCAATATAACAAGATGAACCGCGGTTCATTTTTTTTCGCCCTTATTTTAAGTTCGAAAAAAACGAATCCAAAATATAAAAAATACGACTATTACGATGTTTAAGTCTGTAATAGGATGAGCATCAAGTTAAATAACAGGAGTAAATGTAATGGGTATACAAATTCAGGCGCGAGGTTTTACCCCTAACCGTGCCTTGAAAAATACTGTGCATACCAGCCTGTTGGATGTCCTGAATCTTCATGAACAGGTCAGGTTTGTCGATGTAATGCTTGAAGATAGTAGTAGCGGTCGCTACGGGAATAACGATAAAAGTTGTCAGATCATTCTTGAGTTGGCGCATGCGCCATCAATGATGATGCGTTCAACCCAGGCAGACATGAGCCTTGCCATTAAACGCTGTGCGATCAAGATCAAAAATATCCTGAATGGAAACTGTGATAGCTGAAGGAGTTTATTAAATACACGAATAGATTTTTACTTTACCCACCACACGGCTCATAGAGCCCCTTTCAACTCTCCTCCCTCTGGGGGTAACTCACGACAATATTGTCGGGGTTGCCCCCCTTCTTTTTTGATTTTTGCATAATCAGAAAACTTTATTAGCGATAATTCGGTGTTAACTTCTACAATTTAATACATCGTAAAATACGATTAAAAAACATCGCAAAATCGAGTATTCAGTACTATTAAATTATTCTAAGCTGTATTTTCAACTTCAATACAGGAGTGGGAAATGAAGATTCATAACCAACGAATATCAAGTAAGGCCATCATTACCTTGCTGGCAGTATTGCAAGTAGTGGTGTGCGGCCAGGTTTCTGCGCAAAGCCTTTCTTTTGAATCCACAATGATCACAGCAACAAGAGTTTTTATGCCAAACCGTGATTTTATGATTGGCGCAAAACCTGAATCATTGACTAAAAAATTAGTTTTGAGAAAAGTTACCCGATTGACGCCAGCCTTTCATCAATGGCAATCGGATTTTGAATTACAGTCATGGAAGCGACATACAGGACAGCTTCCAGCCGTGGCAACAGGGACAGACTACTCCGGGAAAACGCTGATAATGAATACTCAGGGCGAAATGATAAATGTAAAGCAAAGTCTTTTTGCCAAACCTATTTCAGCATCTTTAAACTCAACCAATCTCAACGTGGCTACTCTGGAAAGCACTTGGGTTTCTTCAGATCGAGATTGGGAAGTCTCTGCGATAATGACAGATCCTGGAAATGAGCGTCTGTTTAGTAATTTGTCTGATCTGTCCTCCATGGGGGCAGATATGCTGAGACAGGCACCTTCTCGTCATTTGTGGTTAAGACTGCAGCGAAAATTCTAGACAGCAATTGCAGTGTCTGTTTTTCATGCCAGCGTCACTTTTGAATTGCCCTGGCATGAATTGCCATATAAAGCGATAAAGTATGTGTTCCAGTGTCTAGACGCGAAGATGAGCTTCGCAGCCTGTGATTTAATTCTAATAGCGTAATGTGTAATTAAATTTCAGTGACAAGTCTGAATTGGTCGATTCAAAATTGTTGTCTTTGTCCGTATCACTTAAGCCGTAGTTGAGTACCACAAATACCTGTCTGCCGGCTTCCGGTATCCAGTGCAGGCGCGAATTGATCCCCATGTTCTCAGACACATTGTCATACTGAATCAGGTTGCTCCAGGAAAGGGTGTTATTGAATGCGATCCTGGATTCAGCGCCAAACAAGCGCGTGGTAAAGTCACCATTTGGCAATTCTATTTCGTTCATTGTGTATTGAAGACGAAAACTGTATTGGGCCATGGGGCGATAGGTCATGCTGACATTCTGCTGCATTCGCGTACCGTCAAAATAATCGCCCCAGCGCATAGTGGCGTTGCCACTGATTTTGCGTTGGTTCGCCATCTCAACGCGTAAAAAACTTTCGGTGAATGCGTAATCACCGCTCGGGATAATGACTTCACGCGTTCCATCTGAAGCGCGGTAGATTCTGAAATCGTTGCGCAATACTTCGCGGCTTCTGATCACTCGGGCAATAAAGTTGTCTCCGGAATTGTTATCTATGCTTACACGCAATCCCAGATTCTGATTATTGACGCTGCCATCATCAAGATATTCCGCCCGATAGCCATCAAAACCGGCGTAGGTTGATCGCCAATAGCCACCCGGCGTCAAAAAATGACGGTAGCCCGCATCCAGTGAATGGTCTGCGACATCAGATTGATTCACAAAGCCGATCGCCGGGTTGAAATTCTCCTGTACCTGCTTATAGCTGTAAGAGCCACGCAACCCCTGGTTGTTGGGGTAGCTCACTCCCATTCCCCATGAAGCATCATTACCATTAAGTTCTTCACTATCCGACTGCTGATAAAAGGCAAAGGCCTGAACCGTCCTTCCTCCCGGAAGGTTTGAATTACGATAGCGAAAATCCATACCCATCAAGGAATTATCATTATTTGATTGTGGCGCTCCGGATGTGGTTATGACGCCGATCTGCGATTCATTCAAGACATTCAATACGGCTCGACCAACAAAAATATCACGCTGTTCTATTCCGCTAGCGTCATCTTCTGCCTGACTGACAATCATGCTTCCCACACTCCAGTCGCCAATGCGTCCACTGAGTTTTGCGCCGAAGTTTATATCTACCGGAGTACCGTTGGCACTCAGTCCTATACGTCTGGAAAAAATTGGCCTGGCATTTTCTGATGCAGCACGAGGCACCGCTGGATTACCTCCGCCGCTTTCATTGCTTCTACCACCGCCAATCTGGCCAAATTCAAAAATATCAGCCTCGCGCACGAAAAAATCACGGCGTTCAGGAAAGAATAAATTAAAGCGGGTCAGGTTAACCTGGCGACTATCCACTTCTACCGCAGAAAAATCCGTATTTAGGGTGAGAGAGGCATTCAGTGCTGGCGTAACCTTATAAAACGCATCCAGCGATGGCTCAAAAATCTGCTCACTACCAGAAACGGGGCCAAATATGCGGTTTTCGCGCAGGGTGATTGCAGGGACCACATCCAGTCCAAGTCCCTGTCTTAAATCCAGCAGGCCATTAATGGTCCCGGCTATGCCTGGATTGAGTTGCCTGTTTCGACTAACCCAGGCAATACCTTCATTGTTGCGGCGAATTTCACGACGAAAGTTAATGCCCCAGGCATCAGAGTCAGGATTAAAAGAGATGGACTGGTAAGGTATACGCATTTCGCTGTACCAGCCATTTTCAACAATTCTGGCATCAGCTTGCCAGATACCGTCCCAGTTACCGCTGATATCGGTGACGTTCTGGTAAACGCCTTCCCAGCGTACGCCATTTGGATTAACGGTAAAGCGATAGCCGTTGCGGCGATCCAGATAAGGGTCAAGTATCACAGAAAATATATCATCGGCAGTAAGGCCTTCCCCCTGACGCATGACATTGGCAGATATCAGTTCCGGATCATGTTCTTCAAAAAAGCTGGCAACATAAAGCGCGGTTTCAGAATAGAAAATCCATACCTTGGTGTTTTCGGAAGGCTCGGAATATTCATAGGGTGAATATTGATGCAGATCCTCAACCAGCATTGCCTGGCTCCACTGGGGTTCGTCCAGTATGCCGTCAATTTTTAATTCGCCATCCAGTCGTGGAATGGTGACGGCTTTATCATTCATCATGATTTGCCCATGGGCAGGAAATGACAGACAGCAAAGCACTGACAGGCTGGATACCAGAAAGAGTAATGGCAGCCATGATTTATGGTGACAAGTTTGGCCTAAACCAGGAAGGAAAACAGGATTGCGATGCACGAAAAGCTCCAGCGTACGGCCCAATCAACAGGTTGGTGTTGATGCCAGCATGGTCAAATGCGCAGTTACAGTTTTTTGGGAGCGCACAGAAATTTCTGACTTAATCTGAAGTGCAGTTTCTATGCCATAACTGTGTAGCGATGAGTAATATCCTGATATCTTTTGTAACTCATTATTCTATATGGATTTATACTTATATCGTCACGTCGCGCACTGGTCCGCAATAAATGACTGGATGACTCTTTTTGAGCCTTTTTATGGGTTTTGGAGCAGATTTAGTGCAAGACCTTGTCCGGGAAGCGCTATGCGAATGGCTTATTTGCATGACTCAATGGCATAAGGCTGTCGAGAGTAATATATCCCTAATGCGCCATAACAGCCCTGATTGTTCAATTTTGGGTCGTACCATGCCTGTCTGATGACAGTACAGCAGGCCACCAAGGCATCTGTTTATTTCTATTAAAGTCTAATTGTTAATGCAAAGTTGATGTATTCAAAGGGTTTTTTCCTATTACCGGAATCCCCGGAATAGTTTTGTGGGCATTATCTGATAATGGTACGTTTCATGCAGGATTTCATTGTAAATACCTGAAGCGCGCAAGGCAGTAACGCTTTCTTTGTTATCGACCAGGTGCTTAATCAATTGGCAGCTAATGAGTTAACAGCTCATGGTTGCAAGAAGAAAACAATTTGAAGGCTGCGTTTCTGGCCTACTGTAATGCTTTCCAGGAGAATTCAATGAACAATCCAATGCCCAATCCCAAACGTCTCTGTCTCTCACTGGCCATTATGACCAGTGCCCTGGTTCTTGGTGCCTGCAGTGAAGAGCCGCAATCCACTGCAGCTCAATCAGGCGCAACGCCGGCTATGTCTTCTCCGACCATGGCGGTCAATCCTGACAAGCCTCTTGGTATTCGGCCTAACGGTGATACCGAACGCGAAATTGATATGAGCCTGGTGCACTCGGAAGATCTGAAGCAGGTGTTCTCCTATATTGATGAGAATATTGATCAGCATGTCATCAATCTACAGAAATGGATTCAGCAACCCAGTATCTCCAATACCGGTGAGGGCATCCAGGAATCTGCCTTCATGGTGAAAGGTTTTTTTGATCAGCTTGGCTGTCAGAAAACAGATGTTTACGATGTCGGCATCACCGAATGGGGACAACAGGGTAACCCGGTTGTCTATGCCCATTGTGATGAGGGCGCCGAGAAGACCATGGTGGTGTATTGGATGTATGACACTATGCCGATTACCCAGCCTGATTTGTGGAACTATCCGCCATTCGAGGCGCGTTTGGTAGAGCAGGCACCTTATCCCAAAGTATTGATTGGCCGTGGTGCCAGCAACTCCAAGGGCGGGCAGATGGCGTTCCTGAATGCCATGATGTCGATCAAGGCCGTCACTGGAAAACTACCGGTTAATCTGATTTTTGTCGCCGAAGGTGACGAAGAACGTATGTCCATCGGCTATCGTAAGTTTGTCCGTGACAACCCCGAGCTTTTTGAAGGTGTGGATGTCATGTGGGGTTATGGTTCTTCCGAAGGTTGTGTGTTCGTGGAGTTGATTACCAGTGGCGAGGCCTGGGGTCGTGGTCCTACCTACAGTAATATTCATGGCGGTCGCAAGCGACAGGTGGATGCCCCGGCATGGCGTCATATCAAGATGCTTAATACTCTGGTCGACGAGACGGGTAATAAGGTCATGATTGATGGTTTCTATGAGGACATTGAGCCACTTACTGCTGAAGAAGAAGCATCTTTACGCGCAAGAGCAGAAGGCATGGATCTGGAAATAATGGCTAAAAATTCTGGTGTGGCCCGCTTTATTTCCGATGATCCCTATGAAGTGGCAAAAATGGCCCGCGCCGGCACATCGATGAACCTGGATGGAATCTGGGGCGGCAATATGTTCGAAGGAGGTTCTGGCGCTATTCTTCCCAATCGTATCGTTTCCAAGCATAACTTTCGCTATGTCCCAAATCAGGATGGTCTGGAAATAGTTAATCTGTTACGTAAACATCTGGACAAGCATGGTTTTGATGATGTGGAAATCAATATTGTCGGTGATGTGCCCTGGGCCAAGATGACTTATGAAAATGATCTGGCTTATGCAGTGAATGACATGCGCGAAATTTTTGGCGTAACCCCTAATGAACCGATCAGTCATCCCTCAATTCTCGGTGGTTACTGGCCAGCCTATCTGTTTGCCGGTGATGTGCTGGATATTCCGATAGCATCAGGTTCTGTTGGTGCTGGTGGTAATGCGCACGCGGCTAATGAATATTATGTGATTGAAGGCGCAGGAAATACCTATGGCATGGCTGGACAGGAAAAATCCATTGCTACTGTGTTGTTTGAATATGCCGGGCTCAACAAAGCTGCAGAATAAATGCGCTGAAAGTACTCGCATATTTGCTTTTTTGGAACTGAGCCTGTTTCATTAGGTTCAGTTCCTGTTTCCTAAAGCATAGAATACAAAATCCAGGTTAATCATCGGCTTTTGATTGGCATTGCTATTGTTGTAGTAGTGATATCACTTTATTGAGCCACCTATAGCAAAGAGTCAATACATGTCAGCTTCCTTTATTCTCAATCTGATTATTTTTACGGCATTATTTTTTATGCTGATTTGGCTGGGCAAGGGTCCATCCAGTCTCTCACGCCGGGTCCTTATCGGTCTGGTAGCAGGTAGTCTGTTCGGATTTTACCTGCAACTTGTTTTTGGTTTTGATTCAGCGGTGGTACAGACCACGCTGGAGTGGACCAATGTCATCGGTAACGTCTACGTCAATTTACTGCGTTTGATTATCATGCCACTGGTGCTGATCACCATGATTGCTGCTGTGCTCAAGGTTGAGGAAATTAAATCCCTCGGTAGTATCGGTGGCACTGTGGTTGGCATGTTACTTATCACCACCATGATTGCTGCCTTATTAGGTGTGCTGATGGCTACGGTGTTCAGTCTGAGTGCTGGAGATCTGACCAGTGGTGCCGAGGAACTGGCGAAGGCCCAGGAGCTGGCATTACGCCAGGTCAGTGTGGCCGAGCTCACCATTCCACAATTAATAGTGAGTTTTGTACCCAGCAATATTTTTCAGGATCTCAGTGGCAGTCGAGATGTTTCCATTATTGCAGTAGTCATTTTTGGTTTGCTGTTTGGCATAGCGGCCTTGCTGGTGTCTGAAGAAAACCAGACCCATGCTGAGCGTATTAGCAGTTTTGTTGATACCACCCAAGCCGTGGTGATGCGGTTCGTCAAGCTGGTGATCAATCTGACGCCCTATGGGGTGCTGGCCTTGATGACTCGTGTTATAGCCGGTTCCGATGGCGATGCTATTCTGACTCTGATCAGTTTTGTCATTGCCTCCTATATTGCCATCGTCATTATGTTCGTTGTACATGCCATCATCCTCGGCCTGATCGGCACCAATGTCCCTGGTTATTTCAGGAAAGTGTGGCCGGTACTGACCTTTGCTTTTGCCACCCGCAGTTCTGCTGCGACTATCCCATTAAGTATTCGGGCGCAGATAGAAGAGTTAAAGATTCCTGCACCGATAGCCAATATTGCCGCATCTTTCGGTGCTACTATTGGGCAGAATGGCTGTGCCGGTATTTATCCTGCGATGCTGGCAGTAATGGTAGCGCCTACCATGGGGGTGGAAATTGATGCCGGGTTTATTGCCAGCCTGTTGCTGATCATCGCGATTGGCTCTTTCGGAATAGCCGGTGTAGGGGGAGGTGCAACCAACGCGGCTCTGGTAGTGTTACCGGCGATGGGATTCCCGGTTACCATTGTTGCATTGCTGATTTCAATCGAACCGCTTATTGATATGGCTCGCACAGCCCTGAATGTGAATGGGTCAATCACGGCGGGCATGGTTACCAAACGATTACTTGGTCACAGGTCTCCGGTACCCGCGGAATAATGTTGAATCAGTAAATGGAGTCCTGTATTTACTGATTCATGGCAATTCTTGCTAAAACTCATTTTTATAAAACAAATGATTTAGAATCTGGATGAACGGATCCGGATGTCGGCTCTGGACCAGCTTTCTTCAAAATCCCTGTCAATATCGGCATCGATCTTATTCTGGGCAGCCAGCGCTTCTTTCAGGCCAAACAGCGACCAGCCATTGTGCGGATGGTCAATCAATTCTTCGCGATAAACACGTTCTGCATCACGATTGCGTGCTGCTTCGAGCAAGGCTGCACCTAACCAGTGACGGGCGACAAAGGGCAGGGGTTCCGGTTCGTCGTATCCGAGATCATCTTCAAACTTGACAGCCTGCTCAAAGGCCCGAATGGCTCGTCGCAGATTACCTTCAGACCATTCAATTTCTCCCCTGAGTATTTCCTGCATGACCGACAGCAGCAGACTTGCCCGGTCAAAGCGAAACATATCCTCGGTAGTCTCTGCTGCGCTAATAAGTCTGGACAGATGGGCACGTGCAAATTCAGTTTCTCCGGTTTTGAGGCGTGCATAACCTTGAGCAAAATCCCAAACCCCGGCAGGATAATCTGCCTGTGGTCTTTCCTGAACCTTGAGTATTTCATCGAAACGACCGAAGCGCAGCAGGGTTAGTAACCAAAACAGGCTGTTGCCATTTAGTTCAGATAAATCCCTGCCTGCCTGCATGGCGATAGCGCCCTGACCATTCATCGATGCTGCAAATAAAAGCATTTGCAGATTATGAGTGGGATAAATGGCGATACCTTCACCAAAGGCCGCTTTCTGGTCTGTATGCCAGGCTTGCAGGTTCGCCCGCACGCTGTCTCCCCAGCGGCCTATATCATTCCAGGTGTGTGAGGGCATATGGTTGAGGTGGTTTGCACCGGGTATGAAGTTGCCCATATAGGCAGTACAGATCTCTGCCTTACCAGGCTCAGTGGTGGATTCCGTGGCATGAATAAAAAGATGGCAGGCAAAGGGATGACGCACATCCTTTGCCAGCACACCTTCGAGAATTGAGTGGATAGTCATGACGCGAGGATTGGCAATATCACGATAGCCGCGCCGTTCCTCCAGCAGGAACAAGGCGTCAGCGTAGAGTGTAATAGCATCCAGATCATCGGGGTAAGCTTCTACCAACTCAGCCATGGCATCCGCATAAGCCTGATCCTGTATACGCCGTTTTTCAAAATCGTAATCAGCGAAATAACGACTGGACAAGGCGTTGATATAGGCCTGTTCCCGAGCCGAGCCCTTGCTTCACAGTGCAATAGCTTTTTGCAGGGCAGTATAGGCGTAAGGTGCATCCGCAGCTGACATCGGCGCATTAAGGTAGGAGTCCCAGGACCAGGCTTCCCCCCAATAACACATGGCACACTCGGAATCCTGTTTTTGCGCTTCCCGGAAGGAGCGCACCGCCTCATACTTTGCTTAGGCAAACATCAACTGCATGCCCTGATCAACATAGGCCTGGGTTTCCGGCACCTCAGTTGAAACCTTGAAGGAATAACTTCCCAGGGCAATCGGCAGCAGAGGAAAAGGTTCCGCCAGTATCGATTTCATACTGTCTGCAGATTGCACGGTAGAAGAGCCGATGACCAGTACAAACAAAATTAATGAGAAAAAACTTCCGACGTGCATCAGTGATGTTTGCAGAAAAGGAAAATGAGTGGAGCTGCATAATACTTTTTCCATGCAAAATGAGTTGGTAATCAATCTGCAAATAAGGCGCTAATCTAACAAAATCCCCCTGGTAAAATAAAATAGCAGTCGAACAAATAAATTGAGATTTAAAAATAAAATTAAAAACTATGAATCAGGTTGAACTGGTACTGTCCCTTGCCAAAGTTTTTACTTTCCTGCCACATATAGCCAAACTGCAGGCGAAGATTGTCCAGCACACTATAACCGAGAGCGGCATAGGTACGATTTCTGTCAAAGTAATCCACTTCACGATTATTACCAATATCCCGATTTAGATTAACAAACAGTTCGTTGTACAAGGACAAATAAAGGGCGCCCTGTTCAAGGCTGTTTTTATTCAGTGGATAATTCAGCCCAAGAAAATATCGAAATCGACTGCGAAAATCCTGGTTATCTACCCAACGCTGTTCAAGCCTGAAGCGGTGTGTGAATAACCATTTGCTGCCCAGTCGTTGGTTGGCAAGTGCCTCCTGATAAATCCTGCTTTCTTCACTTTTGTCATTACTGGGGCCGAAGGCGCCAGAGCTAATGTGGGCATACCCCAGAGTATATTTAATCGTACTACCCATAGGGCGCCAGGTTAGTCCGCCACGGATAAGTAGCTGCTCAAGGTCCTGTGCAGGCTTCCAGTTACGATGCTGAATGTCACCCTGTATGCCAAAGCCTGTGTCTGTGTTTTCATGACTCCACATATACATATACCAGGCACCTTCCTGATTTTGGTCGATTTGTGCGACTACAAGGCAACTGAAAGTAGTGAGCAGAAAAAATATTGTGAGTCGAAATAAATACATTGGAATAAGAGGGGGGGGTTGAGTCCGTGCCAGCTGAATCAATATAAGATTGGTTTCTGTAAAGGTTATTATAGCCGTAATGGCTTTGAGAAAAAGGGCTTAATTCGAAAAAGTGTTTTTACTTTATGGAAGCTCTTAATAATATTTTTGAATTTATATTTTCCCAATAAAAAAGACGATACCGAAGTACCGTCTTTTTCTTGTTATGAAAGCTGCTGTTACTAAGCTGTATCGCTGTTTATTCAGAGAACTCATAAACTACAAATTGTGTTCCATTCCGACCTTTGAAATCCAGCTCACAATCTCCCAAAGACTCGGGCAAGGTCCAGTCTACATTTTCCTGGTACTTCAGTTCCAGATTCCGACGCTCACACCTGGCCTCAATTTCGGTCAATCTGCCATCCACATTGGTGATGGTAAAAATGCGGCGTGCTGGATGATAGCTCCATTGTTTATCAATAATTTTAGTAATCAATTGCAGGGGGTCAGGTGAGTCCAGCAAGCCTTTGACCTGTGTAGCCTGGTCGTGGATGGGGTCATCATCAGCGATTTCAAATTTGTTATTCAGTTCTTCATAGGTGTTCCAGGCCAGCTGATTCTGGCGCACGGACATTGCTAGCAGAAACTTTCTCTTCAGTGCCAGTTCAAGGGCATCATCGGTAAGGAAATATCGCGTATCACCCTGAGGGCCTTCATAGGTCATGGTGGCCATGGTTACCGCTTCCAAAGCTTCAAACGGTTCGTTTCTGGTCATTAAAATATTGGCATGTAATTCGTTAGCAATGGCAAAATCGAAAACCGTGCCGTAATCTTTTCGCATCAGTTTGGTCAACTGTTTTAAGGCCTTGTCCTGATCCCGGTCTGCCATCAGCGCATAAACTTCGACGATCCCTTCCTTGATTTCCTCTGACATGGCAAGTGGAATCTGCTCCTGGTTAGCTGTTGTCGCAATTGCAGTGTCAGTTGATTCTTCGGAATCTGCTGCAGCGGGACCGCGTCCACCAGGTCCAAATGGCGGTGGTGTGGCCGGCGCATTGGGGTCAACCCGTAGGGCAAACAGCCACTCCTGATTATGAAAGTCAGCAGGCTTGCCATCGACGGTTCCGGGCGTGAAGGTCCAGCCACGGACCGTGTCACGCAACATATTATTCAGGAACTGGTTGGAGACGTAATCAATAATTTCTACGTCATCAACGCTGCCGTCGGCCTTAATGGTATACCTGACCTTGACGATACCTTCAGTACCAAATCCGGGCATAAAGCGACCCTGAACATTGACTGGAACCGGGTCAATAAAATCCTGTGAAAAGCTGATGTGGGAAAAAGCCGGTAATAGAAAAAGACCCGCAATAATCAATCTCTTAAGAATACGCATGTGCCCTCCGTCCTAATTATTTTTTTATTTCTACTATTTTTATTTTTTTTATAGTGATTCTACTATTGTAGTTCCAAAGAGTTTAAATCAAGAAAAGGGGGGGCGTCCAGTTTGTCCCGGCTCCCGCCAGAAATTATCCATATTTCATACTTTTTTCACCTGGTAGCTTCACTTTGTTGCAGGCAAAAAAAACGGCGGGCTATAAAGCCCGCCGTTCTTGTTACTAGTGAACTACTAGTCAGGTACTGATGTTTCCTAGAAGGACGCTTTTAGTCCAAGGAACATACGACGACCCAGGGTGTCATAGTAACCACCGTTGAAACCGCCTATGCCAGGAAGACTGAAACCGTTAGGGTTCTGACATCCTGGTGCATTCGCACCACACTGACCTTGCAGATCAGTACCAACAGGGAAACCAGCTGAGCTACCTACATTAGGTGGCTCTTCGTCGAACAGGTTGGTAATACCTGCACGCAGAGTAAAGGTTTCATTGATGGTGTAGTTAAACGCCAAATCGAAAATGTTATAGCTGTCAGTTTCGATTTCAGTCGTTGGTGTGTAGCTCAGGATAAGTCCTTGACCACCACCACTTACGCGCGCGTTATTCTCGATGATTGCCATCTGCTGTGCATAGCCAGCAGAGTAAACACCGGGAAGATGACGCCAGCGCAGTGTCAGGCTCCAGTTATCTCTCATGTAACTGATGTTACCGAAGAGTCTGTAGTCATAAGAACCGCCGTTGGTGCCCTGCAGGTTTGGACCCAGAGAGCCTTTCCAGTCAGTCTCTACGTCAAATGCCGCAGCGGACTGTTTGGTGGTGTAGTCATTCAGGAAGGTGGCATTCAGGCTTAAACCCAGATTACCAGTCAAACCAAACAACTCATTCAGGTCACCAAACCAGTTCAAGCCAACGTCCAAACCGGAAGTTTCGATAGTGGCGTTATTACTGTAGGACAGCAGCGTGTTCAGTGCTGCACCATTTCGCTGATCACGTGGAACCAGCTGACAAGCCGCACTGGCAGCCTGTGTAGCAGCTTCAGCTGCAGAACTAACCTGTACTGCGCCGAAACAGCCAAAAGCTGATTGGTCAATGGAGTTCAACAGAATCGCATCTGTGATTTCTACATTGTAGTAATCAAGAGACAGATTCAGACCACGGGCCCAGGCATTATCAAACGGAGATCTGATCACTGCACCTGCAGTCCAGGTATCAGCTGTTTCCGATTGCAATGTACGGTTACCCTGCTGAAGAACCCAGGCGAAACCGCCACCACCACCCTGGTTGGATACGTCATCACCATTGTAGTAGTACTGCTGGGTAGCAAATGAATTGGGACCACCCATGAGGGCTTCACAGATCAGGTAGGCACTGTTTGCGCCGGCCTGAGTCTGGCCAGAGGCAATCTCGGGAGGCTGCTCGTTATCGCCAAGGATAGGATCGCCTGCGAAAGTGTTACCACCGGCACCGTAGGGTGCGTTGGCACGAGGAGAGCATGGGTCACCGAAGTTACCACCACCAGTGAAGACTTCCTGAGGATTCAGGAACAGCTCACCCAGGTTTGGCGCACGGGTTGCACGGTTAAAGCCACCGCGGATTCGAGCCCAGTCATTGATCTGCCAGTTAGCCAGCGCTTTCCAGGTGGTTTCCTCATCCACTTCGTTGTAGTCAGAGAAACGGGCACCCAGTTCCAGTTCCAGCATATCTATGCCAGGAACATCGGCAATGACAGGGACCAGGGCTTCAACGTAGTAGTCTTTCACCGAGGTGCTGGCATCCAGATAACCCGTTGGGTAAACCCCTACCACCTGATCTTCGAAGGAGAAGGAAGACTGCACGTTATCAGGGATAAATTGTGCTTCGTTATCACGATCCTGATAACCAGCGGCGAAGCGAGCCTCACCGGCAGGCAGTTCAATCAGTGAACCCTGAATATTGATTTCAATAATGTCCTGCTGATTCTGGGTACGGGTCTGCAGCGTCGCATTTACCGCATCGAAACAGTCTTGTGAAAGCTTCTGGTCGCCACCGAAGAAGGTGTCATAAAAGCCGGATTCACAAGTGAAGTCACCAGCACCAAACGCCGGGCGAATGGTTGGAATTATTTCTGCATTATTGATGTTTGAGCCAACCGCATAAAACTGGTTACCGGTGCCAGACGCACCGCGACCGTAGTCAGGGTAGTTGGTGACTGTACGGTAGCGAGCCAGAGACAGGTTACCTTCAGCGTTGTTGTAGGTGGCAGACTGACCGTGTGAATAATAAAGCTCGGCAGTCCAGTCTTTGACCGGAAGATCGATGTCCAGTCCAGCCTCAAACTGCCATACCTCGTTGGTATTGTAGGTGCTTCGTGGTGGCAAACTGAAATTGGGGTTCCAGTTGGGCTGCCAGCGACCGGCAGGATCTGGTCTTGCATTCAGCATCAAGGCGAACTCGGGCGGTACCGGGAATTGTGCGCCAGCTGCACCCGTTGGAATGAAGCTTGGATTCGGGAAAGCACCCGGATTGGCAGCAATCGCGCTCAGTACAGCCGGATCGGAATAATCCAGAGTCGGATCAATCGGGCTGTCTGTTGTTGGATTGTAGCCAATATGAGTTTCCCAACCACCGATAGCGTTGGTACCAAACAAAATTGTTTCGGTCTGGCTTTCCGCAAAGGTGGTTCGGGCAAAAGCGGTGACCCGATCCGTCAGATCAAACTTGCCAGAGGCAAAGAAAGACCAGCGTTCCTGGGGTGCTGCAGCAAAAGCCTGCGTGTTATTCCACTTCAGCACTTCATTAGTGGTTTGGCCACTTGCGTCCTGGTTGTTGTTTACAACACGTTTCTGATAATCCAGAGCACTTGTGCTGATGTTAGCGCGTGATTCACCAACGGCGTTGCCGGAAACAAACACTGTTCCGTCAGAGTTGAAGTTCATGTTGGGGATATTGGGAGAAAATGCCTGGAACCATGCCAGCGGGTTTTGACCACCATAAAGCGCATTCAGCGCATCTTTACTGGGCATGTTAGGAGCAATAAACCCACCGGAGTTAACACCCTGCAGGAAGAAGAATGAACCTGCTGTTTGTGGGTCCTGCCAGAAATCCGTATAAGGATCACGGTTTCTCTGGTAGGCGCCAGCCCTGTTGTAGTTCTCCAGACCCATTACCACGTTACCGCGGCCATCGGCGAAGTTGCCGCCCATGATGGCAGCAATACGGTATTCTTCACCGTCGTTGGCATCCTGAACACCGTACTGGGTATCAACTTCGAAACCTTCGAAGTTATCGCGCAGAATGAAGTTGGTTACACCGCCAATGGCGTCAGCACCGTATACCGCAGAAGCACCGCCGGTAATGGTTTCAACACGCTCAACCAGAGCGGAAGGCACACCATTTACGTCAGTAACCATCAAGGCATTGATAGGTGTTGGACGTTTGCCATTTACCAGTACCAGGCTTCGGTTGGGACCAAAACCACGTAATGATATTGAGGCAATACCTACAGAGTTCACTGGAGTGATCTGAACGTCACCCTGTGTCGTGGTAGGTGAGTTAGCAGGGTTGTATTCTGGTAACTGGTTTAAATAAGACTCAATGTTCAAGCCAGTCTGTGTTTCAAAGTCAGCCCTGTCGACGGTAGTAATTGGGCTGTTCGAATCCAGGTCACGACGAACAATTCGTGAACCTGTTACGACAATCTCTTCCAGTTCTTCATCCTGTGCATATGCACTGGTAGCAATACCAGTCAGTGCCATGGCACTGATCGCGGTTGCAATAGATGCAGACAGAAGGGAACGTCCTGGATAAGGATGCTTAGACATGTTTCTCCCCTTTATTATTAGGATTACGAAAATTAATTTTAGTAATGCCGAACAGTGCAGGAAATAACTACGATGCTCACCCCCTCAAATGAGGCCAACAACTAATTCCTACGTGTCAGCAGTGCCTAACATAAGCCATCAAGCCTTTTAAAGTCAATTGATTAGGGTCAATTCGGGCCTAATGTTAGGGAAATACCCTTAAGGAAATTAGATTGAGATATCAATCACTTGACGATGGATGTTAAGAAAGGATGAAAGCTTTTGGTTTGATCAGGTTTAACAGTCCAGTTCAGTCTGGAGAATGTTGCATAAAAACTGGTTTGACCGGGGCTGGAAAACTGCTCCCGGCAAGCCGTTTATCGCTGGGTTATGGCAAGATATGCTAATTATGATTAGTTTTAAGAATTGCTAAAAAAATTATAACCCATTGATATAGTTGATAAAAATATAAATAATGAATTTTTCAAACAGCTTCAGAAAAAACCGGGAGCTTCCAGCTAATTGACGCGTTTGACCTGAATAAAACCACCCAAACGTTTTGAGGTTAAACGGTAGGAATTGCCCCAGATGGTTGGGTAAATCCTGACTTCTTCTCCTTCTTTCAAAAAATAGCGCTTGGTGATCATCTGTTGCCATTTCTGGCCGCTGGATAAGGTGATTACTGACATACCCTGGCCGAGCTGCCTGATTGAGGCAATAGTATCTATCAGTTCCTTTTGACCTTCATCGCCCTCTACTACCCTTGTTGCATTTCTTGAATTGGCGCTATCCGTGTTTCGGCCAAAATCATCTATTTCTTCCTTGCCCGGGTCCTGCTCAGCAACCTGCTGGTTTTTCGTAGCTGGCATATCACTGGCAGGCTCCCGGTTTCTCGAAGGTAAACTGACTACGGGTAAATTGTCAGGATTTGCGCGAGGGGCAGGTCTATCCAGCTTAACCACACCGCTGTCTTCACTGGCTTCGATACGGTCGTAACAGGCATAACGCGCCTGACGATCATTAATTGATCGACAATCGGTAAAGTCAGTTTCCTGGGTAAAAGCGCTCAGGCAGTAAGAAGAAAGAATTGCCAGAAGCAACCCTTTAACCAGTAAGCTGGGTGATGTCATGTTTAGATTCTTTATTAAGTTAGTTGGTTGAATAGATTGTGCTTTGCTGCAAATGGTTCCTACTATTCCAGGTGGGTCTTTGCAGGCCCATAAATCCGGAAAATCAGTATATAGTAGCGCTTTTTTCAGTTCAATCATGCAATTAGTAAGGCTTTAATAAGTTATTCGGATATAGTAATTTGAATAATTCATTTTCTTGCAAGTCATTTTTCGTAAAATTTCGCGGATCTTTTTCGATTATTTTTTCAGGAAGGACGAAATTAAACGCTGAATCTGTCAATATCTATCTCGTCTATGAATCAAAAAATTAAATAAAAATTAAATAAAAATTAAATAAAAATGGTTGGTTTTTAATAAAAGCTTGCCAGAAAATTTTATTATTATCAGGAAGCTTTTAGAAACTGTAATGCTGAACAAGACCCTTAAATTTTCACTAGTTATTTTTGCCGGTATATTGTTGAGTAGCAGCTTGTCTGCACAGGAAAGAGAGGTCGCCGTAGCTGAGTTTAATCTTGGCAGTGGACAATTGTGTTTCCCAATGCAGTTGAGCAAAGATGACAGTATCTATGATGTCTGTCTGGCTTTTGATTCGGAAGCAACCCGCCCACAATTCATTCTTGGCAGCTATAGTTCTGTAGCTCATGATCTTGTAAAGATGCCCTATTTTAATAATGAGCAAGGCCTTGTATTACCCCTGGTCAAATTATCCAATGGCGCTGCTTTTGCTGATGTGGTCATGGATGTATCTCTGGATTCAGCCACCGATGAGTACACTTTTTCTGTTATTGCTGCGAGACGTCTGCGTTATGATCTTGATCATTCTGTGGCCCGGATCTGGAATGACGCTTTGCTGGAAAGTATTCGAGGAGATCTGGCGCGCCCCACCGTTCATGCGCGCAATCTTTTTCACAGTGCTATTGCCATGTATGACGCCTGGGCTGTAATAGAGCAGGGCGCGGCCAGTAATTATTTGTTGGGACAGAATCTCCACGGTTCAAACTGCAGTTTTACGGGTTTCAGTACTGACGAGAACAAACATGAAGCACAGCGAAAAGCCATTAGTTATGCTGCTTATCAACTGCTTAAGCACCGTTTTGCGAAGGCGCCGGATGCTGATAATGCCATGCGCATCTATCAAGACCTGATGTTGTTGTCGGGATTGGATGCCGAATTTGAGTCTACTAACTATAGCCAGGGATCCGCTGCTGCATTGGGTAACCATATAGCGCAATGCGTCATAAACTACGGCATGACAGATGGGGCAAATGAGGCCAACGATTATGCTTCCCTGGTTTATGAGCCAGTCAATGATCCTATGTTCCCCGAGCGTGCCGGCAATACCACACTGAGTGATCCTGATCGTTGGCAACCGCTTTCCTTTGAGGTTTTTCGGGATCAAAGTGGCAATATCTTTAACCAGTCCACGCCGGAGTTTGTCAGTCCGGAGTGGGGTTCAGTATTGCCCTTTGCCCTTTCAGATTCTGACCGCACCACTTATCAGCGTGATGGTGCCCAGTGGCAGGTTTATCACGACCCCGGCAGCCAGGCCTTGTTAAAAGAAGAAGATGAGCAAGGCATTTACCAGTGGAATTTTGAGACCGTCGTGCACTGGTCTTCCCATCTTGATCCCGATGATGGTGTGCTGTGGGATATTTCACCGGCAGCTTCCGGCAACCTTGATCGGGTGAACGACTATCCGGTGAATCAGGATCAGATGACTCAATTTTTTGACCAGACGAATGGTGGTGACCCTTCTGCCGGACGCGAGTTGAATCCAGTAACCGGTGAACCTTATCAACCACAACTGGTTCCCAGAGGCGACTATGCCCGGGTACTGGCAGAATTCTGGGCAGATGGCCCTGATTCGGAAACTCCTCCCGGACACTGGTTTACTATTTTTAATCATGTGACAGATGACCCCTTGTTGGAGAAACGAATTGCCGGCAGTGGCGCATTTGTCGGTGACCTGGAATGGGATGTGAAAGGTTACCTGGTGCTAGGTGGCGCCATGCATGATTCGGCAGTGACTGCCTGGGGCATCAAGGGCTATTACGATTCCTCGCGGCCGGTGTCAGCTATTCGCCATATGGCGGAGCTGGGTCAGCGCACATCCTCCTCGCTACCTAATTATGATCCCCGGGGCATGGGACTGGAGGATGGCCTGATCGAGCTGGTGGAAAGTGGCGATGCGCTGGCCGGAGACAACGATGAGCATGTCGGTAAACTGAAGCTCTATACATGGCGTGGACCGGACTTTGTTGACGACCCGGAATCCGATTATGCTGGCGTTGGCTGGATCCTGGCGGAGAACTGGTGGCCCTATCAACGCCCGACCTTTGTCTCGCCGCCATTCGCTGGCTACCTCTCCGGACATAGTACGTTTTCCAGAGCGGCCGCTGAAGTAATGACGCTGTTTACTGGCAGTCCTTATTTTCCCGGTGGTATGGGTGAATTTCTCGCGCCAAAAAATGAATTCCTGGTGTTTGAAGAGGGCCCTTCGGTGGATGTGGTACTGCAGTGGGCGACTTATCAGGATGCTTCCGACCAAACCAGTCTTTCCAGGATATGGGGTGGTATCCATCCACCTATGGATGATATTCCCGGGCGTTTGATTGGAATCACTATTGGCCAGGATGCCTATAAGATGGCTCAGGATTATTTTTCTGGCAATCCCTGAATGTCGGCGAGTGAACTGTCACAACATCAGGGTGAGATATACAGCGTTTGATCGGCTTCTACATCCTTGAATATGCGCTCGCTACCGGATGGCCACACCACCCGTAATTCCTCTACTATGGTTTTATTGTCCAGGCCAAAGTGGGCAACTACAGGATCCTGGGACAGGAAATTGCTGCCGGCTCTGAGTTCCCGCATCTGGGTTATGCCATTGTTGGTGAGATAAACCCTTGCGCCAATGGCCTCGGTATTTTTCCCTTCGCCTTCCAGTCTGACATTAAGCCAATGCTGGCCATAGAGACCGCGATTTTCATACAAGCGCGGACGGCTGCGGTTATTGGCTACCAGAATATCGATGTCACCATCGCGGTCATAGTCAAAACAGACAACACCCCGACCCTGATGGGTATCATCCACACCACGGATCTCTGCCTGATTGGTAAATGAGCCGTCCTGCAAATTTACAAACAGTCGCGATCGGTCTTCCAGGAAGATGCCAAATTCGGGATTGTGATCTCCAGTGTAGCCGTTGGTTTGAAACAGATCGAGAAAGCCGTCGTTATTGAAGTCGGCAAAACAGGTGCCCCAGCCCCAGCCGCCATCCCGGGTTCTGGTTTTTCCGGTAATATCGGTAAAGGTACCATCGCCATTATTACTGTAAAAACGATTGCCATCGATTTCGGGGTTTTCCAGGGTGAAGTCATAAACACTGGTCACAAACCAGTCCAGATCGCCGTCATTGTCAAAATCTCCCACCGATGCACCCATGCCAAAATCATCGGTGATTTCGGGACCGGTAACGGTGGTAAAGGTGCCATCGCCATCACTCATGAAGACCTGGCTGGTGCCAAAATCGGCGGCAATAAGAATGTCCAGCCAACCGTCACTGTTAATATCGGCAAAGTTGCCGGTAAAGCCATTGGTAATGACTTCTTCAAGTCCTGCAGTCTTGCTAACATCAGTAAAGGTATTGTCCGCGTTTTGCCTGAACAGCCGGTTTTCCTGCGCGTTACTCATCCAGTGTGTAATAAGAAAATCCAGATCACCATCCTTGTCATAGTCGGCAAACGTTGAACTCATGCTTTGAAAAATGATGGGGATATTGGCGATCTGCGTAACATCAGAAAAGGTGCCGTCCTGGTTGTTGCGAAAGAGTATCGGTTGAGTGGTTTTGTTGATCCCGTTAACCATCAGGTCAAGCCAGCCATCGCCATCGTAATCGGCAAAGGTAGCGCCGGAATTCTGTGCCTGGTTATCGTCGTCGATGACGTTTGCCGGGAGCGCAATATCCACGCCAGCTTCTTCCGCTACTTCTATAAAGGAGCCATTACCCAGATTTCGATAGAGCAGGTTTTTGCCGATGTCACCCTGGGTAAAATATAAATCTATCCAGCCATCCTTATCATAATCGCCGGCGGCAACGCCCGAGACCAGTAAGGTTAATTCTTCAGCCAGATCATCATCTTCCGGCAGAAAGCCATGTTGATGATCGATGCCGGCCTGTAAAGCGACTTCCTCAAAAACCCACTCGTTGCTTATTACTGACAATACTGCAATGGAATTGGTAATAACTTCGCCATCGATAGCCACGGAAAAATTCAACTGATAATCACCACTGCCAAAGGTGGGCAGGGTGGTTAAGGGAAAGTTACGGAATTTTTTGGCTTTGCCCCTGACTGCGATTTGCGGCAGCGGGGTTTCTTCAAAGCCGCTGCCAAGGACATAGGAAAAGACCTGATCACCAGCATTGATCCACACGCTATAGTCGGCACTTTGATTGCTGTAGTTACCGGGATCAAAATCGAGGGCCAGAGTCACGCTTTCCGACTCCACTACCTCCAGACTGGAACTGCCGTTAATGGTAATCAGTGAAGTGACGTCCGCTTCATCGAATACCTGAGGATCTGTTCCGGTAATATTTTCTACCAAATTGTTCAGGCCATCACCGTCTGAGTCATGCAGATTGGCACCGCTGGTTTCGAGAAAGTCCATCAGGGCAGAGGCATCAGGTGCCTGACCACTGATCTTTCTGGTCCTGCTGGTAATTATGCCGGCCAGATTGCAATTGGGAGGTTCCTGACCCGCCATGCTCATGGTACTGATAGGGTTTGCAGGGGACCTCACCGAAATAAGTCGGGCCTGCACATCCACTCTGACTCGGGGTACATCAAATAACCAGTAGTCACATTGGTCAATTTCAGTGTCCTGGTAGTCAAGGCACAGGATTAATCCGGCTTCAGCATAGGAATCGGCCTGAATAGTGGCAGGTAAGGCTTCGTGTGCCGGGTCGGTTTTTCCATCGCCAAAAACCAGTACGCCTTGCTGGAATTTGGTCGCCGCGAAGCCACTTTCCGTGCCATCACAGAGTCCACTCAAGGCAGCAGTTTGCTGGGCAGTGAGTTGCACATTGGCAAGCGCTGGCGTGTTAAGTGCCAGACAAAGCATTACTGGAAATCCCTTTCCCAGGACTGGAAAGATGCCAGGTTTCATTAGGTGTTTATTCATTTTTTATATTGAGAAGAGCTAGGGTAAACAGGTAAGCCAACTATGTCCATAATTCCTGCAATATTGCCGCTGAGATTAAAACCGGCGATAGACTGGGTTAATAAACAAATTAGTATGGATGATAACGAGTGAAGTGAAAGTCAGTGAAAAGCAGAAGGGCGGAGGAAGGGTAAGGTATTGACTACTTTGTGCTGAAGAGAGATATTCCAGGTCCCCTCAGGGCTTGCAAAAAGCCCGGGCCCTGAAGTAAGCCTATAGATTCAGGGCCTTGGCACGCCAAGGCCAGGTGCAAGCCATAATTATTGACATTGCATCAAACCAACCATGAGGTCATAGCTCCTGTCATAGTCTTCACAATTGGGTAGCAGGTCACCCGGTGCCGCTATGCCAATGGGGCGACAATTGATATGTCTGACGGTACCCGGTTCATAAACGCGCGCCTGCTCCTGTCCACCAGTGGGACAGATTTTACTGATTCGTTCATCACAGTCCACATCGTCCAGCATGGCACAGGCAAACAGGTTAACGTCGCGGTTATCTTGCAGGCGATAACCCCAGAACACCATTTCACTGCCAACACGTCCGTTTGTACCCGTGGCAACGGCGTTGGCCAACTCGGGAACAATCTCGCTGACAGGCTGGCTAAAGACATTTTCCGGCCCGGCGCTTACACCCATGGTTCGTTCAATGCGGGGTTGCCTTTCAATGGGCGTACAGGCAGTGATTAATGCCAGAAGTGAAATAACCAGAGATGTTTTCCAGTTGTTTGTCAGCTTCCTTACAGTGAGTTTTTTCATGATTCTCCTTCAATAATCTAAAAAAAGAGCAAAAAAATCTACATAGCACCCTATATTGTCAATGTTATTAGTGCGTCGCCAATGAAGACTTGATTTCAGGCAAATTCCTTTCATTAATACGAAATTATTTATTAAAAAGATGATCGGGCTTTTCAGGCTGCAGTTTCCCCCTGATCAGCTCCAGGCCCTGCTACACAACTACCCCATGGGGTACGGGAATTCCTGATGCACAGCATCACACTGTTTGAGTACTTCCTCAGTCAAGGTCACGTCAAATGCTGCCAGACTGTCGTCCAGCTGTTCAGCCGAGCGTGCGCCGATGATAGTAGAGGCAACAAAATCGAACTGCATGCTCCAGGCGGTGGCCAGGGTAACCGGAGAAATCCCGGCCTCTTTGGCAATATCTGCATAACGAGCGGTTGAAGCCAAAGTGGCTTCATTGACGAAGCGCTCGCCCATAGCCCGCTGACGTGGGTCTTCAGACGTAAGGTAGGAAGAAAAACGGGCGTTTTCCGGGATCTGGCCATCATTGTATTTGCCGCTCAGTACACCGCCACCGATGGGTGAATAGGGCAGCAGGGAGACATTCTCGCGCCGGCAAACGTTAGCCAGTTCATCAAGGAAGCGCCGGTTAAGCAGGGAGAAATTGTTCTGGATAGATTGATAACGTGCCAGACCTTCGTAATCGGCAATGGTATTGCTCTTGGTCAGGCCATAGGCATTTTCATTGGAGGTGCCCAGGTAACGCACTTTGCCTGCCTGCACCAGACGATCCAGTGCGTCCATGGTTTCCAGCATAGGGGTAATGGGATCAGGCCAGTGAATCTGGTAGAGATCAATATAGTCCACATTCAGGCGCCGCAGGCTACCTTCCACGGCGGTTTCGATATGGTGACGATCCAGCGCGGTAAGGCCATGACGTGTCACGGGTACCATCCAGCCGGAAGCGGCACCGGTCACCTTGGTGGCAATGATCAGGGAATCCCGGGGTTTGGTTGTGATCCATTCGCCAAAAATTTCTTCTGTCAGGCCAATAGTATTGGCATCCGGGGGTACCGGATAGATTTCAGCGGTATCAAAAAAATTGATGCCACGTTCGTAGCTTTTATCGAGAATACGAAAGGCCTCGGCCTTGTCGCTCCAGCTGCCAAAACTCATGGTGCCCATACAGATGGGGCTGACCCGCAGGCCACTCTTGCCTATATAACGATAGTTCATTGCGTCTCTCTATAAATTAATAAATATCAGTGTCGTAAATTTTTTCGTGAATTCAGAAGGTAGGTGAGTGTTGATAATTTTTAGATGCACATCAGTGTTTTAAATCTATATTTGAAAACACACTGTGTTTATCATCAATTGAATACTACTATAGTTGGAAGTGGATATAGCCTTACACCATTAAGCAGAATTGTCTTGCTAGCAGTTATCAAATCCAGACGGCAACATCATGAAATCTCCATCAATTACAATACCTGCATTCTCTCCTGGCTCGCCTGGCGACGAAATAGTAACATTTTTTCTCAATAACTCCGCAGTCCACGCGTCAGATTTCCCTTGCCATGTCCTTCTTGATTTTGATCATGGGCAACAGGGTTTGATTATTGAGTTTGAGCTTCTAAATGATATCTATGTTGAAGAAAATAACTACAACGAAGACAACTCTCCCATGTGGAATCAGGAAGTCTTTGAACTATTTATTTCTGCTGGCGCAGAGACGCCAACGCGCTATATGGAAATTGAAGTAAATCCCAATGGGGCCTTGTTTTCAGCGTGGGTGACTAACACTGATGGAACAGGCAGTAAAAATGCTGTGGATTTATTTGAAGGTCGTGATGCGGGTATTGGTACATCGGTGGTTAGGGAAAAAAATTCCTGGCGCGGAAAAATCTTGATTCCCCTGTCTCTATTGGGAGCTTTGCAGGATCACTATCGACTTAATTTTTATCGTATCGTCTCTCTGCAATCCCATGACCTTTTATCGTCATGGGCATGCAGTGCAGACTCCTGTGCGTTTCTCGCCTGGAGCCCGACCTTGAGTGGTGACACGCCCAACTTTCATGTACCCGCACGATTTGGTCATTTGTACCTGAAATAATTTTGTCGAGTGCATAACAATCTAGAAAGATTGAATGCCGGAATCGCTGGCAAAAATAAGCGAGCGTGTGTTGTTGCCGGCGTCCGAAGAAAAATAGACATTGAGATAATTGGTCATGTCGGGCCAGTAGTTGCGCAGCATTTCATGGCGTACGCTGGCGATATTGGTAAGGGTAGAGCAGGGCGCTTCCTGGTAAATAAAAAAATACTCTGCTTCCAGTTCCCCGCCAAGCAGTGTAAGCGGAATTTTATCGCCGCTAGCGTCCCAGAGCATAAAGCTGTTGCTGAGTTCAAGACTGATTCTTGCCTGGGCTTCGAGATTGTCGAGACCGCCCTGAGCCTGCAGATGATTACCCAGTGTATGTTCCACATCATGGGCAAAGGTGCGATGAACGATTTCGAGAAGTTCAGTGCGCGGATTGCAGGTGATGGTGGTGAGTACGGTTTTTTCCCGATGGGCTTGCGCGCTTGTAGGTATAAGGAGAAAAAAGCAAAGTGTATATAAAAAAAGACGTTTCAAAACGGTCTCGCTCAGATCAAGGACAGATATCAGCAACTGACTTTTACAGTTGCTGATATTCAACAGGCTGAACTCTAGCATGCTTGGCTTACTCGCCAGATTCTTCCAGAGGAAGGTCAGCTGAGGGGGCTTCATCATCGCCGGTCTCAGCTGATTTCAGCTCCACCAGCATATCAGCCATGAGATCCCGCTGTTTAGCGTCGCTTTTATACAGCTCAATACGGGAGCGCTGAATTTCCCGGGGTAATTTGTTGTTGGCAAGGTCGGCATCAGCGATCTGCAACATGGGGTCCACTTCCACGGATTCGATTTCCTTGCCGCTAATCAGCGTGTGTGTGACAGCATGGGAATCATAACGCCAGATTTCTGCCGGGATCATTTTATTTTCACTGGAGCCATCGGCATACTTTATTTCCAGCGGAATAGGCATGACCAGGCCGCCAATATTTTCAAAGTCCAGGAAGTAAATCAGCGAACCATCAGCAATGGCTTTATCCAGCACTTCCATTTCCCAGTCTTCCAGGCCATCACGGAAACTGGTGTAGTCATTACGGTCTTTGTTGGAGACGGTAAATTCATCGTTTTCATTATAGAAGTCATTCAGTTCAGGAAAGCGATCCACACGTTTTTCAATATCTGCATTCCGCACTTTGGTGAGTGACTCGGGATCTTCATCGGCTTCTTCCCGGTTCAAGGGAAATTCGATTTCTGGGTCCTGTGTAGAGACTTTATATTCGCGGATGTCGTTAAGTGCGATATCCACATGATCGGTGGAGTAAAACCAGCCCCGGAAAAACCAGTCCAGATCCACGGCGGATGCATCTTCCATGGTGCGAAAGAAGTCACTGGGTGTGGGGCGCTTGAACATCCAGCGTTCGCTGTATTGTTTAAAGGCGAAATCAAACAGACTGCGTCCCATCACCGTTTCCCGCAACACCACCAGAGCAGTTGCCGGTTTCGCGTAGGCGTTATTACCGAATTGCAGAATGGATTCTGAATTGGTCATGATCGGTACCTGATTTTGCGAGAGCATGTAATCCACAATATTTTTTGGATCGCCGCGTCTTGAAGGGTAGTCATCTTCCCACTCGCGTTCGGCCAGAAACTGCAGGAAGGTATTCAGCCCTTCGTCCATCCAGGTCCATTGTCTTTCATCAGAGTTAACGGTCATGGGAAAGTAGATGTGACCAATCTCGTGAATAACTACAGAGATCAGGCCATATTTGGCGCGGCGCGAATAGGTGCGTTCACCACTCTCTTCATCTTCCACCGGACGATAACCGTTAAAGGTAATCATCGGATATTCCATGCCGCCGGATTCCCAGGCATTAACAGAAATAGCCACCGGGTAGGGGTAATCAAAGGAAAACTTTGAATACACATCCATGGTGTGAGCAACAGAATGGGTGGAATATTTTGACCACAGGGGTTCCGCTTCCGGCGGATAAAAAGACATGGCCAGTACTTCCTCATGTTCGGCGCCTTCCTGCACATGGGTCATGGCATCCCAGATATATTTGCGCGAACTGGCCCAGGCGAAGTCACGGACATTTTCGGCTTCAAAGCGCCAGGTAACCATTTCATCAGTGCCTTCGGCCTCGTTAGCCTCGGCTTCTTCAGGGGTCACAATGAACACCGGCGTATCGGATTCGCGCGCCTCATCAAGGCGATCCCGTTGCTGGGCGCTGAGCACCTGGTTGGGATTCTGCAGTACCCCGGTAGAGGCGACGATATGATCGGCGGGGACGGTAAGTGATACATCGAAGTCACCAAATTCCAGGGTAAATTCACCACGACCGACAAACTGCTTGTTCACCCAGCCGTTGTAATCGGTATAGGCGGCAACTCGGGGATACCACTGGGCCAGGGCAAACTGATAGGTATCACTGTCGCGGAAATGTTCCAGACCACCACGCCCCCCCATAATGTCGGAGTCAGTGATGTTATGTTCCCAGTCAATTTCAAAAGTGACGGACTGACCACTGCGCAGAGGTGTGGCCAGATCTATACGCATCATGGTGTCATTAATGGTGTACTCAAGGGCATTGCCATTGCGCAGGGCTACGCGCTGAATCTCGAAACCAAATTCACGTTCGGCGGCATGTTGTTCCAGACGCATACCGGCAAAAGAAATTCTGTCGCTGCCGGTGGTACCGGTAGTGCGACCGATGGAATCATCACGAAAGCGGTTCTGATCCAGTTGTACCCAGATATAGGGCAGGGTATCCGGCGAGTTATTGCTATAGGTAATACGCTCGCTGGCGATGATGCGCTGGGCATCTTCATCCAGGGTGGCGTCAATTTCATAATCCGCCTGCTGTTGCCAGTAATCGTTACCCGGCGCACCGGAGGCGGTGCGGTAAGTATTCGGCGTCGGCAGGATCTCGTCCAGTTGTCGGAACACATCCTCGAATGAGCCTTTTGTTTGTTTGGTCTGGCTGAGTGCGGCAGGTGGAAAAAACCCAATGCATAGCAGCACTGCTGCAGTCACCGCCAGTGTATTTTTGTTGATTTGCTTGTCTGACATATGGTGTTCCCTGTCTGGATATTGTGTGACTCAGGCCTGATGCCGATAATTCAGAGGAAAGTATAACGGCAAAGAGGCGCATGGTGTATTCATGAGATGGAATACGTTTAGTACATCATTTCATCGTTCAAATATTTTTAGCGTGGGTGATTTTATCTTTCTGATTACCCGGGCTTATGTATCGATATGGCGCAAATTTTGCCCATTTCAGGCATAAGCGCACAATCCCGGTGCAGCAAATTTCCAGGAAGTCTTTATTTTCAGGAGTTAGTCATTCTCCTGTTAACAAGCCACTCAATGCCATACATAATTAGTGCCAGTTTTATATTTCTGTCACAAAATTTTTACCAGCGGAGTGGCCCATGCCTTTTTCCAGATTACTTTTTTTCAAAGAATGTAGCCGAACACTGATGTCGATTCTTTTCAGCATGCTGTTTATTTCGGCCAATGCAGCGGAGCCGGATTGGGATGCCATCAATGAGGAAACCCTGCAGCGCTTCCAGGACATGCTGCGCATCGACACCTCCAATCCGCCAGGCAATGAAACCGTGCTGGTGGAACAACTGGCGGACATTCTTACTGCTGAAGGGATTGATGTGGAAATCTACAGTCGTGATCCTGCGCGCGCCAATCTCGTGGCTCGACTGCGCGGCAATGGCAGCAAAGACCCCTTGCTGCTGATGGCGCATCTGGATGTGGTAACAGTCGATCCGGAGAAGTGGAGCTTTCCCCCATTTGGCGGCACCCTGGATGACAAGTGGATTTATAGTCGTGGAGTGGTGGACGACAAGGATAATCTGGTGGCCTCACTAATGACCATGCTGTTGTTGAAACGTAGCGGTGTGACACTGGATCGAGATGTCATCTTTCTTGCCGAGGCGGGTGAGGAAGGCGGGGTGCAGTGGGGAATCGAATTTATGACCAGCGAGCATCCGGAGGCGATTGATGCCCAGTACTGCCTTGCCGAAGGCGGTAGCGTGACCCGTGAAAATGGCGAAGCGCTTTTTGCCGGCATCCAGTCCGGTGAAAAGAAACGTCGCACAGCCGTGCTGAATGTGACCGGCGTAGCGGGGCATGGTTCCGTTCCCACACGTAATAATGCGGTGGTGCGTCTGGGGCAGGCCATTACAGCCCTGGCGGATTGGCAGGAACCGATTCGACTGAGCGACACCACCACTACTATGCTGGCGCGTCTTGCCGACATTGCTTCCCCCGAAGCCGCAGCCCGTTACCGGGCATTGCTTAATCCCGGCTCTCCGGCTGCTGAAGAAGCCATGCTGTGGATGCTGGACAATGAACCCGCCACGGCTGCACTGCTGCACAATACGGTGACGCCAACCATCATGAATATCGGTTATCGCTACAATGTTATTCCTTCAGCCGGCAGCGCTTCCCTGGACGTACGCCTGTTACCGGAACAGGATTTTGACAGCTTCCTTGAAGCCATTGCCGCGGTGGTGGACGATGAAGCCATAGAGGTAAGCTGGGATAATGCCCTGGTCAGGCCAAGTGCGGCGGTAAGTCTGGATACCGAGGCCTTTCGTGTGATCGAACAGGTTTACGGGGAACACTATGGGGTTCCGATTATTCCGAGAATGAGTACTGGCGCCACCGATATGAGTTATGTGCGTGCAATGGGTGTGAGCTGTTATGGCGTCGGACCCGGGATCGATCGTGAGGATGGGCCGCTGGGATATGGCGCCCACAGTGATCAGGAGCGCATACTGGAGCAGGAATTATATAAATTTGTAAAAGCCTACCACGAAATCGTGGTGCGACTTGCGGTGCAACTCTGAGGCAGGCATCGCATGCTGTTCTCATAGTTTGAGCAGGCTTTGAATTAATCCTGCCGGGGCTATCAGCCGTACATACAAAATAATAAGTTGTTACCTCGCCCCGAATAGCGGAGAAGTTGGATTATGAACAGATTGTCTAAAGCCCAGAGTGTTTTCCCATTATTTTTTTTACTGGGTTTGTGTCTTACTGGCCCGTCCGTGTTTGCCCAGACAGAAATGCGGCCTGCAGAAATCAAGGTGGCAGAAAGTATAGAGTCCAACTGTGCGCCCTGGCTGGACCATAAGCTCAACAAGCTGCATTCCAGCCAGATAGTCGACCTGTGTGCGCAAACTGCGGGCAAACCTGTGCTGCTGATTAATACCGCCAGCTATTGTGGCTATACTTACCAGTTCACCGGACTTGAGGCCCTTTATCAGCGTTACAGGGATAGGGGCCTGGTAGTAGTCGGCTTCCCTTCTGATGATTTCAATCAGGAAGATGATGACGCCGCCAAAACAGCGGACATTTGTTATATCAATCATGGTGTGACTTTTGCCATGACCGATGTGATAAGTGTTAAAGGCGCCGATGCGCATCCAGTATTCAGGCATCTGGCCAACGAAAGCAAACGTCCCAACTGGAACTTCAATAAATACCTGGTGGATAAAGACGGTAATGTCATTGAGCTGTTCCGCAGTGGTGTTGAACCTGACAGCCGAAAACTGCAAGCAGCTATTGAATCAGTGCTATAAAAATAGTGTTTTATTGAAAATGACCTGGCCCGGCAATGGCTCACCACAAGGTTAATCTGCCAGAAAAGATCTGCCAGCACTGTCAGCGCTCATTTTCATGGCGAAAAAAATGGTGGCGTTGCTGGGATGATGTCAAATATTGCAGCGAACGTTGCAAGCGTGAGGTTCGATCAGCGCCTCCTGAAAATCAATGCGCAGCATCCTCTGTCGAAGATGAGTTTTGATTCGTCTGCTGTCAACATTCAAACCTCCTGTTTTCAATTAGACTCTGTAAAATGATTGTCCGATAACGCTGTCTTGTTAAGGCTGTGTGTAGCACTGAAATACTTGCTGCATATCAATAGCGAAACCAGTAATCAGGAAAGTTGACTGTCTTCAGGGTCTTTGCATAGCTACAATTCCCTGATTTTTTTATACTGCGATATACTGATCAACCATAAAAACAGCAATAATAAGGCTTCGATAAATTCTGAATAATAAGTAAATGAAAATAAATCCGGGGATGGCAATTTAAAAGGTAACGACGATGAAAAAAACAGATGATGAAAAAGTACAACGAAGAGCCGTTATGGCGGGTATGGGAGCAGTAGTGGCAGGACTTGCTGTCACGGCGACCTCACCCCAGGCCCGGGCGCAAACTGAGGCAAGCACATTTGAACCGGCCCGCCATGCTGATGACGCCTGGTTTGATCAGATTCCTGGCAACCATCGAGTGTTTATTGATACCTCCACCGTAACAGGCGGGCAGGACGCTCTGCGTTATGGCATGAATATTCTGAATGCTCATGTAAATGCCTACGGCGGTGCCGATGAGGATTACGCCATGATCGTTTGTTATCGACATGGCTCAACAGCCTTTGGTTATGGTGATGCTATCTGGGAAAAGTATGGCGAATTACTTAATGGTCGTATGCAACTCACAGACCCTGAAACCAAGGAAGTGCCGACCCGCAATATTTTGAATGTAGCCAGTGGGCCATTCGCCCGAGCCAGCATCCCAACCATGATAGAACGTGGTGTGCATTTTGCGATTTGCGCCACAGCCACGCGCGGAATAGCCGGTATGATCGCTGGCAGTACCGGTCAGGAGACTGACGATGTAGTTGCCGAGATAATGGCAGGTGCCATTCCCAACGCCCGCTTTGTGCCAGCCGGTGTTATGGGTATGACGCGAGCCCAGGAATATGGGTATAGCCTGTTATATGCGGGATAAGTATGCGGGATAAGTATGCGGGATAAGTATGCGGGATAAGTATGCGGGAGAAGTATGCAAGATAAGAATTTCGCATGAGTGAAGCAAAAACCGTATTGCCTCCAAACAGGGAAGTTTCTGCTGATGGTCTGGTAGATACCCGTCTGGTCTATGCCCACAGCGTGGCCGCGCTGGTCTGTGTATTGTTCGCTATTTTGTGTGGTATCGCCATTTCCCTGCAATTCTTCCTGCCTGATGCATTGGGTTCCTGGCACTCGATGGCCTGGGGCCGAATGCGCTATGCCCATACCCAGGGCATCATGCTGGGTTGGCTGGGGAATGCCTTCCTGGCATTTCTCTATCACGCTGTACCAGTTCTCACCGGTCGCAAGATTTTTAGTCACAGTCTGGGTCGCTGGTTATTCGCACTGTGGAATTTTGTGGTGATGCTGCCGGGCTGGCTGCTGGTGCTCAGTGGGGTGAGTCAGCCTATTGAATGGGCAGAATTTCCGCTTGTTATTGATGTCTTTGTTATTGCTGCCCTGATGTTGGCAGCGATTCAGTTCCTGCCCCCATTTTTTAAAAATGGCCTCGAAGATCTCTATGTATCAAGCTGGTACATCATTGGTGCGCTGGTGTTTACTTTGCTGGCCTACCCCATGGGAAATATTTTCCCTGAGCTGGTGCCGGGGGCGAAAAGTGCCGCTTTTACCGGGCTTTGGATTCATGACGCGGTAGGGCTGTTTGTCACACCATTGGCATTATCAATACTGTATTTTGTTATTCCTGCCGTAACCGGTAGACCCATTTATAGTCACTTCCTTTCGATGCTGGGATTTTGGGGCTTGTTTTTTCTCTACCCTCTCAATGGTACCCATCACTATGTGTTCTCGGTCATCCCCATGGCGGCGCAATTAGGTGCCATTGCCGCCTCTGCATTGCTGGGAGTGATCGTAATAGTCGTGGTGACGAACCTGCTTATGTCTTTGCGTGGTTCAGCCATGCTGCAAAAAGATATCGGTCTGCGCTTTGTTGTTGTAGCCACAGTCTTTTACCTGATTGTCAGTGTGCAGGGAGCCTTGCAGGCACAAATGTCATTGAACCAGGTGGTGCATTTTACCGACTGGGTCATCGGCCATTCCCATCTGGCTATGCTTGGCTTCGCCACCTTTGCCGGTATTGGCGGCATTGTTCATAGTTGGCAACGTATCCCCTGGGCGCGCTATAACGCTGGAGCACTGTCGCTATCATTCTGGTTACTGGTGATTGGTATCAGCATTATGGTTATTGACCTGACCATTGCCGGTCTGGTGCAGGCCGAACTGTGGCAAAATGGTTCGCCCTGGTATGAGTCTGTGCAGCAATCCAGACCTTACTGGCTGGTTCGTTCCCTTTCATCTATACCCATTGTGGCCGGGTTTATTCTGCTGTTTTACGGGTTGTGCAGTGGAGAAAAAGGCGCAGGCGTCAAACTGCTCTGCAGTCAGCGCAATGATGAACATGCCGCAGCCAGTGCCCCGCAGTCTGCGAACGAGTCCCCGGCGTCCCCCGCATACTTTTTACGCATGTCCTATCGGGTAGCCGCAAGCGCTGCAATCGGATTTTTTATTTTTTCAGTAGTCTTGCTGGGTGTCTTGCCCGGCATGGAACTGGATCGGCAGATTGCAGCCATGTCTCCAGCCGATCTTTATGCTCTGTCTGATTCTGAAGCTCGTGGCAGAAAGATCTACGCAAGGGAAGGCTGTTCCTATTGTCATACCCAGCAAATACGTTATACGGAAGCGGACATCAATCGCTTTGGCGCACCCACTCTGGCCTGGGAGGGTCAGTTTGATACACCGCATATGTGGGGCACCCGGCGTGTTGGTCCTGACTTGTCGCGCAGCAGTGGTACGCGTAATCGCGACTGGCATCTGGCGCATCTGTATGCACCTCGCAGTGTGGTGCCCTGGTCCATCATGCCATCTTACAATGTCTTTTTTAATGGCAGTGCAGACCAGCCCAAGCAGGAAGCCCTTGATCTGGTGGCATATATTGAGTCATTGGGTAGAGCGAGGGATCTGGCCTGGCCGGATGCTGATGAAAAGGTAAGGGCGCTTTATCCCGAACATAAATGGGCGCAAATGGCAGTGAACTCGTCGTCCTTAAATGCGCACCCTGGTATGGCTCGCGCCTCAGGAGAAGCCCCTGTACTTGGCAGTACTGCTTTGCCGGAAGGCGGGGCAACAGGCGAGAAGCTTTGGCTGACGTTATGTGCGGGTTGTCATGGAGACAATGGTACGGGGAATGGACCAGCGGCTGACTGGTTGCGACCGCGTCCGGCTAATTTAACGCAATATGATTTTACCCGGGAGCGTCTGGCGCAAGTGCTTTGGCATGGTGTGCCTGGCACAGCGATGCCGGCCTGGCGGGATATTCCGCTTAGTGGGCTGAACGCGTTGGCGGCTTATGTGAAAGCCTTTACTGTAGAAGAATCAATAGCGCCCCCCTCTCAGCAACAACTGGAAACAGGAGGGCGGGTATACCAGAATAACTGTGCTCAATGTCATGGTGAGGTTGGTGATGGTCAGGGTTTTGCCATCAGCCAGTTATCCATAGCTCCCACTGATTTTACAAACCAGCGTCCTGGCTTGGGAGAGAGTGTTCGGGTTTTGAATAATGGTATCGAAGGCTCCTCCATGGCGCCCTGGACTGATCGATTGTCAGAGTCCGAGATCCTGGCGGTGAGTTATTATCTGCGTCAGTTGTATGAGCACGGGCCATGATTATTGATATCATCGTGCTAACCTCCGTAGTACTGGCACTAATCTTTTTGCTGGCCTGGGGAATGCGTAGTGAACTGCGAGCCCGCATTGAGAAACCGAAATACCTGTTTCAGCAACAGTTGAACAATTTCGAAAAGCATTATCAGCATGCGGATGAATTTAATGCGCAGCACCAGGTTAATGAAGTTGAAGAGCAACGAGAAATCCTATGAGCGAACGTAATATCAGTCATGGCGTGATACTGGTGCTCGGGGCAACCAGCCTGTTAGGTGTTCTGGTCATCCTGTTTGGCCTCAATAGAGGCCCTGCGCAAGAAGAGCCAGCAGCGGTACCGGCGGCCGCTACCGCCGCCTATGGCCAACAATTACTCCGTGAAACCACTCGCCTGCTGGGACCGGAACAATCTGACCCAGCCATGCGTTATTCCGGTAATGGTCTCGACTGTGCCTCTTGTCATCTTGAGTCCGGCACCACGCCGGGCACATTGTCATTGTTGCAGTCGGCGTCACGTTATCCACGCTTCTCCGGGCGTGACGGCGGTGAAGCTGATCTCAGGGATCGTATTAATGGCTGTATGCAGCGCAGCATGAATGGCAAGCCACTGTCCCGTGACAGCGTCGAGATGATTGCCATGGAAACCTATATCCTCAGTCTCGGGCAGCAATTCAATATTATGAGTGAGGAAAAAACCAAAGCGATTGAACCCCCTGCTTTTATAGAGCCGCAACGCAGGGCCAGTCCGCAAGCCGGCAAAATAGTTTACGAGGACAAATGCCAGATTTGTCATGGTGCGGATGGCATGGGCCTTAAGCAGACTGCAGACCTGCTGGATGGCTACGTCTTTCCGCCGCTATGGGGACCGGAAAGCTATAATAACGGTGCGGGTATGACCCGGGTACTAACCGCGGCCCGCTTTATCAAGGCGCGTATGCCTTTAGGCTTGCCGGACCTGAGTAATGATGAGGCCTATGATGTGGCAGCCTATGTTAATTCCCAGCCGCGTCCGATCAAGGCGTCACTGGAAGAGGATTTTCCCGAGCTGTGGCGCAAACCGGTGGATAGCCCCTACCTGCCCTATGCAGACTCTTTCCCACAGGAGCAGCACCAGTTTGGGCCGTTCCAGCCCATTCGTGATTACTATGAGCAATTAAATTCGCAGTAGCCCTGACAGCAGTAATCGTCCCGCAATCGCGGAATACATGCTCAGGCTTTAAACTTTCATCAGAAAGGACCAAAATGTCATCACTATTTAAATCTACATAAGGAAAGTAATAATGAATTCCATAATCAAGCCTCTTGCTAATTTCGTCACTGTCGTGACCCTGTTGACACTGGTCGCTTGTGCAAGCACCCCGCAGCCAGTCTGGATCGATGTCAGAACTGTTGAGGAATACAGCGACAACCATATTGATGGGGATCTAAGCATTCCATTAGCCACTATTAATGTTGAGGTTTTCGCTGCATCTTATGATATGGGTGATGAAATCAATCTTTATTGTCGAAGCGGAAACAGGGCGGGTCAGGCCAAGGCAATTCTGGAAGCGGCAGGTTTCACCAATGTTAATAATATGGGAGGCATTGACGACGTCAGGGTCTTGCGCAATATGGGCGAGATGAGCAGTTCGCTTTGAGGCATAATTAACAAACGCAGCGGAGTAAATTGAAGCTCAATTTACTCCGCTTTTTTTTGCCCTGGCAAATGTAGGCAAGCAACATCGTCACTTCCTTTCATTAGCCGATCAAGGCAGGTAAAAAATTTATGGCTGAATAATTCTCCGACCGCGATATGCCCCGTTTCAGGTATTTGAACAATCGCATAAACGCCAGAACTCCTCGCCTTGCCAGACATTTAGCCGCGATTGACTCCCTGAGTATTTGTTACCTGTCTGGTTCGATTTCATCAGCAGTATGGAATACATTTTCCCCGGTCCATAGTGCTTCAAGCTCTTCCAGCGTTTTACCCTTGGTTTCAGGTACCAGGCGCCATACGAAGACAAAAGTGATCACACAAAACGAGGAAAAAATTAAATAAGGCAGTACCCCGTTAAACGTTTCAGTGTTCAGCTGGCTGCCATTAATGACAGGAAAACTATTGGCAACGATAGCATTAAACAACCATTGCGCAGCTACGGCGATAGACATGGCAAAACTTCGAATGGTGTTGGGAAAAATTTCTGAAAGCAGTACCCAGACGACAGGCCCCATGGACATTGCAAACGAGCCAATAAAAAGCAGTATTGCCAGTAAGGAAATGATCCCCATTTGCCTGCTGTAAATTGTCAAGGCGAGGACGCTCAAGCCAAGGAACATGCCAGCGATGCCGGTGAGTAAAAGCGGTTTTCTTCCCCATTTGTCGATACTGAATATAGCAATAAATGTAAAAGCCAGGTTGACGCCAGCAGTCCATAATTGCTGCTTTAAGGCGTCTTCAGGGCCATACCCCAGGGCATTGCTGAAAATTTCGGCACCATAATAAAGGATCGCGTTTATCCCTGTGGTTTGTTGGAAAATGGAAAGCATGATGCCGAGGAATAATATAAAAGCGATTCCTTTAGAGCTCATTGTTATTCTATGGTGCACCTGCGTTTCTGAAAAAGACAATTCAATGTCTTCAAGCTCAAGCCGGGCTTCTTCCTCGCTCGATGTTATTACTGCCAGAACGTCCCTGGCCTGGTCAGTTCTCTGTTTCAACACTAACCAGCGAGGTGTGTGGGGAACAAAAAATAACAGGATAAAAAACAGACCGGCGGGTATAAGTTCAGACCAGAACATGATGCGCCAGCCCTGTTCAACATTCCAGCTATGCAGATCGTTTCCATTTGACAGGGAAATGAAATTGATGATCCCGTTGCCAATAAAATAATTGGCCAGAAACACGATAAAAAATCCGATAACAACCGCAAGTTGATAGAAGGAAACCATTTGGCCACGTTCTTTGGGTGGCGAGATTTCTGCGATGTACATTGGCGCTGCCATGGACGCCATACCCACGCCAAAGCCGCCAATAATGCGGTAAACAGAAAGCTCCAGAAGAGAGTTTGCTATTCCAGAACCCCAGGCAGAAATAAGAAAAAGGACAGCAGAAAAAATCAGGGTAAATTTACGGCTGATCTGTTTCGTAAGATAACCACTCGCCAAAGCGCCAAACAGGCAGCCATATATTGCGCTGCTGACAGCCCAGCCCTGTTGGGCCGTGCTTAAATCAAAAAACTCGGTAAAGTAAAGTTGGCTGCCGGATATAACGCCGGTGTCATAACCGAATAATAATCCGCCCATGGCTACTACAGCGGTAATAAAAAGAATTGTCGATCTGGAATTTCTGGATTTGACCGCGGTCATGTTATTTGCCTGATATTTATTGTTATTGTAAGAACACGGGGAGACCCGGCAGGGTAAGGTATTAAAGTCGCCTGAATCAAGTTTTAATTCCCGGTATCATTTAGCCGGATAACTGGTGATACACTTAAGCCCACTCTTTTGCTTTGGCATTTCTTTTTTCAGGATTAAAAATCGTCATACTATGCTGCAAGTTGTGATGGATATAGGGGGTACCAATTGCCGAATTGCCTACCTCGATGAAGATCATAATCTCAAGGGTATTGAGGCCTTGCCCTGCCTTGAGTTCGCAGGACCAACAGAGGCTCTTGCTTCCTATCTCAAAGTACACAAGCTTGAAGTAACAGACTTGTGTATTGCTATTGCCAGCCCTGTTGCTGATCCTTCGGAAGAAGATCAGGTAAGCATGACGAATCTGGATTGGTCATTTTCACGCCAGGCCTTGAAAGACCAGCTGTCACTGAGCAGCCTGCATATCATTAATGACTACCATGCTATTGCGCTGGCTATGCCGTTGCTGGGCGGTACTGAAATAGCACAGGTTGGCACAGGTGAAATTGATCCTCAGAAATCATCCCTGATATGCGGTCCCGGAACGGGGCTGGGGGTGGCAATACTGGCACGGCGCGGGAGTAAATGGCTGGTGCTGCCCGGGGAAGGTGGTCATATGGATTTTTCCCCCAATACATTTTATGAGCAGGAAATATGGAGTATTTTTCACCGCAAATATGGTCATGTTTCGGCTGAGAGAATTTTATCGGGACCCGGGCTTTCAGAGTTAAATGCAGCTGTCTGTGAAATAGAGAATATTGACTCTCCATTATTGAGCGCACAACAGATCACTGATCAGGCTCTTGCTGGTGAGTCGGCCAGCTGCCTGAAAACATTAAACCTTTTTTGTGCCATGCTTGGCTCTTTTTGCGGCAGCCTGGCGCTGGCTTCGGCTGCTTTTGGCGGAGTCTATATCAGTGGCGGAATCGTGCCGAGATTTGTTGATTTTGTTAAGCGCAGTGAATTCAGAAACTGTTTTGAAAATAAAGGGCGCTATCGTTCCTACAATGAAAAAATAGCCACTTTTATTGTTACCGCACAATATCCAGGATTACTGGGTGCTGCAGCCTATTTCCGGCAAGGTGATGCCTGACCTGGTATCGAAGTAACTGCGTAGAGCCTACTGCGTGTGGTATTCGAGCCCAAAACCAAAAGAAAACAGTGCTTGCGCAGAGTCAAAAGGCACGTCGGCGTCTTGTTGTATAACGCTCTCCATAGTAGCGGGTAACTGAAAAGGCAATTTTCCCCGGGGGGGGATATTGCCCACGATAGCCTCCATTAGCGACGCATCACTAATACCGAAATTTCCGAGTATGGCGTCCGCTTTATCTATGATATTGGTCAATATCGCCGGCCGGTCCAGGTAAACCGTGATGATGACCGGCTTACCATTCTCCGCGATTTTTTTTATCAGTTCATAATCGGCATTACCGTCCTTGAACGACAAATCGCCTTCATGTTGCATACGCCCAAATACATAATCCGGGTGCAGAATTTGATAGGGGGTATGGGTTCTTATAATGGCAAGATCTGCTTTTTCAGGATCATCCACTATGTCAAAACCATAGGACTTTGCAATGTTGGAGTCGACTCCGTAAAGATATAGTGACGCCTTTCTATCGGTCAGCGGCAGCACATTGTTTTTATTTTCAAGCAGCACTAATGATCTGCTTTGCGCTTCTTTGCCCTGCTTTAGAAATGCCGCATTGCCAACTTCATTGCTGGCCTTCCCGGCGTTGACCAGCGGCTGTTCAAATAATCCAAGGGAAAATTTTTGCGCCATAATCTGCTGTACAGAATGATTAATACGCGCCTCACTAACCATGCCTTGCCTGATTGTTGCTGCCAGGACCGTGGTGTCTTCAACGCCGCCAAACTGATCTATTCCAGCGTCTATTCCCTTTGCAAACCGTTCCTGCATCGTCAGCTCTATTACTCCCCAGGCGGATGAAAAATTATGAAATCCCTGAATTCCTTCTGCATCCTTGCCGTTTATACAAGCTTCGCTGCAGTCTCTGGTGATGCCCCAGTCTGAGAGAACAACCCCGCTAAAGCCATATTGATTTCTCAGCAGGTCTGTAAGTAAAAAACGATTAAAACCAGCGCCTAGCTGTTCTGTTGCGACACCCTGGATAGTTAAATCTTTAAGAATTGAATAGGTCGGCATGACGCCAGCAACATTCGCATCAAAGGCGCCTTCAAATGTAATTACATGATAAGCAAAATTGTTGCCTGGAAATATGGCATAGCGGCCATAATAATTATGACTGTCAAAGCCTTCTGCCGCTGCGCCATAGCCGACCCAGTGTTTTACTACAAGGGCAACACTGTCTTCATGAATGCCTTCGCTGCCATTCTGAAAGCCTTCCACGTAAGCCTGAACCAGTATTTTGGCCAGCTCAGCATCCTCGCCAAAAGTGCCATTAATACGTGACCATCTTGGCTCAGTGCTCAGGTCTGCCTGGGGTGACAGGCCCATATGTATACCTGTTGCCTGGTATTCCTGACGCGCGATATCTGCAAACTGTTTTACCAGATCAGGATCTCTGAGTGCAGCAAAGCCCAGGGTTTCAGGCCATTGTGAAAAACCGGTATTGGCCACCGAAGCGCCCTCGGTAAATTGAAAATGATGGCGTGGATCGGTACTTACGGTGACCGGAATGCCCAGGCGGGAAGTTTCTGCCAGCATCTGGATATGATTATTTTCTTCAGCAATTTTCCCCGGGTTGCCACTGATTCGTGTAATCAAATGATTGATATTGCGATCATGAATTAATTCTTCCGAGAGAGGATAATCATAATCGGCGCCGGCGGGGTTTTTTGACTGATCCATCGGTAGAGTACCATGCAACATGGCGCCTGCTTTTTCCTCGACAGTCATCTGGCTGACTAAATGTTCTGCTCGCTCTTCAGCGCTCAGGCGCCAGTCTTCATAAAGATCCAGTCTGCCATTTTTGTTGTGATCCTTGAAAAAAAAGTTATCGACCTGTAATAACTCAAGGTTTTCAGTGCCCAGTTCCGCTTGCTGGGCAAATAAAGAATAAGAGATGAGGCAGGTGCAAGTGGTAACACCTGCTACGATGGCGCGCACAGATTGCAGCAGAATCTTGGAGATCACGTTGCTAGTCAAAATAACAAACCTCACAATTGATAGAAGGGGTAAAGGATAAAAAAAGAGTAAAAGAGTATAAAGAATGAAAAGGATAAAGGTGAAGTCAGCATGGACGCACCTTTATTCCTATAGAGACGACTACTCTGATGTGGCTAGTGCAGTGTTCAGCAGCGCTACTGCGGCTTCGCGATCACCGCTATCCGGGCGGTTACGTCCACCCGGGCCGCTCACTACCGGAGCCAGGGCTTCATCCAGCGCTGTCTGGCCTTCCGCATCAACAATGGAGGGATCGGCACCGCGTTCCAGCAGATGGGCAACGACTTTCTCCCAGCCCAGTTCTGCAGCATTATGCAGAGCCGTACGACCTTCGTTATCACGACCCTGAATATAGGTATCCAGCTGGCCGGTGAAGGTGCGACTGTCAGTGACCTGGGCATTAATGTCGGCACCCGCATTCAGCAGCAGGTCAATAGACTTGATGGCACGTTCCTGAATGCCGTCGAGATTACCGCCGGGTCCGCGCCCGTTTCCACTCATGCCGGTGGCATACATTAATGGGGTGATCTGGAATACATTGGGCAGATCCACTTCTGCACCATTGTTCAGTAATAATTCCATGGCTTCATGGTCATGACTGAAGGTAGCAACCATCAGTGCCCCGGTTCCGCCACGCATATCATAGTCAGCAAAGCGACCTCGACCCGGACCATTGGGACGAATGCGGGTCATCTGATGGTTAACATCAACGCCCATTTCAATCAGTCGTCTCGCCACATCCAGGGCAGTATAGGTTTGTGCATCCCGCGCATCCGAAGCAACCGCGCCGCCAAAAAAGCCGCGTGGTGTAAACGAATTCATATCGATAGCCAGATAGAGGGGGGTACGACCATTCATATCCCAGACATTAACTCTGGCGCCCTGATCAATCAGGTACATGGCGATATCAAAACTCTTGTTATCCAGTGCATTGATCAACGGTGTAACGCCATCCGGGTTGGGCTGGTCGATATCGGCACCTGCCTCAACGATACCAACCGCGCAACGGTAGCATCCCGAGCGCGCCGCATAGAGTAAGGCAGTGAGGCCGCCGGTGGGGCGGAACTGGGCGCGAGGCTCTGATGTCATTTGACGTGGCCAGTCATCGTGCACTGCTTTCACACTTACATCGGCACCATGTTCAAGAAGTAATTCGGCCAGGTCAGGATGATTCTCGGCAGATGCCCACATCAGCGCAGTCTGGCCGCGAAAGGTTTCTACGGCATTTACATCGGCGCCTTTCTCTATCAGCATTTCTGCTATTTCCAGCGAGCCAATATAGGAGGCCAGCATCAATGCGGTCTGGTTATCCTGGTTGGGTGAGTCGGGATCAGCACCGGCATCCAGCAGTAATTTCACCAGTTCAGCATCACCTAGTTTAACCGCTTCGGTTAAGGGCGATGAACCATAATTATTAGTAGTGTCGGCCAAGGCTCCTGCAGCAAGGAGTGCTTCCACCAGTTCATGGTCTACAGAGTAGGTTGCCCAATGCAGTGCAGTAGCGCCATCTTCTGTAGTTGCATTGATAAGTGCATTGATGTCGGTATCTGGTGCGGTGATTGCTGCCAGGGCAGCGTCGCGCTGGCCGTCTCGAATAAGGTCAATCAGACTGTCCTGTGCGAAAGTTGCAGACGACATTAAGGTCAGCAGACTTAATGCGCAGGTTCCGATTAGATTTTTGATTAAAAGTTTTTTCATTTCCAGAAACCTTAGTCTTATTAAAGAGGAGCCAAGCTCAGACAGTTTTGCCACCGAAATTTGTATAGTGCGCCCATAGCCCCTTGGCGACGTCGTAAAGGAAGCGGTAGGGATCATCAAATTCACGGTCAATCTCATCCATTACGCCGGCCTCGAGCATGTCCTGTGCGCTGCGACCATTACTTACCAGTGTCGAACAGCGTTCCCACAAATGCCACATCATGTCGCGTTCGGCCTGAAAGTCGGCCATCGTCATGACGGCCCCATAGGCTGGCACGATAAGTGTGTCAGCATTCGCGAGTTCCAGAATGTCATCCATTGCATCCACGCGGCCGCCGAGCCAGGCACCGGAATACCAGTCGAGCTCAGGGTCGCGTAACGGAGAGGCCACATCACCTGCAGCCAGAATGTTGGCATCACGAAGAAATACATAGGCATCGCCGCGCGTGTGGGCTTCCAGTAGATAACCATATTCGATGGTTGCGGAACCTGCCGTCATCTCGCCTTTATTTCTAAAAGTATGAGTAGGGCGAGCCACCGCCGGAGGCGCACTTACCCAGCGATCCTGCGCCGGAATATAATAATCGGCGGACAACCACTGACGGGTAATTTCATGGGAATGAATGGCCGCGCCGGCTTCACCGAACAGGGCGTTGCCGCCAGTCTGATCCGGATGGTAGTGGGTATTGAACAGGGTATGAACCTGGCTGTTGTCGAGACTAAGTTGAACCGAGGGTGCCTGTGCTGCCGAACCACTGTCGATAAGCATCAGACCTGCGTCAGTGGTCAGGGCAAGGACATTGCCCGGCGCGCCACTGATCAAAGTAACTGAGTCACCCAGAGACTCGGTTGGCAGGCGGCTTGGCGCTGCAACAATTTGCGGCGTTCCCTGTTCCTGGTCTTGCTGCTCACCTGAACAAGCGGCAAGTCCGGTCAATGCAGGCACAGTCACCAGGCCGTGCAAGCCGGCCTTCAGAATGGTTCTACGGTCGTTCTTCTTCATAAACTGTCTGCTCGTTATATTTTTTCTATGTCTTTATACGTCGGCGATGGTTCCGGTGCTGTTTCCAAAACTTTCCTGGGGAATGCCGAGTCTTTCGAGAATCGTCAGGTGTACATTGGCCAGTGGCGTGCGCTCCGGCAGGATGATGTTCTTGCCACCCTTCACTGCACCGCTGGCGCCGCCCATAAGGATTGCCGGCAGCGGATAGTTGTCATGTTGATTACTGTTGCCCATATTTGAGCCATAAAGAAACAGGGAGTGGTCGAGTATGCTGCCATCACCATCCGGGGTGTCGGCCAATTTCTGAACGAAACGTGCAAAATGTTTCATGTGATAACTCTGGATACGGATCAGTTCGGCAATACGTTCCGGATTATTGGTGTGATGACTGGTGGGATGGAAGCCGCCAGCAACATTCACCTGGGGGTAGGTACGGTCAGTCCCTTCAGCGGCCATGACCAATGTGGAGATTCTTGACAGATCTGCCTGGTAAGCCAGGGCGATGAGGTCGAACATCATGGTGATCTGGTCATCAAAGTTCTCGAACTCACCTACTGGAGCCGTCGGTACATCAACGCCGGTCAGGTCCTGTTCGCCCGCCAGCTGAACCCGGCGCTCAATTTCCCGCACCGTATCCAGGTAATCAGACAGCAAGGCACGGTCACCATTACCAAGATCCTTCTGCAGAGCCCGGGTGCGATCGGCAATCATGTCGAGGATGCTGCTGTTCTTGCGCAGGATCATTTCGCGCTCTTCCTGCGTATCATAGGGACCCATTAACTGAATGAAAACCTTGCGTGGATTAAATTCCATAGGCAGTGGTTTGTTTGGGGCACTAAAAGACGTGGTAACCGCATAAAATCCGCCGTTACCTGCTGCCACCTGAATAGTAGTTTCGGTGGCCAATTCCATGGACGGCAATGCCGTTTCCTGTCCCAGCTGTTGGGCAATGACCTGGTCCAGTGTAGTAGCCAGTTCCGGTGTTGAGCCAGTACCGGGGCGTACACAGGAAAGCCAGGTGGCTGGGTTGAGTGTATGCACTGAGCCACCGGCTGCGGTATTTTCAATGTTTTCGAATGTAGTAAGGTACTGTTTCAGGGGATCCAGGGGCTCAAGAATACTGCCGAGCTGAAAGTTGTCACCTGCGCCAGTGCAGGTCCATTTATCCACTTCCTTGCCCAAAGGAGTGTTATTCATGATGGTGCCATGGGGAAGATAGAAAAACCCGGCACGTTTTTTCGGCATGGCGTCAACCTGAGCCAATGCTGTACCTGCGGGTACCATGGCTTCGAGGAAGGGCAGTCCCAAACCTACTGCACCACTGCGTAGCAGTGTCCGTCGGGACAGATGTTTCTTGGTGAGAAAATGGGCCATTGTTTATCTCCCTGATTCGTTTGTTGCGAGTGCTACAGCCGACTCGTCATGGTTTTCTTCGGGACCCTGCATTCTAAAGGCGTCGCTGTTGACGATGCCGGTAACAATAGAGGCAAAGGTGTAATTGTCTTCGGCCGATTTGCGTACAACCTCACGTACCAAAGGCATGTCAAAATACTCCATTTCGCGATTCATGGCGTACATCATCAGGCGCTTGGTGATGGTCGCCGGTAATTGATCTTCCCTGCTTAACAGGTGTTTGCGCAATTCACTTGGGCCGTTAATTTCTATACCACTATTGAGAATGGTGGAGGCATCGATGACCGCATTGGCCTGACGGTCAACCTCGCGCCAGCGTCCGGTAAGATCAAAGTTTTCCAGTGCCAGCCCGGGCGGATCGATGGCACCATGACAGGCCTGACAGGTTGGATTTTCGCGGTGCACTTCCAGTCTGGCACGAACAGTAGTGGGAGCTTCGCCTTCGCGGATAGAAAGATCGACTTCCACATTGGGAGGCGGGGGAGCCGGAGGAGTTCCAAGGATTCGATCCAGTACCCAGGCACCTCGCAATACCGGCGAAGTGCGATCGCCGTATGAGGTTCTTAACAGCGTGGCGCCTTTGCCGAGCAGCCCCCAGCGATTTTCATCGTCAAGGGTGACACGACGGAACTGGCTGCCGAGAACGCCATTAATACCATAATGAGCGGCAAGGGAATCATTAACGTAAGTCCAGTCAGCCGTCAGCAGTTCATGCACACTGCGATTCTCCAGCAATACACTGGCGAGGAAGAGGCGGATTTCGCGCTCGAAATTGGTTCGCATGCCATCATTAAAGCCGCGCTCAGTTGGCTGGACTGCATCCAGCTCATCAAGGTTGAGCCAGGCCAGCGCAAAATTTTCGATCAGTGAATTGGCGCGTGGATCTGCCAGCATACGCAGCACCTGTGCCTCCATGACGTCAGGGTTTGACAGCTTGCTTTGTGCGGCCAGCTCAATCAACTCTTCATCAGGACCCTGGCTCCACATAAAGAAAGACAGCCGCGAAGCCAGTTCTACATCATTGAGTACCCGTGGCTCATTTGAAGTGATTTTCAATGAGCGATAGAGGAAATCGGGGCTTGAGAGAATGGCTGTCACCAGCTCTATGATACCGGCATCAAAACCGCCGGCTTCAGCACGTCCGACTTCATAGAACGGCATCAACCATTCCAGATCCTCATCGCCCACTGGGCGACGAAAAGCTTTGGTAGCCAGGTTACGGGCGATGTTTTCCGCACAGGGACGTTCTTCTGCCAATTCCGATGGCTGGCAGGTAAAAATTCTTTCCCGACTTTCGCTAAGGGAAAGGCCGGTAGGGTTAAACGGGCCTTCGACTTCGACACCGAGACCGATTCTCGGCATCCCGGACACTCTGCCATTGCCTGTGGCGTTATTACTGGCGCCCCAGGAGCGTTCAACAAAAGTAATGATCACTTCATGAGTGCCTACTTCGACATCTGCCGAAAGTCCTGCCAGTTTTGCCAGGATGACATCACCGCCAACTACGCCATCGCGTGTCGCTATGGCCAGATCTTCAGGGCCACCAATGTCGACACGGTTTACTTCCTTGCCATCAACCAGGATAACCATGGTGGCGGCTGTTTCCATGCCACGGGGATAGAGGCCAGCGTCGATATCCAGAACACTGAAGCGGTATTCACCGTCTGCGGGAAAGAAGTGGGTAAAACGCATGCCGCCGCGGGTGCCCAGAGGAAAGCCGTCAATGTGATTACGCGAAACATTGCTGCCGAAACCGCGGTCGGGTAGAGGATGAAACACGTTGGCAAATTTGGCTACAGGGGCGCCTACTGCCTCGGTAGCAACAAGTCGTGTGGCAGCGATATATTGTTCCAGGAAAGACGGCGATGAGCCCAGCGCATTGGCAATATTGTCGAAACCTTCCACTTCGATTTCGCTGGGCAGTAACTGTGCAGGGTCAACTTCTACCGCCAGCAGATCTTCCACAATGGTAGCGAACTCGGTTCGGTTAAGACGTTGAACCGGTACATGGCCGATATGCATTTCTTCCAGACTGGAATCGATAGTGGTCTCAAGTGAGCTGACCAGCGTGTCCACTTCGACCTGGCTTGGTTGCATTGCTCCGGTAGGTGGCATCAGGCGACCGCGCAGTTTGTTGATCGCCATCTCCCAGGTTTCATGATCCTGGGTGAGTTGGTTCATGTCCATCAGGTCGAAGGCAATGCCGCCAGAGTAATCCTCAAGATTATGGCAGTCGACACAATAGGTTTGAATCAGGTCCTGGGCGGAATCCTGTGCACTGACCGTCTGAAAAGACAAACCTAGCCAGATTAAAGGCGCAGCCAAACCGGCGAACACAAACGGAGAAAGTCCTGCCCGATGGTCTTGTGCCTTTTTCAAGCTGATTGCTGTGATAAACATGCTTGCTTTGTTACTCATGTATTTTTTTTCGCTGTGTTATAAATTCAGATACTTTGTCGATTTTCATGGATCTCGCATTATATAGAGGTGGCAGTCAAAGTTATACGTAGCCAGGTGAGACCGCAGATTGGACCAGTTTCTTCTCCTTGCTTTCTGTTTCTGGTCTGCCTATCTTCATATCAGCTCAAATCAACGCCAATTATAGGACTTCCTGCCTGCAGAATTCAGGGCTGGCGGTAAATTTCACAATACTTCCTCAATGAAATGCTGGATATTGTCAGGCTTGGCTCTACAGTCTGAGCTATTAGCCTATATAATAAGCAGCAACGGCGGCCTGTTGCCTTGGCATAAATCAACAGCACCCTGATAATAGGGCTAACAGGGCAAGTGGAAAAAAATCGTGGAAAAGGGCGTATCAAAGCTAGCCCGTATGCGCCGGTTGGAAAGTCCGAATATAGTGGAGTCAACGACATGTTTCTTACCAAAAAACACCTGAGTCGACGTGCGGTTCTCAGAGGCGCGGGTGTGTCACTGGCGCTGCCTTTCCTGGACGCCATGGTTCCGGCAAGTACGGCGCTGGCCCAGACAGCTGCCGCCGGGAAGATTCGTACCGGTTTCTTTTATATTCCCCATGGCGCGATTATGCATAACACTGCCCATGGTCCGGAACTCGATAGCTGGACACCCCGTGGTGCCGGAGATAATTTCGAGCTCAGTAAAATTCTGGCCTCGCTGGAACCCCATAAGCAATACGTGAACTCTTTTGGCAATCTGGAAAATGCCGCCAGTGCCGGCTCCGTGCACACCATCGTTCCTGCGACCTGGCTCAGTGGCGTGCGCCCGGACAGTGCCGCTGCCGGTGCCAGTATGACCACGACTCTGGATCAGGTGATTGCCCAGCGCATTGGCCAGGATACGGCACTGCCTTCCCTGGAAGTAGCCGCTGAAACCACCGTTCAGGTAGCAGCTTGCGGAGGGGGCACAGGGGGCTGTTATTACTCTTCCACTCTTTCCTTCAGGAATGCTAACTCACCGTTGCCCATGGAGTTCAATCCCCGCAAGATCTTCCTGCAATTGTTTGGTGAGGGAGACAATGCCCAGGAACGTGATGCCATCATTCGTCAGAAAGCCAGTATTCTTGATCTGATCGCCGAGCGCACCAATGCCCTGCAGAAAACGCTGGGCCCCAGTGACAAGCTGTTGCTGGATGGCTACCTGGATACCGTGCGTGAAATTGAGCGACGCGTGAATATGGCGGCAGGGCAGGATCTGTCCGGTTTTGATATTCCCCAGGCTCCGGTGGGTGAACTGGACCGGTTTGATGAGCAGGTAAAACTGTTGTTTGATCTGATTGCGCTGGCTTATCAGGCCAATCTGACCCGCGTTGCTTCCTATATTATGGTGTCAGAAGGCACCAATCGTACCTATAATCACATCGGTGTGCCGGATGCCTTCCATCCGCTGTCACATCATGCCAATGATCTTGAGCGCCTGCGCCGATTGGTGCGGATTCAGACCTGGCACGTAGAACAATTCAGTGCCTTCCTGGACAAACTGGCCAATACCCCTGATGGCGAAGGCTCCCTGCTGGATAACTCGCTGTTTATGTATGGCTCCAATATGAGCAACAGCGATATGCATAATAACTATCCGCTACCCAACATCCTGGTGGGCGGTGGCGCTGGAACCATGAAGCTCGGTGGTCAGCATATCGATCTGCCGGAGCGCACACCGATTGCCAATCTGCATTTGACCATGCTGGATAAGCTGGGGATCGAAGTGGATCAGTGGGCCAATGCTACTGGCATCATTAGCGAAGTCTGAAGCCGATCGTCATAATCAAACTGAAAATCACTAAAAGGATTATTCCCTGGCTTTAGTTTCGGCCGGGAAAGTTAAAAGTCGATATGGATGTATTTTTTCAATCAATGTTGCTGATTTTTGTCCTGCTTAACCCTTTCATCATGAGCGTTTACCTGCTTTCCTTGATAAAGGAAGTTTCATTCGGACAGTTCACGCGCATCATGACCCGTGCCGGGCTCATCAGTTTTTGCGTGTTTTTTCTTTTCGCCTGGCTCGGCGAAGTGATTTTTGACAATGTGCTGCAGATTCGCTTCCTTGCCTTTATGATCTTCGGCGGTATTACTTTTCTCATTATTGGCATAAGACTGATACTCGGTATTGGCCCACCCATGGCTTCGATCAATCCCCATTCTAGCGAAATCGCTGGCGCCATTGCGATGCCCTTTATTGTCGGTCCCGGTACCATCAGTGCCAGTGTTATTGCCGGCACCCAGCTTGGCCTGGTCATGTCCAGCCTGGCTATCGCGCTGGGCCTGGTTGCTGCGCTTGGATCCATCATCCTGTTCAAAAAGATCCACGATTTCGTTCAGACCCGTAAAGAAAGATATGTAGAGCGCTACGTTGAGATTGCCGGGCGTATTACCGCACTGTTTACCGGTTCCTTTGCAGTGGATATGATCCTTAAAGGCATTGAACGCTGGATCGCGATCATTTAGCTCGAGCTTTTGGTCGTCGTCTGATAAAAGTTGAACAAACACATAAAAAGATTTCCTCCATGCACAAATCATTTTTCCCAATTTTTCTTTTACTGGTTTCCTGTATATCGGTTTCTCTGGCACAGGAGCCTGTTTCTGCAGAGAGACTGCCGCGCGAAGTGCTTGATGTGTTGCCACCGTCCGCACGGGTGATCGGTGTTCCCGGTGAAATGCGCATCAGTGATCGTAGTTGTCGCAATCTGCCCGCCTCCCTGGTTCGACAGCGAATTGTCGATATTGCCAGGCAGGAATGGAACTGGTTCGGTGCCAGCGTTCTCGACATGACCAGTCAGCAAGAGCTTGATGCCAATGCCGGGCGCAGTCGCCGCTGGTGGCGTAGCAACTGGATGTCGGCAGAAGAGGCCCGGCGTGTGTCGGATGATATTGCCGGTTACTGGGCCGCTGCACCGGATAGCAGCTGGCTCCTGGAGCGGCAAAACCAGCGCTGGCGTGAACTGGGCATCACGGCCCGTTGGCGCGACTTCTGGTCAGCGGCTTTTATTTCCTGGGTAATGTGTGAAAGCGGACTGGGTGAATACGAAAAATTCCAGCGCGCCATTGCCCATCATTCCTATATTGATCAGGCAATTCGAGCCCGTGATGGCCTGGAATCCGAGGCGGCTTTTACGGCGTTTGATATCGGCGAAGCGGAGATTCTGCCCGGTGACATGCTATGCCGGGGCAGCAGACCAGAATATCGAAACCTTGACCAACGCCGCGGACAAATGGGTGAAGGCGCACGCACGCATTGTGATGTGGTAGTGGGGCTGGATGCTGAGAACAATCAGATCAAGGTGATCGGAGGTAATGTCAGAGGGGCAGTGCGAATGAAATTGCTGCCGGCAAAATCTTCTCCGGATTCGTACCTGCAGCCTGCAACTTATGGGGAAAGGAGCATTTTTGCACATCTCAAACTCAATACTGGCAATAAAGACGTTGCCATAAAAAACATAAAACCGGTTTCTTCAAAGTCTGGATAAGAGACTGGCTTAAATAGAACCCGCTATGCAGAAGTCTGGGTAGCGGGTTTTTTCGTGGAAAAAAGTCAGAATTCGAGACCTGGTTCACATTAGTAAGGGGCAAAAACAAACGACAGGAATAACTCCCATATTTTCAACTTCGAAACTCAAATATGGTCATAAACCCAGCAATAATGCGGGGTATGGCAAAATGACATCATTTGCTTATATACTGACCGTCGAGAGTAACTTCACCCTGAATCTCACTTTCACCGGCAGCTATAAGGGAATATCACAAGAATAAGAACCGGGAAACAGGATTTATCATGGAAACTCTGAAGGTTTCAAAACCGGCTGATGGTAGCCGTGTACTCCAGTATGGCGAGGAATCCCTGCTGATTGGTCAGCCCCCGGAAGTGTTGAAAGGCTTGTTGCTGCATAAGGTGCCAACTTTCAATACCATGGTGCTTACCGACAGCAAGGAAAAAGATGGTTCCCTGCTCAATAATCTCGAATTCCCGTTGTATTACTTTCTCTTCATGAGTAATGGGCTTTCTGACGGAAAGAAAATCAATCTGGTGGGATGTGCCGAAGATATTTCAAGAATATTTCGTTTATTGAGGCTCACACTGCTGGGCCCTACAGAGGCTGAACTTGAAAGTTGGGGTACACCGAAACGCGTTCAGAGGGAATGGCTGGACGCAGCCCACTATCTTGCCTTGAAAGACGAGAGAGGGCAGGTGAGGGAAGTTGAAAGTTTCTTTAATGTTATTCCCTTCAAAAACGAACAGGCCGTGGCTGGTTCATTTACCATTCTCCACACCGGTCATGACCAATACAAAGTGTCATTTAGCGAGGAATTCCTGGATGTGGACCTCAATGAGGACGAGCATATTTTCCCCCCTTACCAGATGCAATCTGATTTCATCCCCCGGGATCTGGTCAAACTGGGGCTGGAAATTCTGGGCAGTGCTTCAGGTTTTACTGCTAATGAACCCTGTACCGGTCTGGCGCTTTGTTATAACGGTACCTATATCCTGATTGATTCCCTGCCGTATCTGGACAAGCATCTTTATGCCAGGGGTATCTCGAAAAATTCTGTATCAGCGATGTTTCTGACCCATCTGCACGATGATCATTGTGCCATGTTCCCGCTCATTCTTATGCCCCACAAGGTAGAGGTAATTACCACGCGGGAAATATTTGAAATGGCCATAGAAAAACTCAGCTGTAATCTGAACTGGAAAGCCGAAGTGATACGGGAATATTTTCATCTCATTGAAGTGGTGCCAGGTCAAACCCATAAATATTTTGGTATGGAGATAGCTCCGCATCTAACGGTACACAGCATCCCCACAATCGGGGCAACTTTTTCAGTTCAGCATAAAGATTCGAGACGTGATATTTGCCTGATTGGTGACAACCATGGCATGGATTCAATCCGGGAAATGCAAAAACTGGGCATTGTCAGTCATAACACCTATGACCATCTAAGCAAGATTTTTACCGATCGGTTTGACTTGCTGGTTGCCGATGGTGGCGCAGGTGCAATACATGGTGATCCTGTCGATGCATTAAATTCTGATTCGGACAGGGTTGTGTTTGTGCATGTTGAGCACCTGGCGCATCAGTTTACTACCACCTTTTCACTGGCCAGTTCCGGTAAACGTTATATTGTCGTTGATGGTGATGATTCAATTTATAGATCGTTAATGAATCAATATTTATCCAATTGGCTGGGAGAACCATTTTCCGATCGTTGGGCGCGTTCAATTCTGGCTGAAGATCAGGTTCGACGCTATAACAAAGGCGATGTCATTCTGGTTCAGGAAGAGCGTACCCGTGGTTATATCTACCTGATTCTTACCGGGTATTGTGATGTGGTAATGTTTGATGGCACTGAATTCCAGACGGTTGCCAGTCTTCAGGCTGGTGAAATTATTGGCGAGATGGCGATAGTGACTGGCACCCTGAAGCGTAATGCCAGTGTAGTAGCAAGCTCTCCGGTGACCGTCATGGTGTTTTCTGAAGAAAACTTTAATGATTTTGTTGTGCGCGAGGGGTTTCGCGATAAATTACTCAAGCGTTGGGAAATGCGCACAGAGTTGAAAAAATTACCTCAGTTTGAAGAACTTATTTCCACTGTGCTGGAAAAAGTTTCAGCACTGTGCGAAGTGGAAATAATTGTCGCCGGACAGGAAAGAATGGTTGACGATGATTACTGGTATATTCTGGAATCGGGTAAAGCCGGTTTCGAGGGGATTCCGCTTACTGTGGGCGATGAACTGGGGATCAGGCCTTTTTCAAGAAAGGTAATGGGTAAATTGAAAGCTGAATCGGACTGTCGTTTTATCAGGTTTCCCATTCAGCCACTGTCCAGCCTTTTGCAAGGTACACCACAACTGAATTACCTGCTGCGAAAATTCCGTCTTAGAGAAAACGATCCTGCTGTGGATTGGTTGCGTGGCCCGGTGACGACACAATAATAGTCGCAAGTCGCAAGTCGCAAGTTATAAGTTATAAGTTATAAGTCTCAAGTATCGAGTATAAGCCCGCCAAGAAGGGGTTGGGTTTAGCGCAATATTTCAAATCCGCTCATATTTTTCACTTTGCTTTCTGTGCACTCCAGATTTTCAACCCTTGATGCTCGCGGACCTCGTTTTAACCAGAGCAGGAAGTAGTTCATTGTATCTTCTTCACCTTCTGCTTCCAGATAGACGCTACCATCAGACTGGTTTTTTACAAAGCCGGTTATGCCGAGAGACTCGGCCACCTCCCTGGTGGAAGCGCGAAAATACACACCCTGGACTCTGCCAGTGACCGTGACATTAAGATGCTTCATTTGGGTATCAGCTTGCCTGGTTGATTTCTGCATCAGTGAGTTTGTCCAGCTGACGTAGTTTTGGAAAAACCATATAGCCACCAATGGCTACGGCAAATGCCATTCCCGCTCCTGCCAGTACGGTACTAACGGGGCCCACCAGAGCGGCAATGGAGCCGGCTCTGAAATCCCCCATTTCATTGGAGACACCGATAAACAGCATATTAACGGCGCTTACCCTGCCACGCAGTTCATCAGGTGTAGCCATCTGAATAAGGGTTGTTCGAATATTTACGCTGACCATATCGGAAGCGCCATAGACCCAGAGTGCTGCCAGACTGATCCAGAGGGTAGAGGACAGCGCGAAGGCAAGCACCGAGGCGGCAAATATACCCAGGGATATGAACAGCAGTTTTCCCGCCTTTCGGACCGGAGGTAATTTGGCCATCAGCAGTCCCATCATGACCCCCCCCAGTGCCGGCATCGCTCTTAACAGACCAAGGGTTTCCGGTCCTACCTTTAATACATCAATGGTATATACCGGCAGTAGGGCCATTACACTACCCAGAAATACGATCAATAGATCCAGTGAGATACTAGGTAGCACAATGGGGTTGGCCATTACATAGCGAATACCATTTAACAGAGGCTGCAAGCCTCGTCCAAGGGGCTTGCTGGCAGGCAATGTGGGCAACATGATAAACATGCAGGCACCAGCCGTGGACAAGGCGACCAGTGCCCAATAGGTTTTGAAATCAATCAGGGCAATCAGCAAGCCGGCAGCAAATGGACCAATGGTCTGTGCCGTGGTCCAGACCGAGCTGGTAATGGCAACGGCGCGGGATAAGTATTCACTGCTGACTATATTTGGCAGGATGGCTTGCGAGGCAGGCGAATAGAACGCCCGTGCACAGCCATGCAGGAATATCAGGGAAAAAATAACACTTCGATTAAGTTCATCACTGTTCATGCTTATAGCAAGGCCAATGTAAACAATTGCCTCGACAAAGGCGCAGCTGATAAGTATTTTTTTGCGTGGGAAATGATCTACCGCCCAGCCACTGAAGATAAACAGCAGGATCATCGGCAGTATTTGCATCAGGCCTACCAGTGCCAGGTCAAACGGATTACCGGTAAGCAGGTAGATATGATATCCAATAGCAACAGATAGCATGCTACTGCACACGGCAATCAATACCCGGGCAGACAGGTAGAAAATAAAGGTACGGTCAGCCATCAAGAGATGCTTCTTTTTTTGATGAGTTTAATGAGTTGATTGTGTATTGCTGGCAGAAATTATTTTGCAGCAGTGATTTCCATTTCCACCAGGGCGTCGGGAGAGGCAAGGGCGGTTACCCCGAGCAGACAGCCGGTATGCTGACAGCCACGCTGCTTCAGATTGCTGGTCATGTGGTCGTGAGCCTGCATCATTTTTTCCATATCCACGGTATAAATATTCAGGCGTACGACATGGGTAAAATCCATGTCTCCCTGTTCGAGAATGATCGCGATATTGTTTAGTACCTGATCGATCTGTTTTTCCATATCGCCGGGGAAAAGACTATGACCATTTTCATCACAGGCAGTCTGACCCGCCAGATAAAAAGTGGATTCTGCATTGCTGACTTTATTGCCGTGGACAAAACCCAGTGCTTCCTGCCAGGTCCAGGGATTGATAATTTCTCGCTTCATAATAACAGCCTTATTTTCTGAATGGGTCAGGATTCTATGTTACTGCCTTCATTTGTGCGTCCAGCATCCGGTTAACTCCCTTGCTCAACAACTTGTCCTGATTATGTTTCTTCTCAAGATAATAGGTCAATGGTGTGTAAAGGATTAGCTCCAGTACACTCAGAATGTAAAAGTAGGATGCGCCAAACGGAATCACGGTCCGTGTGTTTTTCCAGATACTGATATCGCTTTCAAGATTGAATGACAGCTGCAGGCTTACGTAGATAAAAATACCCATAGACCAGCGCAGCAAGGATAAGAATGTGCGTGTTGCTCCGGCATACCAGTCAAAAACCAGCAAGGTGCCCCCGCCATAGGAGACAAAAATCAGCAGTGTATAAAATAGCATGCCGGCCCTACCATCTATCTCATAGGCCACCCAGGCAAAGCCGAGCGCAATACATACAAAAACGGCAAACAAAAACCAGCGGATATACTTCACTGTTGACTGCACCAGCAGCGGAATCAGGATCAGGATGCCACTTGCCACCGCCAGGAACTCTGCCTGAATGAGGTAGCCAAGAATTTCCAGATTAGCACCGAACAGATAATGTCCCTCTCCTCTGAGCAGGCTGTAATTGAAAAGGGAGGCGATAAGGAACAGGGGGAAAGCTGCAGCCAGGCAGTAAAACAATAACCTTTGATGTTGCGGCGTTTTTATCAACAGCCTTCCTCTGTGGCTTTAACGGTTCATCTGTCCTGGATGTCAATAACAGGATTTTACTGTAATCTGATTGCAAGCAGTTCATTCTGTTAACAATTTTCCAATTATGTAGAAGGCTTGTCGGCTTGTACAGCATGTTCTCCCTGACAAGCCGATGCTGAATGGTCGTGCTCACCATGTTTTTCGATTTATCCTTTGACCTCAGAAAAGTCCGTTCACCTATCCTGATGACCTGAAACAAGTATATTTGCCACCCTTTTGCTAGAATCCTGCAAAGCAATTTTGACTGCCGCAACCTTCCGTTTATACAGGTTTAATGATTCACATGAGACGATCGACATTACTATTGATGCTCTGGCTTGGCGTGCTTTCACAGGGCCTGGCGCAACAATCATCCGGACAACACGAAAATCTGTTGAACACTTACTGCAGTGATTGCCATAACAGTGAAGACTGGGCTGGCAGTGTTGCCTTTGACCTGATGTCTCTGGACAACGTAGCCGGAGAAGCCCCGGTCTGGGAAGCCGCTGTGCGCAAACTGCGCGGGCGTCTGATGCCTCCCCCTGGCAGTGATCAGCCGGACCAGGTAGTGATCGACGGCTTTGTTGCCTGGATGGAAAGTAATCTTGATGAGGCCATCAGCCTAAACCGTGATGCCATGGCAGGACATGTGCCGGTGCAGCGATTGAATCGCACAGAGTATGCTATTGCTGTGAGTGAACTATTGGGCATTGAAATCAATGCTGCGGATTATCTGCCCATGGATATCGAAGTGGATGGTTTCGATAATATTGCCGCCGCCCTGAGTGTGTCTCCTTCATTTCTTGAACAATATATTAATGTCGCCCGTGCGGTCGCCAAAATGGCTGTTGGTCAGCCGGTACCGAAGGTCGCCAATGTCTATTACCCGGTGATAAGTGGCGATCAGGATACTTATGAGGAAGGATTTCCCCTGGGTACGCGCGGCGGTATCAAGGTCACGCATAATTTTCCTGCCGATGGTGAATACCGTCTTAATATTCTGGATCTTGATGTAGGCCTGTATCCGCGCTCTATAGAAACACGGCAGACACTGGTTGTGTTGGTAGGTGGTGTTGAAGTATTTCGGGAAACTATAGGTGGGCCGGAAGACTTTGCCCTGGTGAACAAGGGTGGCGCGCCGGCCAGTAACAGGATCATGGAGCGCTTCAAGGACATCCCGCTGGCTGTAAAAGCAGGCGTGCATGAAATTGTTGTTACCTTTATTGAGCGTGCCCGTGTTGAAACCGACGAACTCATTGGTGGGTTTACGCCCTATGGTGGTTTTGCTTTTACCGGTTCGCTGCGCGTACCAAGGCTGCTGGATGGTATTGAAATCAATGGTCCCTTCAATGCCAGTGGTGTTTCCTTGACTGAGAGTCGGGCAAAGATTTTTGTTTGCCAGCCGGAAAACGAAGCTGATGAAATTCCCTGCGCTACCCGCATTGCAGAGCATTTGGCCCTTCGTGCCTATCGTCGGCCAGTTACCCGGGAGGATCTGGATCTGTTGTTACCGTTTTTTGAAATGGGCCGTGAAGGGCCGGGTGGTTTTGATGAAGGCATCGAGCAGATGGTGGCGGCCATTCTTGCCAGTCCGGATTTTCTTTACCGGGGAATCTCACCCTTGCGCGATATTGGAGATGCCAGGGTTTTTGCGCTCAATGATCTGGAGCTGGCATCCAGACTATCCTTTTTTCTCTGGGGTCAGGGACCAGATAGCACTTTGCTGGAACTGGCTGAAGCGGGAGCACTCAATAATGAAGCTACAATAGCGACTCAGGTATCCCGCATGCTGGCTGATTCCCGTGCGCAGCATCTGGTGAGCAGTTTTGCCCTGAAATGGCTGAACCTGGATGAACTGACTGTGATTGAACCGGATCCGGCCCTGTTCCCCGGTTTCGATGCGCAGATGTATGATTATTTCAGTCGCGAGCTCGAGCTGTTTCTGTCCAGTGTGCTGCTGGAGGATCGTCCACTGATTGAATTGTTGCAGGCAGATTATACCTTCCTGAATGCAGCACTGGCGCGTCACTACGGTATTGAAGATATCTATGGTAGCCAGTTCAGAAAAGTGACTCTGAGCGATGAGAGGCGTTTTGGAATTCTCGGTAAGGGGGCTGCTCTGTTGAGAACTTCCTATGGTGACCGCACATCTCCGGTACTGCGTGGTGCCTGGGTGCTGGAAAAACTAATGGGCACGCCGCCAGCACCTCCGCCTCCAAATGTTGAGACCGACCTGTCGGTGCCGGAAGGTCAGAAACCAACAACGGTTCGTGCGCGTCTTGAGCAGCACAGATCCAAACCCGGTTGCAATCAATGCCACGGGGTTATCGATCCTATCGGTCTGGCTCTGGAAAACTTCACTGTTACAGGTAAGTGGCGCGACATTGACAGTCTTGCCGATGCGCCCATAGACGCACGGACAGTTCTTCCCAATGGCACAGCCATTAACGGTGTCATTGAGTTGCGCCATGAGTTGGCCAGCAGGCCGGCACAATTTGCCCAGGCCATTACAGAAAAATTAATGATGTATGCCATCAATCGCGAGCTTGAGTATTTCGATATGCCCCAGGTGCGTGCCATTGTTCGCAATGCGGCGGATGACGACTACACGCTTTCTTCCCTGGTGATGGGTATCGTGAACAGTGATGCATTTCGTATGCAGGCACTGCCCCATGACGATGCTGGCAATGCAACCCAGGTTGCTATTGTGGATGGGGAGTAGGCCATGATTGGAAAGCATTTTTTTAACCCGAATCGCCGCCTGTTTATGGCCAGATCAGCAACCGTGCTCGGTGCTATGGCTGTGCCGGGAATAACAAGCGCGGCTTTGTCCTATGCGATAACGCCACTGACTGAGAGCTTGTCGGTTATTAATGGCGTTGGTGGTAATGTAGTGGTATTTCAGTCCGGTGATGGTCTTGTTCTGGTAGACAGTGGGGCCGCTAATGCTAGCGGGTCATTGCAGGAAGCCGTCAACAGCTATGCCGATGGTGCCAGGGTGAAGACCTTGTTTAACAGCCATTGGCATCAGGATCAGGTCGGTGGTAATGCCTATTTTGGCAGTCAGGGCGCTAATATCATTGCCCATGAAAAAACCAGGCTACATCTGGCGACAGACTATTATTTGTTTGAAGAGGACAGGTATCAGTCTGCCAGGCCTGAAACAGCCCAGCCCGACAGCACTTTTTATACGCAGGGTGAGATGAGCGCCGGGTATGAAAAAATTAACTATGGTTATCTTGAGTTCGCCCATACCGATGGCGATATTTATGTGTACTTTACCAATGCCAATGTCATCGCGGCGGGCGATGTGATCTCGCCAGGGATTGACCCGGGTTTTGACTGGTTTAGCGGTGGCTGGATTGGCGGCAGGGTGGATGCGCTGAACCTGCTGCTGGATATCAGTAATAGCGATACCCAATTTGTCCCATCCTATGGCACTGCCAGTGTAAGCAGAGCCTATGTCGAATCAGAACGTGATCTTATGCAGTTCCTGTACGACACACTGGTTGATCAGATTCGCATGGGCTTTGATGCGCAGGACTCTCTGGCCAGTGGCGTGATGGATAACTTGCCAAGACGATTTGATGATCCCTACAGGTTTTTGTATGACGCACATAAGGGCTTGTGGGCGCATCATAATAAGCTTGAGCCTAATATTGTTTAAAAAAAGTCACAAGTCACAAGTCACAAGTCACAAGTTACAAGTTACAAGTCACAAGTCACAAGTTACAGGTTACAAGTCACAAGTTACAAGTCACAAGATAAAAGATAAAAGTGGGGCAGGGTTAGAGAATCATTATGGGAAATAAAGTCATTCAACTTTTTAAAAAAATCATGTCGAAGCAGGGTATTTGCTTGTCTCTTGCCTCTTGTCTCTTGTCTCTTTCCCTTGTCATTTCTGCTGCCGAGTCGCTACCGGATTTAATTCAAAACGGTGAGCGCGAACAGGCACTGGAGATGATTCGTGTTGGTGCGGATGTGAATATGCGTCAGGGGGATGGCTCAACGGCCTTGTTGTGGGCAGTCTATAATGTCGACGCGCCTCTTGCCGAAGCCTTGCTGTCCAGAGAGGCTGATCCCAATATTATGAATAATTATGGTTCCAGTCCTCTGGCTGAAGCGGTGAAGGTGGGGAATGTGGAGCTGGTAGAGATGTTGCTGCAGGCAGGTGCTGATCCTGAGGCGGCTAATGCTGATGGCCAGACTGTTCTTATGCTGGCGGCGCGTACCGGCGTTGTACCTGTCGCTGAACTGCTTTTGCAATACGGAGCCGAGGTGAATGTAGTTGAGCAGTGGCGTGGTCAGACTCCATTGATGTGGGCTGCTGGTAACAACCATGCGCAAATGACACGCTTGTTACTTGAACATGGTGCCGATGTCAGTGTGCGGGCCAGTGCCTTTGACTGGGGCAGTCAGATTACCTCGGAACCCAGGGCCCAGTACCGGCCTGCCGGTGGCCTGACGGCTTTGCTTTATGCTGCCCGTACCGGTTGTACTGATTGTGTCAGAGCCATTCTGGAGGCAGGAGCAGACATCAATAAACCCTCGCCAGATGCGGTTACCCCGCTAATGATTGCTATCGATAATCAGCATTTTGATACAGCAAAACTACTGCTCGAGTCAGGCGCCAATCCCCATTTGTGGGACTGGTGGGGACGCACTGCACTGTATATCGCTGTTGATATGAATACTCTGCCAGATCGCGCCGGCAATGATAATAATCCAGATGCCAGTGTAACCGCGCTTGATGTCGCCCGACAATTACTGGAGGCCGGCGTCAATCCTGATCCCCGGTTAAATTTTCATCGACCAGGGCGTGGCGGTAACAGTGGCCGCTTCGTGGATGATCAACTCACTACCGGGGCAACGCCATTATTGCGAGCCGCTAACTCCCATGATCTGGACGCGGTAAAATTGCTGCTGGAATTTGGTGCTGATGTTGAACTGCCGAATGTGATGGGGGTTACACCGTTCATGGCGGCTGCCGGTTTTGGTAATCGACGCAGTATATTGCGTGGTACTTTTGAGCCGGGAAGAGAAGCAAAAGTAATACCGGTTCTGGAAGTGCTACTTCAAGCAGGGGCTGACATCAATCGCCGGGTAAGCGATACCAATAGTCACAATGCCCGCATTGCCAGAATGTCCACCATGACCAATCGTCAGGGGCAGACACCAATTTTTGCTGCTACCAAACAAAACTGGATGACAGTAGTGTCCTGGCTGGTTGACCATGGGGCAGATATTTTTGTTTTGGATGACCAGGGAAAAAATCTGCTTGATGCGGCTACTGCCAATAATGCAGGAGGCAGGGCAGACAGGCTGGAAAGTGAAGAAATGATCGCCATGGTGAAAAACCTGCTGGCAACCAGGTGAACCCGCAAGACAGTAAGCTGCCTGTTACTGATTAGCGTTTAAAAACTCTGGCGGGAAAAAAATAAGGGGCAGGAAAGGGAGGGGATGTTGATGGGTTCCTGCCCCTGGCACAAAAAAATCTGTGCATTAGTTAAGCCTGAAGGCTTAGGATTCGTTTACATCATTGGGTTGGGAAAAACCATAACCCAGGCTAACGCTGCTGCAGTCAGCAGTGGCGGCAACATCATCAGTAAAATCATATTCTTTACTTTCATCATCTCGTGCTCCTTAAACTTCAATTTAGATCTTGTTGGTTAGGTTCGTTCTTTAATTCTTGTTATGTATATTGCAGGGACCGTGCCAACATGACGGGAATAATACTAACCATATGAAATATAAAGATAAAATTGTTAATTGCTGAAATAATACTGTTCTCTCAGGCTTGACAATGCAGCAGATTTTACCAATTATGACAAAAACCACGACAAAGATGACAAAGATGGCAGAGCAATGCAGTTAATCACTTCAGACCACCCGACACTGACCTCTCCCATGGCTGCCATGCTGGACGGCTATGACTGCCCGGCAATTCTGGTATCCGCAGACTATGAGATCCTCGCCACCAATTCGCGCTACCAGGATAGCTTTGGCGAAATTGATTTCTCCAGGACCAATCGCTGTTTCCAGGTATCCCATGGTTACAGTGTGCCTTGTGATCAGGCAGGCGAGGACTGTCCTCTGGGGGCAGCGCGAAAGTCAGGGCATAAAGAGCGTGTTTTGCATATCCATCAAACGCCGCGCGGCAAGGAACATGTGGATGTGGAAATGCTGCCCATCCACAACAGTGAAGGCGAGCTGATTTATTTCGTTGAGTTACTGCACCCGGTACCGCTGGCCAGTGGCACTATCAATGAGAAGGAGTTGGTGGGTGAGAGTCCTGCTTTTAATAAAATGCTGGAAAATATTGCCCGGGTGGGTAAAGCGGATATTGCTGTACTGCTTTTGGGAGAATCAGGGACTGGCAAGGAACTGGCTGCGCGGGCTATTCATGAGGCCAGCGGACGTAAGGACAAACCACTGGTCACTCTGGAGTGCACCGGGTTGACCGACTCACTGTTTGAGAGTGAATTATTCGGCCATGTTAAGGGCGCCTTTACCGGGGCAACATCGAACAAGAAAGGCCTGGCCGAGCTGGCTGATGGTGGCACTTTGTTTCTGGATGAAATTGGGGATGTTCCCCTGCAAACCCAGGTGAAATTATTGCGCTTGCTGGAAACCGGTACCTTTCGTCAGGTGGGCAGTGCCGAAGTAAAGCGCTCGGATTTCAGGTTAATCTGTGCGACGCATAGAAATCTGAGCCAGATGGTAGATGCTTCAGAATTCCGTGATGATTTATTTTATCGTATCAATGTTTTTCCTATTCACCTGCCCTCACTGGGTGAACGCATAGACGATATTCCATTATTGGCCAGGGCACTATTAAAGCGGGTAGCGGGTGGTAAGAAGTTCAGCCTTGCGCTTGATGCGGAAGAAGCGCTCAAGCAACACCGGTTCAAAGGCAATATTCGGGAGCTGCGCAATATCCTGAGCCGGGCAATAGTGTTAAGCGACACTGATAAAATTGAAGCGGACACAATCAGGGATTGTTTTTTTGACCGTCCTGCTGAAAATTCAACGCCGGCACAGGGTAACGCAATAGTGTCGCCAGATGAAGAAATCGACCTGAAAACACTGGAGCGTAATTATATCGCCAGCCTGATGCTGCGTCATGGCAGTGACAAGGAAAAAGTGGCAAGTATTCTTGGTATTAGCGTGCGTTCCCTGTATCGCAAGGTTAACGACGAGTGAGGTTTTCTGGTATTCGATATTGAAACTTCAGAGAACTTTTTCCAGTCCTATCGCGACCCCCTGGCCCACACCTACACACATCGCGGCAATGCCTCTGTTTGCTCCGGTTTCGTGCATCTGTAGCGCCAACGTTCCGCTAATGCGTGAACCTGAAGCGCCCAGCGGATGACCCAGGGCGATGGCGCCGCCATTTGGGTTGATAAAGTCGGCATTATCGGGAAGGCCAAGCGCCCGCGCTGAGGCCAGTACCTGGCAGGCAAATGCTTCGTTAAATTCAAATAAGTCGAAATCCTCAATAGACAGCTGCAGGCGTCCAAGCAGTTTTTGGGTAGCCGGGGCCGGACCAAATCCCATTATCCTGGGGGCGAGTCCAATGCTTGCTCCGCCCAGTATTTTTACCAGCGGCGTCAATCCGTATTTTTTTACCGCGGTCTCCGACGCTACGATGAGCGCGGCTGCCCCATCATTGATTCCAGAGCAGTTGCCTGCTGTTACTGTGCCACCTTCGCGAAAAGGTGAGCCGAGTTTTTCCAGTGCTGCCAGAGTTGTTTGCGGCCGTGGGTGCTCATCAATATCAACAATGAGAGCATCGCCCTTGCGTTGGAGAATGGCCACTGGACATATTTCCCGTGCCAGACGACCACTGGCGATGGCGGCAGCGGTTCGTTGTTGTGAGCGCAGGGCATAGGCATCCTGATCTTCACGACTGATATTAAAATCCCGGGCAACATTTTCTGCTGTTTCGCCCATGGAGTCGATGCCATACATTGCTTCCATCTTTGGATTAACAAAGCGCCAGCCCAGGGATGTTTCGTATATTTCTGCTTTCTGGCTAAAGGCCTTGTCAGCTTTTGGCATGACCAGGGGGGCGCGAGACATGCTTTCCACGCCGCCGGCAATAAACAGGTCGCCTTCACCTGCCTTGATCTGGCGCGCCGCCATGATGATAGCCTCCATGCTGGAAGCGCATAATCGGTTAACAGTGATTCCTGGCACTTCCTGTGGAAGGCCTGCCAATAGCAGTGCCATTCGCGCCACGTTGCGATTGTCTTCACCAGCCTGATTGGTATTGCCGAAAATCACGTCATCCAGTGCGGACCAGTCCAGCGTATTATGTCGTTCCACCAGGGCCTTGATGGCTTCCGCCGCAAGGTCGTCTGTGCGCACGGAAGAAAGGGCTCCACCATAACGACCGATGGGTGTACGAATGTAGTCACAAATATAAGCGTTAGTCATGAATCAGAAATCTTCCGTGTAATGCGCTTCAGTGCATTGAGTAATATCATCTTTTGCGAAGCCCGGCATAATTTTTTTAAGTACCATGCCCTGTTCGGTAAAATGGAATACGGCGCGATCGGTGATGAGTACATCAACGACATTCCTGGCAGTGAGTGGCAGCGTACAATGCTTTTTAACCTTGCTGTTACCGGCTCGGTCGCAATGAGTCATGGTAACTATAAGTCGTTTGGCTCCCGACGCAAGATCCATCGCGCCACCTACACCGAGTAATGGTTTGCCCGGTACCGCCCAGTTAGCCAGGTTGCCCGCTTCATCCACTTCCAGCCCCCCCATAACCGCTACATCCACGTGGCCTCCCCGTATCATGCCGAAGGATGTCGCGCTGTCAAAATAGGATGAGCCGGGCAGGGCGGTAACGGGAATCTTGCCAGCATTCACCGGGTAGTCCATGGCGCCACCACTATCAGGTTCGGGACCGACTCCCAGCATGCCATTTTCCGTATGCATGATGATGCCGTCATCACTACTGATGAGGTCAGCGACAAGGGTAGGAATGCCAATGCCCAGATTGACTATTTCGCCACTATGGAGTTCCTCCAGCACCGCCTGGGCCATGGCCATGCGCGAGGCGTCGACTTTTTTCTGGCTGGCAGATACTGACGCAGAGGAACCAAGGTCTTCGATACTGGTATGCGCCTGTACCAGGTAATCCACAAAGCAGCCGGGGGTGTGGATGGTATTGGGGTCAAGACTGCCAACGGGGACTATTTCCTCTGCTTCCACAATTACCAGTCTGGATGCGGTGGCTGCAGCCTGATTAAAATTGTTTTCCGTCATGCGGTATTGCAGATTGCCGGCCGTGTCAGCTTTCCAGGCACGAATCAGGCTGACATCGCCTTTAATGGGTGCCACAAAGACCATTTCCTTACCGTCAATAATGCGCGTTTCACGGCCTTCCGCCAGCGGCGTTCCGGCTGAGGTAGGGGTGAAGAAACCGCCAATACCCGCACCCCCGGCACGGATAGCTTCACCCAGTGTGCCCTGGGGGAGTAATTCCACTTCAATGCGACCATCCTGAACCGCAGCCACGGCCTCCGGATTGCTGGTAAAAAAGGAGCCAATGGCTTTTTTGAGCTGTCCATTGCGTAACAGTCGTCCACCACCCAGTCCGGGCTCGCCAACATTGTTACCGACATAAGTCAGGTCTTTGGTTTCAGTCTGCGCCAGCGCATGCAGCAGATGCACCGGATTACCGGTCATGCCGAAACCGCCAACAAGCAAGGTGTCGCCACTGTTGATCAGGCTGGCGGCTTTTTCAGCAGAAATTTGAGGGACTGTTTTCATGTGGCTTTCCTGAGTATCCAGCTAATTGTACAGAACACCTAAAAGCACACAAATGCAGTTATCACTGTTTTCGATCTATTTCTGCCTGTTCATCGCGCCTGTGTTGATCAGCTCACTCAAGAAGCCTATACCCTGTTTAATGCCAATGTTAATTATAGCTTCAGTGATTTTAATCAATATACCTTGTCGCTATTTGGAAGAAATCTGACAAATGAGCGCTTTTGTGGAAACATACTGGTTAACGATGGCAATGGCATTCTGGCGCCAACGACAAATGCCCGTGGGGATACCAATCAGGTAGTATTGTGCAGACCTGGCAATGCCTCTACCCGCACTTATGGTGCCGCCTTCGTATACGACTTTTAATTTATCTACATTTAACAGAAAAAAATATGAAATTAATAACAGGAATTTTCAGCATTTTTTCAGCCGTTATTCTGGTTTCAGAATCTACTAATGCCGATACCCAGGTTGAACCTGATACGGCATTGGAGATGCTCAATACCCAGGAAAAACAATTTGAGCAGGGAATCATAAAAGTAGCTGATAATGTATTCACTGCAGTCGGTTTCCATGGCGCTAATACCTCAATGATTGTTGGTACTGACGGCGTCATTATCGTTGACACCCTGATGGGGCCAAGCAGTGCAGAGAAGGCTCTAGAAGCCTTGCGGGCATATAGCAACAAACCAGTAAAGGCTATCATCTATACCCATAATCATCCCGACCATACAGGAGGTAGTACAGTCTTTGCGGGGGACTTTTTGCCAGATATTTATGCCATGGAAAGTTTCAGCTCAGATGCCGGCGTAGATGAGGCGGTCAGCCCAGCAGGAAACAGAAGAGGTGCTCGTCAATTTGGCCGTTCCCTTCCACAGAGCGATATAACAAATCGTGGTGTTGCCCCGGCCAATACATTTGATGGTGATCGTAGCCAGGGATTTTTGCTTCCCACTATCCTGGTTCCATTTGATGGTTTAAGTGCAGAGATTGCTGGTATTCATGTGGAGTTCCACTTTGCTCCTGGTGAAACCGATGATGCATTGTTTATATGGCTACCGGAAGAGAAGGTCCTATTCGCGGGAGACAATTTCTACAGCGCCTTCCCTAATTTATATGCTATTCGCGGTTCGGCATATCGAAATGTGCTGAACTGGTCAGACAGCGTTGCCAGGATGGCTTCATTCAAGCCGGATGCGGTGGTTCCCGGACACACAATGCCTATCCTTGGAGAAAGCGAGGCGACTAACGCGCTCAACGATTACAGCAGAGCAATTAGAAGCGTGTACGATCAGACTATCGAAGGAATAAATGCTGGTAAGAGCCCGGAGCAAATCGCACACGAAGTCGTACTCCCTGAAAATCTAAAAAATAAAGCCTACCTCCTGGAGTTTTATGGGACAGTACCCAATGCGGTCAGGGCAATTTATACTGGACTTCTGGGATGGTTTGACGGTAATCCGACAACATTAAACCCTTTGGAGCCCAGAATAAGGGCACAAAAAGTAGCTGAACTGGCAGGAGGGACGCAGAAGCTCAGCGAGCAAATGCAGTCCGCATTAGTAGACAAAGACTTCCAGTGGGCATTGGAGCTTTCGGATCATGTAAAGTGGCTCGATGATGGTGACAGACAGCTTGCTCGCACAGTCAAGATTGCAGCATTGAGAGGTCTGGGAGCGATGGAATATAACGCACCTAACAGAAATTATTATTTAAGCTATGCCAATGAACTGGAATCAGGTCAATTAAATGGCGTATGGTTTTAATTTGTCCTTTGAGGGTGGTCTAAGGAATTCAGGGATTAATAACTGACGCTGATTCCTTCAGCAATCAGGTCCGAGGGATAAAGAATGACTGTGTCGCCTGGATTTATACCACTGAACACCTGGGCAAACTCACGTCCGCGTTGCCCCAGCTCCAGGGTGCGTTGCTCAACCTTGCCCGCATTAATAATAAAAACCTGCCAGCGGTTATTGCGCTGGAAAATTGCACTGGTAGGAACCGTTAATACATTTTCCTCTTGCCAAACTACAATGCCCGCCTCAATTCGGTAACCAGCGCCCAGTGGCGCATGGGATTCCAGAAATTCGCCAATGACATTAACCCGTTGCTCCTCCACACCCAGTGCCGAGATTTTCGTAAAAGCCTGCGGCTCTATATAACTCACACGAGCGCTGATAACCCGGTCATCCCCCCAGCCGGAAATGAGTATTGGATCACCAGGTTCGACTTTGACCGCATCCTGAGTGAGCAGGTCGATGACTATTTCGAGAGAGTCATCATTGCTGATATCAAATAATGGCGTGCCAGCCTGGACGATGCGTTCGCTTTCTTCATAGACGCGATAGATGGTCCCGTCCACCGGTGCAATGACTTCCAGAATGCCTTCATCGTTATCCAGATTGATTCCCAGCAAGCGTGAGCGAGCACTTTCTATGTCGGCTGCTGCTGCGGCCAGTGTGGCCTGCGCACTCAGCAGTCGGGCTTCTGCAGAATCGGTAACCTGAAAATAGTATTCCATCTCTTCCTGACTGGTGAGGTTATTTTTGAATAATTCATTGCGTCTTTCTTCTTCCTTGCGCGCTCTGGCATAGCTGCTTTCGGTTTCCATTAATGCCGCTTGCGCCGCAGTATAACGGGCCTCGGCGGCTGTCAGGTTAGCTCTGGAAATTGCCTCAGTTCGCTGATCCTCCGGGGCCAGGGCAATGCGCGCGATTAGCTGCCCCCGGGACACAATATCCCCCTCGTCCAATTCAGAACGAAGTAAACGTCCGGTGATGGGGGCAGCCACAATATAGGGATCCCGGGCACGAGTGCGACCCTGTTCTTCCACCAGTATGGTCAGGGTACGTGTTTCTGCACTGGCTGCTTCCACGGGCAGAGGACTTGGACTGATAGCATAAATAACAATTAGGGACATGATCATCGCAGCGATGGCAATGATCAGACCGCGTTTCAATGTGGGTTTTGTAATTGCCATGGATTCTTACTCCCTTGATTTCAGGACTTCGACCAGATCGAATCGGTCCAGTCTGCGCCGTACCGCAAAACCACTTGCCAATGCAGCAAGCACAATGATTATTCCCGCCGTCAGATAGGTTTTGGGGTCGGCAATAAATGGAATACGGTAGGCGTCGGTTTCTATAGCCCCTGCAATCAGTTTTGACAGACCATAGCCAATCCAGCATCCCAGAGGAATACCCAACAGGGTAACCAGCGCCTGTTCACCGAGTAAAAGAACAGCCACTTCCTGTCTGTGAAATCCCATGACCCGTAGGCTGGCCAGTTCCCTTCCGCGTTCGGAAAGTGAGATGCGGGCCCCGTTATAAATAACCCCAATGGCTATGACACAGGCAAAGCCAAGCAGAAAGCTGGTGGTGATATCAATAGTTTTTGCGAGCTCTTCGTTGAAGGTTTGCAGCATTAATTCCGGCGATGAAACGCCGGCAATGCCAGGGACCTGCTTTAGATGTGCAAGCAGCGCTTCGCGTCGGGATTCCTCGACTTGCAGGAAAGCACCGGATACTACCCATGAGTCACCCGTTAACTGTTTCAGACTGCGTTTGCTCAAATAGGCTGAAACACCGATAAAATCCTCGACGATGCCGCTGACAGGGATGCGCGATTCGAGTCGCTTGCCCTCCAGCCATTCCACATTGAGCATGTCCCCGGGGCCAACATGCAGACGCTTGGCCAGCAATGCGCTGATAATCAGGCCGCCATCAGGAATTGGTATTTCATTGCCGGTGGCATTGATTATGCGTCGCATCCTGCTTTGAGCTTCCAGGCCTTGTACAGCAATCTCTTCTTCATGCTGCATGGATTTCAGACGTGCTGCTGTCATGCGGTAGGTTTCTACAGCGCTGACGCCCTCCATGTTAAGTAATTCATATTTCACCGTATCAGGCATGATTTCCTTGAAGGTGAGAGTCAGATCTTCGCGCTGTATAGTGCGGAACTGCAGGTCCATCATGTAAAGGACACTGTCAAACATGAACATACCCAGCACCAGGATGGCCATGGAAAGAGCGACGCCGAGCGCTGAAAAAAAACCCTGAATCGGTTTGCGCTCAATGTTTCTCAGTATCATTCTGCCGGAGGCAGAAAGGATTTTACCGACGCCCATTTTTTCGAAAGGGCCGGGTTCAAAACGGGTGGGGCTGGCAGGTCGCATGGCTTCAGCCGGTGGCAGATTGGCCGCTTTTCTGACTGCGGACAGGGCGCCGGCACAAGCCCCCAGTACGCTGATGGATATTGCCATCACCAGTAGTGACGGTGTGACGCGATAAAACAGATTGGGAATATCCAGGTATTGTCGATAGAGGTTAACCATACCCTCACCCAGTTCGATCCCGCCAATGGCACCTATTACAGAACCCAGAGCGACCGCAAGCATGGCATACATCAGGTAGTGGCGTCCGACTTCCCGGTCCTGGTAACCAAAGGCCTTGAGTACGGCAATCTCGTTCCGTTGAGTGGCAATCAGTCGACCCAGTACCAGGTATAAAAGAAAAACCGCTACACCCAGAAAGATGGCCGGAATGACAGTACCGTTAATACGGATTTCGGTCAGCTCATTTTCGATAATCTGATGACTGAGTTGATCTTCGCGCAGGTAAGCACCTAGTCCACCATAGGGTTCCAGGATGTTATCAATACCATCCAGTACGGCATCCGGATTCGCTTGAGGAGACAGGCGCACTACAAGTTCATTAAAGGCGCCATCCATATCATATGCCGGTCCCAGGATTTCCTCGCTCATCCAGAACACCCCATAGCGCTCATCTTCAGGGAACAATGCCCCGGGGGGTACTGCATAGGAATGCTCTGGTGAATTGGCAATGCCGACGATGCGCAGGTCACGGGCACGACCATTCATTACTGCCCGCACTGACTGCCCTGGCTCAAGTCCCCGGGCCAGTGCGAATTTTTCATTGATAATGACTTCATTGGGTGCGCCGCTGACAATATAGCGACCTTTCTTGATTAACAAATCATTTAGTAGTGGACGCCCGAACTCGGGCAGAGAGACAAAGCGGCCCTGGGCTGGCATGTCCAGACCCTCAAGATCCAGGGTGGCAAGAAAAGTAATGCGGGTATCTACTGACTCGACACCAGGTAATGAGGCGACCTTGTCTGAGATAAGAACCGGGGCCCGCACCAGAGGAGCCCAGACATCGGCAAAGCGGGTGAGCTGATAGTAGGAAGACTGTGACCAGGTGAGGGACTCATAGGTACCACGCATGGTCATAACAGACATGATGCCAGTGGCCACAACCAGAGCAATGGAAATCACCTGCATGCGCATTTGCCAGAGTTCCCGTAATAATTTCTGATTGATGGCTTTCATGATTACCAGCCAATCTCGTCAATACTTACCCGGTGGGCATTCTCATGATATTCAACGATGCGGCCACTGCTCATGCGAATGATTTTGTCCCCCATGCCACCGATATCTACATTATGGGTAATGATGGCGGTGGTAGTCCCGGTTTCCCGATTCACGGTATCAAGTACCTTTAATACCAGTTTGCCGGTTTCGGCATCCAGGGCACCGGTAGGTTCGTCGCATAATAATATCTGCGGTTTTTTTGCAACGGCTCTGGCGATGGCTACGCGTTGCTGTTCGCCTCCGGATAACTGGGAGGGAAAATGATTGATCCGGTTTTCCAGCCCCACCAGTGCCAGGGAATCCACTGGATCCATCGGGTTTTCTGCAATATCTGTGACAAGTGCTACGTTTTCTCTGGCAGTGAGGCTGGGGATAAGGTTGTAAAACTGAAAAACAAAACCAACATGCATTCTGCGGTAATTGGTAAGCTCCCTATCTATCTGTGTTGACAGTTCCCGGTCCCGGTATAGGACCTTGCCTGAGGTTGGCACATCCAGGCCACCAATAATATTTAGCAGAGTGGACTTTCCGCTACCGGATGCACCCAGTAACACAGCCAGTTCCCCCTGAAACAGATCGAGATCAACATCCTGGAGTGCGGTGACGGTGATTTCACCCATCTGGTATGTTTTGCATAATTTCCTGGCTTGCAGGACAGGTTCGGGCTGACTGGCTTCCCCGTAATAGACAGGCTCGGTAGATTCCACCATGTTTATCTCCTCCAGGGACCATTCTAAAGTGAAATACTGAGGCTTGGTTAAATCCCCGGCTATTAATTGCACAGAATTGATGGATATCAATTTAAAAGGTGCCTCAGGCTGAGAATTTAGTCCTGACCATGGCGTTATCCGCAACACAAAGGCAGAGCCCTGATGGAGAAAATACTGGTTTTATATGCCACAAAGGAAGGCCAGACAGAAAAAATAGCCCGAACCCTGGCAGATCATCTTGCCATGGCAGGAGTCAACGTGACGCTGCTTGATGTCACTGATTATGGGGCGAAAAGTATCGTGCTGGGGTCGTTTGATTGCCTGGTATTCGGTGCCTCCATACATATTGGCAAAATAGAAAAAAGCATGGTGAAGTTTATCAACAACAATGCAGACATCATTGCTACCATGCCCCGTTCTTTTTTCCTGGTGTTGATGGCGGCGGCTACCAGGGATGCCGGCAGGCGCGAAAAGTCTCTTGCCGATGTGCGCAGGACTTTCTCACAACAGGTTAAGGTCAACTTTCCGGAAATTGAAATGATTGCGGGTGCTCTGAAATACAGTCAATACAAATGGCCGGTGAAATGGTTGATGAAACGCATCGCCGGCAAGGAGGGAGGGAGTACGGATACTACCCGGGACCATGAATATACCGATTGGGCCCAGGTAGAAGCCTATGCACAAAAGTTGGCTGCCCGGGATAGCCACTAAGGGCGAATTTTCAGAATTCCCATGCAGCAATCAAACAGGACAGCCGGCCGCTTTTGGCGAGACCCGGTATTTACGGCTGACGATATTCTTCACACTCGAACGGTAATATTTCCACGCCCGGCACATGAATCCACTTCTTGTTCAGAGTGACGGGTTCGGTGAAGTTGACCGGATCTGTGATGACCATTTCATAATCGAGCATGCTACCCTGCTCGATGGCGGTGAAGCGCTCAATGATGGAGGCCTCTGTGCTAAGGGGAATACCGGCCTGATCGAACCAGGGCCAATTGATATGGTCGGTATGGGCCACCAGAGTGTCATTATCCCAATAGCCTGTTGAGTAGCCCAGTGGTGAAAAGGCGGTACCGGCCGGTGCAGATTCCTGATCGATATGAATGGTTCGCATCAGGTCATATTCTTCAATACGCAAAACCACATTGTCACCTTCGCGAATAATTTCCATAGGCAGGGGCTGTTCCATGATCAGCGGCATGCCTTTTGGTGTGCAGTTATTGGTTGGATTGTCAGTGGCCGGATTAAAATTGGCCAGCACCTGTCTTGCCGCAGCAGTCATCGGATAGCTGTTAAGGTCATAGTTGCGATTAATGGACTCCGGAAACAAAAAACCATCGGCACCGGTAAAAGTCCACATTCTGAACAAACCAAGCTCCGGTTTGCTGCGGTCACCCTCGGTACGAAAGCGATAGGAGAAATCGCCAATAAACTGATCCTTGAATTTGGACTCGGCGCCAGTCTGCATCACCAGTTCACGACCATCGGGAAGCAGTACATTGGTGGCAAAGGCTTCTCTTCTGCCCGTCAGTGGTGGCCATGCGGCAACGCGAATAGTCATGCCCACAGAGATGGCATCACGGGGAATGCCGGCACGTTGCATCAGCGTAGGTGAGCCACTCTCCAGATCCCATTCAATAGTCTCTCCATTGTCATCCATGGTTTCAAGGAAGATATGAACATGGGGATTTTGCCAGTGAATATTGGTCACAATACCTTCCAGTTCCATGGAACTGCTGTTATCAAAGCGCCCGAAAAAGCTGTGATGCGCCTGTAGCAGGCCAGGAAGAAGCAAGGTAATGAACAGAAATAATCGCTGCTTGCGGTGCATGTATAATTCTCAGTATCAAAAAAGTCCCACCATGATACTGAAGAACCGTCCTTTTTATAAGACAGTACTGATCAGCTTCCTGCCCGCTGGAAAACAATGTTTTAGACTGCTTACACAGGCATATTATGAATTTTTCCTGACTTGTTCTGACAGCCTCAATAATGGGAATTTGCTGTGATATGCTTTCCTGCACCTGGAGGTGGGCATCAGATTGATAAAGAAAATTAACCCTGTTTTATTGCTGGTTGTGTTGAGCATACTTGTGTTTTTGCTCAGGAAATACCTGTTTCCTGACTATTCCGATGCCGCCCTGATAAGCATTTTTGAACAATTGCTGTCCGAATTTGGATTGCTCAGTATCGCATATCTGTTATTGCTCTATTTTTTCTGTTCTTTCTTTTTTATCCCCATTCTTATTCCCCTGAATATTGTCTGTGGCGCTCTCTATGGTCCATTTCTGGGATCAGTGGTTAGCCTGGCGGGTATTCTGATAAGTTGTTTTGCCTCGACTATCTCGGTACGTTATGTATTCAAGGGCATGGCTAAACTGGCGAGTAGACAAAAAGAGGTGAAAAAATTTCTTGGCCAGATTAACCGCTATGGGTTTATCGTTGCCATTATTGTTCGAATGACATTTTTCGTGCCCTATCTTTTACAGAATATTGTTCTGGCCATGACTTCTATCAGGCTGGACAAATTATTGTTACTTACCTTGTTCGGTGCCATGCCGGGGGTTATCAGTTACAGTTTTCTCGGTGCCGGCCTGGTAAGTTTTGATGATGCGGGCACTTATGGGCTTTATTTGCTGGTACCGGCAACACTGCTTGGCCTGGTTACCATGTTTATCAATACAACACGGCGTCAGTGGGGTATTGGCCGCAACGGGGACTGATTCGGTTTTAATAGTCCCTACTCTTATTCCGTTCCTGGCAATCTAAATATAACTTCAAATCCGTTATGATGTTCTCTTGTGACGATCTCAAGGCCACTCAGGTCGTCGATAAATTCTTTCCTGCTGCGATGGAGAAAATCTGAAACATGTCATTACTCAATCCCTGTCATCTGACACACCCCGATAAACTGTTTATTGCAGGTCAATGGCAGTCACCTGATGAAACCGGGTTGCTGGATATTGTGTCACCTCACCTTGAAACAATAACAGCACAAACGGCCAAAGCCGGTAATTCAGATATGGATCTGGCTGTTGCGGCAGCAAGAAAGGCATTTGATGACGGTCCCTGGCCGAGGATGTCAGCTGAAGAAAGAATGGCGGTATTACAGAGATTCCAGGAAGAACTAGGCAAGCGCGGTGAAGACCTGACGAATGCGCTTACCCTGCAAACCGGCACTTTAAACATGGGCTCACAAATGATGACAGGGTTGGGCTCATTTATGCTGGATTTTTTTGCCAAGGGCGCGGCTGGTTTCAGGTTTGCGGAGTCTGAACTGGCAGCCGATGGTGGTGCTGCAGTGGTAGTCCATGAACCGGTGGGTGTGGTAGTAGCTATAGCACCGTGGAATGCGCCCTATACCATCATGATGAATAAAGTTGCACCGGCCTTGCTAGCAGGATGTGCGGTGATCATGAAGCCGGCACCGGAGACACCACTGGAAGCCTACATTATGGCCGAATGTGCTGAGGCGGCAGGATTTCCGCCAGGCGTGATTAGTCTGGTACCTGGTGACAGGGAGGCTTCTGACCACCTCATCTCAAATTCTGGAGTGGATAAGGTCGGTTTCACTGGCAGTACGCTAGCCGGTAAACGAATCGCTTCAGTGTGCGGAGAGCGTATCGGTCGTTGCTCTCTGGAGCTGGGCGGCAAATCTGCGGCAATCGTACTGGATGATTACGATATTGAAGAAGCGGCCAAGATGCTGGGTAATATTATTATTCTTGCTACGGGTCAGGTCTGCGTGACCTTGAGTCGGGTGCTGGTGTCCCGTGCCCGCCATGATGAACTGGTGATAGCTCTGAAAAATCTGTTGAAAGGTATTAAAGTTGGTGATCCCATGGATCCTGAAAGTCAGATGGGACCGCTGGCTATGGCCAGACAACTGGAACGGGTTGAAGGCTATATTGAAAAAGGCAAGGCAGAAGGTGCTGAATTGATATTCGGTGGCGATCGTCCAGATATAGAAAAAGGGTATTACATTAATCCGACTCTCTTTGCCAATGTGGACAATAGGATGACAATTGCCCGGGAAGAAATATTTGGTCCGGTGCTTTGCGTCATTCCCTATGATGATGAAACTGATGCTATTCGATTGGCCAATGATTCCGACTTTGGACTATTTGGTGCAGTATTAACTAATGACAACAAAAAGGCCTATGAGATTGCCCGTGCCATTCGTACCGGCGCTTATGCACAGAATGCCTTCCGCCTTGATTATTTTCTTCCCTTTGGTGGATTCAAGCAGTCAGGTATTGGCAGGGAAGGGGGGATTTCCGGGTTGAAAGCCTACACTGAAACGAAAACTATTTTGCTTGATGAGGTACCGGAAGATTTGATTATATAAATTAAGTTGCATGTCTCAAGTAACAAGATAAAAGATAAAAGATAAAATCTTGGGGTGTGGCGATGGATAAACATTTTCGGGAGAGGGGATTGCTATGAAAGTGGTGTTAAATGTTTTAGTTGGATTTGCAGTTCTGATTTGCAGTATTACTGCTGTCGCGCAGGAAGATCTGCTGAGTGCTGCCTATGCCGGTATCGCGGAAATTGGCAAGCAGTGGAACGGCCAGGTGAATGCGGCTACCCAGGCCTTGTATACACCGCTGCAGAAGGAAGTTGGCTCTCAGGGGCTGACTGTGCATAGTGATATTGCTTATGGTGATAATCCTTCACAGACGTTTGATCTATGGGTCAGTGATGCGGGTTTCAGGGAAGGTGGGCCAGTGCTTATTTATTTTCATGGCGGCGGGCTCACAGGAGGCGATAAGGTCAGCCCTGCTACGGACAACCTGATCTACAGTAATGTGGGCAAGTTTGCCGCCAGAATGGGCGGGATCGGTATCAATGCCAATTATCGCCTGGCGCCCGAAGCCAGCTGGCCCGATGGGGCAGTTGATTTGCGCATGATTATCGAGTGGGTCCACGCCAATATTGCTGAATATGGTGGCAATCCTGACAACATCACTATTATGGGTAATTCTGCCGGCTCGACGCATGTCGCTACCTATATGTTTCACGAAGCCTCCCAGTTACCGGACGGTCCAGGAGTGAAAATGGCTATACTCAGCTCAGGCGGGTTTGCGGCAGGAACTCCTGCCTATTATGGCGACGATGCTGCGCTTGCGGCCGCACGCTCACCCCTGGGTCTTGTCGATACTTACCAGGGTGAGCAGATTCCGGTGTATTTGTGGAGTGCTGAATACGATCCGGCCAATATCGAAACCAGTGTTGCCCGGATGTATGCCAAGCTCTGCCAGAAGTATTCAGACTGCCCCATGTACAGCCAATGGCAGGGTTATAACCATGTGTCCCATGTCATGAGTATTGATAGTGAGGATAGAACCATTACCAACGCCATGATTCGTTTTTATCATGATGTGATTGGTGAATAAAACCAGTCGCAAGTTTCAAGTGACAAGTTAGCAAGAGGACAGATAAAGGAAAAAGGATAAAGGATAAAGGATAAAAGTGGGCGGTGCAGGGAGACGGCAGGAAAAAATAAGAGGCAAGATTCAAGAGACAAGAGACAAGAGACAAGAGACAAGTCACAAGAGACAAGAGACAAGAAACCACTCTCTCGGGTTCCAACGGTTTTCTGTAGGTCGGATAAGGACCGCAGGGACGCATCCGACATGGCGACTAATTTAGTCGCCTTTTTTGTGACTTGTGACTTGTGACTTGTGACTTGTGACTTGTGACTTGTGACTTGTGACTTGTGACTTGTGACTAAAACGCCCTAATCGGGTCATCGCCATTCCAGTTCTGGGCGGCGTCATAGAAACGCGTGAAAGCTTCGTCCATTTCCGGGGCTGCTGGAATCAATTCGATAAATCCCGGATCGTTTTGCCCATCATCCATATAACGGACACGGCCGCCCCCCACATCCGCAGAAAAGGCTTCCGCGAAACCTCGTGCCTGGTAGGCTTGTGATTCCGCCAAAGTGTCGTCAACCGCAATACCGATATGATGAAAGCCATATCCCCGTTTTTCGATCGTCTCTTTGTAGACTGAGGGATAGTCATCTTTGGGTTGTATCAGTTCGATATTCATATGACCGGCAAAAGACATGGCGATAGCCACATCAGACCGTGCCTGTTCTCCGCGATAGATCTGGTCAGGACCAGTAAAACTCTCCAGTAAAAACCAGGGGCCGGTTTTACCATCCATGATCCACCAATTCATCGCAGCCCTGATGTCTTCGACCACATAGGCCATCTGCATTATCTGTCCGGTTTTTTGTCCAAATCCAAATTCGGCCATTTTCTTTTCCCGCTGCTGTGGTTTGGTGATTTCTGTGTCAGGGTACCAGATCGCTATTGATAGGGTCAGGTATCACGCAGCCATCGACCCGGGCACATTCCTGTTGCAGATATTGCGCGGTTTCAAAGAATGGTAGTGGCGGTGTGTCATTGTATGCGGGTGCGTAGCGCGCCATGGCAAGATCAAAGGGCGTGGTGCCGGCGTCATCGATTACCTGTTGCCTGGCATCATTTTCAATAAGAAAACGGGCGACTTCTGTCCAGCCCTGTTTGGCAGCGCCATGCAGGGCTGTCTGTCCATGGATAACGACTTCCCCTTCATTGGCGGGATGTGGAGTTTCGTCACGCTGATAGTCGACAACGCTTATTCCGGGAGGCAATGCCGGATCTCCGGATAAGGCATTAATGTCAGCTCCGGCATCCAGTAGCTGTTGGATGGCAGCAATACTTTGCTGTTGCGTACGAAAAGCACCCCGGGTCGGTGAGGAAGTATGGCCAATGCCCGCAACAATCATCATCGGTGTCTGACCTTCTTTATTTGGCAGGTCCGGCAGGGCACCGTATTCCAGCAGCAGTTGAGTACTCTCCAGGTCACCACCTTTTACCGCGCGCATCAGTGGTGTAGCACCAGTGGTGAGAACTTTGTCAGAGCCGCGGTCATAGATGGCGTTGCGTAAAGGTGGAACAAGTTTTAACTGGATGTTTGGATTGGCGCCGCGGGTAAGCAACATGGCGGCAATGTCATAGCCGCTGATGATGTCGTTGCTGGGTATATCTGGCCGGCCACCAATGGGCAGGGTGTGCAGGTCAATGGCATTGAAGAGAGGAGTGCGCCCATAGATATCCCATTTATTCACATCGGCGCCTGCTTCAATGATGGCTGCGGCCGTTGCAAAATGCTGATTCAATAGTGCGACGTTTAATGGTGTGACGCGTTCAGGGTCGTGGGCATCGGGGTCTGCGCCAGCTCCGGTCAGGATACGAATACACTCGGTACAGCCTTCACGGGCAGCAAAGTGCAGGGCGGTAAAGCCGCCTCTGTTATAGGTAAGTGGGCGCGGCTCATTAAGTATGGTGCGATCCCATTCTCTGACAATGCTGCGGTGGTTAACGTCGGCGCCATGTTTAATGAGCAGGGCAAGCATTTCTGGTTGCTGTTGAGCGGCAGCCCAGAGCAGGGCAGTTTGACCGCCCCATTGTTCTACCGCATCCACATCTGCGCCATTGGCGAGTAATAATTCTGCCGCCTGCAACTGTCCGGTGCGGGCTACATTCATCAGTGGAGTTTCCCCTTCCGGGTTGCGCCAGTTGGCAGCGGCGCCATGGTCCAGGAGAATTTCAAGGACATCGGTGGCACCGACAATGGAAGCTTCCAGAATGGCCGAGGAACCGTAGTCATTACTGACATTGGTTTGCGCACCGGCCGTCAACAGGGCCGACACCAGCTCGGCATTGCCCAGATAGGCCGCATACATTAAGGCTGTTGTGCCATCAGCCTGGGGTGCATTCACATCGTCACCTCGGGCAATACTTTGCATGGCTAAATCGGCCTGATTATTGGCCACCAGTGTAACAATATCGTCATCCGCCATTACGGAGAAGACGGGAGACAAAAGAATAATAGAAACCCGGAGTAGTCTTTTCATGCCAGTGTTTTATTCCAAGTAAATTTTGGGTGGTTGGCTAAAAATGCAGATAATCTGCCCTGTTTTGTTTGCAGAGTTTAGCAGAAAATTCCAGGACGTTGGATTACCTGAAGGCGGCGCTATAATGGGAAGATTTGCGAGCAATAGGAAATTACACTAAGTTGCCATCTCTGTCCCTGAATCTTGCCTGCTTGTGGCAAGCCCCGGGAAGTGAGAATCTGCCCTAATACTAATAAAAATATTAACAGGTAAAAATTACACAGGAATCAATTTATATGGCTACTTCAAGATCCAATCCCCTGCTGGAATCCGGCAAGCCGCTTTTTTTCAAGGTAGCCAACGCCGATGTTACAGGATTTAGTGCGCCGGAAGATCGACTGGGCGAAGCGGTCAGGCTTTGCGTGCGTTCCTTGTCTGTTATGCAGAAAGAGGCGCTTGTAGTCTCGGTACGTACCGGCAATGTCTGGCGTCTGGCGAGTGATGAGGGCGCTTATCTTGATGGACTTGATGCAGCACCATGTCCCCTGTCTTTTTTAACCACCGGCATGGTCTGTTCCTATATGAACGAAATACTCGCGTTGGCCAAACAGCGCGGAATTACCATTAATAATATTCGTCTTGTTCAGGACAATTACTACACCATGAAAGGCTCCGCCTTGAAAGGAACCATGATTGGTGGTGCCAGGGATGTAGAGCTGGAGGTGCAGATTGATTGTGATGCAGAGAAAGACGTCATCAACACGCTGGTGATTGATGCGGTAGCAGCATCACCTCTGAACGGATTGATGCGTGGCGCCAAGGAAAGCCTGTTTACCCTGTGTCATAACGGAGAAGAAATCGAACCAGCAAAAGCCTTGTCAGTAGGGCAACCTGCTCAGGCGGATCCCGGCGACCACTTCGATGCCGCCATGCCAACCAGTGATGACTGGTCGGGTCTGCTTGTTAAAGGCGGTATCACGCCAAAAACTGAAGAAAGCGTGACGCTGGCCGGTGACAGTCTGAAAGAAGAGCAGGATCGAGTTCTGCATGTTCGAGGCATCTGTACACTGAGGGAAGACGGCGTAAAGCAGGTTGAGCAGCATTTGTTTAACCCCCATGGCTCTATTTTTCATTTCCTGTGCGATGAAGCGCCAGTCAATGGTGGCAAGGGCCTGGCACCTGATGCGGCAAGTTATATCAGTGCCGGTATTGGTTTCTGCTTCATGACCCAGTTCGGACGCTATGCCAAAATTGTGAAAAAGGATTTGCAGGAATACCGGATTATTCAGGACACCCATTTTTCACTGGGCGGTGCCAGTGGCGGAACTGGAAAAGCAGGGACGGCAGACCCGATAGAAACTCATGTACATCTGGTCAGTGGTGAGGATGATGAGTTCGCCCGCACTATTCTGGATATGTCCGAGCAAACCTGTTTTCTGCACGCTTTCTGTAAGGCCGATTTAAAAACCCATGTCAGAATCCATGGCTTTGAAGACCAGTAATAAAAACGGGTCTTGAACAATGTGGTCTCAGGCAGGTGTTTTGACAGACTTTGTTGGTGGCTTCATTAGCCGCATAAATAGTTTAGAATCGGTGCCATCATGACTATTCGGCATTTTCATTTATTACTCTTGCTGTGTTCGTTGCTGCTGACTACACCTGTGTTACTTGCGCAGCATGAAACCGGGGCCGACCTGCTTAACGGAGAGCGTGCGTTTCGCGATTACTGCGCCAATTGTCATGGCCCAGATGGAGACCTGATCAAGGATGTCGATCTGGGACATAACAACTTCCGCCAGCCTTATTCAGACGAGGAAATCGTTGCCATCATCATGAATGGCATTCCCAATACCCCCATGCCTGGGACACCACGAGTTAGTGAGGAACAAGCCACTATGCTGGTGGCATATCTGCGTAGTCTGGGGGAAAGCGATAACAACTCGGTAAGCGGCAATGTGGCGCGGGGACAAATTTTATTTGAGGGCAGTGGTGAATGTATGGACTGCCATATGATTAATGGCAGAGGTTCTGTCCTTGGTCCGGACCTGAGCAGTATTGCCCTGGTGAGATCAGCGGCGGAACTTGAAAAGTCACTGCTTGAGCCGAATAGCGAAGTGCAGCCTGGCAACCGCTTCTATTCGGTGCAGACCTTGAGCGGAGAAAAGGTATCTGGTCGCTTGCTGAATCACGATGCCTTTACGATCCAGATGCTGGATAGCAATGAAAAGCTGCGCGCCTTTGAAAAGAGTCAGCTGCTGTCATTCGGTTTTTCCAATCCGGATATGCCTTCATTGGCGACAGGCTACACGCAGCAGGAGATTGCTGACCTGGTGGCTTATCTGACGACGCTGCGGCGGGGAGCTGCACAATGAAAACATATACGCTGTTAGTTCTTGCTGTGCTGCTGATAAGTGAAGTGGCTTTATCACAAGTCAGTTTTGACGACATATTAAGCGCTGACAACGAGGCCAATTGGCTCAGCTATTCACAAAATCTTTTTAATCAGCGTCACAGTGGTCTTGATCAGGTCAACAGCAATAATGTTGATGAGCTTGAATTGCAGTGGGTGTGGCAGGCTCGATCACTGGAAAAATTTGAAGCCACACCTCTGGTCGTCGATGGAGTGCTTTATACCGTGCAGGCACCTAATGACGTCATCGCGCTGGATGCGGCAACAGGCAGAATATTCTGGACCTATAACCATGAGCCGGCCCCGGCAAGAACCTGTTGTGGGCGTGTTAACCGTGGTCTGGCGATACTGGGCAATACATTATTCATGGGCACCGTGGATGGCCGTTTGCTGGCAATCGATGCCCGCAGTGGCAACCTGATCTGGAATACCGAAGTGGCTGATGCCGATGCCTTGTATTCCATCACCATGCCTCCCATGGTGGTTGAAGATAAAGTCTATATTGGAACAGCCGGTGGCGATCTCGGCATTCGCGGCTATGTCGCTGCCTATGACGTTGATTCGGGCGCTGAAATCTGGAAGACCTTTACCATTCCGGGCCCCGGTGAAGCCGGCCATGAAACCTGGTCCGGTGATTCCTGGAAGACCGGTGGTGCTGCTATCTGGAATGCCGGCGCCTATGACCCTGAAGCTAATCTGGTGTACTGGGGAACAGGTAATCCAGCGCCGGACTGGGATGGCCGCACACGGCTTGGTGACAATCTGTACAGTGACAGCGTGGTGGCGTTTGATGCAGATAGCGGGGCTATCAAATGGCATTATCAGTTCACCCCCCATGATGAATTGGACTACGATTCTACCCAGGTCCCGGTGCTGGTGGACCGGGAATGGGATGGCCGCCTGCGCAAGCTCATGCTCTGGGCTAACCGTAATGGCCTTATGTATGTGCTGGATCGGGTTACTGGCGAATTCCTCCATGGTAAACCTTATGTAAAGGTTAACTGGATGAGTGGCTTTGATGAAGCGGGACGTCCGATTCGTGCGCCCGGCATGCTCCCTTCTGTGGAAGGAACCGTTATTCGCCCCCATGTACATGGCGCCATTAACTGGGCGCCGACTGCCTATAGTCCCAGGCACGACCTGTACTATGTTGCGCATTGGGAAGATTCAGGCATCATGGCCATCGAGGGTCAATTTCCCCAGGCATTGGGCGTCAATCGACGCCAGACCACCATGGGCGATGTCGCGCTGGAACCTTTTCTGAATAATAATGAAGAAGCCCGTGGAGTCATTCGTGCCTATGATCCGGATACGCTGGATGCGGTGTGGGAATTTGACCTTGGCAATATCACCTGGGGTGGCGTGCTGTCTACCGATGGCGATATCGTCTTTGGCGGCGGCAAGGATGGTTATTTTGTGGCACTGGATGCTACCAGCGGTGAATTACTCTGGAAGGCTAATCTGGGTGGACAGGTAAATGCGGCCCCGATGACCTATGCGGTGAATGGAAAACAGTATATTGCCATTGCTGCAGGCACTGCCTTGTTTACCTTTGCACTGCCTGAATAAAGAATTGAGAACAGGCTCGACGAAATAACCATGGAAAATATTTTAAAGCGTTTTTTATTTCAGCTGGTCTGCCTAATTGTTCTCCCGGCTTTGTCTCTTTTCTGCTCTGTTGTCAGCCTGGCACAGGACTCTATATCGGGTGGCCACAACACTGTAATCCCTGAGCGCATACAACTGGTTATTGATGGCCACAATCTACCGCCCTCCAGTTTCAGTTTTTATGTTCAGGAAGTGAGTCAGGATAATCCCAGTCTGTCTGTAAATGCTGACCTTCCCATGAACCCTGCATCAGCGATAAAGACCCTGACTACATTTGCTGCACTGGAATCACTAGGCCCGGCCTTTACCTGGCAGACTGAACTGTATGCACTGGGGCCTATTGAAAACGGTGTGCTAAGGGGAGACCTGTTAATGAAAGGCGGCGGCGATCCCTTTCTGGTTGAAGATCAGCTGCGGGCCATGTTGAAGTCCCTGCAACGAGGCGGGGTCGAACACATCACTGGAAACCTGGTGCTGGACGGTTCCTACTTTGATGCGTCGGTGGAAGAAGGTGAACTCATCGACAACCAGAGTGGGCGTGCCTATAACACTGATCCCAATGCCATTATAGCCAACTTCCAGGCCATGACTTTTTTCTTTTATCCCCATACCAACGGCCGCGATGTCATCATTCATACCGATCCACGTTTACCCAATATCAAAATCACCAACCGTCTGCGTCAGGTTAATCGATCCTGTGGTGGTTACCAGCGTGGTGTCAGCTTCAATATAAATCCTGCAAATCCTTCAGAAGTCATTTTTGAAGGGCAGTTTCCCTCTCGCTGTTCGCGCTATCAGATGGTCAGGGAAGTATTGGATGCCCCGGATTATACCTTTGGTCTGTTCATGGAATTGTGGACTGAACTGGGCGGGCAGCTGGATGGGGATTTACGACGGGGTGCAGTGCCGGATGATCTTGAGCCTATAGTGATCTGGAATTCTGTGCCCATGTCCGATGTCATCAAGTCTATAAATAAATTCAGTAATAATCTGATGACAAGGCATTTGCTTTTAACCCTGGGCGCAGAAGTTCTGGGACCACCGGCGACGGTGGAAAAAGGCATTCAGGCTGTAAATAATTACCTGGAATTAAAAAGCCTCGATTCGAATCAGCTGTTGTTGACCAATGGCGCGGGACTTTCAAGAGATGCCCGTATCACAGCAGAATTGCTCAATAAAATTATGCAAAGTGCCTGGGCCAGTCCCTATATGCCGGAGTACGTCGCTTCTTTACCACTCAACGGTATGGATGGCACCATGCGCAACCGGGCCAGGGGCTCTAAAATGTCCGGCCGCATGCATGTGAAAACCGGCTCTCTCGATGAAGTATCGGCGGTCAATGGTTTTGTTTATTCACAAAGTAACCGGATTTTTGCAGTAACCGGGATGGTGAATCATGAACTGGCTGATCGAGGCCCGGGTACTGAGTTACTGGATGCACTGCTGATCTGGACATATTTACAATAATGGTGGAATTAGAAATATGAAGAAAATAGTAACACTGCTTTTTGTCCTGCAACTTATTGCCTGTGGTGCTCAGGATGACAGTAACAGTAGCGACAGTCCGCAAGCTGGTGCGCCAGTCATTGAGCCGATGGCAGATGAGGTGGCATTTTCTCTTGCTCCTTTGCCAGGTAAAGAAGATATCGTTCCAGAACTGACGCAAAAAACTACGCTGTTGATGCAAACAGGATCAGGTGAGATTGTTATCGAGATCTATCCTGAAGCCGCGCCCAATGCGGCTGCGCGTTTCCTGGAGCTTGTTGCGGCGGGGTTTTACGACAATACCCCTGTGTTTCGAGTGGTGCCTGACTTTGTTGCCCAGTTTGGTATCAACTGGCGCGATGATTACCCCTTATGGCAGGACAACAACTTTGATGACGATCCCAGTTTATTTGCCCTGGAACGCGGCACGCTGGCTTTTGCCAAGGCCGGTCCGGATACCAACTCCACTCAGGTGTTTATTAACTACATGGAGAACAACAGGCTGGCGGAGCCGCGTTATAACTTTACTGTCTTCGGTAAAGTGGTGTCGGGAATGCAGGCGGTGGATGCCTTTATTCCGGTAGGTGAGCCGGGCGGTGGTCTGGATCAGGGGCGCTTATGGAATGATGGCGCCGCTTACCTGGATTCTCTGGACACCAAGCCTGTTATGATCGAGACAGTAAGCGTTGTTGGTGCTGATATTTGACCTGATTACAAACGGGAAAATTGTTGCTGGCAATTCTGTTCAGTTTCCAGAGTTGTCAGCATCGCCTCATTTCCTTTTTGCCAGAATGTAATATTTTGCCCCATATAACGTGAGCCACTTGCGGAAGGGGTGAGCCAAGTAAAAAACTGCTGCTGGTTCATGTTGAGCACAGCCAGCGGTCGTACTGCATTGCTATAAAAATAGACACTCAGCAGATGTTCATCTGCGCATAAAAAATTTGCCGCTTGCGGGACCATCAGATGTCCGGTTTTTACTTCCAGCTCGCTTATGCGAATGAGGTATTCGTCGGCAACACAGCGTCGAATATATTCATTCTTCCAGCAATCATTACGCCCGGAAATCCAGCCACGTTGAAAAGCTACAAGACTGGCTAGTTCCTCTTCGGGGAAAATATTCAGTGCAGCCTGGTAAAGCTCATCAAGATATAAATCCAGTTCTATCAGTTCCTGGTCCTGGCAGATCATGGATTCAACTGTGCCTTCGGCTTCATCACAGGCAAATGCCGGTGACAATTCAAAATCTGGCGGCATGTAAGGCGCAAATTCGAGTATTGCGCCGTCGGCGAAAGTGGCCAGAAATAAATGGTTATTTTGCAAAACAAAGGAACGTGTATTATCCAGGTCACTGAGTACCCGGTTATAAAGTGAATCTGGCGAGCATAAGGCCCGCGTAGAAATGAGCGGATTTATTTCTACCTGATTTATGCCGCTATGGGTCCACTCTCCCCGGATCTGGTTGCAATCCAGACGAGCTGTGAAATTTCCCTGTGGCAAAAAACTGATCAGATACCCGGTCGGGTCTGCTGGAGTATAAAGAGAATCATCCATTGACTGAATTTCCACCAGTGACCAGTGTGTCGCATTCAGCATGGTGGCATGGAGCAGAATATTATTTTCAGCAGCGCCATTTTTCATACTGTCTGAGCCCGGTTGATTGGTGGACGAAACTGACGCGCAAGCAGTTAAAAAAACACTGTTAAAAACTATAATTGAATAAAATCTGTTCATATCTCTGTATTTAAATTCTCATGGATAGCAATCAGTGCTTCAGCTTCTCCGGGTCTGGCAGTGATGGTTGACGGATTCAGTGCCAGTAATTTTTTGAAACTAGTTGCGCCCGGGCAAGTCTCGTAAAATGCTGCCAGTGACTCAAAATCATCAATACTGACCTTGCCATTAAAGGTGAGTCGAATCATATCCAGTGCCTCCCATAACACAGCGTCAGCAACCATTACTTCGCGATCATTCATGGCATTCAGCCAGCCCCATTGTTCCAGCGTCTGATTGACGGTTGTCAAATGCATTTCAAGACGTCTTTTAACGACAGCTACGGTTGCGGCCACATCGGTGCCTGGGTGAAAAATGTCGCACCAGATCAAATTGATGCAGGGTGTCAGTAAATCCAGAAAGGCGCTTGAAGTAAGCATGCGATGCTGTGTACGGGTCTTTTCATCAAGCAGGGCGTTATCACCAAGTTTTTCCTGAATAAAATCAAGAATCACCAACACTTCATTAAGAATTATGTGGTTCCACTGCAAGGCAGGGAGTTTCTGAAAATCACCGCTAACAGCCCTGTTACCGCGAAGTTCTGGCCAGTTGGCATTATTGGCAGTGAGTATGATGCGGTCATCAGTGAAAGGGATGTCACGATGAGTGAGCAGACCACGGATAAACTGTCCGCGCCCACGCACATTAAAGTAGTGCAAGGTTATGTCGGTATTAGCAGGCATCTGGAGCTTCCTTCTGGTGGAGTGCGGTAAATTTATAGCAGTCAATCTGGCTTGATGAACATATTAATAGAATTATCAGGTGGGAAACAGCAAACTCAATAGCGACAGGCCCTTCCATACAGTCCGTACGCGCCAGCTGACCATATATGGAGCAGGGGCAACCCCTTCTCTTATAGGAATTATTTATTCCCTGGATCTGCCTTTTCTGCGTGCGCCCGAATAACTCTTGCAATCGGCACTACTAATTATCAAATTCGACACTATAATTGCCACCTTCTTTTATTCTCACCCTCAACACCTCGCGGTGTTTTAACACGGGACTAATGTGTGAAATCTGACTTGATCAAAATGGCCCTGGTGCTGGGTTCACTCAGCTGGATAGGACCCTTTGCCATTGATATGTATTTACCGGCAATGCCGGTGATTGCCGAAGACCTGCAAGCTTCAGTCTCTGCATCCCAGGCCACCCTGATGTCATTTTTTATTTCATTCGGGGTCAGCCAACTGGTTTATGGTCCGGCTTCAGATGTGTTTGGTCGAAAGCCGCCGCTTTATTTTGGTCTGGTGGTCTTTGCCCTGGCCTCAATTGGTTGTGCCGTATCACCGACCATTAACTGGTTGATAGCGATGCGTTTCGTACAGGGGATTGGTGCAGCAGCAGTAATGTCGATTCCGCGTGCTGTCATCCGTGATTGTTATACTGGTAATGAAGCAACAAGACTGATGTCTACCATCATGATCATCATTGCTATTTCACCCATGTTTGCGCCATTGCTGGGTAGCGCAGTGATAATTCCTTTTGGTTGGCGTGCGGTGTTTGTGGCTGTGTCCCTGGCATCTATTGTTGGTTTCCTGATGACCCGTTTCGGACTCAGGGAAACCCTGAAACCTGAGAACAGAAGTCCGTTCAAGTTCAGTCGTATGATGAATGCCTTTGGTGTTTTGTTCCGCGATACCCATTACATGGGACTTACCCTGATTGGCGGCATGGGTATGGGCAGCTTTTTTGCTTTCCTGGCAACCAGCTCATTCCTCTACATGGATTATTATGGGCTGACTTCCTTTCAGTATTCTCTGGCTTTTGCCTTGAATGCCTTTGGCTTTTTTGCTGCCAGTCAACTTGCCGCAACACTGGAAGCCCGCTTTGGCACTATTAATGTCATCAAGTGGGCCGTAGCCGGCTATTGTTTCTTTGGCTGCCTGCTGTTTAGCGCGGTGATGCTGGGTTTCGACAGTTTTCCCTTATTGGTCGGCTTGTTACTGCTGACCTATGCTTTTCTGGGGTTGGTATTACCTACTTCAATGGTTCTTGCACTAGAGGATCATGGCCCTATTGCCGGCACGGCTGCTTCACTGGGCGGTACACTTCAAATGATAATTGGGGCAATCAGTATCGCCATTGTCAGTGCTGTATTTGACAATACGCCGGTACCACTGGTTGTTGCGATTGCCGTCTGTGGTGTTATTGCGGCTACCCTGTCCGTGTTTGCGTTAAAAACACCGCAAGTTTTGCTGGAAGAGTAATTCGATAGCAAAGACGCTGCAGAGTTATAGTGTGAAAGTTGGTGTTTGCTTTTGTTAATCGCTGGTTAGCGTCAACAGAATATCAGCGAACCAGGCGCAGTTAAGCCCCAGAGCCTCGTCTACCTCAAGATCTCTTGTGCCTACATCCAGTCGCGCTGAATGAATGCCGAGTAAGCTCCAGGTCAATTCCGGGGTTAAATTTTCTTCTTCGATTTTCGATTCATTCCGTGTTACTACAGGCGCGCCGCTCATGCCGCGATGGGTGCGGGCGTCGGTCAGAAAATACCCGTTGCCCTGAAAGCGCATGCTGAAAGAGGAAGCATTAATGGCCCGTCTGGCAACTGGTAAATGATGCAGGGTGTCGTGAAAACCCAGCGGAAATCCTATGATCAGCATTTCAGTTCCAATTTCTATTCTTTCGATCGAATCATGTAAATGTGCAGGGGTGAAAGCGAAGTAGGTAGCCGTGTCAGGCAAGCTGTGGCGCTCTATTTCAATCACTGCGACATCAATATCTCCGGCGCTGTCTGAGCCCTGACGCCATATACTTTCTCCATCATTAAACAGAAGAATGGAAAATACAGAAGATTCGGCAAGGTTTTCCGGGTTGTTATGAATTTCCAGTTCGATTCTGTTGGGATGATGATCGCTGGGTTCATCCACCAGAACGTGGCGGCTGGTGACCAGAAAAAGTTTTTCATCGCGTTCGAAGAAAAACCCGCTCGCTTTAGTGAGCAGGTTTTCATGTTCATAGGTGGAAATTTGCAGTGTGCTTAATAGCAGGGGTTCAATCATGATGGTGAAGACTATGCCGGATTTTCATATTATTTTATAGCGCTATTTTAATTCTCTTGTAGGGAGCTGCAATACAGTTGATTAAATATTTGAAACATTATTTATCGATTTGTTCAGATTGGAAGAATCCAGGATTGTTGTGAGTGAAAAATTCAGCTGAATAATAGTCAATGCAGTTTACATTGGCATGTGTTAAAGTGCGCGCCATCAGTGCAGTGAAGAGTCTGTTCTGATGTGAATATTATAAAGGTCAGTAAATAAAGATTAGTTTTATATTTACTGATGCGGTATTACCCTCCCTGATTCTTATGCGGCCCTTTCAAGGCATGCCATAGGCCTGCTTTCTAATTTTCTCAAAACAACCATTGCAGCCGATACATTTTTGTATGGCATTTTCTATTGCATGTCTGATGGTGTTTTCATGGCATGTTTAGGAAAAGTCATGGCAATTGCCATGCAGTTTTTCAACGTCGGGTAGGGCTAACTTATCTTGAGCTGCGAAAAAGCAATACCATTAATTATAAGGCTTATAGTTAATAAGTAGCCCTTCGCTACTTGCTATAACAGCCTGTTCAAGAGTCAGATATTTTATGAGTGATACACAACAATTTATTTCCCTTGGTCTAAGTGACTCCCTGTTAAGTGCGATAAAGGCACAGGGTTATACACAGCCAACCCCGATTCAGGCCAAAGCTATTCCGGCGGTACTGGATGGAGAGGATGTTATGGCTGCAGCCCAGACCGGTACCGGTAAAACGGCGGCGTTTGTACTGCCGATTTTACAAAAGCTAAGTAATTCAAAGCCAGTTGCCAGTGGCATGGTAAAAGTGCTGATCCTGGTGCCAACCCGTGAACTCGCTGCCCAGGTACTGGAAAGTGTTAATACCTATGGGGATAACGAAAAAATCAAGGCCTGTGCCGTTTTTGGTGGCGTAAATATTAATCCGCAATTACAACGGGTTCACAAGGGTGTTGATATCCTGGTGGCAACCCCGGGACGCCTGCAGGATTTGATTGATCGTAGAGCCGTCTCCCTGCAGTCACTGGAAATACTTGTGCTGGATGAAGCAGACAGAATGCTGGACATGGGGTTTATTCATGCCATTCGTAAAATTCTTAAACTGGTTCCTGCACGTCGACAGAACCTTATGTTTTCTGCCACTTTTTCGCCGGAAATCAGGAATCTGGCAAAAACCATTTGCAATAATCCGGTGGAAATTGAATCAGCTCCACGCAATTCCGCTGTAGAAATTATTCACCAGCAATTGTTTGAAGTGAATAAAGAAGATAAATCAGGAGTTCTTAGAAGTTTGCTGCAAGGCACCACAGATCAGGCATTGGTGTTTAGCAGAACCAAGCATGGCGCTAACAAGCTGACCAAGATTCTTAATAAAAATAACATCATGTCATCTGCTCTGCATGGTAACAAAAGTCAGAAACAACGCACTGCAGCGCTTGACGCTTTTAAACAAAACCGTATCCAGGTGCTGGTTGCCACAGATATTGCCGCGCGCGGCATTGATATCGATTTGTTACCCATGGTGATCAATTATGATCTTCCCCATGTGCCGGAAGATTATGTTCATCGTATTGGCAGAACCGGTCGTGCCGGTGCCCAGGGCAGGGCGATTTCGCTGGTCAGCTCTGATGAACGTAAACAGCTGAAAGCTATTGAGCGTCTTATCAAGCAGTCTATCAGTCGCGGCCTGGTTGCAGAGATTGGAAGTGCACAGCCGGTCTAGTGGTTGGTTTAAAATATAGCCATACAGGGTTATTGTTCCGCAAGGCAGCCTCTGTAATTTGATTGAAGAAAAAAATCAAAGTGCAGGGGCTGTTTTCATTTCTAACTTGCTTTAAAAGCTGAAAATATCTTCCTTGGTCGGGATTTCCATATCCTGCTCAAAATTTTCTTCCCAGATCTGGCGCCAGGGCTGACCATAGACATCAGGCACCTTGTATTCAATGACAGTTCCAGGCGAGATGGGTTCGGCGCGGCCATTTATCGGGAAAATGGTCGGGATACATTCAGTAAATACTATGGGATCGCCTTCCCTGAAACTGCTTAGTTTGGTCAGATCCCGAACAATGCGCACTGGTTGCAGCAAAGCCTCAGGATCATAGAAAATAGCTTCGTGGTTTATGCCTATAAAATTCCCATCACTGTCGTACCTGGATTTGTAAATTTCGATAGTTTGCATTTTATTGGAAAATTCAAAGCCACTATGTGACATCCAGCCCTGAATATTGGACGTCCAGGTAATAAGCGCATCACCATCCCAGAAGCCTACGGTCTCACCATACCAACGTGGTACATCTGCTCCCAGTCTGGGCACTGCGCCATCCATATTGAATTCCCTGCCGACATAAATATTGGTGACAAAGTTATCGGCCTGGGTTGTGGATATCTGCACCAGGTCAGGGGTGACAACAATGGAGTGTTCTGTAGCGGCCGCCCAATGCCAGCGGCGGATAAAGCCTTCCGGCCAGCAGTACATGGCGGGCCACTGAAAGGCTGCCGTATTCACCTGATGATAATTCTGCTGCACAAAACGCTTGGCATATTCATCGCTAAGCAATGAAACTATGGTAGAGGCCTGACTGAACATCATCCCATACCAGTTGGTCATCAGTGTCGAAAACTGTAAGCCACCATAACGTCCAGTCCATTCACCGGGAACGCTGGCGTAATCATATTCATCGGGACCGCCGCGAGCCTGGGTTTCTGCCAGCAAGGCCTGGTAATGGGCTTCAGCAGAGTCAAATTCATAGGGGCTGACAATGGCTTCTTTGGGTAGATCGCGATCACAATAGCCCCAGGCTGCGCTTTGCGGAGGGTTGTCGCCAATGGTCGCGGTGCTTAAAGGTGTCGCAACACGTTGTTGTTCAATTCCAAAACTGCTGTTACAGCGGAAGTAACGTGGATCGGTCCAATGTTCCATATCCTTATAGAAATCTTTTGAGTTAAATAAATCTGTCTCCAGCGGCTTGATGCCTTCTGGAGAGTCGCCATTGGCCGCAGAATAGAGTTCTATTCTCTCAGGAGCCATACCAAACATATCGCCAGGTTCCAGCAACAAAGGGCCGACAATAATATCGCCATTCAATATTTCATTGACATTGGGCAGTGTGCCAAAGGGAGTGGCCTGTTCAGCGGGCCGGGTTTCCAGCAGGCTTAGCGGATCAAGGACCGCAGCGCCGCGGCCAATACTGACAAATTCGGCGCTGTCTTGATCCTGGGTGGAGCTGCAGGACTGCAAGAGGATGGAAGTAGACAGGGCGATAAAAAACTTACTGTTTGTGAATTGTATTTTCAAAAGAGACTCAATAATCAGGCAGGTTAATTATGAAAACGAATGACAAGCCGAACCTGAAAGTTTTGGCAACACATCCATTTATTACTGGCACAGGCGCTATTTTTTACTGACACAGACATTATTGATTTTTGCCGATGGTTGCAAGTGTTCAACACATATTGGATGTGCCGGGGGGCAAGCTTCAGCCCTTTGCCAGATTAGAATTTGTAGCTGACACCCATGCGAAAGCTCTGTGGCACGGTAGCACGGCTGATAGTGCAATTGGTAAGCGCGCAATCGATATCTTCCGAGCTCTGATCCGCAGGGTCGAGACCAGGTACATAAGCCGGATAGTAATAGACAATTTCCTTGTTATCCGTATCCAGCAAATTGATGACTTCAGCATAGGCGCTGAGTTTGTCGAAGTGCCAGGCCCCCCGAATACTGACGGTGGTCAGCGCTTCGGAGCGTTGCGTATTGTCTGCAGTGATGGCATAGGGGCCAAGATAACGCACGCGCAGGGCGAGGTCCCAGTTGTCGCGACTGGCTGAAATTCCTATCTGCCCGGCCTCCTCCACGGCTCCTTCAACGAAATTGCCATCAGGATTATTCACGTAGTTGGCATTGCTGTGAGTATAAACGGCATCCACACCAAGCCAGCGCAAAGGCTGCCAGAACATGGTCAGCTCATAGCCGTCGCGCTCCGAGCCACCTTTAGGCTCTACGGAATTGGAATCACCGACAAAAATAAGCTCGCTATCCTGATCCAGCCACCAGTAGGATGAGGTGAAATTGAAATCACCCAAGGTCAGCCTGGCACCAAGTTCCCGCCCTTCGCCCCGGGAAAGGCCGGGTACCGGATCAATCCTGTTGACGACACCTCGGGCATCATTGGAGTGAAAGCCGCGACCCCAGTTGGCATAAAGCTCAAGGTCATCCATGGCCTGCCACGCCAGTGCAATTTTTGGTGAGAACAACTGGTCAGAATTTGTGCCTGCCACACTGAGCGAATTCAATGCGGTAACATCGAAGTCATAGTAATCGCCGCGCAGCCCACCAATGACACGCAGAGTATCAGTGGCATACCAGGTGGCTTCAACAAAGGCACCATAGGAAGCTTCCTGTATGGAGTTGGCCGCAATATCTTCCACAAAAACACCACGATCGCTATGTTCAACCCCGATACGGCTACCATCATCGTAACGAAAGTTACCCCCCCCGATGACCTGAAAGCTCATTTCCTCAATCAGGGTCTTTTCGACCTTTCCACCCATTGTCCAGCGTTTATCGAACTGGTTGATTTGATAGTCATAGGTTGGGTTGGATGACATGGTCCAGTCATAGTGCTGGGCATACAGGGTTGCGCCCCAGTCGTCGCCGGTTAGCTCGCTGGTGACAATCCAGCGTGAGGTTTCTCCCTCCGCTGTAGGATCCAGGGCACAAAATGCATCCGCACAGGCGCTTGTACCAAAGGCCCGTTCCGGTACCTGTTCCGTGGGATCCCAGTCCGCTTCATAAGCGGAAACAGTCAGCATGAATTGACCAAAATCCGTATCTCGCAGATATTTGCTCCACAGGGAGATGTGGTTCAGGTCCTCGGCTTTTTGCCAGGGACCATCGTTTTGTTTGTATTCACCGACAAAGGTCAGAGAGCCATTTTGAAGATTCTCGGTAGCCCCGCCTGCCACGCGTCGCCAGCCATACTGACCACTTTCCATGGACAGGAAATTGTTATCCAGCGAGTCAATGGTATGGATGAAGGAGGCACCGGCCATGGAAAAATCTCCCAGGTCAGCGCGATAGGGGCCCTTGCGGTAATCAATTCGTTCCACTGTTTCCGGGATCAGGCCGTTAACATCCAGATAGCCCTGACCATGGCCGTGGGAGCGCAGATTCATCGGCATGCCATCCACGAATACGGTGTAGTCAGTGCCATGGTCGAGATTAAAGCCGCGCAGAAAAAACTGATTGGCTTTACCGCTGCCTGAATGCTGAACGGCGATCATTCCCGGCATGGATTCCAGCAGTTCTGCGGTTTTAAATAATGGCCGTACCAGCAGATCAGCACCACCGATGGAGCCTTCACTGGCGGCTTCGGCTGTGCCTACCAGGTCTCTGGCGCGTCCAAACACAACAATTTCTTCTATGTCCGGAGCCGTTGAATTTCCTGTCTGGGCATAGGCAGGAGCGCCTGCTACTACTGTGCAGATACAACAGGCCAGTCTGGACAGCCCTGGTGGTGTTTTTAACTTCATTTCAAATCTCACTATTAATCAATGTCCGGGGACATAAATTCACTCGACAGCCGAGCAGGTTTTGACTTTGGTTTGATACCAACTATGAGGCTATGCTGGCGAAAGTAAACCGGTCAATGGACGAAATTAACTGTTCGTAACTGTTTCACCTGCGTTAACGTTTTGTTAAAAAATATATTTCGGGTATTTTAACTTTACGTTGGGAGAGCTGAGCCTTTCAGGAGGGCTGAAAATAACCGGGGAAAAGTGGTTAAATTATTTAAATTCAACAGGTTGGCGATATTTCTCTGGTCGGGGGTCCATGCCCATATGACTTTTGGGCAAGAAAGTCGCCATGCTCGTTAGCATGGCCGATGCAGAGTCGTTAAAAAATACTTTTTGACCACTGGAGCGTCAAAATGCGCTACCTGAAGCGGGTCAGGTTGAGATAGGCAGCTTCAATATTTTTCTCTCGCAATTGCTCGTAATAGGCCCAGTCAGCATATTGTTCCAGCATGATGTCCTGCTTCATTTGCTCCAGTGAGACGCCGTTGGCCAGTGCCTGGTCTACCGCATTATGGAGGTCCTGCAAAAACTGACGCGATGCAGAAACATCATCATGACTGAAAAAGTCACCATGGCCTCCAGCAAAAATATCGAAATCCAGGGCTTCAACTGCCTCATAGGAACGTATCCATTCCGCCATCGGAGTGCCGTCCAGTGGGCCACAGGCACTGGGCAGCGAACGAATATCATCTCTTACCAGGGCATCAGCAATCATATCAGTGGCGAAGACTGTGCGTTCATCTGGAAAATAAACCACGGTCATATCATTGCCATGGTTTTTGCCCGGGTGAAACAATTCCACGGTTTTGCCCCCCAGAGTCAGTGTCATGCGTTCGGAATAAAAGATATCCGGCCTGACAAGATCAACCTGTAATTCTGCCGGCGTAGCGATGCCATCACCATTGAGGTCGATGGTTTCAAAATAGCCGGGGAACATACCGCAGATGCCAGGATCAGCGGTGGTAGGGATCATAATGTCTTCTTCGTCGATCATGCCATTGTTATTGCGATCGATCATGTCACCGGGCATTTGTGGGTAACGACCATCCATGTTCAGAGCGACGCCCTCATGAGCAATAATGGTGGCAGTATCGCTGAAAACAGCGGCGCCGGGCGCATGATCAAAATGACTATGGCTATAAATGACATAGCGTACCGGTACATCAAACCGCTCATCGAGCTGGGTTTTCAGCCAGGTGGAGAATTCCAGATTTAATGGATCAGCCAGAATAATGCCTTCATTGGTAACCAGAAAAATACCATGCCAGGAACCATTGCCGGCACGGTAAAGATCACCTGTGATATGGCGAATTTCATTGGCAAAAAGAAATGCCGGAGCCTCTTCATCCTGGGCGCTGAGTGATGAAGAAAATAAACTGAGCAGACACATTGCGGAGCCTGTGAAGGTCAACAGGCGTGTGAAAGCAGAAAGGAATTTATTCAGGTAGTTTTTCATATGATTATTCATCTAACTCGGAACCCTGGTTGGTTAGTAAAGAGTTTTGCGTCAGGTATCAGTCTGTTGAATTTTTAATTAAGTCCAGCAGTCTATCACAGGCATGTTGCTGGAATTAGCGAACACGCTCAAAAGGCCAGGCGCCAGAAACATGCACTTCGGATACAGAACTGATGTCGCCATTTTCATCGCGATTAAAAATCCATCCCAAACCAAAGGTACTGTCAAAAGCATTTTCCGACTGGGCAATCAGCACAGAGGTTGCTGAATCAGTATTGCCGCCGGTGTCTGAGTAGCGCGGAGAACGGGTTAGAAACAGCTCGCCATTTTCCAGATAAACCTCTGCGGTTATCAATCGGCCCAGCCAGATTCCCTGATAAGTGCCTACGTAGGATTCAAGCAGTTCAAGGGGGACTTCCACAATTTTCTCTTCTGCCTGGCTAAGTTCACCACTGTAGTGGCGCTGTGCAGTTTCCGACTCGTTGCAAACATTCTCCAGAAAATCCAGATCCGACTGATGCGCCAGGCTAACTGTCGCCTGAACCGGTTGGTTTAATACGCCCGGGTCCTCATAAGTGATCTCAATAGTGAGATGCCCAAAATCCTGTCTTGTATAGCGTTCTGTAATACGCAGCTGATCTGTATGGGGCAGGCCTTCACGAGTCAACCAGGTCTTGTCATTAAACCCTGTCGTGACAACCACCAGTGTGTCACCTTCCCAGTGCGCTGCAGAATAACCCAGCCAATTTGGCAATACAGGGTTCTCTACGGGCTCACGACCATCAAGGTGGATTTGGCGGTAGGTCATATCAGGATTTAGTACAGCAATAAATGCAGGCGTCTGGACAATGCGTCGCGTGCCGCCGGTAGAAGAACCGGCAAGATAGGATGCCGGGCCGTCGGGCAAACAGTTAAAACGCGGGTCATCAACAAAGAAATTCCGCTCATTTGCGGCCATCACATCAAGTGCCCAGCCCTGATAATTATCCAGATCAAACAGACTGCCACTGGCATCGGTGGGGGTCCATTTACCGGAAAAATCTGCATGACCGTCGCTGCTGCGGGGAGCTGGCGCCGACATGTCCACGCGGCCTTCTGCGGTGCGGGGAATACCGGGGTTGCTCCAGTCAAACCACTGGGCACTAAGCGGCGAAGTTGCCATTAACAGGATAGTTAATATTATGAGTTGGTGTCGCATGGGATCCCCTATCGATAACTTACAGAATTACACTATTAATGTTTTTATTATGAAATTTGTTATTGGCCTATATCTGTGTAGTGTATATCATGTTGATGGAGTGATCACATTCTGTCGTCTAAAAATAATAATCAATGTGGAGTCTGGGAAATGCGAATCGTACTATCAAAGATGTTTGCAAAGATGTTTGCAATAGTTTTTGGCCTGTTGTCACTTTTAACAAGTGCAGGGGCTTTCTCGCATCATTCATTTTCTGCGGAGTTTGATGTGGGACGTCCGGTTGATATTACCGGAAACATTACCTCGGTAGAATGGACCAACCCCCATGCCTGGCTGCATATGGATGTGAAAGATGAGCATGGGAATATCCAGAGCTGGTCGGTTGAAATGCTGGGTGTTAACACTATTGTGCGTAGCGGTATGACACCCCAGACAGTCAAAAAAGGGGATTTGTTGAGAGTGACGGGTTTTGGTTCACGTGATGGCAGCAATACCGCCAATGCTTCCTCGGTAAGCCGGGCGGAGACAGGTGAGTCTCTCTGGTCAAGCGCTCGAGAATAACAAAAGTCCTTATCTGTAGCGCTTTCTTTATATGTAAATATATAAATAACTAACGTTCGTTATATATAGTAATTTTATTTTTTTCGGGCAGACACCTCTGCAATAAAGTTTGTTAATTACTCATTGCCATCAGCTTGCTATCAGTGTGCGGGAGTGATGTTGATGCATTGTCTAATATACTGATTATTCACAATTTATTCCTCTCGAGTATTCTCTCTTCTTTTTTTGGCCATTTGGTTTGCTTAGGTACTGGTATAATGAGAGACTTGACCCAACTTGAGAAAATACACATGGAGTGTTTTCCCGGGTAATAAAATAAATATAAATAATAATAAAGTAAGTTCAAATACTGGGGGGTATTATGAGTCAGCATATTCCGTTCCGGAGAAAAACCGGATTTCTAGCAACCGTTCCATTAATGTTTTTCACGTCCTTACCCGTTCTAGCACAGCAAACAGCCCTTGAAGAAATCATAGTCACATCACAGCGCCGGGAAACCAATCTACAGGAAACGCCAATGTCAGTTCAGGCGTTTTCCATGGAAGAACTCACCAATGCCAATATCCAGACCGGTAGTGAGCTTGGCATTATGGTGCCGAATGTCGTTTTGAATCCTGGTTTGGGACAGGGGCAATCATCATTCTTTATCCGTGGCTTGCCTGGGGTAGGTATTTATATAGACGGTGTCTGGCAAGGTCCTTTTGGTTTTCAGCAAACCAATTTCGCACAAATGGAACGAGTTGAAATCCTCAGAGGTCCCCAGGGCACATTGTTTGGTAGAAACACCAATGGTGGCGCTATCAATATGACAACCCAGAGACCTGCGGATGAATTTGGTGGCAGAATCAGCGCTGGTTTTGGCTCGTTTAATCGCCAGGATTTTACCGCTTCACTGGATGTTCCTATTAGTGACACACTTAAAACAAAATGGATGATTTCAAGCTTTAAAAATGATGGCTTCCTTGAGGGGCTGACGCTGGGACATGATTTTGGTGGTCAGGATGATCTGATTCTGCGTGGAGATATTCTATGGGAGCCGACAGATAACTTTTCCCTGCGCTTTACGATGAATGACGAGGATAAATCCAGCTCAGATGCCCGTATTGTGCGTTTTACCAATACTGATCACGTAAGATTCCGAGCACAAAATGTGATTGCCGGGAATCCCGATTACCTGAGTGTGGCACGTGCAATTGATCCGGGCTTTCCCGATCCTCCGGTGCAAACGGTGACCAACCGTTTTGGGCCGCTTACTCATGAACCCGGTTTTCCTGGTGGTGAAGTCGGAGAATGGCAGTCGAAATCAGACGGCCCGGAAGACGGAATTAAAACCGATCTGTCCTATTACACAATGACTCTCAATTGGGGTATAAACGACGCGTTTAATGTGAAAGCCATTCTCTCCAGTTGGGAGCTGGACAGACGCCAGGTGGTGGACTTTGATGGGTCGGATTTCATCATCACTAGCGATGACATACGTGATCTGGATAAAAATACCACCATGGAGTTTCAGTTCACCGGTTCCCTGTTTGATGACAGAGCGAATTACCTGGTGGGGTATTACTCTCTGGATCAGGAAAATAAAAACCGCTTTTATCGTTGGGGATTATGGGATTTTGCCCAGCCCAATACCGGCCCTCTTGACCCGCCTTTAAATGGCGCAGCGCTGGGCTATGTTCGTAACTACGGTGCGACCATCGGTGATGCGGCTCTGAGTAGCTATTTCCCGATTGTTCTTATTACTGCTGATGATCTGGTGGGCAATGAGGACGAGGACTCTGCATGGTTTGGCGAGTTTACCTATTCATTCACCGAAAAACTGGAAGCAACGGTTGGCATTCGTATTACCAATGACGATGGTCGTGCCATAACCTATACGCCAACTGGCGCCTTCAGAACCAGCGACCCCAAAATTGCGCCAAGCGGGGATTCGTTTGCCGGCACAGTGGTTTCAGTCACCGAAGATGCCGATCTTGGCAGCATCACTACCAACAAGTTTGCGGTGACTTACCAGCACACTGATGATTTGATGGTCTACGCCAACTGGGGAGAAGGCTTTACTTCCGGTGGGGTAACCAATGTCAATAATGTTGGTCAAGTGATTCTGGACCCTGAAATTGTCACTACCTGGGAAATAGGTATGCGTTCAGACTGGCTGGATGGCACCCTGCGTTTCAACGCGACTTACTTCGATTCAGACTGGGAAGGGATGCGTGTCCAGCAATTGCCGCCTGATCCTGATAACCCCGGTTCTTCTTTGCCTTTCCCATACCCTACCAGTTCAGGTAAAGGGGAGGCATCAGGCTTCGAATTCGATATTACCTATATGCCAATAGATGATCTGGTGATGACGCTGAATATTGGTTTGATCGATACAGCCTATATAGAGCGTGGTGTATTTGACGGAGTTAATGGTATTGCTCCTAATTCCCCTTTTGCCTATGCCCCTGACGAAAGCTTTTCTTTAGGTGCTGTTTACGACGTGCATATGAATAGCGGGGCGACATTATCGCTTTCAGGAAAGTATGGCTGGATGGGCGAGTATGCCCGTGATTCTGCTTTCCAGCGTACCCGTATTGATGCCAATGGAAATATCATTATGGAGCCGTCTTATGGCATCCTGAATGCTCGCGCTACCTACACGCCTCAGGAGGGCAATTGGGATATCAGTCTATGGGGTAATAACCTCGGAGATGAGCAGTATATTAACGGCGGCTTTGATACCCGTAATGTATGGGGTTATGACTTTTCTGTGATAGGACGTTCCAGAGAGTTTGGTATAACTGCCAATATGTCATTTTAATTCTGCAATAAAAACAGGGGAACATGGACGTTCCCTCTGCAGTAACTCATTTCCGGTCTGATACTAGCAATAGTTTTTTGCGGTTTTATCTGGCTAACTTTCCTGCACTTCACTTTTTCCCTGACTTCCCATCTTCCCGCCTTTCCAAATTTCCGAATTTCGTCAGAGGATAAATTTTATACTTCCAGCCCGGCCACATAACCTGATGACCAGGCCCATTGAAAATTATAGCCGCCCAGATGACCACTGACATCCAGCACTTCGCCGATAAAAAACAGTCCGGCCTGGTTCTTGGCTTCCATGGTGCGGGAACTGATGCAGTCAGTGTCCACGCCTCCCAAGGTCACTTCCGCAGTACGGTAGCCTTCCGTGCCCGATGGTTTTAACTGCCAGTGATTTAATTGCTCGCCCAGCTGTTTCAGGCGCTGATCGCTGAATTCGGCCAGGGGTTTCTCTGCTTCGTCGGGCCACCATAGCTGTTGCAGTTCGCTAATCAGTGCCTTACCAAGGGTTTTCTGCAATACGGTCTTTAGCAGATTTTTGGGATTGGTTTTTTTGCTCTCACAAAGCCAGTGGCTTGCATCAAGTCCCGGTAGCAGATTTATGCTAATAGTGTCACCGGGATTCCAGTAGCTGGAAATCTGCAGTATTGCCGGGCCACTAATTCCGCGATGGGTAAACAGCATGCTTTCACTAAATGATTGTGAATGACAGCTTACCTCGACTTCTGCAGAGACACCGGCAAGACGCTCACACACGGATTTAAATTGATCGGTAAACATGAAAGGCACGAGCCCGGCGCGACGATCGGTCAAGGGTATGGAAAACTGTTGTGCAATGTTATAACCCATGCCGCTACCCCCAAGGGTTGGAACCGAGAGGGCGCCTGTAGCAACAACTACAGATTCACATTGTACTGAATAGCTTCTTGCAGACTGTTTGTCTTTTTTCAGAAATTCAAGATGATAACGAGCTGACTTATTGTCTTTCGATGAAGGAAGGGCCTCAATAGTACTGATATCAATGTGATTCATTATTCTGACACCACTCTCCACGCACTCATGTTGCAGCATTGCCAGAATATCCTTGGCCGAGTTCTTGCAAAATAACTGCTGGTGTTTACGTTCTTCGTACTCTATACCATGCTGTTCCACCAGCTTGATAAAGTCCCACTGTGTGTAGCGTTTGAGTGCTGATTTGCAAAAGTGGGGATTGGCAGAGAGAAAATTTTCAGGTTCAATTGAGTAGTTGGTGAAATTACAACGACCACCACCGGACATCAGAATCTTTTTGCCAATCTTGTTTGATTTTTCCAGTACCAGTATTCGGCGACCACGGTTGGCCGCAGTCAGTGCGCACATTAATCCCGCTGCGCCACCACCAAGAATAATCACATCGTAGTGTTCATTGTCTTTTGTGGTTGCTGGATTAATCAAGAATGATCCGGTAGTAAATGGTGTGAAAGGCTTGGAATTGAGGGGCAATCGTATCATTGAAAGACAAAGGGAGTAAGATGGAAAATCCGCCCCAGACAGAAATTCAAAATTTGAAACGTTGTTGTATGCAACTATGATTTACGCGACTATTGGTTAGGGCTGTATTTACTAAAAGCATTTTACAGGGGGATATCCACATGAAATCAGTTGCGTTTAATAATACCCGAGCAGTTGTTTCCGGATTATTTTTTACCGGCTCACTGATGCTGTCAGGACAATCTTTTGCCGCACAGGCAGAGCCTGAAGAAAGACCCGAGATGGGTTTCTTTATCACCAGTACCACCATGGGAGATGGTGGCAATCTGGGAGGCCTGGCCGGTGCCGATGCCCATTGCCAGGCACTGGCATCTGAGGCCGGGGTTGGACATCGACCCTGGGCCGCCTACCTGAGTTCGCAAGGGCCAAATGGGGTTGATGCCCGAGATAGAATCGGTTCGGGTCCCTGGGCAAACGCCAAGGGCGTTGTAATGGCGACAGATGTCGACAACCTGCATTACGACAATTCAAATTTTAACTGGTTACATACCAGAGATGAGAATGGACATCAGTTCGCATCACGGATTGATGGTAACCCCGATTTTTCAGAACATGATGTACTCACCGGTTCACAGATGGATGGAACTGCCATGCCGGATGGTGAGGATCACACCTGTAATAACTGGACAAGTAATGGAGAAGGTAGTGCCAGGGTAGGGCATGCAGACCGTTATTCATTTACTACGCCGGGCTCGTCATGGAATTCTTCCCACGGCACTCCTGGCTGCACTCAGGCGGCGCTGGTACAGGTTGGTGGCGCGGGTCTGCTTTATTGTTTTGCCACTGATTAAGGTTTAATACTGGAGCGATGTATGAATAAAAATAACAAACAACAGGGTGCGCAGTTCCTGAAGCCATTTTCCATGTTGCTTGCCGGTATGCTAATGATGTTTGCTGGATCGGCGAGTGCCCAGGTCACCATGGAAACCTTGCTGGATCGTATCCAGATCGAGGATTTGCTGGTGCGCTATTACTACGAACTGTCACAGGGCAATGCCCATGAAATGGCAGAGTATTTTACTGAAGATGCGCTGCTGGATGTGGATGGCACTATCGCTGTGGGTCATGACGAAATAGCGGCCCTTTATACCCGGCCTGAAGGTAGCGAAGAAGCCGAGGCGAGAGCAAATCGTGGCGTAGGACATATGCTGCTAACCAATGCGGTAATTGATATTGATGGAAACAATGCGGTTGCCCATGTGCTCTGGACCGGTGTGCTGAACCCTGGTGTTGGGCAGGCCCCGAACCTCTATGAGCAGGGGCGTGAAGATACCGCTCTGGTCAAGATTGATGGCAAGTGGCTGATCTCGAAGCGTTATATCAGCTCTGACAGTGGTATTCCTGACAAGTACGATGCGACCTATGAGCCACGGGGCAATCCACTGGCGGAGCAGTAAGCAGAAACCAGGACTTCAGGTTTAGCAGTATAAAATCAATAAGTCCGGGGCAGAGATGATTGAATCTCAAGATGCTCTGCCCTTTTTCGTTTCGACAGTGATGGCAAAGGTATTTTCAGGAGAGGGTGGTGCTTAGAAAAATGATGCAGACGATTTTAATAATTCTGGTTGCGGTCGTGCTTGTTCTTGCATTTCTGTTATATCGAATGGGGGTCGCCAGCAGATCCATGCAGGTTGCCTCTGGCCATGACAATGGCCAATTACTTGACTGTCCGGCAACGCCAAACTGCGTTTCCAGCCAGGCGCCTGTCGCTGACAGTCATTTTATTGCCCCTCTTGAATGGGTCGATGGCAATGCCTGGGAAGCCCTTGAGGCTGCACTGGCTAATATGAAAGGTGCTGTGCAGGTAAAGCGTGAGGAGAATTATGCCTATTACACTTTCCAGACAGCGTTAATGGGTTTTGTTGATGACGTGGAATTCCTGAAAGCAGAGGATGAAGGGGTGATTCATGTGCGCTCAGCGTCCAGGGTGGGGCGTGGCGATATGAATGCCAATCGCAACAGGGTTGAGGAGATTCGTTCACTCCTGTAAGTAAGCCCGGCTTTCCTGGCCCATGTGTAAGCAGCCGTGTTACTCGAATTGGTTTTACTCTAAATATACAGTCGCCTCAGGGTGCAACACAGGAAAAACTGCTGGCCATATCGGGATCGCCGGAACCGTCATAGGTGGGGATTGCCGGGTACTGGCAAACCGGTCGGCTAAATTCCCGTGCATTATCCGAGCCGGGCACGCCAGGAGGCGGTGCTGGGTGGATGCCCAGTAGATCACCAGGTGCACTTCCCTGTTCTACCCAGGATTCCATAGCATCAAGCCAGGCGATGGCATGGGCGCCTTCACCGCCAGCACAATGATCCATACCTGGTACCTGGTAATATCGAACACTGCCATTCACAGCTTGCTGTCCAAGGCTCTCGATCATGCTTTCCACATAGTTCACGGTGTTGCCGAATGGTATCAGGCCATCAGTAGTGCCATGGTAGGTGATAAGTTTGCCGCCCTGATTGATAAAGTCGGAAATATCAGGATCCATGGCGATCAATTCACTGCCAGCCTCCATGGCCACGGGCATGTATTCGTCGGTATTGAAACTAGCCGGATCCCAGTTGGCATCATTCAGGACGATATCCTGAAAAAAGCCGGTGCCAATAGTGAACTGTGGTGAGGTGTAGGCTCCCCATAATGGTTCGCTGCCTGGTCCGGTTCCAGGTATCCAGACCTGGCCGGTAGCGCTTACCACGCCCTCATAAATGGTCCGGGCCGCGTCGACCTCTTCAGCTGCCAAACATTGTGCGTTGGTTTCACCGGCGCATTGCAGACTGGCCGGAGTGAAATTACAGGCGGCAGGATTGCTGATAATTCGATCTTCGACGCCATCGAGGGCATCACAGGAAGCGATAGCCGCTTCCTTGAGTAAACCCAGTTTGTTCAGAGCAAGCTTGCCTTCTCCCAGATTGGACTGGATTACAATACTCAATGCCATCAAGGGGGACCAGTTGTTGGCAGGGGCGCCCGCAACGATAGCGTCGTAATCGTCAGGGAAACGCTGAGCTTCCATTAATCCCTGTCTGCCGCCAGTTGAACAGCCGACAAAATAGGATTTTTCAGGGTCGCTGCCATAATGGCTGCTGGTGATCGCTTTGCCCGTCACCGTCAGTTCATGCACGGCACGCCAGGCAAAATCAGTCACTTTTTCCGGATGATCCACGGCCCAACCGAATATATCTGCGCCACCACTGACATGGCCGGTATCTGTATTGGCGACGGCATAGCCTCGCATAAGCGGCTCAGCAAGGGAGCTGGTTACGATAGAGCCTGCAGCACCACCGTTACCTGTCTGCATAAACCGGCCATTCCAGTTTTCTGACGGTAGCCAAAGTTCAAAGCGGATATCGGAATCGCTGCTGGGATGAATGGATCCCACAACCTGGCAGAAGGCGGGCAGGCTGGAATAATCCGGACCCATACCGGGAAAGCCGCTGGCAGGTGCGCTATAGGCACCTGCGGCGATGGTTTCTGCACGGGCTATGGTAGTGTTGGGAAAACTGGCAGTCAGGAGTGATTCACAAGCCATGACTTTTGTGGTGGCGGAGGTTGCCGAAGGAGAAGGGGGCACGGCAGGTTGATCACTGGATTGCTCGCTGCAGGCTGAAAGAAAAATCCCTGCGACCGTGAGTATCAAAATAATGCGCTTCATGCTGTGTTTATCCATGATTCATTTACTGTAAGTATGTTAATAAAAAGGACCAGAATGCTTTTAATATCGCGCTGGCCCTTTGTTCCTGGCTATTACTTTATCGTGAGTAAATCCGACAAAACAGTCAGTTATTCTTCCGTATCGTAAGTATGCCAGTTGTCATAGTCGGGCAGGGTAATTCTGCCATCCCAGAAGCCCCTGTTATTTTCATTACAGGAATATTCCAGCAATCCCAGACCGTCCTGCATGCGGGTAAAAATACGCTGGTTGCTCCAGGGCTCGGAATAGTAAATCGGGTCATCAATAGTGATTTCATAGTTGATGCTATCGGCGTCACGCAGGGTAAATTTTTCCGTCACGGTAATTTTGTCACTGTGGGGATGACCGACGGTATCCAGACGGGTTTTTCCATTGTAGTTACTGGTAGTGACCACCAGGGTGTCGCCATCCCACTGGGCATGTGAATTGCCATACCAGGTAGCCGGCAAACGACTGCTCATGTCTTCACCACCAATCCTGAAGGAATGATGCCAGGTATTTACTTCGAACAGATAGGCAAAGTCATTGTCGGTCTGGAAAAACTGAACCGGGTTCGGCGAATTCATGGAACGCACATGGCCGAATGGTAAACAGGCTCCGGTGTAATCACCTTGTGATGAGTCATAGCGCTCAAAATTCAGTTTGCCGGCAGCAGTGAAGGGGAGTTCACCTGGACCGAATTGACTCCTGCCATTACTTCCGGCCATATCAGGTACATAAGGAAATTCCCACACTCCGTTAAAATCGGGTTTGCCGCTGGCAGTTCGTGGAATGTCAGAATCCTGGGCAGTCGCGGGCAGCGCAAGAACCGCGGTAAGCAGGATGGAAAATATGCTGGTGAGAATTGGTTTTATCAGTTTCATACTTAAGTCCCCTGTTTTACTGGTTGCCAGCCAGTGAAGGGCCCGTCTACACGCTAAATCCTGTGCATTGAGCCAATAGATATTCCATAAAATACAGTAACTTGGCGTTATTATGTTTTATTTTTGTCTTTTTAGAACTATAAAAATAGAAGTGCCCCCCTTATACTCAACTTTCGTCCTTATATGAATACCTGCATGAATACCCGGATAATTACTGCAATTGCGAAATAATGGCCTATGACTATTTTTACCTTATTAAATAACAGTCGGTACAGACAAGTCTAGGGACAAACCAGATAACCATGATGAACATAATCGATTCTTTGTTTGACCAGGGCAGGTATCTGCAACACAGATTGATGGTATCTCTGTCCCTGCTATGTTGCCTGCTGGTATCTGCGACCCTGCAAGCACAGACAGTCTCTTTGGAAACGATTGCCCTGTCGGATCGCATGTTATTTGTGAAAGGACCGGATGCCAATGTACTGGTGGTGCAAAGCAGCGAAGGCCTTATTCTTGTAGATGGTGGCCATGCCGACTGGTATGACAGTTTGCGTAAGGTAGTTGAAGAGGCTTTTCCCGGTGTTCCCATCAGAGCCCTGATTAACACCCAGTGGCATCCCGAGCAGACCGGCGCCAATGTGCCTCTGGGATCGGAAGGCGTGGAAATTATAGCTCATGAGAACACCATGCTCTGGCTGAGTACAGAAGTGTGGCAACGCTGGTCTGACAAAAAGTATGCGCCACTACCAAGTGAAGGTTTGCCTGTAACAACGCTTTGGGATGATGGCGTGCTGCAGTTCGGTGACCGCTCGCTGTATTATGGATTTCTCTGGAATGCACATACCGATGGCGATATCTGGGTATATTTTGAAGAAGAAAATGTGCTGGTTACTGGCGGTCTGGTGTCTAATGGTCGCTGGCCAGAGATAGACTGGACAACCGGCGGCTATATTGGGGGGGTGCTGGATAGTTTTGTTTCACTGCTGACGGTGCCGAACCAGAATACTCGAATCATTCCTGCCTGGGGAGACATCATGAACCTTGATGAGCTTAAGGCGCAGAACCAGATGTATCTGACTATTTTTGATCGCTTACATGCTTCTGTTATCAGTAGTTATGATCTCGACGATATTCTCGCAGAAAAGCATACGGCAGAATTTGATGCGAAAATGGGTGACCCCACGCAGTTTATGACGCTGGCATTCCAGAGTTTTCAGGGGCGTTATCGAGATGCCCAGAATTTCAGGTTGCTAAATATTCCCTGAGAAAACTGCGTAGAAAATATTTTTAAAAAATAATAGTTGAAAACAGAAAAGTAAAATAACAAAACTATGGTCAAAGTCCTACCAGACAAGTCAGTAAATTGGCTTAACTTAACAGTCAGGGCAAGTGTGCTAATGGCCTCAATGCTGTTACTGACAGGTTGTAGTGATAACGAGGTAGCAGCTGTTGCTGATATGCCGGTTGTGACAGCAATTCCTTCACCATCAGACCTGGCCGCGCAGGCAGAAACGCAATGGGCTCTGCTGGATGCGTATTGTGTCGATTGCCACAACCTCGATGATTATAGTGGCGGACTGGCCTTTGATCTGATGGATCACAATGCGATAAGTGCAGATGCCGAGGTCTGGGAAAAAGTAGTACGTAAGCTGCGTGGCAGAATGATGCCACCGCCAGGTCAGGAAAAGCCGGAAAATCAGCAGATTAATCAATTTGTAGCGTGGCTTGAGGGTAATCTCGATCAACCAGAAGAATTCGTTGAGCCCGGTGAGAAATTGCTGCATCGCCTGAATCGGACTGAATACGCCAATGCTATCAGGGATTTGCTCAAGCTGGATATAGATCCGGCGGCGCTGCTTCCGGTTGATGGTGCGGAAGATGGTTTCGATAATATAGCGACTGCCTTGCAGGTAACGCCATCCTTTATTGACCAGTATCTTGGCGCTGCCAGAGTAGTTAGTGAGCAGGCGATTGGCTCACCAACTGCCAGGGCATCTGGTACCCCGTATTCCTTTTCAACGGTTGGGCAGTCATTTCATATTGATGGCTTGCCCCTGGGCTCCCGTGGCGGTGCCGTAGTGGAGCATTATTTCCCCAGTGATGGTGAGTACCTGTTGAATATTGCCAGCATGGCATCGGGTCTTGCCGTGGGCAGTATGGAACATGGTAATACGCTGATCGCCACTCTTGATGGCAAGAAATTCTTTGAAACAACCATAGGCGGAATGGATGAGGCGGAGCAACTGGACAAGCTGCGCGCACCGGCGGTGGATGCCCTGAATGCGAGAATCCGTGATATTCCACTGACCACTACAGCGGGGCCTCATAAAGTAGCTGTGTTTTTTCTGCATCGCTCTTTTGCTGAATCAGATGCTCCTTTGCAGCAGTTGGCGCCTCGTAAGGGGCAGGATGCTATTGTCGATGTCAGGCAGTTTGAAATCTATGGCCCGGTAAATGCCACTGGCTTAAGTTCAACGCCCAGCCGCGACAGAATCTTTTCCTGTCATCCTGATAATGATGTTGAAGAAGTGACTTGTGCCAGAAATATTATTATAGATCTCGCCAGTGAGGCATTTCGTGGATTTCTGGCGGATGAAGATACAGAACTGTTAATGCGCATGTATCAGGCGGGTTATGCGGATGGAGGATTTGAGAAAGGCATTTCGTTTGCCTTGTCAGGTATCCTGGTGCATCCCAAATTTCTTTACCGGCTGGAACCGGTACCTGAGTCATTGCCGCCTGGTGCCAGCTTTGAGTTGAGTAGTCTGGAGCTGGCATCAAGGCTGTCGTTTTTTCTCTGGAGCTCAATTCCCGATGAAGTGTTACTGGAGATTGCCATTGATGACGGGCTCAAAGACCCGGTGGTTCTGGAACAGCAGGTTAAGCGAATGCTGAAAGATCCGCGAGCCGAGAATCTGGCGCAGAATTTTGGTTATCAATGGCTGGGCCTGGCTGAGCTTGAAAATATTACCCCCGATGGAAAACTGTTTCGTGATGTCGATGGCAATATCAGGGCAGATCTCACTCGGGAAGCGTTGCTGTTTATGCAGAGTATATTCAGCGAAGATCGCAGTGTACTGGATTTGCTTACCGCAGATCATACCTATCTGAACGAAAATCTGGCTTTACACTACGGATTTAATGACATCCGTGGTGCAGAATTCCGCAGGGTTACACTGGACGATGCAAGACGCTGGGGCATTCTCGGAAAAGGGGGAGTACTGATGGTGTCTTCCTATCCAAATCGTACATCCCCTGTATTACGCGGGGCCTGGCTACTGGAAAATATCATGGGCACGCCACCAGCAGCGCCACCACCGGATGTGGAAGGCTTTGTCGAGATAGAAGAAGGTCAGGAATACACAACAGTGAGAGAGCGCCTTGAAATGCATCGGGTTAACCCGTCCTGCAATGGCTGTCATGGGGTGATAGATCCCCTCGGCTTTGCCCTGGAAAATTTTGATGCGGTTGGCCGCTGGCGTGATAATGATCGTCAAGCCAGAATAGCTATCGACTCTTCCGGAGTGCTGGCAGATGGTACGCCAGTGGATGGCCCCATTGCCTTGAGGCAGGCCATATTGAGTAGGCCGGATCAGTTTGTGCAAACATTTACTGAAAAGCTGATGACCTTTGGCCTTGGTCGCAGTATCGAATATCAGGATATGCCAACAGTAAGGCGTATTGTAAGAGAGGCAGAAAGCGATGATTACCGTTTCTCCGCACTGGTTCTGAATATCGTTAACAGTGAACAGTTTCGCATGAAACATAACGCGGAAACTGAAAGTCTGGCGACAGCAAATTAACTTATGAAGCAATGCCCTTGTTAATTGTTGCAGACCCTTTCTGGTCTGATTTTTATTGTTTATTGGCTTTAATAAATAGAACAAAAGGTCATAAAAGGTAAAGATTGTTGTATAGTTATTTGCTGGTAAAAAACAAGTAAAAGCACGCAACTGGAAAGGGGGGTCCGACAGCGGATCGAGGGGAAGACATATGTTTATTTCTAAAAAGCACCTGTCACGCAGAACCCTGTTACGGGGTGCAGGCTCAGCAATTGCCCTGCCATTACTGGATGCCATGATTCCGGCAGGTACCGCTCTGGCCCAGACAGCTGCGGCGCCCAAACCCAAGCTGGGATTTTTCTATTTTCCCCATGGCGCCATTATGGATAAGTGGACGCCCGCCAGCGTTGGCCCTGATTTTGAATTAACACCAATTCTCAGACCGCTGGCAGCCTATAAAGAGCAGATGACTATTGTCAGTAACCTGCGCAATACCGCGGCTGAAGGCGCCGGTGTGCATGCAACATCACCGGGTACCTGGTTAAGTTGTGCCTCTCCCTTTAGTGTTGATCAGAATGACCCGAATTACGGCATCTCGGCTGATCAGATTGCGGCTCAGACCATTGGACAGGATACGCCTTTTCCCTCCATAGAACTTTGTACTGAAGTGAAGTCTTCAAGTGCCGGTGCTTGCGACAGTAATCTGGGTTGTGGTTATGGTTCGACTATATCTTTTAGAACCCGAACCCAGCCATTGCCCATGGAGCATAATCCACGCAAGTTATTTTTTCGCATGTTCGGCCAGGGTGATACGGCAAAAGAACGTGATTCCATCATGAATCAGAAGTTCAGCCTGCTGGATCTGGTGGCGGAAAGTGCTTCTTCCCTGAATGGTCGGCTGGGGAGTGCTGACCGCCAGCGCATGGATGAATATCTGGATTCAGTGCGCGATGTGGAACGTCAGGTCGAGAAACTGGGTGAGCAGGATTTCAGTGGGCTGGATATTCCGGATGCTCCGCTGGGCGTTCCGGCAAATTGGGAAGAGCATATTAATCTGATGTTTGATTTGACAGCACTGGCGTATGAGGCTGATCTCACCCGGGTCGCCTCAATGATGTTGTCTGCTGAAATAAGTATGCTGACCTACAATCAGGTGGGGATTTCGGATGCCTATCATCCCTTATCCCATCATCGCTATGTGCAGGACAAGATGGATAGATGTGCTGTAATCCAGACCTATCACTCCAAAATCTTTGCCAGGTTCCTGGATCGTTTAAACAACACTGCAGATGGTGATGGCTCAATTCTTGATCATTCCATTCTGCTGTTTGGCAGCAATATGAGCGACTCCAATGCACACAATGCCAACCCACTGCCTTCGGCAATTATTGGTGGCGGTAATGGTCGTCTGAAAGGCGGGCAGCATCTGAGTTACGCCGCGAATACGCCTCATGCCAATCTCATTCTTACGCTACTGGAACGTGCCGGTATTCCCGGTGTGGAATCCCTGGGCAACAGTACAGGGATTTTCTCCGAGGTTTAGGGCCTGTCGACACTCATGATTGCTTCAACAGCCCAGTTCCGATTCCTGATTTCATGCCTGACCGCGGTCAGTTTGTTATTGGTCGCAAGCACTGCCTTTCCTGCTAGCTTGCCGGGCCTCGCGGAGGCCGGTGAGCGTTCTGCCGTGCTGGAAATGCTTGCCACTGGCGCTGATGTGAATACTGCCTCCGAAGATGGGACTACTGCCTTGCATTGGGCGGTTTATCAAGAAGATCTTGAGCTGGTCAAGAGTCTGCTGGAACAGGGTGCTGACCCTGATATGAGCAATGATTATCATGCCAGTCCCATGACCGTGGCCTCTGTTCATGGTGACTTCGCCATTATGAAAGCACTGCTGGAGGCCGGTGGTGATATAGAGTCATTCAATGCTGAAGGTCAGAGCCTGCTAATGGCGGTAGCCAGAACAGGCAATACTGAAACGGCCAGACTCCTGCTTGAAAGTGGCGCAAACGTTAACGCTGTGGAGAGCTGGGGTGGTCAGACTGCACTGATGTGGGCGGCATCACAGAAGCAGCCAGAGATGGTCCGCTTGTTGACAGAGCATGGTGCTGAGGTGGATGCCCGTGGAAAAGATCATGACTGGCCGCGCTGGATCACTTCTGAGCCGCGTAATAAACCCCTGAATCGCGGTGGTTTCACTGCCTTACTGTATGCCGCCAGAGAAGGATGTGCTGAGTGTATAAAGGCGCTGCTTGATGGTGGGGCTGATATTAATCTGCCGGACATCGATAACGGTACGCCCTTGCTGATGGCGATGCAAAACCTGCATTACGATACCGCCAATATTCTGATTGAACGTGGCGCTGACATTAAGCGCTGGGACTGGTATGGGCGTACACCTTTATATTCCGCAATAGATTTACACCTGATACCAGCAAGCAGGCGCGGAGATTTGCCATCAACAGACGAGTTGACGGCGCTTGATATTGCCAGGAGCTTGCTGGAAAAAGGCGCCTATGTGGATATGCGACTGAAAAAGGAACCGCCTTACCGTTCCGGGGGGGATCGAGCTTATACTGATGCAGGCCCCGATTCTCGGGTACTCAGTGGTGGCGCTACAGCCCTGCACAATGCTGCCAAGAGTGGTGATGTGGAAGCGGTGAAACTGTTGCTGGAATTTGGCGCACGGGTAGATATTGCGAATATGGTGTATGAAGTCACGCCTATTCATACCGCGGCAGGAGTCTGGCGCGTCTATGGCATTTTCATGGAAACACCGGTCTCCGGTGCCTATAAAACAGGCGCGGATGCAGCCCGGATAATGGAGCTGTTACTGGCCGCCGGGGCTGATATTCATCAATTGGCTGCCAATGGTCAAAACGTTGCCCACGGTGCTGCCAAGGCGGGCTGGAATGAGGCCCTGCAATTTGCCTGGGAGCAGGGTGTCGATTTCAGTGTGCGCGATGTGGGCGGCTATACAGCGCGTGACCTTGCCCTGGGCATGGGGCATATGGACACAGTGACATATATCGATAGCTTGATGGGTGTGCAGCAATGAATATTAAACTTCTGCTACTTTCCCTTGGTCTCGTCTTTTCCCTGAGTGTATTTTCTGTCAGCGCCCAGGTTGCCAATGACGTGGCAACCCGGCAAGCGATAATCGAGGCTTTGCCGGCAGGTCTGACAAGCGACAATGCCACTGCCGATCAAATAGCCCAGGCTGCTATGGAGCTTGCCATCAGCATGGAAGGTGAGATAACCGATAACATGACACAGGTTATGGTTTCATTGGGAGAATTAACACGAGTAGGGACATTTAAAAATGCTCCACGTTTTGGCAGCAAGAACCCGCCAGCAAGACTCTATACAAAAGTATTGAATCTGGCTTCCAGTGCTCTGGATGTGTCCTACAACAGCTATTACGGTATTACCGTGCAGCACATCATGTCGCTGACTACCGCCTTGCGGGATGGTCAGAATTTTTTAGTGGGTGCTGAAAGTAACGCAATTACCCGAAAATAAATAAAAATAACAGGGAAGGCACTCTGGCACTCATTAAACCCTGGCACTCATTAAACCCGGGTTACTTTGCATGCAGGAATTACTGCACTTAAAAAGTGGACCAAAATTATAGGCTAATAAAAATATCTGAATTTTCAGGAAGCAAACATGGGAAAAGTAACTAAGGTAAGGTTAATACTGCCAATATTGGCAATGTTTTTGATAAGTAAGGTGCAAGCACATCACTCTTTTGGACTGGAGTTTGATGCTGATGTGCGCGCAGAGCTAACGGGCGTGGTAACGCAGGTACGCTTTAGTAATCCACATGTGCGCTACCGGGTTGATGTGCAGAAAGATGATGGCTCGGTTGAAGTCTGGGAATTGCAGGCAGCCAGTGTTACTTCCCTGCGCGGGCAGAATTGGAACCGTGACAGTGTCAAGGTAGGGGATATTGTTTCCGTGGAGGGACAGCTGGGCAGAAATGGGGTAAAAAAACTTTTTATCCGGGGTATTGCTGTTACTGATGGCGGACGTTTTGGCAGTGCTGCTTCAGGGGGTAATCAAACAGTTGTTGATGAAGTATATGCCAGTGCTGCCGAATATGCTTATGGTGACATTATCAGTGAATACCCGATAGACATAACTGGTCTCTGGAGTAACCGTTACAAATTTCGTACCACGGTGGATGATCTGGAGCCCAAACCAATGCCCATGACTGATGCAGCCAGGGCTATTTATGAAGGCATTAATAAATATGACGATCCGGCGCTGCGGTGTCTTGCCTATGGCCTGCCGCGTCTGTTTGGTAATCCCTACAATATGACAATATACGATGCTGGAACACATTACCTGTTCCTGTACGTTGACCACAACTCCCCGCGTCGCATCTGGATGGACGCTAGAACGGCCAGGGCAGAGACACCAGCGACCTCTAACGGGTTTTCGGTAGGCCATTGGGAAAACAATGAGCTGGTCATTGAAACTACACACCTGTTGCCAGGATGGCTGGATGGAACGGGTTATCCGATGTCTGGTGAACAGACACGTATCGTTGAACGTTACAGCTTTGCCGATGACAGATTGACAATGGATCGGGTGATGACAATCCATGATCCTTATTACACGGCCCCGTTGACTCGTGTACGTGGGTCCGCTCGCGGAAATAACCTGGATGTGAACGAGCAGTTGGCCTGTGATCCAACGGGTTATTTTCTGGATTTGAATGAGGCGGGAATGCTTGAGAAGTATCTGGATCCTGATGTGTATTTGAATCGCTGATGCTTTAACGAACTGAGGGAATTTGATCAAAAAAAATGGGCCTATAGGCCCATTTTTTATTGTTTGAAGAAAATTTAAAGCAGGAAGCGACTTGTGGCGATACCGATATTATCGATTTCTGCTCCCATCAGATCTGCTATACCAAGCAAGAGGTTGGACGTAGGTTCGTCTTCCTTTGCCTGAATATGACGATTGCCTTCCATGCGGCCACCAGCGCCACCGACCAGCAGGGCCGGGACATTGTGTCGATCATGTTCCAGACCATTACTCATCCCGGCGCCAAAATACAGCAGCGTGGAATCGAGCAATGAACCATCACCATCCGCAGTAGCATCCAGCTTGGCAACGAAATCAGCAAACTTCTGCATCTGGTACGTGGTGATCTTTGCATATCGGGTAATACTTTCTTCAGTATTCTGGTGATGGGTAACATTGTGATGTGGTTCGTTCACCCCGATATGGGCATAACTGCGACCACTGGCCTCATGACCTGTTAAAAAGCTGAACACACGGGTCATGTCACCCTGATAGGCCAGATGCATCAGGTCATAGGTCACATTCATATGCTCGTCGAAGTCGTCAGGAATACCCACAGGTCCACCTGAGGTATTGGCGATTACGGAAGAACGGTTGGACAGTTTCTGTACCTGTAGTTCGATACGACGAATGTTGGTCATGTATTCTTCCAGCAAGGCGTTGTCGCTTGCTCCGAGCATACCTTCAAGGCGTTTTGATTCGTCAAGCACAGAGTCCAGCATGCTTTGCTTGGTCTCCAGTCGATGCAGACGCTGTTCAGGTGTGCCTGGATCACCAAACATACGCTCAAAGGTTACCTGTGGGCTGATACCTACCGGCAGTGGGCTATGATCGTCATACCAGGACAGGGTGTTGAAATACATGCAGGGATAGTTGTCGCAGGCCCCGGCAGAGGTACCCATGTCTTCTGTACCCAGTTCCAGAGAGCGTAAAGGAGTGTCCCCGGCGATGGCATCTGCAATGTACTGGTCGACAGTCTTTTTGGAACGCAGTTCGTTAAAATCACCATTTTCACTCAGTGGGCCGGCGCCGTTCAGGAAGGCAGAGCTGGCTCCCATATGAATACCACCCATATCCTGATTGCCTTCGGGTGATTTCAGACGGCTGATAGTAGTGACATAATTTCGAAACGGTTCAATCGGCTTCATAACGCGTTTGAAGTCGAAATCCTTGCCAGCTTTTTCCGGATGCCAGTCAGCCGGGAAAATACCATTTGGCACATAGACAGTACCAAAGCGAAGTTTTCCTGCCGCGGCAGTTTGTGATTGTGCCGTAGCGGCTGGCACCATTGCGTCAAGCAAGGGAAGTGCAATAGCGGCTCCCGATCCCTTAAGAAGCGTCCTGCGGCTGAGATGTTTCTTTGTAATGAACATTCTTGTTCTCCTGTATTTATATTTCAAGTGGCTGGTTCCGGAATCAGGGTTCCAGAGTTCAGTCACTAGTTGCAATGGCGTTAATATCTGATGCCGAGCTGTTGGTTCGCATAAGGAAAGGGTAGCTTTCAATAATCCCCATAATTATCGACATCAAACTATAATCGCTCTGAGCGGCATGTCTCACAATTTCCCGGACTACAGGCATGTCCCTCGGGATGAGTCCACGACCCAAAGAGTATACCAGTAGCTTTTCAGTAACAGTACTGGCAAATAGTTCAGGATCCGCCAGCAGAGCATTTCGCAGTGCTGCGGGCCCATTGACAGGCGTTCCATCAAGCAGAATTCCTGTGGAGTCAATCTCCAGACCTTCACGGGTCGTGTCGCGCCAGGAGCCGTCTACATCGAAATTTTCCAGAGCAAATCCCACCGGATCAATAAAGTCATGACAGGCAGCACAAGCTGGGTCGGCACGATGTCTCTCAAGTTGTTCGCGAACTGTTGATGGACGATCAACCGGAGCGCTAACTTCCAGTGCCGGTACATTGGCTGGCGCTGCCGGTGGAGGATTGTTCCAGAATTCTGTGAGGATGAATTTTCCTCGCATAATGGGCGAGGTGCGGCTGGATGCCGAGGTCAGTGACAACAGGCTGCCGTGACCAAATAACCCCCAGCGGTTAGAGTCTTCGACGTTGACCTTGCGGAAGCGTGCGCCAGTGATCCCTTCAATTCCGTAGTGTTGTGCAAGGCGTTCATCAACAAAGGTGTAATTTGCTGTAAGCAGTTCATGCACCGGGCGATTTTCCCGCAATACATGGGCAAACAGCATTTCTGTTTCCTGGCGGAATGACTTGCGCAGGTTGTCATCAAAGTCAGGAAACATTTTTATGTCGGGACGGGCACGAATTTCCAGATTTCGCAGCTGCAACCATTGCCCGACGAAGTTCTTCACGAATTCTTCGGCTCGTGGATCAGCCAGCATGCGTTCTACCTGTGCCTTGCGAGTATCGGCATCTCTGATCGCATCAGTTTCTGCCAGCTCAAACAATTCATCATCGGGCATACTGGACCAGAGGAAGAACGACAGTCGTGATGCCAGTTCGTAGCCATTAACCATTTGATCGGTTCCGTCCGGGGTGTCATTAGCATCGGTTTCGACGCGGAACAGGAAAAACGGACTCACAATCATGCGCGCAACAGATGCGCGTATGCCCTGATCAAAATCACCACCACCGGCGCGTTCATTTTTATAAAAGGCCATTGGCGCGGCAATATCATCCTCTGTCACTGCCCGTCGGAAAGCACGTTTGGCCAAGGTGGTAAGAACTTCTTTTGCGCAGGCCTCTTCTTCTGCTGCTGATTCTGGCTGGCAGCTCATCACTCGATCCCGGGTCGCCATGTCGCTTACACCGGTAGCGTTATAGGGGCCTTGAATTCGCACTTCTTCCAGGCGTGGCATGCCGGAAGGATTATGAATTTCAAGCGATGCGCGCAAGGATGGTTGCCATGAGTTCTGCTCAGCAGAAACCCGTTCCCGCCAGGTAAAGATCACTTCATGTGGGCCCGCTGTGATTGGTATCTTTGGTGAAGTCAGTTTCCTGTCAATAATGGGAATGACGCTAACATAGCCATCTTCAACACTGACTTTGTGATCCTCGGGTCCGCCAATTTCGCTGGAGTAAACAACCTCACCATCAACGAACACCAGGAATTCATGGGGACGATCGTGTCCCTCGATACCAAAATAGCCTTCTGCAACGCCGTTAAGTGGGCGCGCAGCAAAGATATACTCAGCATCAGCAGGGAAATAATGGGTTGTTGCAATACCACCTCGGGTACCAATAGGCATGCCTCTGAGGTGCTTGTCCTGGGAGGTATCAAAGGGGATTTTCAGGGTAGTCGTGTTTAATGAAGCATCCGGATTTCCCAGTGCCATGTCTGCCACTCGCAGTCCTACAGTCATGTAGCGATCCAGCAACATTGGTGAAGTGCGCAGCAGATCGGCAATATTATCAAAACCGAAATCACCGCCGTCACTGGGTAACAGTTCCGTAAGGTCCAGGTCGAGCCCGAATAAATCACGAATCACATTGGAGTATTCAGCACGGTTGAGTCGGTGAATGGTCGTTAAGCCGGCATAGGGATCTGCATTGGCGGCTGCATCCAGTGTTTTTTCAAGAGCAGCGATGAAACGTTTTCGTTGTTCTTTCGTGGGCTGATCCTGTTTGCGCGGAGGCATTGCGCTAATCTTTAGCTTGCGCAGGACCTCTTCCCAAACCTCAGGATCGCTATGCACATTATCAGGTCCGAGACCTTCTAGTGAAATACCGCCTCTGAATTCGTCATAGTTATGGCAGTCTGTGCAGTAGTTGTTGATCATTGACCATTGCTCGGCCAGCATCGCTTCCGGTGCAGAGTTGTTATCAGCCGCACTAACAGTCATGGCCAATGTACTGCTTATGGCGCTAATACAGATGCTTCTTGCTAGAGCGCTAATCTTCATCGTGCGATATTTCCCTGATCACTATTGTTGTTACTGCCTAATTCAATCAGTGCTGCAATAATCTGCTTCTGTGAAGCCGGTGGTGCATCAAAGTAAAAGCCGGGAGTGGGCTTTTTGGCTGGCGTATTTTCCACCAGTTCCTGTGGCGTCTGGTCCTTCTTGTTCTTTGCCGTCAGTGATGCGCCATGGGCGGCGAGTGCATAGACAATGTCGAGCTGTCCGGCATTGGCTGCAACATGCAGGGCGGTTAGGTCATCAGGGCCTTTAACGCTGACATCGGCGCCCGCTTCGAGAAGAAGTTTGGCTGCCTGAACCGGGTCACGCACGCCTGCTTCGCGAAAGTCTGGCGGGCCATTGCGCAAATCATTGGGGCCACCGGCAATGGCGACACCCTTGCCACCGGTAATGGCAACGATCAGGGCAGAGCGGCTAACGATTTCTTCCTCACCATCAATCCCTACCTGCCGGGTTTCGGAGGCCGGCTTCCAATTAGGATCTGCTCCGTATTCAAGCATTATTTCCATACCGGCAATGTCTGCTGCTTTAGCGGCTCTGTAGAACGGAGTCATATTGGACTTGGTATCACAGCACATCGAGGTATTGTGCATCTGGCCGATAAACGGTTTGTTTGGGTCTGCACCGGCTTCCAGCAACTGGCGGGTAAGTTCAATGGCACTTAGTTCGTTAGGGTGATCGGCGCGGAAGATAGTTCCGTCCCGGGCGCGCCAGTCTGTGGTGGCATCGCGCATCTCGGTTGCAAAATAAAGAGAGCCATCATTGGCATCTGCATCCAGCTCCAGCAGCAGTGCTGCAATATCGAAACGATCATTCACGATTGCCAGCATCATCGGTGTGGATTTATCACCATTTTTGACATTAATGTCTGCGCCGCCATCAAGCAGGGTTCTGATCATCGGCTCATCGCCATTGCGTGCGGCCCAATGTAATGCCGCAAAACCGCCTGATGGAAAATCAGCATTTTTGCGTTTTGTCAGTTCTGAAACACGGGCTCTCATATTGGGGTCTGCGCCAGCATCGAGTAGTATTTTAACAACATCAAGATGCCCTTCGGCTGTTGCCCACATCAGAGCAGTCTGATCATCAACAGGCTCACTGGCATTTGGATTGGCGCCAGCATCAAGCAGGACTTTTACCGCCTGGGCGTTGCCGGATCGGGCAGCGGACATGAGGGGAGATTCCACGCCGAGTCCGCTGACGGCAAGTGTGGCGCCGCTGCTAATTAGCATACTAATCATGTTGGCATCGCCATAACGGCTAGCCTGCAGCAAGGGAGTTATGCCAAGTTTGTTGGGGATGTTCGGGTCAGCGTCTGCATCCAGCAATAACTGAACCAGTTCGGAAGATGAATTGTAGACTGCCCAAAGCAACGGTGTAGTGCCATCAGGCGCTGGAATGTTGACATCAGCACCGCTACCGATCAGTTGCTGTAACTGTATCAGGTCGTCAGAGCGCGCCGCATCCACCATGGTGCCAGAGGAATAGGCTTTATCTATATCCCAGAGAGTACCGAGTAGTACAAGTGTCACTGCCAGTACAGCAGGAAATAATCCCTTGTTTTTGATATCCATCATGTAAGTCCCCCTTAACAATTGATGGCAAGGTACTGTTTATGCAGGATAAGAAGCTAGATACCAAATTTGGAAGCTTCTAACCTGACAGCACGCTTGGAAATAGACTGATCATTTCTATGTTCGTTTATGCGAATCTACTGGCTAAAAGATCAGAAAAAGTCGATAAATAATGCCACATGTAGTTCTATGACGCAAAGTATAGATATATTCGGAAAGTCGCCTTGAACGGGCGTTCCGCATAAAAAATGAACAAAGAAAAATGATTCTCAAAAGAGGTGAGGAAAAGTGTTATCAGGCGAAAAAATACGCTCCTCTTTTTTAACTGGACGATAGAAATTATGCTTATTCAAAAGCAGTCGGGTACAAAATTAAATATATTTTTAGCAGGGCTTATGAACGGGTTTAACTCTCGTCAACCTGCTGGAACTGATAATTATAATGAACGCCCTGAATTTTGAGATTAAAGAAGAAATAGGAATATTTGTCAGAAGCTAATCGAGTATTCTGATTGTCGTATTGGAATACCTGCAAATAACTCTAACAGGCTGGATTATGGAATTTAAAGATTACTACAAAATTCTTGGGGTTAAACCTGAGGATGATAAAAAAGCTATCAAGACCGCCTATCGACGGCTGGCTCGAAAATACCACCCTGATGTTAGCAAGCAGCATGACGCTGAAGCGCAGTTCAAATTAGTCGCAGAGGCATACGAAGTTCTGGGCAGTGATGAAAAACGCGCTGAATATGATCAGCTGCGCAAGTATGGATCCCAGGGAAAACCATTTACACCGCCGCCTGGATGGCAGCATAGTGAACGCTCTGGTTATAGTGAGGGTGATTATTCCGATTTTTTTGAATCGATTTTTGGTGCGGATTTTCAGCGTCACACAGCTGGTGCCCATGCCGGAGGCGAGGACAGGTTTTCCAGACGCGGCCAGGATATTGAAATCGACATGCCCATATTTCTGGAAGACACTCTCAGTGATGAAACCAAAACCATCGCCTATAACTTGCCTCACTATGGAGAATCGGGGCGCATGGATGACATCAGGAAAACCCTGAAAGTGAAAATCCCCAAAGGCGTAATGGATAAAGAGCGTATCAGACTGAAGGGGCAGGGAGCGCCAGGCTTTGGCAGTGGCTCGCCAGGTGATCTGTATCTTAAAATCAAACTGGTTCCTCACCCGCTGTTCGATGTGATCGGGAACGATCTTGCTATCACTGTACCTGTGGCACCATGGGAAGCCGCTTTGGGCGCTTCCATTGAAGTGCCGACACTCAGTGGCCAGATTAAAGTGACTGTTAAACCTGACAGCCAGAGCGGTAATCGTCTACGCATCAAAGGCAAGGGGCTTAGTGGCAAAAAAGGACCGGGTGATCTTTATGTAATACTCAAGATCGTGATCCCTGATAGGTCCGACGCTGAAATTACAGAACTATGGAAGGCATTGGCGAGTAAGTCTGACTTTAATCCCCGTAGTGATTTAACTAATTAAGCCAGGAAAAGACTATGAATAATCATACTGTTGAATTGGATCTGGGTGATGTGTGCGATGCCGTAGAATTGCCCAGGAACACTTTTATAAAGATGGTGGAATATGGCATCGTTGAACCGAGAGGAGAGAAACCTGCGGAATGGTCTTTTGATTTGACCATGGTAAGTATTGCCCGACGCGCTGTGCGACTGCGGCGGGATTTAAAGTTGAACTGGTCTGCCGTGGCTTTAGTGATTGAGCTTATCGAGGAAAGAGAACAGTTGCAGGCAGAAAATGAGCTTTTAAATCAGCGTTTACAGCGTTTCTTGCAGGAATAAATCCACATCAGGGCTGGATGTATTTTCCATAACAGGCTTGTTCGTAGCGACTCAGGCTGTGATTTGATGCAGTGCCAACCACTTCAGAATATCGGCCTGCTGGACGAGACCCTGCACCTTTTCATTCGCTACCACCAACATCGGTTCGTCTCCTGCCTTGACCAGTATATTGATGGCATCGCTGGCTCGCGTCTGCGGTTCCAGATAATCAATCTCTTCTATAGGGCTCATTGTTTCCCCAAGCGTCAGGTGTATGCGGTTTTCTGGAGCAACCTGGTTGATCTGTGCGAGGCTGACTATGCCTGCTAATTTTTCATTTCTGGTAACTGGCCATAGTCGTTGACTGCTCCGCAAAAGATAATTATCGACAAACTCCGGTAAAGACATATTCGCATCAACAGTTTCGAAATGTGTTCGCATCAAGTCAGCTATCCTGAAGCCACCCAGGGCCCGATCTGTCACTAACTGCCTGTAACTCATGGTAGCCAGATTGGATAGAAACCAGCCGATCAGTATCGACCAGAGACTCCCTATGCCCTGTCCCTGTAACAATCCCGTAACGCCTATGGCCATTAAAAGCCAGCCAAAATAGCGACCAATATTGGAGGCCCATAGTGTGGCCTTGAGTTGGTCGCCAGAAATGGCCCAGATTATGGCGCGAAAGACCCGGCCGCCATCCATCGGAAAACCTGGAATCATATTGAATACGGCCAGCAGCATGTTGATGGATCCAAGCCAGAACAGGGCTGTAGTCAGTGAGCCCAGAGTAGAAAGCACATTCACATCACCGGCACTAACGCTGGCTGCTACATCAATATCGCCCGCCATATAAAACGCCAGATTACTGCAGACAATGGCGATTATCAGACTCATAAGCGGGCCGGCAAGGGCGATCAGAAATTCCTGCTTGGGAGATTCAGGCTCGCGGCTGATTTCAGCAACACCGCCAAACAGGAAAAGCGTTATACGGGGGACCGGTATGCCGAAGTATTGAGACACTACAGAGTGTGAAAGTTCATGGGCCAGCAAAGAAACAAAAAATGCCAGTCCGGAAAACAATGCGGTCCCCCAGATCATGGCTGGCGTCCAGTCAGGATGCCAGCTCGCATAGACGCCATTGCCCAGGCTGTAAACGATAAGGCTGAAAATAATTATGACGCTGATATCAAGGCGCACCTCAATCCCGAAGACGGTGAATAATGACAGGCTATGGGTGTGCCCCGCTGTGTTTTGCGCTGAAGGCATGTTTCTGCCTTGTTTATTCATACTCTATTACCTGATTGCCTGTTGAATTTCATTCCGGGGCGCTTGATAACTGTCGCCGCGTAACCAATGCCCGGCTTCCTGCTTTGAAAGGGTATCCAATATCATGGCTGTCGAGGATAAAAAAATACAGACCTTTTTCACTTCTACAGGTTGGCAAAACAGCGAATACAGTGTCCATGCAAAAATGGGTGCAGGCTCAGTAACCGCAAAGATCGGTTAGCGTACTGATTCCTGCCACTGTTCTTCGCATCATAAAGCCGGTTACCCACACTTTTTTCCAGGGCTTGGAAATTGTCATCAGCAGGTATCATGCTGGAAACGCCAGCGCTGATTGTGACAATTTTTACAGGTGCATTGCAAAGATGTTTATAAATGTAGACCAGGATTCTAGGCGAGGTAGCTCAAGGGCCAAAAAAATGATGGGATGTGCAGGGGTTGACTCTTGAACCTTTTGACATTGATAGGCTGGTGAAACCATTACCTGAACAATATCGACCAGGGGAAATAAAAGAATAAAAGAATAAAAGAATAAAAAAATAAAAGAATAACAAAGCAAAAAGAATAAAAATTAGATATCGAAGAAAATGATCTAACGTTATGGCGCTGGTACCTTTGTTTTTTTTGGTATTAAATACATGAAAAGTCGGTTGAGGGGTAAGGCATGACATCAGATAACAATGACCCAAATAGTATTGAAGATGTTGCGGGTAACGGATTATTGCACCGCAGGATGTTCCTGACCGGTGGGGCGACCATGTTGGGCAGTATGGGATTACTTTCTGCAGTGCCCGCTGCTGCAGAACCGCTGGAGATTCCGCCCTGGATGAAAACACCGGGTGCGCATATGAGCCCTTATGGGCAGCCCTCGCAATATGAACAGGGCGTACAGCGAATTGTTGGTGGAACACCAGGGGTGACCGGGTCGGGGGTGTCTTTCACACCGCTGGAAAAGCTGCACGGTACGATAACGCCCAACAGTTTGCATTTTGAGCGTCATCATAGCGGCGTGCCCAATATAAACCCTGATCAGCATAAACTTCTGATCCATGGCCTGGTGGATCGACCCCTGACATTTAGCATGGATGCCCTGTTGCGTTATCCCACGGTCACCCGAATCCAGTTCCTGGAATGTTCAGGTAACAGCGGTCGCGCCAACCTGACTGCCGATCCCCAGCAGGGACCGCTGGGCGCTTTGCATGGCCTGATGTCCTGCAGCGAATGGACCGGAGTGCCACTGTCGATACTTCTGGATGAAGCTGGCGTCAAACCTGGCGCCCGCTGGGTGTTGGCAGAAGGCTCCGATTCGGCGGCCATGACTCGCAGCGTTCCGCTGGCAAAAATGATGGATGACGCCATCATTGCCCTATATCAGAATGGTGAACGCTTGCGGCCTGGAAACGGTTATCCCATGCGCCTGTTTCTGCCGGGTTATGAAGGCAATATGTCTGTCAAATGGCTGCGCCGCCTGAAAGTCAATGCCGCGCCCACCATGACCCGCGATGAAACCTCACATTACACGGATGTCCTGCTGGGGGGCAAAGCCAAAATTTTCACTTTTGATATGGGCGTTAAATCGATTATCACCAGTCCTTCACCGGGCTTGACCATGCAGCAGCCGGGGCTCTATGAGGTAACAGGTATTGCCTGGTCCGGAGCCGGGAAAATCAGCCGCGTGGAAGTTTCGGCAGATGGCGGAGAAAGCTGGGCTGAAGCAGCCCTGTCCGGACCGGTATTATCAAAATCCTTCACCCGCTTCCGGCTGGCATGGCGCTGGAATGGAGGCCCGGCGGTATTGAAAAGTCGCGCTGTCGATGAGTCCGGCGCTGTGCAGCCAACTCGCGACATGTTTATTTCTGAATATGGTGCGCGCAGTAATTACCATAACAACACCATCCAGGCATGGGGTATTGCAGCTAACGGGGAGGTGAGCAATGTTATCGCGTAAATTGATCAGTCTGATTTTTTGTTCTGCCCTGTCTGCCTGTGTAACCGAACAGGAAACGCAAGGTCCGGGTCTGGGCGTAGCAATTTCAGAGGAAGACCTTGCCCCCTGGGACATCAGTATTGAACCCGATGGTAGTGGTCTGCCGGCGGGTTCGGGAACAGTAGTGCAGGGTGAAACTATTTATAAAGTGCAATGTATTGCCTGTCATGGCGAGGAAGGTGCGGGGCAGCCCCATGATCGTCTGGTGGGTGGACACGGGACTCTAGACCAATTGCAACAGGTCCGAACCATCGGCAGTTTCTGGCCTCATGCCAGCACGGTCTATGACTATATTCGTCGTGCCATGCCGTTTAATACACCACAAACCCTGTCTGATGATGAGGTTTATGCCCTGACGGCCTACCTGTTATTTCTTAACGGAATCATCGAAGAAGATGCCGTGCTGGATGCTCAGGCGCTGGTAGAAATTGAGATGCCCAACAAGGATGGTTTTATTCTGTCTTACCCGTAAAGATTCCAGCTCTTAAGTAGTAACAATGGCATGGCTGTCAGTATCTGTCCGCATTATTGAAAGTCCGTTTAATAATATATTTTCAATCTGAAAGGAGATCATCTATGGTCAGCTCTCTTGGCTCAAAGACTATTTTACGACGTCTGCAACTATCAGCAGTTGGGTGTATCCTGTTTGCGATTGCTGGCATGGCTGTGGTCTTGCCTGTTGCAGCGCAAATTCCAATTACAACCCAGGAAACCATGCTTGATCGTCTGCAGCTCGAAGACATGCTGCTGGCCTATTACTACGGGTTTGAGGTTGACGAAGGGCATGACTGGACCGCCATGTATACGGATGATGCAGTGCTGGATATAAACGGCCTGGTCTATGAAGGCAAAAAAGAAATCCAGGGACTGTATGACAACTACGGAGAAATTTCTCCGGAAGAAAACGTAGCTGGCAAGGTTCATGTGCTAATGACCAATCCCCGTATTATTGTGAATGGCAATACGGCAACTGCGCATATGATCTACACAGAGGTAATGAATGATTCGGTTTACCTGGCACCTCGTCTTATTGAGCAGGGGCGGGAAGATACCAGCTTCAGAAAAATTAATGGCACCTGGTACATTACTGAACGTCTGATCACCCAGGATGGCGGTTTGCCTCCAGCTTACTTCAGCACCTACAAGCCCCGCTAATATAGTTTGCTATAAACGGGCCTTGTTTTAATAAGGCCCGCCCTCAATCAGTGCGATCTGCCCCATAAAAAACCATTATTTGCACCACTCTGAAACAGCAAAAAAAGTTTTTTTGAATTTGTGTTTTTATGAGATTGGCTAGCATGTAATCTACACCGGCGGGCTAAAGGCGGGGTGATTGGTTTTCAGTAATCCTTTTTGAAAAAGATCTTTGATGTGTCGTATTTTTGATCTTTTATGGTAGTTATCTTGATCGCAAATAAATTTTGTATAAGTGCTAATCCTGTAATCATCTCCCTCATTTTCAGCACCTGATTATTGGTTAATATTTCCATCTGTTTTTTCAGTACACAGGATACTCACGTTATGAAACCTGAACTTCTATTTGCGGGGCTGCTACGTTTTGCGGGGCTGCTACGTTACCTCTTTCTTTCCATGCTGTGCATCGCAAGTAACGGCATTCTGGCACAACAATCTGTGCCTGACTTTTCACGCATTCAAGCCGATACCTTTGGTGGCAATATGGCGCTATCCAATGCCTGGGGCGATTATGACAATGACGGGGATCTGGATTTGGTAATCGCTTTCAAAACTGGAGATGTCAGACTTTATAACAACGAACTGGGTGACTTCTTCAATGTCGGCCCCGTTCTGGGCTTGCCAACGGGTGGCAAGGAGCGTCGCGCCATTGCCTGGGGCGACTATGATGCCGATGGTTATCTTGATCTTTATATTGGCAGCAATCGCCAGGGCAATGAGCTGTTCCACAATGATAAATCTCAGGGCTTTACCGAAGTCACTGCAGAAATGGGCGTAGCTATCCCCCAGGTAAGTTCCAGGCAAATCAGTTGGGTGGATTACGATAACAATGGCAGTCTTGACCTGTTTGTTGCCGATCGAGTTGGTGGCAATTTTTTATTCAGCAATATAAATGGCCAGTTCATCGATGTTAGTGAGGCGACTGGTTTAAATGATCCACGTGCCACCGTGGGAGCCTGCTGGTTTGATTACAATCAGGACGGCCTGCTGGATTTGTTTCTTGCCAATCAGGGGGTAGGAAAAGACGCTTTGTATAAAAACAATGGTGGTATTTTTACCGACGTCGCAGCGCAACTGGAGTTGGAAGGTGGGCCTCGCGAGCGTACCGATGGTGGTGTTGATTGCAGTGTTGGAGATTTTAATAATGATGGCCATTTTGACTTGTTTGTTTCCACCTATGGCATCAACAAGCTCTACCGGAATATTGGCGACGGCACTTTTTCTGAAGTAAGTGAGGCTATGGGAATTTCCGGTAACGATCATATGGTCAGTGCCCATTGGGGGGATTTTGATAATGACGGTTACCTGGATTTATTTGCTGCCGGCTACCATGATGTAGACGGAGTGCGCTCGCCTCACGATCGCCTGTTTCATAACAATGATGGTGATAGCTTCACTGAAATCGATACCTATAAAACCCCTTTAAGCGGAGCAGATCATGGCGTGCAATGGGCTGATTTCGATATGGATGGTGACCTGGATGTTTCACTGACAGAAGGCTACAACATCGCCGGTCGTCATCCGCTGATCAGAAATAACCTCGGGATTGATGCGCGACAGCATTCCCTGCAAATAGCAGTCAGTGATCACAATGGTATTTTCAACCGTGCCGGCGCTGAAGTTCGCGTTTATAGCAACTCAGGAAGCCTGCTCGGCTTGCGTCTGCTGACTACTGGCAGCGGTTATAACAGCCACAGTAATCTACCAGCACATTTTGGTTTGCCAGGCCGTGATGAAGTGGATGTCGAAGTGACGTTCCTGACTACTGCAGGCAGAAAAACCAAGCGCTATGAAAATATCAGGCTGGCTGACTTTGTCGGTAAGTCATTTAACGTCCAGCAGCAATAAACAAACTGAAGTACTAGTTGAACTATCGTCGTTATCCATTGCTAACCGCACTGCCAATACCAGTGCTAACAAAAGGTCAAAGCCATGCTAAATAGATTTATCGCTTTCATGATTACCGGTATTTTTACGCTGTTAAGCATCACGCCTGCGTTTGCCCAGCCAGAATCCTCAACACCGCTGTTTGAATACAGCGCGATCAATCACCCGGTGATGGGTAAGAAAGGTATGGTGGCAAGTCACAATGCCTTATCCAGCGAAATTGCTGCAGAAATTCTTGCTAAAGGTGGTAATGCCATCGATGCCGGCGCCGCACTGGGGTTTGCGTTGGCGGTGACTTTGCCCCGTGCGGGCAATATCGGTGGTGGTGGTTTCATGCTGGTTCATGTAGCCAAATTAAATAAAACCATTGCCGTGGATTTCAGGGAAACTGCTCCAGCGGCTGCCGAACGTGATATGTATTTCGATGAAAACGGTAACGTGGTGAGGGATGAAACCTACCGTTTCTCACATAAGTCCTCTGCGATTCCCGGTTCCGTTGCCGGACTGGCGCATATCGTAGAAAAGTACGGCACCATGACTCTGGCAGAAGTACTGGAACCAGCCATTAGAATGGCACGCGATGGTATTGTCGTAACCTATGATCTGGCTGATGATTTGGCCCGCAGCCAGCGTTTGAGAAATAACCCGGCCAGTCTGAAAAAGTTTTATAAAGCGGATGGTTCAAATTACGAAGTGGGTGAACTGTTCAAACAGCCGGATCTGGCCTGGACCTTATCTGAAATTGCCGAACATGGCGTCGATGCTTTCTATAAAGGCAGTGTGGCGAAAAAGATTGTGGCCGATATGGAGGCGCACAATGGTCTGATTACTATGGAAGATCTGGCCAACTATGAAGTGGTGGAACGTGAGCCGGTGCGCGGGACCTTTCGGGGTTATGAAATTGCGGCCATGCCAGCACCCAGTTCGGGCGGCACCCATGTAATCCAGATGCTTAACATACTGGAAAATTTTCCTCTGGCTGAAATGGGCCCTGAAAGTGCCGACGCCCTGCACGTCACCGCTGAAGCGATGAAGTTTTCCTATGCCGATCGCAGCAAATACCTGGGAGATCCGGATTTTGTTGAGGTACCCACAAGTGCCCTGGTCAGCAAGGACTATGCAAAATCACTGGCGGATAAAATTTCCCTGGAAAGTACCATCCCGTCGGATGAAATAGCGCCCGGTAATCTTGCCATATATGAAAGCGATGAAACCACGCATTATTCGGTGATGGACAGTGAAGGCAATATGGTGGGTAATACGTATACCCTGATGTTTACCTTTGGGTCAGGCGTCGTTATCGAAGGCACCGGTATTTTGATGAACAATAATATGGGTAATTTCACCTTGCGCCCTGACATTCCCGATGCCTTTGGTCTGATGGGAAGCGAAAACAATGTCATCCATCCCAATCGTCGTCCGGTCAGTTCCATGTCGCCGGTGTTTGTCTCCAAAGACGGTAAACCATTTTTTATTACCGGCACACCGGGTGGATCAAAAATTATCAGCGCCAATATGCAGATGGTACTGAATGTGCTCGAGTATGGCATGAACATAGCTGACGCTTCCGTTGTGCCGCGTATTCATCACCAGTGGCAACCGGATGTATTGGAAATAGAAAGTGGCATCAGTCCGGACACCGTCTCACTGTTAATAGAAAAAGGGCAAAACATTAATTTCAGCAAACGCAGTGCGGGCATGGGGAGTCTGCAAAGTGTGATGTGGAAAGATGGTGTGTTCTACGGTTATTCAGACCCGCGCCGCCCGGGCGCCAAAGCTGTCGGGGTAGATTGATGACTCTACTGAGGGCGAAGGGGAGCATTTTATAATCAATACTGTATAGCGCTTTCTGCTCCTTACCCGGCTGAACGAAAATACGTAATTGCAATACAGAGCCCGTGTTTAAAAAGGTTGGACTGCTCTCGGGCTTCAACCATTACGAATGCCTTTATTTTTATAATCCCAGGTAAAAGTAAATTATTTCAATCTGCAAATAAGCCTGTAATCTGTTTATTGTGATAGTGGATATAAGTAAGTTTGAGCTTTATGCGGGTTGATTTTTACGCACGCGCAGACGAAGTTGTTTTTCTGTTTCTATTATTATGAAAAGCACTACGCCGACACCGAAAATAATAACACCATCCCAAAAAGGTACCGGGCTGGTACCAAAAATTGTCTGCAATGGTGGAGCATAGGTAATTGCAAATTGAGCTGCAGTTACACTCATGACCGTGGCCCAAACCATTTTTGTGCCTTTGACAGCTTCCCAGGTTAACGATGTGCCATAGATGTTTCTGATAAAGAAAAGGTGGAAAATTTCCATTACCACCAGGGTGTTCAGTGCGATGGTACGTGCCAGATCAGTGGAATAACCGGCATCGATTGCATAACTGTACATTCCATAAACACCGCCCAGGAACAGGCTCGAAACCAGCAGGATATGCCATACCAGTTCAGCGGATAACAGTGGCTCATTTCTGGGGCGCGGTGGACGGCGCATGGTGTTCGCCTCGGTAGGTTCAAACGCCAGGGCAATACCGAGCGTGACTGCAGTGATCATGTTGATCCAGAGAATCTGTATCGGCGTGATTGGCAGGGTCATACCGAACAGCAAGGCCACGACAATAGTCAATGCTTCGCCGGCATTGGTGGGCAAGGTCCAGCTGATGACTTTTTTGATGTTGTCATAAACCGTTCGTCCCTCTCTTACAGCGGCGGCTATGGAAGCGAAATTATCGTCGGCAAGAACAAATTCAGCCGCTTCTTTCGCCGCATCGCTGCCATTAAGTCCCATGGCAATACCGACATCGGCGCGTTTTAGAGCAGGCGCATCATTCACGCCGTCCCCGGTCATCGCAACTGTCATATTGTGTGACTGCAGCGCCATCACCAGGCGTAACTTGTGCTCCGGGCTGGTACGGGCAAAAATATCCGTATCATGGACAATCGCCGCAAGCGCAGAATCATCCATTGCGTCGAGATCAGCGCCTGTTAACACCTTGTCCGGATTTTGCAGGCCGATCAGTTTGCCAATGGCCGCGGCAGTCGCCTTGTGATCGCCGGTGATCATTTTTACGCGAATTCCCGCGCTCCTGCATTCCGCGATAGCCTTGACGGCTTCAGGACGCGGCGGATCAATTAGTCCCACCAGGCCGATCAATATCAGGTCCTCTTCAACATCGGAGAATTCCAGAACGGTGTATTCCACTGGCACTGGTTTGAGCGCAAATGCCAGCACGCGTTGTCCACCTGCAGCAATGTCCTCAGCCTTTTCGTGCCAGTATTTTTGATCCAATGCCTCGCTTTGACCGGGCTCTGTGCGCTGCTGATTGCACATTGCCAAAATTTTCTCTGGCGCCCCTTTCACGAAAATAAAGGCTTGATGTTCATGATTATGATTTAGTGTAGCCATGAATCGATGCTTGGCATCAAAGGGGATAACGTCAGTTTGTGGCCAGCTGGTGGCTTCCTGTTTAACGTTGATGCCGACTTTGCCGGATAGCGCGAGCAGGGCGCCTTCCATAGGATCGCCTTCGACGGTCCAGACGCCATTGCGTTCATACAGGGATGCATCGTTACATAAAGCTGAGGAACGGCCAAGTTCGTTGAGGATGTCATGATCGCTGACATCGACGACAGCATCGTTGAGTCTGATATCCCCCCTTGGTTCGTATCCTGCGCCCTTCAATGAAAACATATGCGACTGTGTTACCACCGAACCCACCATCATTTCGTTGCGTGTCAGGGTTCCTGTCTTGTCGGTACAGATTACCGAGACAGAGCCAAGGGTTTCGATGGCGGGCAAGCGCCGCACGATGGCTTTGCGACGTGCCATGGCCTGGACACCCACTGCAAGTGTGATGGTCAAAACAGCAGGCAGGCCTTCGGGGATGGCAGCCACTGAAAGGCCAACCACGGCCATGAACATGGTGGAAAAGTCGAAATGCTCGACGAAATATCCAAAGGTGAGGAGCACAACTGCGATTATCAGTATCAGGATGGTGAGCCAGCGTGCAAACACATTCATTTGCCCGACCAATGGCGTGGTCAGTGTTTCGACAGTGGAAAGCATGCCGCTGATACGGCCGATCTCCGAGCTGTCTGCGGTTGCCACCACGATGCCCTGGCCTTGCCCGCTGGTCACCAATGTTCCGCTAAAGGCCATGCAAGCCCTGTCACCGAGTGAGGCATCAGGTTTGGCGGGTTGCGTATTTTTTTCGACTGGTATCGATTCGCCGGTCAATACAGCCTCCTGAATCTGGAGGCTACTGGAGCGAAAAAGTCTAAGATCGGCAGGTACTTTGTCACCCGCTTCCAGTAATACGATATCCCCGGGAACCAGCTGTTCTCCCTCAACCTCTTTTCTCTCACCATCTCTAAGTACCGACGCCTTGAGTGCGAGCATCTTGCGGATGGAGTCCATCGCCTTTTCCGCCTTACCTTCCTGTATGAAGCCAATCATGGCATTGGCAATGACAACTGCCAGAATTACCAGGGTGTCGATAAGATGGCCAAGTGCCGCAGTGATCAGGGCAGAGCAGAGGAGCACATAAATGAGAATATTATGAAAATGTAGAATGAAGCGAAGAAGTGAATTACGTTTGACCGTTTCCTGCAATCGGTTTAAACCATAATTATCAAGACGGCTTTCAGCTTCCTCTTTTGTTAGGCCATTAGCATCTGTACTTAAAGCATCGAAGACATCTTCGACTGCCAATTTGTGCCAAACTTTCTCGATAGTCTTCTGGATTTCTTCCTTCATTCCCTACACTCCGTTAACGGAAAAATACTCGACTCATTCTGGATTCCTTTATTAATATCAGGTGTAGAGTGAGTGCTCCAGCAATGATTTCAACAAAGATTCTATCTTTCATGACCTCAAACCCAGGAATTTTCCAGGCGATAGCTATATTTTGCACAAGCATCTTTTATACCTGTACGTATTTGTTACTCTTCAATCAAAGTCCCAATCAAATATGCTGCCATCATTTCCCAGGCTGCTGGACTGTGGTCGCTCCCATAGCCCTTGGTCATCATTCCTTCGGTTGCTTCTTTTCCACACCAGGAATTCATCACATTCGGAGGAGCAGGATGAATCGGAATATAGTCGGTAAAATTGTAAACCCTGCCTTGAATAGCCATCCAGCAATCTTCGATCTGATCATGAGCGGCAATTTGCTCTAGCGTGTAAGTAGTTTCGTTATCTGCTGCAGTCGCTGAGGGCAGAAGTGCATGTAACGTCAGCATGGTAAAGATTGATGTCCAAAAGGCTATAAATGCGGCAAAAGCGGTTTTTTTCATAATTGAGTATCTCCTTAAATGATGATGATCTTAAAGTAAGGCAAATTCTTCGGTGACTATGTGATAGGGCGCTACACCGTTCTGAATTAGCATTGCCTGAGCCATATTTGTCAAAGGTATTGGGCCACAAAGATAAGCGATACGCTGAGTAAAATCCGGGCAGTGAGTCTTAATATACTCCTGGTTGAGGGGGCCTTCTTTGTAAAAAAAATGCACGTGCAAATGGCTTTCAGGCAGGGATGCCATCAAACTGGCAAGTTCCTCACCAAACAACAAGCGTGCTTCTTCCTGTACGCAATAAATCAGATGTGCATTGAGCGCTTCACCTTTCAGAGCACAGTGCCGCAAGCGACCTATAAATGGTGAGATGCCGATACCACCTGCGATCCAGAGCTCTGGCTCGGGTGTTGTTCCGGGGCTGGGGAAAAACCGACCATATGGACCTTCCACTTTCACTTTGCTGTTCAGCGGGATGCTTTGCATCGCATGGCTGGAATCGCCTAGTGCTTTGATCGCGATCCGTAGGATGGGCTCTTCAGGTGCAGATGACAGAGTATAAGGGTGTTCCTCGCCCCACCCATTCGTCAGTGCGGTATCGTAAGAGGTGAGGTAGACAAACTGGCCGGCTTCGTATTCCAAAAGCTTGTCTGACGGCTCCAGGCTCAGCTCTACCACATTGTTGGCTTGTTGCTCGATATGGCAAATCTGATAGTTCTTATGACCATGCCAACGTGAAAAAAGCCAGCGGTAGCCGATAGCAACCAGTGCCAACAAAGCAAGCAGGCCCCAGATCACAATTGCCCAGATTTCAGGCAGAGCACGTGACAGCATCAGTGTGTGAATTAGCGCGAACACCACGGTGATCCCGCTGAGGCGGTGCAGCCACTTCCAATGCTGATATTCCCCTTCTCCGAAAAAGTCGAAAGTCGGAGCCAAAAACGCCATTAAAGCCAGGAGTGCCACCCAACCCCAAATTACTGCTGCCTGGCTTGAAAAAAGAGTTGCCACTGCGGCAGCCAGTGATATTTCTGCACCAGCCAGAGCCAGTAGAATGGGATGTGCCAGTAACAGTAGAAAGGCCAAGGCGCCGAGCCGGTGGTGAAGCTGCCATAGTTTGGTCAGACCACCGAATGGGCGGTCAAAACCGGGAACCCGGCAGCAAAGCAGTGCTGATACCAGTAAAAAGGACAAGCCCCAGATGCCAGTCAGACGTCCCAGGGTGTTGAGCCAGGAACCAGGGCTGGAAAAATTAGCGCCTGTCAGAAAGAAAAGGGACACCAGCCCTGGCAGAATTGCCAGACTCCAGACAATGGCTCGACAATGGCGCGTAAACTGTTGCATCTATGCTCCAGTAACTAGGTGAAAAGTCAGAATTGAAAACGGTAACTAAGGCTTGTCCATGTGACCTGGTACTGCGGACTGTCTTGCCCCAACAGCAGGACAGAGGCTGTGGTTGCAGGTGCAATGTTGTCCAAGGCGAAGTCGGCACTTCGGTAACGCTCATGGGTCAGAGAAAAACGCAGGGATGAACGCATCGACCAGGAGTAGCTGGCAGAGAGAGTGGCGCTAGTAAGTCGCGTACTCAGTTCTGGCAAGGGAGCGCTTGTCAGGGCAGAAGCCACGCTGTTACTCAAATCACCTCTGGACCGGGAATGGCTTAAACTCAGCGACATATCCAGGGTACCTGCAGCTTGCCAAGCACCCAGCCTGGGGCGAATTTGCTCCCGGTCAAAGCTGATACCCACGGTGTCGAAGAGGTCAGTCATCCTTACTTGCCAGTCACGCTGCGGGTTAAAGGCATCTGCAGGTACCGACCCCCGGAATGAGCGGCCGGATTGGTCATAATGGTATCGATCCTGATTAATGAAGCCGGATACGCGGAAATTTTCATCCTGTGTGTAGGTCACATCAAGCGTGGCGGAGCGCATGGTTGATTCGTTCAAGCCAAAATAGCCGGAAGGATAGTCATCCTTGTTGTGGTTCAGCGCTGCTCCCAGGCTCAGATTGGACAGCAGATACCAGTCTGCATAGATGCGAAACTGGTCCCGATCCCTGGCGTTTAGATAATACTTTCGTAATAGGGGGTGATTCTCAAAATCCTCAGCGTCAATGCTGCCCGGTACATGAGTGCTTATCAGGGGGCGATTGCCGACATAGTCATCAGTACGGCGGCGTTGGTGACGATAATCCAGTGCCAATACCACGCTATCAAATCCTGTGCTACGTACACCCATCCTTACACTATGTTCATCCATCTCTTTCACTTCTGAGTAATCTCTCTCGGTATTTGTGTATTCATAACCAGCCTCCAGGCGCAGACTGCTGCTTACTCGATAGACAGCCTCTGAAGACGCCCTGGATTCGGTGAAGCTGTATGGTCTGTTCAGGCGTGCATCAAGATAGGACTGCTGATCGACAGCATCACCAGGTACGCGCTGATAGGCTGCTATCGGGGTTTGGTTGTCGCGGCGCCGATAACTCACACGACTCACCAGATTCAGACGGGACATGGCACGACTGGTCAGGCGAAGATTTAGGCGCGATGTGTCCACCTTGCCATCAAGAGAGTCTCTTGGGAGAGGAGCATTAACTGTCAAACCCGGATTAATGGTAAAAGGCAGGAATAAGTCATTCTGGCTCTGCCGTCCCAAACTCGCATCCAGATACAAGCGATTATTTCTGCTTAGTACCACGCTGCCATTCATGCTTAGCCTGTGGGCCTGATTGTTCGGCTCCAGAGCCAATTGATTCAATCCATTTGGGTAGCCCACATTCGGCGCCCAACGGGGATGTTGACCAAAAGTAGTCGGCCAGATCAACGAGTCAGAATCATTATAAAAAAATGAACCCTGATATCCCATATTCCAGCGCAGTGCAGGACCGGTGTAGGCGAGCGAAAGGGTTGCAACCTGGGTTTGGTAATCAAGCGGTGCGGGCAACAACAATGCCCTCACATTACCACCATTGGAACCAGTGGCTCCTGCCAGCGTGCGAGAACCATCAAGTAAATTCCGCTGGAAATCCACATTCAGGGACCAGCGGGGATTAAGCTTGCGCCGATAATCCAGGGTCAGACTTTTGCGTTGCAAGCCCTGATTTATGTCTACCAAATTCTCATGTAATGTGGTCATACCGTCAGTAGTGGAGCCGTCCACTTGCCAGCCCTGTGGCAGGCTCAGGGTAGTAGATCCTGCGCCCAGCATTGGGGTACGGACATCGTCAAAATAGTAAGTAGAATTTTCACGATAATCCAGGCGGATCCGCTGGCTTCCCTGTTGTCCTGCATCAAGCGCAAGGCGTCCGGTATCAAGACCAAGGCGCTGGCCCTGAAGTTTCCAGTAAGTCGTGTTGCCGCTGGCAGGTAATGGTGAGGCTTGCAGGGAAAAGTCCATAATGGGTGCCAGTCCCTCATCATTTGTGCCGACAATATTGCCGTATCGGTAGGCATCATCGCTAAGAAAAGCAGCCCCCAGTTCAACCATGCCTTCCGTGTCGGCTGCAAAAAGCGTATCCATACAGCCAGCAGTAAAGATTATTGCCCACAGTTTAAAATCGCAGAAAGTGGTTTTCATAACGTGCCCTCCATCAACAACAGCTACAGGTCATCGCGTCAGTCTTGAGCCCGACGGATGATTCGAGCCATGAATGAGCGAATGACAATTGTTGCAATCCCTGCCCAATAAATTGCTGGAGGCACCCTGAGGCGGAACACCCAGACCGCTTTCAGCATTGCTTGGGTGAAATGGTGCCAGATGGCATTGCTGACATAGAAAAGGCGTGCGCGCCTGTAACAGGTTGCGATGGTTGGAACCATGCGGCTTATGACAGTTGCTGCAGTCCTCGCTGACAGGAGCGTGCTCCCACAGGAAAGGACCGCGCTTCTCCGCATGGCACTGGAAGCACTGTTCGTTCAATGTAGGTTGAAGCAAGGCTGCAGGACCGGGACCACCGTGCGCGTCATGGCAATCGGTACAGACTATCTGCCCGGAACGAATAGGATGACTGGAGGCAAACAGTGTTTCCGCCTGTTGTCGCTGATGGCAGCTGACACATTGCGTAGTTTGCCCTGCAAAGGTGAGACTTTGATCTACAGTGTCATGAAGGCTGTGACAGCCACTACAACTGACTTCGGCAAATTCGTGAGGACTGCCTGGCCAGAAGTGGCCACTATCCTGTTCATGGCAGCCCAGACACATGGCGTCCTGCTCGGTAGCAGCCTGCCGCTGGTCAAATACTATGGCTGGCAAAGGGCGTAAGCCTTCTGGTGTCGAACCAATATGAGCAGTACTCGGACCATGACAAGACTGACAACCAGCCTGCCCAGGGGCAAAGGGCGAACCAGCGTTACCCACCAGACCGTGAGTGCCATGCATGATTCCCTCTCCCGGAACAGCGCTGCCAGATGAATGACACAATAAACAGGTATCAGGATCGTTCGGAACAAATTCAGCTTCTGTGTCGACCTCAGGTTGAGCCCAGAGCATTACACGCCATGTCAATAAGCACAGGCAGAAAAGTGCCTTCGTGATGCTTAACAGGTGTGATGTGGCTTGGCGCACAGCTTATCCCTTCCTTTTTAAATAAATAATTTACTTCATAGACACCCACCCACGCTCCAGATTAATAATAAATAATTGGAAATCCGTAATTTTGATGAAGGTCAATTAACAGTCGGATAGCACCTTTACATTGTCAGTTTCGTTTAATACTTGTGAAGGTGGAGTCAGAAGGCTGGTCAGCCATGGTTAACCAACACAAATGGAGGTTGTTGGAGCAATAATCAGACATGTAACATAATGACCGGTCTCTTTGAGTTACAGAGCAAATATTCTGTTACACCCCCCAAAATCATCTCCCGGATGCGCCCGCGGGTATAGGCACAATAAAGAAGCAGACCAGCATTTTGTTCGTCAGCCGCCTGTGCCAGGGCTTTGCCGGCATTTTTCCCTTTGACAACCTGAGCGCGGGCTTTGATACCATGAGCTGAAAGTTAAGAGCACATTTCTTCCCCGCTGAGAACAAAATACATGTCAGAAAAGTGGCTCTCAGATGAAAAAAATGGCTGCAAGGTTGCGCTTGTTTCCTGCGCTTATATCACTCATATGGATCTCCTGATTCAGATTGCTGAGAATAGGTGCAAGAGGAAGAATCCGTCAGCAGGCGTTGTAAAGTACGACTTTTTGATTTGAAGAATAAGAGCGTTGCTTCTTTTTCTGGTTTTTTGCTTTTTGAGTTATGAGGAGGATGAACTTCAATTCATAGCGCAAACCTGTACACAGTTTAACGATGAATACGGTATAACCGTGTTTGAAAAAATTGAATGATATGCTCAATGAAATTGATGATGTTCAGAATGCTCATCACAACGTTGAAGAATGGATAGGCACTGAATCAGTAAAAGCGCATAAAAAAGGGAACAGCTAAATACTGTTCCCTTTTTTGCCTTGTAAATGTCAGGTTTTGGCTAACGGTGGTACAGGGCGGTCAATCACAAATGCGGCACTGGATATTAACGCGGCACCAACGCACATGACAGCAAAGAAGGGCACGGTACTGCCTGCACCGATATCAAGCAGCGTGCCACCGAAGGCGCTGGAGCCGATAGCGCCAAAGCGACCCATGAATATCCCGAATCCAATCCCGGCCGAACGGCAGGATGGTGGATAGGCGTGGGTCATGATGGCGTACATACTGGCGATACTGGCGCTGAAAAAGGCCGCAGCGATGCCAATCAATGTAACCACGATTAATCTTTCGCTGTCACTTGGCACTCCCGACAGTGATTCCAGCATAATGGTGAGCAGAATCAGGGTCACCAGCAAAATGCCACTGAAAGAGTTCATGGCCAGTTTCGAGCCGAAGCGCTGCACAATCAGGCCGGCGGCAATAGAAGACAAGATAGAGGTCATGCCGGCGACGGCAACGGCATAGGAGGCTTGATCAAACTCGAAGCCTTTGGCAGTCAGTATGGTGGTGGTCCAGCCCAGGATGCCATAAGCAACCATCGTCGCCGACGTAAAGGCAATACCAACACCGATATTGAGTCGCTTGTTAGTGCGATGCAAGACACCAATGGTGCCGCCATCCGAATCAGGAAGGTGAGTTTCTTCCATAAGATCAAGTTCTTCGTCAGTTACCTTTAGCGCCGCTTTTTTCGCTTCCTCAACTTTACCTCTTGCCATCAGGAAAGTGGGACTGTCACGCAAAAAAGCAATGATCAGGACAACAACCAGCAAGGTAAGAATGCCCAGAAAGATAAAGGAACCATCCCAGTCGTAACTTTCCACCAAACTGGGAGCGATGATCCCCACCACCATGCCGCCAGCGGGTGTCCCTACTGAAAGGGTGGTTACGCCCACCGAGCGCCAGCGTCCCGGCAGCCACTCGCCAGCCAGAGTGATGGCATTGGCATAGGCAGAGCCAAAGCCCAGGCCACTGACAAGGCGCCAAAATGCCATTTGCCAGACATCTGCGGATGTACTAACGGCGATTGTACCAAGGGAAAAAACCACTGCAGCCAGCGCCAGCGACCAACGCCGTCCAACGGTGTCTCCAAGCCATCCTCCGCTCCAGGAACCGAGGCCGAAACCGACCAGCGCTGCACTCAGCGCCAGGCCAAAAGTTCCCCGGTCAATACCAAAATCATCAATGATCAGAGGTGCCACAACACCGAGCATCTGTGCATCCATACCATCCGCGACAAGCACGATCACACAAATAATAAATGTAACCACCTGAAACAGCCGTAGTGGTTTGTTTGACATAACTTCACTAAATGTAACTGACATATTTTTTTCCCCCATTAGAACAACTGACAAATTTACCACTGTATTGCCCACAATTGCCAAGAAAGTGTGAAATAAGATTAATCAGAGGTTCCTGATGTGACATACGACTTGCTCATTAGGCGGAGAAAGAAATGAGCTGTATTTATTTCCTGCTTTTTTATTCCTGTCTGTGATAAATTTCCACTTTGTTATTCATAAAAGTTCCGCCGTGTGTGGGGGGATTGCAAGGGAGACTGATGTGCTTAATCCTTTTTTGAAAACCGGCCTTGGCTTGGCCTTTAGCCTGATGGCCGCCAACAGCTATGGCCATTTCAAATTAAATTCACCCGCTTCCTGGATAGAAGAGGACGAGCGTGGCGATCCGCAGAAAATGGCGCCTTGTGGTGGTACCGTGGCTGATGGTGGTATGCGCACTGGCAGCGTGACTGATGTCATGGGCGGTTCTATGATGCGCCTTGCTATAGAAGAAACGATTTACCATCCCGGACATTACCGGGTAGCGCTGGCCAGACGCATTAACTGGTTGCCGGCTGACCCGGAAGCGGTAATGAAAGAGACTGAGCGCGGTCCACGTTCGGATTATGCACCAGTGGCAATGGCACCAGTAGCGCCGGTACTGGTTGATGGCCTCTGGGCTAACCAGGAACGACGTACCGGCCCCCTGGAAACAGAAATAGCCATTCCCAATATTGACTGTGAAGGCTGCTTTTTACAGGTCGTACAATTTATGGAAGAGCATCCAGGCTTCCGCGAAGGTGGCTTTACCTACCATCACTGTGCGTTGGTCAATATCAAGGCGAATACAGAGTTGCCTCTGGATGAAGGCTGGTAGCTCATTCTGCAAGTTAATTAAAGAGGACTCAAAATCAGGGAAGTCTGAAATTCCAGATTCTGGCTTATTCCAGATACCCTTATTCAATCCATGCTTGATACCCTGAAAAAACTTCTTGGTGCAATGATTGGCAGCCTGCGGGATTTGTTGCCAATTGTGTTGGTGATTCTGTTTTTCCAGTTTGCGGTACTGCAGCAGCCTTTACCCAATGTCGGGCAATTGGTGGTAGGCATTCTGTTTGTCGTGCTGGGACTTACTTTTTTCATTCATGGTCTGGAGCAGGGCCTGTTTCCCATTGGTGAATCCATGGCCCATGAATTTGCTCGCAAGGGCAGTGTGGTGTGGTTGCTGCTTTTTGCCTTTGCCCTTGGATTTGGTACTACTGTGGCCGAGCCTGCCCTGATTGCGGTTGTTGCCGAGGCGGCAAATGTCGCCGCCCTTGGACAAATGATAGAAAACACCGAGCTGGCGAAAAATAATTATGCCAATGGTTTGCGTTTTACTGTCGCGCTGTCGGTAGGGTTGGCTATTGTCATTGGCGTGGTCCGTATTCTGAAAGGCTGGCCGATTCAATGGATTATCATCGGTGGTTATGTATTGGTGGTGATCATGACCATGTTTGCTCCCCGTGAAATTATCGGCATCGCCTACGACTCCGGGGGCGTCACTACTTCCACAATTACCGTCCCACTGGTCACTGCCCTGGGCGTCGGACTGGCCTCATCCATCAAGGGTCGAAATCCAATGATTGATGGCTTTGGCCTGATCGCTTTTGCTTCACTCACGCCAATAATTTTTGTCATGGCCTACGGGATGCTCATCTGATGGAGATTATCAGTGAGATTTTCAGCGTCACCATAGGCACTGTCAGGGATGTACTGCCGATTGCAGCCATCATTTTTGGCTTCCAGTTTCTGGTGCTACGCAAGAAGCCCGCGCATCTGGGGCAGATCCTTGTGGGCTTTGGCTGGGTATTGATCGGCTTGAGCCTGTTCCTGTTGGGGCTGGAGTGGGCGCTGTTTCCGCTGGGTAAACTGATGGCGGCCCAGCTCACGGATCCCGGCTTTATCCATGCTGCCAGCGGCGGCCTGCCGCCTGAAGCCGGCGTGTTGTGGCAGGATTATTACTGGGTATATGTTTTTGCTTTCCTGATCGGTTTTTCCACCACTATCGCAGAGCCTTCACTGATTGCCGTCGCCATTAAAGCCAATGAGGTATCCGGTGGTGCGATTGGTATCTGGGGCTTGCGCATTGCCGTGGCCCTGGGCGTAGCTGTGGGCATTTCCCTGGGATGTTACCGGATTGTAGTGGGTGATCCGATTCACTGGTACATCATTAGTGGCTATGTGGTTGTTGTGATCCAGACCTCGTTTGCGCCGAAACTTATTATCCCCCTGGCCTATGACTCTGGCGGGGTTACCACCTCCACAGTAACGGTTCCGCTGGTGGCTGCTTTGGGTCTTGGTCTGTCACAAACCATTCCGGGTCGAAATCCATTGATTGATGGCTTTGGCCTGATTGCTTTTGCCAGTCTGTTCCCGATCATATCGGTGATGGCCTATGCGCAGTTATCTGAAGCCCGCAGCCGTTATGTCAGTTATCGGAGCGTTAAAAAGGATGTCAGTGATAGCCCCAATTCGAATACTAAAAGTTAACGTGAGGAGAGAAGCATGCACTTTAAAATGATTGTGGTTTTTGTCGAAGACGACAAAACCGATGATGTCATGGATGCGGCGCGGGAGGCCGGAGCTACTGGTGCGACGGTCATTAATAATGCTCGCGGTGAAGGTGTAAACAAATCCAAAACCTTTTTTGGGCTCACCCTGGAAACCCAGCGCGATGTAGTGCTGTTTCTGGTAGAGGAACACCTTAGCCGTCATATCCTGGAGCGTATAAACGAGGTAGGGGAGTTTGATGAAAAGCCCGGAACCGGTATTGCGTTCCAGATAGATGTGGAAGATGCTGTAGGCATTGTTCACCAGGTAGAAAAAATAACCAGCGACGTGGAGGACCTGTTGTAATGGATAAGAAAGAAATAGAAAAGAAAGTAATCAAAGCCCGCGATGTGATGCATGAAAAGCATCTTGAACTCGATGGTCTGGCCACAGTGAAAGAAGCCCTGTCAGCGATGCGTGAGAGTAAATCCGTTGTGGTGATTGTGAAGAAACGCAATAAGCATGATGCCTGGGGCATTGTGCTTTTAAGTGATATAGCCAAGAAAGTATTGGCGAAAGACAGGGCGCCAGAGCGGGTCAATGTGTATGAAATTATGTCAAAGCCGGTAATCCCCATCGATCCTGAAATGGATGTACGTTATGTTGCGCGTATGTTTGATCATTTTGGTCTGTCCAATGCCCCGGTGGTTGAGGATAACAAGGTGCTTGGTATCGTCAGTTACGATGAGCTTGTTTTTAATGGCTTGTATGAATTGGATGCAATCAACGCAAAAGCCATACCCTAGCTGGATTTAAGTATGAAGTGTCGTTTTCTATTGGTTTTAATTCCATGGTGTTATTCAGCTGCACTTAGTGCGCTGATCCTCGAAGAAGATACTGAATGGTCCGGAGCGGTTGTTATCTCTGAGGCAATTGAAATTCCGCCTAATGTCACTCTTACAATATTACCGGGCGCTACCATTGATGTGTCATGCGAATCTGATTTCACGGGATGTGTAGACGGCGTTGATGGCGATATACGGGTTTATGGAATATTAAGAGTTTTAGGAGAGGCAAATAATAAAATCGTTATTAATTCCACTATTGATGGAAAAGGTGGCGAAGTCATGGAAATAAACTATGCAGCATTAACGGCTCCAGTTTCCAGAGGCTTCCTAAGTCTCAAAAACTCTGAACTATCAGGTGGAGGGGATTTTGCATCCGGGGAGCGACTTCTACTTGTAAACAATGTATTCGGCATGCCGAATGAGGACAGACAGGAGGTCTCTATCTCCAGTTTTGGCCGCGTTGACATAATTAATAATCTTTTTCATGACACCCTGGAAATCAATCTCCAGGAAGACTCGTCCTACAATGTATTTTTTAATGATTTTGATATTGCTGAAAACGATTGGTTTGGTGTGGATGCCATACTTTTAGCTGACCAAAGTTCGGCTCTTGACAGTATCTGTCTGGAAATTCATTTTAATCATTTTGCGGCAGTGGACCTGGATCAGTTAGATGAATATATCAATGACAGAAAAGACAGCCTGTCTTATGCCCATGAAATTAATCCCAAGAACAATCTTGAAATACCAGCTAATGATTTCCTGGCTCAATCGCCTGAGCTTGCTGATTTCAGCTACAGTGAATGTCATGCTCTTCCCTCTGATTTCGATGCGTTTAATCCAGAAAATGGCATCGATGATGAGCTGGTCCTTGGTCTGCTTGAGGCTTTGTCTGAGGAAGAGCTTTCACCAATAATGACGTCAGAAGGCGTAAGCAGTTCTGCATTAATTAACGCGGCTGCAACCTTTAACTATCGTGCAGTGACAGAAACAGTATTCATTGAGTCAGATAGAATTCAGATAACTGCTACTATAGCTCCGGAAGCCGAAGATGTTGGTAAAGGGTCTGAAGTCTTTGTCGTGTTGTTGAAAAAAAGTGCAGCTGGCAAGGCGTTAAGTTATTTGGATCAACAATACAACTGGAATTCCTGGAACGGTAAATGGCGTGATTTGCAATCATATAAATCTTTTTCGACCATGGAAGAAAGTTTCAGGATGCTGGTTTTTGATGGTGCAATAACTCAAGGTAGTTATCATCTGTATTTCGGTTATAAGCTTGACGATGATAATGCGCCAATACATTTTAACTCTGACAGCCTTGCTCTGGAGGTTGTTGGTGGAAGAGCGAGAAAAGAATGCCTGAAATCAGATGAGCTTGAAAGTTGTTCAGTGTTCGGTTTAGGTGTTATCTCAAAATAGAAATGTTTAATTAATGGCAATTAATAATTAGAGCAATAGCATTCATGAAAAAGGCAATAATTTATTTCATACTTTTTTACTCTTCTTTTGCTCTTGCAGAAGTAGAGCCAAATGACACTATCCTTACACCTAATTCCCTGGGAACCGGTGGCAGCACAACAGGGAAGATAGAAAATTATAATGATCTGGATTGGTATAAAGTTATTGTGCCTGTCAATTCCGCATTGACGATCAATTTGAGTTTAGTTGACCAGATTGCCAGAAATTTCCCCTATAACTCTATTGCCTGGAAAGTGCATGTTTATAATCCCGGGGGCAATTTAATAGAGCAATTTGATTCGGATTTATCCGTGCCAGAAACCTTTGTTGTCAGGGCTGAATTGGAGGGGGAGTATTATCTTTCGATTCAATATGAAGGGTTTTTTATAGATTTAACCTATGAAATTTCAATTGAGCCTGAAAATCTTTCAGATACTGGTTACTCGGACTTTTCCGGCATCTGGAATACTGGCGAAGATATCTATTTATCAATTCACCAGTCTGCCGATGAAGCTATTGTGTCAATCCTTTACGATTTTTTGCCCTATGACTGGGACGTCCAGTCTGGCACCGTCATAAACAATGAGGTGCTTATAAATACGCTTTATGGGGCAGAGAATATGTCAATCAAACTGACCATGACTGCAGTTGGAGAATTGGAGCTTGAAGTAATTGACTGTGAACCAATCAGCGAGGATTCATCCTGTAAAATAAACGCCGGCGATATATTTAGTGCCACTAGAATTCTGCAATAGGCTGCATAAAGACCTTAAAACTCGTACAGATATCCAGCTATACACCTATAACATATATATAAAGTTTCGTTTTATGGCAGTCTGGAATAAGTATAGTCACCCGAGACATGGGAAATACTCACACTTTCCACTTCACCATCCTCATTGACCATAAAATTGTACCCGAGCCCCAGGCCATCAAATTGCGTTTGTGAGAGGGGTACCAGTTTTCGCGGTGCACCCTGCTCCAGTCCTGCGGCACCGAGGCCAATGGCATCATAATCGCCAACAATCCTGGCAACCAGGTCGTTACCCGAAAGTGATATTTCGTAGGTCCGCTCACTACCGGCATAAATACCCCGGTAAACACCAACATACCGTGCCAGCGTTTCTGGCGCTACGGATACTCTTTTCGCCTCGGTATCTGATAAGTTGCCAGACCAATCGTCACTGCGACGTTCACAAACAGACTCCAGTATTTCCGTATCCGCCGCCAGTTCCATTGTTGTTTCAAAACCCCAGTGTGCTGTAAATGCCTCCGGGTCTGTAAAAGTAGTCACTATTTCCATGTGGCCGAAATCGGGACGACTGTAGCGCTCATTTACTCGCAATGCTTCAGAGTGCGAAACTCCCCAGCGGCTTAGCCAGGTTTGATCGTTAAAGCCATTGGTGTCCACTACCAGCGTGTCACCTTCCCAATGACCAACCGAATACCCGGTAAAGCTTGGTATCGGGTCGGATTCCAGTTCACGACCATCCATATGAATCACCCGATAGGTGAGATCTTCGTTCAGGATAACAATGGTCGCCGGTGTTTGAATAAGTCGCTTCCAACCGCCAGAGCTTTCTGTTTCTGGTCCATTGGGTAGACAGCGAAACAGGGGGCGATCCTTGTAAAAATTCTGCTGGCGCTGACTGGCAAGTTCGGAAACCCATGGTTGTAATTGTGCAGGATCGAGGTTGGCGACGGGAGGGGGGCCGCTCCAGACACCGGTAAAATCGGGGTGGCCATCGATGCCACGGGGCGCTGGTGCCTCAAGATCTGGTTCACCATTGGCAGTACGCGGAATGCCGGGCCAGGGACGATCCAGCCATTGGGCGCTTGCAGGCATTGCCGTCATTACCAGCGTAAAAACTATAAAAATGATTTTCATTGGTATACCCCGTAACAAAATTATTAGACTTATTTTATCTGAGCCCTTTGATATTTGTTACTTTATATAGTGTGATTAGTGTTTTATAAAGACTTATAACAATACGCCGGAATTGGCAAAGTGAAAAATTTGTTTTAATCGTGAGTTACGGACATTTTGATGACAGCCATCACTAATGGTGGGATAAAAAAAGAATAGCGAGGGAAAGACCATGAGTACAAAAATAATTCTGGCATTATTGCTTTCAGGCCTGACGCACGGGGTATCAGCTCAGCAGCCGGCGTCCAGCTTTGACCGGGGTAACTCCCTGCAGGCCAGGCTGGACCCTCGCTTTGCTGATGTTATTGCCGGCTGCAAAATCGCTCCCGCGGCTATTCAATTTGGTGAAGGGCCGGATGATAATTCATCGCCACCCATGCCAACACTGCCCACGGCATCATCCATTCCCGGGGTTATTCAGGGCGGAAAAATCTGGCAGGTAGTCTGGCGCTGGCAGGGCAATAATGCCGACGGTCCCATTGCCGGAGAAGACGGCACCATGCTGTTTGCCAACAATGATGCCGGCAATGTCATGGAGCTTGATCCTGATACCGGACTGGCGCGCATCATTCATGATGACCTGAATACTGCCGGTGCGGTCTCCCGTAGCAAGAATGGCGCCTTGTATGTGGCAACACGGGGTATTGGCACGGGCATTTTGCAACTGGAGCCGGAACGAAAATTACTTACCAACAGCTTTAATGGCGAGCCACTGGAATGCGTCGGCGGTGTAATGAATGATCTGACGGCTGATGCCAAGGGCGGGGTGTATTTTTCTGTGTCAGGCACTGGCGTGTTTTATGCTGACGCGCAGGGCAACACCAGTCAGTACGGAGATGTCCCTGACGCTAACGGCATTATCCTCAGCGCTGACGAACAAACCCTTTATGCCACCAATGGTGCAACGGTAGTGGCCTTTGATGTTGAAGCCGATGGTTCATTGAGTAACCAGCGTGACTTCGGCCAGTTGCAGGGCGGACAGGGCGGTGATGGCTCTGCCATCGACAGTGAAGGTCGGCTGTATGTGGCTACCGGACGCTCGGCCGATGTATTTGCTCCAGACGGCACCTTCCTGGGTTCCATTCCGGGTCCACAAGGCATGCATGGCGTGGCCTTTGGTGGTGAGGATAAAAAGACACTTTACGGAATCGTCTTTTACGGCTCCTGGGGCACCCAGGCTGCCCGTAATGCCATCGTGGCCATTGATACTATCGCACAAGGCTATAGCGGCAGAGCAAAGTAGTTCATAGGGACGCTTGTAGTTCATAGGGACGCTTGCAACTTAGCAACTTAACAAAATACAGGCATATCAAAAGTTGCTAAGTTGCAAGCGTCCCTGTTTTACTGTTCTAGTCGTTGGCCTTCAGGTTACCTGCGGCAAGCGCCAACTGATAGCGCAAACGTGCATTGTCCATATTACGCGCCGAGTCTTCCAGAAAAGCGGTACGCACACTGAAGCGTCCATTGAGGACTAACTGGTCGCCGATACGAACCGCTGTACGGGGATCGCCTCGCGCCGCCAGATTTCCCCGGCTCATGCCTAATGCACAATGCCCTCCGACAAAGGGAAGGTATTTATTATTGCCATTGTCCCGGGTAGCCGCTTCAAAAGCTGACAGGTTTGCCGCGCTTGAGAAGCACCAATCAACTCCCTGAACTTTGGCTTTAAACTTAGTGCAATTGGCTTCCACGATCATGTGTTCGTCATAGGCGGCCACCAGATCGAAAACTACCAGCTCGTCATCTATCATGCGCGAGAAACCGATGCCGTCAACGTTGATAATAGCGTCAGGTATCTCTTGTGCCAGAGCGGTAGAGCCGAAGCTACAAAGCAAGGTAAGGCTTGCCAGTGCATTCACTATTGAGTTTTTCATTATTATTCTCCTGTGGAGCTTACTGCTCCTAGTTATACACTACATTACTGATAATAGAGATCATGTCCAGCACACCGCGGCGAAAGGCATCAACCGGAATGCGTTCATCGTTACCATGGACACCGGTGGGCTCGCCCGGATCGGTGATGATCGGATCAAAACCGTAACTTACAATGCCCAGGTCGCGGGTGAAGTGGCTGTCGGTAAAACCGGTGCTTACTGCTGGCATGACGCGGGAATTTGGATACAGCTCGCGGGTAACGCTTTCGATGGCGCTGTACAGGCGTGAGCTGGTGGAAGAGATGGCGGGGCTAAAGGCCATGATCACACTGACTTCCACTCCGGAATCTTCCACCAGGGCCGTCAGATCAGCAATAAATTCTTCCGCTGGTCGATCCGGCAGCATACGGCAATCAAGCTCTGCCCAGGCTTCCGGTGGCACCACGTTGATTTTGCTGGAACCACTTAAGCGGGTAATAGAACAGGTGTCGCGGGTAAGCGCATGATGACCCGGGCTGTAAGCCTGAAATTCTGTCAGAAAGTCCGGGTTGCTTACCGCTTCTTCTATATTGGCATAAATCGGTCCCCACTCATTGTCCAGCGACTGCGCGATGCCGGCAAAATAGGTAGCGACTTCCGGAATAATGCGCGCCGGGAAAGGGTTTTCCTGAAGGGTGTTCAGGGCATCGACGATACGGGTCAGTGAACTGGTGGTACGCGGAGAAGAGCCATGACCGGGCTCGTCGATTGCAGTTAAGCGCAGCCATACTGGCACTTTCTGTGTTACCTCAACGCCGAATACAATTTCATTGGAGCCGCGTGCCTGGGCACCGGCGCCGCCTTCGTTCATAAGCAGACCAACACCGTCAAAAATCTCCGGGCGGTTTTCAATCAGCCAGCCAACCCCAAACAGGCCGCCAGCTTCTTCATCGGCCGAGGCCAGAAACACCACGTCGCGATTCAGTGCTCTGCCGCTGCGGTGTAAAGCCAGAAATGTCGCCAGGTGGGAAATACCGGTGCCCTTCATATCGCGGGCACCACGACCGAGAAGATAGCCATCGCGTATTTCGCCGGACAGCACTTCCGTGGTCCAGTACTCAACATCGGCAGGCACTACATCCGTATGCTGCAGTAGCATCAGGGCAGGTTCATCGCCACCTTTCAGGCGCGCCCAGATATTTCCGCGGCCGGGAGCACTTTCTGCGGAGGCATATTCAATGCCTTCTGCTTCAAATATTTTGGCGTAGAAATCTACCGCGCGCGATTCATTGCCCGGAGGATTAATCGTGTCTACCTGAATAAATTCCTGTAACCAGGTGACGGCTTCGTCTTCTATTGATTGTGCGTTTACGTGACCGGCCAATATAAAAGTCAGACTGATCAACAGAGTTTTTTTGATATTCAAACTATTACTCCTGATGTGCTCAAGGGTTTTGCAACAACCCCATTTGAAAGGATTAAAAATTGATACAGCGTGGCAATTTCTCGGGGACTGTAATGTCCGGTAGCCTTAAATTGCTGTGGTGTTCATGAGGGATTATGCGTGCATTAAAAAAAATAAAACAGTCGCAAAAATGGTGCGTAGAGAGCCGTTTTGGTGCAGAAAAAATATGGGGATGGAGGGATTTGATTTAAATCCCTTAATCCCTTTTAAATCGATACCGTGCCAGTACTGTCGCCAAAACTGTTCTGATCGATATTCAGCTTATGCAGGATTGCCAGGTGTAAATTAGACATTTGGGTTTTATCAGGCATCACTATGTGGCGGTTGCCTTCCAGTTTTCCATATGCGCCTCCTGCCAGAATGACCGGGAGGGGATCATGGTTGTGGGAGTTTCCATCGCTCATACCACTGCCATAGAGAATCATCGAATGATCCAGCAAATTACCATTACCATCGGGTGTGGATTTAAGTTTATCCAGAAAATAGCCCAGTAAACTGACATGGTAGCGATTCAGCAAGGCAAACCGGGCCTTGTTGTCTTCATTGTTGGAATGGTGGGAAAGGGTATGAAATCCATCGCGTACGCCACTGGCCGGATAGATTGCGCCACTTAACTCCTTGGCCATGAGAAAGGTGGATACTCTTGATATTTCTGTCTGCCAGGCCAATACCTGCAAGTCATACATCAGCTTTATATGCTCTTCCACATCTGCCGGTATACCATTGGGTTTGTCTGGCACCGGCACGTCCTCGGATACCTTTTCACCGGCCTGGACAATTCGTCGCTCAATTTCCCGGATATCTGTCAGGTACTGCTCCAGTCTAATTTTGTCACTGGCTGGCAGGCTTTTGTCCAGAGACCCTAATTGCTCAGACACCGCATCAAGCAGACTCAGGGACTGCTTTCTTCTTGCGTCCCGTTGAGCAGGCGTGGCGCCATCGCCAAATAATTGTTCAAACACCACCTGCGGGTTGTTTTGCATAGGCAATGGCGATAGTGAAGACTGCCATGAAATGGTATTTCTGTATGCACAACTTAGCCCTTCGCCACAGTTAATGGTGGCTTCCTCAATGGTCAGTTCAAGCGAAGGTAAAGGCGTATCACGGTTTAACTCCCGGGCGATAATCTGATCAATAGTCACGCCAAGTTCAGGGGTTGCCCCGCGCAATGGTTTTGCGCCACTGAGAAAACTGGCGGCTGATCTGTTGTGATTGGCTGTGGCGCCACCGGGTCCATAGGCCAGGGGCAGGGTCAGGTTGCTCACCACATTGATCTGATCCCTGAACGCTTCCAGCGGCTTCAGAATTTCAGAAAATTCGAAATTCTTTCCTGCATTCAGCGGCGTCCACTTTGACATGGTGGCACCATGGGGAAAATAAATCGCTCCGAAACGGGTTTTTGAAAGTGCTTCCTGTGCTTTGAGTGTGCCGGCGGGAATCATGGATTCCAGTAATGGCAGTGCCAGCATGGAACCTGCTCCTCTGAGCATTGTTCTGCGTGAGAGACTTTTTTTACTGATAAAGTTTGCCATGGCTTGCCTCCGGCAAGGACTATTCTTTATTGGGCTATTGACGGTCTGCTACATGAACACCGTCGGATTTTATTCTGTTCAGAAACTGCTCGCTTGTCACTATACCTCTGACTATGGCTGCGAACCTGTAATCTTCTGCTTCTGCTTCTCTGACGATTGAACGCACCACCGGCATATCAAAATACTCAAGTTCCCGGCCCAAGGCATAAGTCATTAATTTTTCGGTCAATGTTTCAATAAATAATTCTGAATAGCTGAGCAGTGAATTTCTAAGATCAGAGGGGCCATTAAGCTCTGTCCCATCCAGCAGTGTTCCGGAGGGATTTACTTTGGAGTCACCATCATATTCTCGCCAGGCGCCGACCAGATCAAAATTCTCCAGCGAAAAGCCAACAGGATCAATGACACTATGACAGGAACTGCAAACCGGATCCTGACGATGCTGTTCGAGTCTTTGCCTGACTGACGTGGTTATAAGTGTAGAACCATCCCCGTCAAGATTGGTTTCCACTCCGGGAGGAGGTGCGGGAACGGGGGCGCTCAGCAGGTTTTCCAGAATCCAGCTGCCGCGGATGACCGGTGAAGTGCGGCTGGCTGTAGATGTCACTGTCAGTATGCTGCCATGACCAAGCAGGCCGCGTCTGGGGCTGTCTTCCGGCAGGCTGACCTTTCTGAAAGCTGACCCTGTGACGCCTGCTATGCCGTAATGGTCGGCAAGCCGGGAATTCAGGTAAGTATAGGGCGCATCCAGAATAGTCGTTACCGGCGAGTCTTCCTCAATGATACTTGCAATCAGGAGCTGGGTTTCCCTGATAAATGCCATGCGCAGATTGTCATTGAAATCACCGGCTTCCGGCGTAACGCTTTCCATATCGCGCAGGAAAAGCCACTGGCCGGCAAAGTTTTCAACCAGCGCACTGGATTTTTCATCGGCCAGCATTCTATTGATCTGTGAGCGCAGTGTGTCGGGATCATGTAATCGTTCGGCCACCGCCAGCTCGATCAGTTCCTGGTCTGGAATGCTGCTCCAAAGAAAAAACGATAAGCGGGACGCCAGTTCAAAATTGCTGACAGGGTATTTTTCGCCTGGCTGCAGGCCTTCCGGTTCTTCTTCAAAACGAACCAGAAACTGTGGGTCGACCAATATCCGAGAGATGGCCTGCTGAATGCCACTTTCAAAACCACCTTCCTTATGACCCTCATTGTAAAAAATCATGATGGACTCAACCTGAGTTTCTGTTACGGGGCGACGAAAGGCCCGGCTGGCAAGATTTTGTACGATGGTTTTGGCGCATGCTGTGTCTTCATCATTGCTGGCAGGGTAGCAGGTGAATATTTTTTCCCGGCTTGGTGTATTCCCGGGACCACTGGCGTTAAAGGGCCCAATAATCTCTATTCGATTGACACTACCCTCAATACTGGATTCCTTGTAGATATTGTTAACACCGGTAGATTTTCGATTATCAATGATGGCGGCAGTAATTGTATGGAGCCCTGCAGTTAATGGAATCCTGCTAATGCTGTTGTTGGTCAGCTCTACCGGTTGCCCGTCGATAGTGAAGTCCAGCGTCGAGGATAATTGCCTGCCACTACCACTGTTAAAACTAAACAGTCGGGCTGCAACATTGATATCGTACTCGCCATCAAGTGGAAAATTATGCATGACTTTTATGCCACCCCTGGTCCCAAGAGGCATTCCGTCTATATGTTGGTCCTGCATGTAATCAGGTGGGGGCAGATAAGCTGTTGAGACTTCCGACGTCGTCATGTCACCCACAGACCAGCGACTAATTTTCATGGCAGCTGAGGTATAGGCCTGAATCAGGGCAGGGGAGAAGCCAAGGGAAGCCGCAATATTATCGAAGCCTTCGCTGGAGTTATCTCTTGGCAGTAAAGTGGATTCATCAATTTCAAGCGCCAACAGATCCCTGATGACATTGCCATACTCTTCCCGATTCAATCTGTGTATTGCAGGGGATTCAGGTATTGTCTCGATAGTGTTATCAAGTTGATAGGCAATAGTCCTGGCAAAATCCTGCATTCCGTTATTGTCTGGACGTTCTTCACCTACCGGAGGCATCATGCCGATGCGGACTTTCCTGATCATTAATTCCCAGGTTTCCGGGTCATTTTCTACATGGTTAAAATCCAGGCCGCCCATGTCCAGACTGCCAGCCCAATCTTCAAAGTTGTGACATTTGACACAATACTGGTCGATGAAGCCTGGAACATCTTGTGTCTCCTGGGCCAATGCAGAAACCGGCGACAGTGACAACAGCGATGTCATCAATGCGCAAGTGGCTAAAGAATATGTTCTGAATTTCTGCATTTAGTTTACCGGCATATTTCCTTCTTCAAGAAGTTGCTTAATCAGTGCCATGGATTCCGGCTTTTCTTCTGCCGGGTGGGTTGCCAAAAATACACCCCTGGCCCAGTCAAGAGGGGTTCTGCCTTCATTGTCCTGAATATCCAGCAAGGCGCCATTCTCAACCAGAAATTCAATAATAGCATTAGAGCCCCTGTTGGCAGCACCATGAATTGCAGCCAGGCCCATGGAGTTTACATGGTTTACATCCATGCCCAGTTCCAGGCACAAACTAACCGCGGCCAGCAAATTCTCCGGAGATTCTGTCCAGGTCTGAGAAACAACCCAGTTGATTCCTGCTACCGCCATCAGGGCATTGGTGCCAGCATAAGTGGTAAGCAACGGGTCCGCATTATGCTCAAGCAGTAGTTCCAAAACCGCCATATCACCGGCTCTGGCAGCTCGAATAAAGGGAGTCTGGCCGGTAAAATCTACCCATTCAAGAGTGCCCGTAATGGAAAGTAAATGGTGGCGTATTGGCGGCGATTCACTGGTTCGCACATTGACGTCCGCGCCTGCCTCAATAAGCAGTTGTATCAGATTAAACAGCTCATCACGATTGCTGACAAAATTATCAAACAGGTCGTTGTGGATATAAAGATTTCTGACATTGATGGCTTCCCATAAAGGGGATCTTCCATACCAGTCCTGCTGGTTAACATCAGCTCCCTGATCGATAAGCAGTTTGGCGGTTTCAACCTGGTTATTCTCAACCGCCATCAATAGTGGGCTGATATTATTGGCTTCCGAGAGATGAATGCCAGCACCTCGCTGTAACAGTAGGGCAGCGACTTCTGTATAGCCATGCCGGGCAGCATAAAGTAGCGATGTCATTTCTCCCTGTACCGGCTCTCGTCTACCCCGATCGGCCGGCGTTCCGCCACGGATAATCCCGATACCGAAGCCAAAGCCACGCTGGGAATTAGGCGCCACCCAATTCGGTATGTCGCCTGTGTCAGTTCTGGCATCAGGGTCTGCTCCCTGGGTTAACAGGTAATCCACTATACTTTTATGTCCGGCTCGAGCAGCAAACATCAGCGCAGTCTGCCCGAAATGTTCGTCAGTTCTGTCAACGCTGGCTCCCGACTCAATCAATGCCCTGACATTGGATAGTTCGCCGGATTCCGCAGCGAGCATCAATGCACTTTGCCCGGCCTTATCCAGAGTCTCCGGGTTTGCACCGGCCTCAAGCAATTGATTCACCATCGCAGAGCTGCCTTTTTCTATAGCCAGCACCAGAGGCGATACACCATAACGGGTAACAAGATCAGGATTGGCACCAGCGCTCAGTAGCGTTTCCAGCAGCTCACTATTGCCAGCTTCAACAGTCCAGTGTATTGCCGAAGTATCGAACTGACCGGCTTCATCGGGGTTTGCCCCCTGATCCAGCAATTGTCCGACAAGCACCGCATCATTGTTCATGGCTGCATCGGCCAAATTGCCGGCATCCTGAGCCAGTACTGTAGATGTAGCACAGAAAAATAAAACAATCGGTCTAATTGATTTGAGATAAAACATTGAGCAGTGTATGCCCCCAGGTATTTTTATATTGTTTTTAAAGTGTTATAACCGGACAAAGTGTTAAATTCAACTGGTTTAATGTAATCAGGGATAAAGTCTATAATTACATTCCATACATCATTTACCGAATAAAGAGTTTTTTTAGAGAGATAAAAAAATGAAACATAAGGCCTGCTCAATTCCATCTTTTTCCCGACTCAAGCGCAGAGGTTTTCTGCGTCTGGGTGCGGCATTCGGTATGTGTTCGTCTCCTTTCTCCAGAATTTTAGCGCAAACCATATCTACAGGTATCAAGTTAAATAAACTTCATTGTTTTGAGATCAAAGTGGCGGATGTTGAACGTACCCTGGATTTTTATCAGGGACTTTTTGGGATGAATATTATTTCAACCTTTGCCGGACGTACCTGTCTTCAGATAGGTAGCAGTAACCAGTTTATGGCGGTAAGGGAGCTTATGCAGGGTGAAATGCCCGATATCACCAAACTGGGATACAGTGTTCAGGATTTTGATCTGGTTTCCCAGCACGAAGCGCTGATATCAGCAGGCTTTAAAGAGATAGACTCGCCTGACCAATCCATACCCGGGATTGAAAATGCCATGAGTGTCTGGATCGATGACCGGCAGGGAACGCCAGAGCTTCATTTTGCAGACGCTAACGGCGTAATCGTTCAACTGGTGGATGATTCCTATTGTGGTGGCAGTGGCCCGCTGGGTAATAATTGTGAAGCATCCAGACCCGCATCAGCTGGAATTTTTGACTTGAATGAAATCAATCACTTCACTGCCTTCGTCAACGACGGCGCTGGAGCAAACAAATACTACCAGGAGGCTTTCGATCTCAAGATTCAGGCTTACCAGGGAGCAGGTTCGCCGGTAACCGGTATTGGTGATGGCTATCAATTTGTCATGTATGCAGGCCCATTTCCAGGCCAGGGGCAGGCTCCTGCCAATATTCATCATGCCAGTTTCAATATTCATGGCTTTGATGAAGCACAGATGCTCGAGAAATTAACTGACTACGGATTAAGCGCGCGTGGTGATGGCCAGATTGGCCCAATGATGCATTATGTAAGCCGGCGCATGCCAGAACGGGGTGGCGTCGAAGGCGGAACCCCTGAAGTCTATTTTACTGATCCGGATGGCATTCTGATGCAGATGCAGGACATTTCCTACTGTGGTGGCGGTGGTTATCTGGGCAATGAATGCCTGTGATAAATAGTTAATCTTTTTGGGGATTCTTATTAGAGGCCGCTCGCCTGGCAGACCTTATTCCACCAGAGCCTGGTAGATCAGAGTCTGTACCTTATTCAGAATTGCCGAGTTGCTGGGGAAAGTCTGCCCCATGATGACGTAGGTCATGTCCTCCACTGGATCAACCCGGAAATTGGTGGTTGCCGCACCGCCCCAACCGAAACTGCCCTTTGTATCCATGTTGCCCAGCTGCGCGGCATCCAGTGTCACGGAAACGCCCAGGCCATAACCGCTTGCAGTCGGGCCGTTGCCGTTATTGATGGATGGAATGCTTTCAGGCAGGTGATTGTGTGACATCAGTTCTACGGTTTTGCGGCCGAGTATACGGATCCCGTCCAACTCACCACCCCCGAGCATCATGCGGGCAAACTTCAGGTAATCCCCAGTGGAAGAAGACAGACTAAGTGTCGCAAAATGGTGATCGGTAAAGCGGGCATAACCGTCTTCGGCTTCCGGAATGATCCCGCCATCGCCATTGGGTACGTAGACCCGGGCAAAATCATCAGCACGGGAACGCGGTACGCCAAACATTGTGTCGTGCATTGCCAGAGGTTCGAAAATAGTCTGTTCCAGATAATCCGCAAAAGACATGCCTGACAATACTTCTACCAGATAAGCCTGAATATCATGATTGAGGCCATAAACCCATTCTTCCCCTGGCTGGTAACGCAGGGGAACCTTCGCCAGTTGTTCAATTTCCTGGCTCAGGGAATCCAGTTGGAACATCAACAGCCCGTGCTCGCGATAGATGGCATCTACCGCATGATTACCGAGGCCGCCTGACAGCCCCGCTGTGTGGCGAAAAGCATCCTGGATAGTGGGTTTACGTTTGGGGGCTTCCAGGATCATGTTGCCGCTGCTGTCATAGCCGGCAAAGACTTTCAGGTCGCGAAACTGTGGTATGTATTTCTCCAGCGGATCGTTGAGATGGAACATACCCTTTTCGTAAAGGGTCAGCAGGGCCACACTGGTCACCGGCTTGGTCATGGAATAAAGGCGAAACAGGTTTTCCGTGTTCATTGTGTCGCGGTTTTCCCTGTCGGCAAAACCATAGGCCTTGTTGTGTACTATCTGGCCATGCCGGGCGACCGCGACCACCATGCCGGCAATATTGCCTGCATCGACTTCCGCCTGAATGGCCTGGTCCATAACCGCCAGCCGCGCGCTGGAAAAGCCGGCAATAATGTCGTCCTGTGCGGCAATTACAGGTAGAGGTAATAGCAGCAGGGCGATCAGGATATGTTTGATGTTTTGCTTCATGGCATTAAACCCCACTTTTATATTTTTTATTGTAATACCAGTTGTCCGGTAAAAAACGGTAGCAAATTGTCGATGAAACGCTGACCGACTCGATTGCCGTGATCACCGGCATAGATTTCGTAAGCGTGTTCAATGCCGAGCCGGGTGAGTGCCGCATCCAGTTGTGTGTTGGTGGCTTCCAGGCCATCTTCGTTTCCCACATCCAGAAAAATAGCCCGATACTGTTTCAGTGCCGGCACATACTGGTCCACAAACACCAGCGGGGAATTGGCAGTCCACTTGCGTTGCACCAGCGGCTGCTCAACGCCATCGCTGTAGGGCAGATCCAGGTAATAGGGCGGATTGTCAGGATTAGGCGCCCAGGCGGATGCCTGTGCCAGCATGGCGTTTTCAAATGATCCCATTTTGTAAGCTTCTATCCCGTCTGCCATTCGTGTGAGCTCGGTTGCCACCCGCTCCTGCGGCGGTGCATTGTTTAACAGGCAGCAGGAACTCATGGCATACAGGGCACCGAAAACCTCCGGTGCTTTCATGCCGATGCGCAGAGTGCCGTAACCACCCATGGAATGACCGGATAAACCCCGACTTTCCCGTTGGGCAAGTGTGCGGTAATTGGTGTCGATATAGGACACCAGATCTTTGGCAATCCAGCTTTCCCAGTCACCAATAGTGGGCGAATTGGAATACATGCTGCCACTGTATTTATTGAAAGCATCAGGCATTACCAGAATGAATTCCTGCGCGCCTGCTGCCATGGCGTCATCAACGGAGCCCGGTAAATCCAGTACGCCGTTTACGTAGATTTCAGCACCAACCCCATAGCCATGCAGAAAATAGATGACAGGATAGCGCCGGTTGGAATCTTCATAGCCAGGGGGCAGGTAAACATAGACATCACGCTCGGCGCTATCGCCATTGAGATTGCCTTCAAGGGATGGGCTGTAGACCTTGATCTGCTGCAAATCCCCTTGGGCGAATAAACAGGTGCTGAGCAAGAGGCTGCCAAGAAAAAGGCAGGCAGTGTAAATTGTTGATTGTATTTTTGGCATGGTGATTTCCCCTTGTTATATGCGTTTAACGGCCTGCGGCCCAGGCGACGATGTCAAAATCGTCCGGCACATGAATAAAGACATTGGTGACCGGACCCAGGGCGCGGGTAATATGGCCCTTGCCTGTCAGGTCTTCGAGAAACACCAGGTCACTGCCAATATGCTGGCGGCTGCCATCGGTCAGTTCAACCTCAAGTGCGCCACTCATATTGATCGCAAACTGTTTCCGTGGTGCCGTGTGCCAGTCCGGGGCGCTGCTAACGCCGGAGCCGGCGTAGGCGCTTGCGGTCATGCTGGTAACAGGAATGGGCTTTGCATCCGGCGAGATGGCAAGGACTTCAACGCGGGAGCCACCATCGGGAGTAGCAAAAATTCTGATGACATTGGCCACGTTCACGCCCGGCATGATTTCAGTTTGTGCCAGGGCAGCAGTTCCCCAGCAAAGTAATGCAGTGCCAATAAGTGTAAGTAATTTTGTTCTGTCCATAATGTCACCTCTCATTGAAGTTGATTTATCGTCTTCGGGGACGATTGGTAAATAGTGCCTTTACAGCATTTCAGTCAATTTAAAATGGTTTTTCTGCAAGTAATTTTAGCGTTCAATAATATCCCTCATCGACTAGCCTTATTTTTATACTTTACCCGCCAGACAAAGGACTGCATTATAGGAATCCCTGTTTATCGCAGTAAACCAGTCATTTAAAAACAAAACAAGAAAACAAGAAAACAAGAAAACAAGAAGGGGGCATCATTATGACAAACCGTCATATTCTTACTCTGATAATTGCAAGTACCCTGCCTGCATTTCTCTCAGGCTTCGCGTCTGCCCAGCCTGCCGATGTCATGCAGGAATTGAACAAGCGTTCTGACAACGCTGGAACAGGACTTTATCCTGCCATCAAGGAGATGGATGCTTCTCTCCCGGATCAGGTAATTTATCGCCCACGTGATCTTGATGCTATGAGTGATTTGAAACTGGGCATAGTGGCATGGGGGAATGGTGGCTGCTCCTTTGATGGTGCCAGCTCCCGTTTCCATTTGCTGGAACTGGCGTCTCATGGTTACCTGGTAATTGCCGGTGGGCGCATTCTCAGTGGCCCAGGCGCCATCGACCGCGTACCTGTTGCAGAAGGTGAGCAGCCGCGCCGGACTTCCTATGTATCTCTGCGTCAGGCGATAGACTGGGCGCTAGCTGAAAACCGGCGTCCGGAAAGTCCTTACTATGGTCGCATTGATCCTGACCAGGTGGCGCTCTCTGGATATAGTTGTGGCGGGGTTCAGGTAAACCGGGTTGCATCTGACCCCCGTGTTAAGACATTGCTTATGCACAATACGGGAATCTTCAATGAGGCCCCGCCTGTTGCCATTCCTGACATGAATATTGGCAAGGAGGCGCTTGCGGATATCCATACTCCTGTTATTTACATACTCGGTGGTGAAACTGATATTGCCTATGCCAACGGCATGAATGATTTTAAACGTATTAACCATGTACCGGTGGCTGTGGCAAATATTGAGAGAGATCATGGCGGCACGTTTATGGATGAAAACGGCGGCAGTGCGGCGCAAGTCGCGCTGCAGTGGCTGAACTGGCAGCTTCGCGGTAATCGCCAGGCTGCCTTGTATTTTATTGGTAGTGACTGTGGTTTGTGTCGGGATGATAGCTGGACAGTTGAGCGCAAATTCAACGGGGTGGTCGCACCCTGATTGATATTAAAATCATAGTGTCGCTTGCTGGCTGCTGAAGAGGCAGGTGTCTTCCGCTTTAAAGATCTTGATGGCATCAAGATTGAATTGGTGCAGTCCTGACTGGAATTATTTAGCTATAAAATTATGTAAAAGGAGCAAGAGTTAATGAAAAATAATATTGTAAATGCTTTTTGTTTATTGGGCGTAATGACGCTTCCTGGCATGGTCTCGGCAGCGCAGCCAGATGCTGCTGCCGAACGTCCTGAAATGACATTTTTCATCACCAGCAGGACAATGGGGGATGGCGGCAACCTGGGCGGGCTCGCTGGCGCTGATGCCCATTGCCAGGTGCTGGCAACCGAAGCAGGAGCAGGTCACCTTACCTGGAGAGCCTACCTGAGCACCCAGGGTCCCAATGGCGTTGATGCCCGTGATCGCATTGGTGCAGGTCCCTGGGCCAATGCCAAGGGAGTCGTCATGGCGACCAGCGTGGAAAATCTCCATTATGACAATTCCAATTTCAACTGGATGCATAGCCGTGACGAAAACGGTCACCAGTTTGCTTCACGCATTGATGGCAATCCGGACTTTACCGAGCATGATGTGCTTACCGGTTCACAGATGGATGGTACTGCCATGCCTTCTGGTGAGGACAGAACCTGTAACAACTGGACCAGCAATGATGAGGGCAGTGCCTGGGTAGGTCATGCTGATCGCTATTCTTTTAATGATCCGGGCTCTTCCTGGAACTCGTCCCATGGTACGCCAGGTTGTACCCAGCAGGCGCTGGTTCAGGTGGGTGGTGCTGGTTTGCTGTACTGTTTCGCCACTGACTGATCTTAAGCTCATAACTAAAAAAACCGGCATCAGACAGAAGTTAGATGCCGGTTTTTTTTGCTTCGAACAATGAGCTGTTGCTGAATTAGCCTGTCAATTCTGTTCCCGTGCCTCGATAGCTGCGCCATAGCTGGGATCACAGTCATAGGGCCAGACCACATCGTCCTCGCCACCCTTGTTCAGGGGAATTAGTCGGGCAGAACGGCCGGCAAACACGGCCGGGTCTTCATATTCCTGCATGATAAAAAGTGTCTGCCCGTCTTCGCCAAGTCGAAAATGTTCTATCAGGTGCATGTCACGGGTGTGATCAAGGCCGTTGTTCAGGAAGGTGCTCTCCTTGATATTGACGGTATCAACAACCAGCGTATCTCCCTGCCAATGACCAATGGAATGACCACTGACTGTCGGCGGTAAATTGTCTGGATGAGAATCCATGTTCAAATGGATAATCCGCACAACATCAAAATATTCCATTTTAATGACTATAAGGTCACGCCCCTGGTAAATCTCGATTGGAAAGGGTCCCTGCATGGAATAGATAATACTGGGAGGCTGACAGGTACTGCCAAGCTCGACCTGGACCGAAGGGTCATAACTCAAGGCTTTCTGTTGGGCCGTCTCAGTGACATTCAAACCGCCATAATCGCCTTCAGGAAATTCCCTGAGTCCTGAGTCCGCCAACAGGAGTGTGCCCGCTGGCAGGGCATTTATCATGGCTTGCTCTTCCGGCGTTGCTTCACGCTGGGGGGGGATTGGTCCAAAGGAAATCATCCAGTAACCACTAAGATCAGGTTGTGCCTGAAGTGGGCTTGTGGCACCCATAACTGACAGACACACGAGCAAGCCGATGAATGTTTTTAGATTAGTCATTGAGGTTCCTGGATACTCCGATTACGGTGCCATCAGCTTTGACGGCTCGGGTGATTCGCATCAACAGGGAGCCATCCCTTGCCCGAATACCTTCAAGGGTCATAGTGTCCCCTTCCTGCATCACTTCCTGGTTCCAGCCACGACGGCGCAAGGCTGAAGGTGCTGAAGTTTCGCAGGTCCAGCGCTCGGTTTCTCCGGCTTCGTTAGTGACCAGCAATTCCACAATGGCATGGGGGTTGCGAAAATTGAATTTGGCTACTGTCCCGGTGATGGATATAGGCTCGTCATCGGTATTGTAAAAAACAGCAGCTGAATGATGAGCGCCTGCCTGCAATGCAGGTAATAAGCAAAACAGCAGAGTAATACTCTGCAGAGTTTTTGGTATGGACATTACTTTCTCCGGGATACTGAAAAAGGTGATTGCAGTAATCACCACTAAGCACTTTAAAGTATAAGCATTTTTATAAACAGGGTTTTGATCTGAAATAATATTCTTATCTTTATTCGCCGGGCTTGAATCCCTGCATGCTTTTAAAGACAACCGGTTATAAAGTGAAAAGGGGACGGAGGGATTTAATTTAAATCCCTCCGTCCCCTTTATTTGTTTCAGAATGCAACAGGTACTTCCGGCGCGGCGCCGCTCTTGATGTCGTCTACCAGGGTAGGGGAGCCGTTCTCCCATACCAGCAACATTGAGCGTTTCGGGCTGTAGCCCTGATGCCGGCAGTAAGCGGGCATGGCGGCCATGTCGCCGGCTTTCATGATGACTCTGGCCAGCGGTTCGCCTGAATCCTTGTGGGCGCAGTCCCAGTGAATTTCATCACACATCTGGAAAAACCACTCAACCCTGTCATTGCCGTGAATGATCGGCAGAATATGTTCCTCGGTAGTGGGACACATGAAACTGTTCTTCACTACTGAGGTGAAAGAGGGATTCCAGGTCACCTGGGAGCGCGACAGAAAGGCAAATAAGTTAAAGGCATGCACCTGGTTTTCATAACCCGGCTCGGCATGAATCTCCGGTTTATCCTGTGGCACATCGGCAAAGGCCCGGTTAACAGGTGCGCCACTTTCATCGGTGCGCAAGGCTAAATCGCCTTCAAGTCCGACACAGCGCCTGGCCAGTTCGCGGGCTCTGGTGATAGCCGGCATGTTGTCGCCATTTTTTGGGCCATAGGGAGAGCCGGTTTCCTGGGGGGCTGCAAAGGGATCAAAGTCGGCATTGGTCCAGTCAGCCAGCATGGCTTCAAATACCTGACGAATGTCATCGGTGGGAAAGTTTTCAAGGCGGTCGATGCCGGCAGTTTTCATGGCGCCATTGTAGGAGCCCGCAAATAAGTCCACGGTGGCATAATGATTCACCGTACCAATCACTTCATCGAAATTTACCCAGCCATAGAAAAAGCCCCAGGCTACATCGCGCATCAGCGCACGCAGAAAACTCCCTGCATCCATGGTGTGGCTCATGGGCCTGCCATCCATAGTCTGCCAGCTGATATGGCAGAAATACTCATCTCTGGAAAAGCCGAAGCTGCCGAGCGTGAAATCCTGATAACCGTGTGAATTAGTCATGTTTTCTCCTTCAGGCACTCTGGCAGATGTCTGCCCAGCGTTCGATGCTCAACTCACCCTTGCAGGTCTGCATAATAATGACGGCAGGGGACTGGGTGCGAAACTGATAGGCGGCGCCGGCTGGCAACATAGCCTGATGGCCGCGTCCGATTTTTACCCAACCCATAACCGGCCCCTGCGGTTCGCCGGCAACCAGCATCGCGCCTTCTTTTTCCTTGTCCTGAACCCGCTGCGCTGGCTCCAGATCAATGAAATGAACTTCTGCTTCTCCATCCATACACAAGGCAAATTCATCATGGGCACAGGTATACCAGGGGGAGTCTCCCTCAGCACGGACGACTTCCATTACATACTCCTGGTTTTGCCCGAACACCACTTTTTCATAGGACTCTGAATTGTTGGCGATCTCGAAACAATTGGAAAAGGCGTAATGCCTGACATCATCATCGACGGGCTCTACGCGTCCCTTGTCATAATCAGCAAGAGAACCAAAACGTGTTTTATAAGCGTGTACCATATTTATTTTCCCCCTTTGGCAGTGATCTGCTGTTTACCTGGCAACAAATCCGGCGCGGGGATTGAGCACCGTGCCATCTTCCAGTTCTGCCACGACCCATGCAGCGGCACTGCGGCCATCTTTCATCGGGTGACCGGTAATGGTAATTTTTGTACCCGGTGGCAGGGTTGATTTGCGTATGCCTGAGCGGGTCAGGGTAGTGGGCCCCTCGGCTTCAAAGCCCCAGGTGGTCACACTGCCATCATCATTGGTGACATCAATGATCAGCCACGAGTGGGGATTGGTGTACTGAAATTCCTTGATAATGCCGGTCATGGTAACCTCCCGCTGATCATCGAACATGGCAGTGGAATGATGCGCCTGCAAGGGCGTCAATGTCATGGCCAGAATCAGCCCAGTCAGAATTTTCAGTTTGTTCATGTCACACCTCAGGCGAATATTTCTCTATTAGTCAAAATCGAAATCAATAAAATTGGTGGAACCGTCTTCCTGTTCCTCAACCGCATTATTCTGTCCATCAAAACAGTACCAGTAATGCATGCGAATCTGTTTGTCCGTATTGGTTAGCTGGATGTATTCCTTACGGGTATACCAGGGTTCCATCAACACTACCGGATCATAGGCCCAGACATGCAGCACCATTGTTCGTTCATCAACCTTTTTGTAAATCTCAACCAGTTCGATCTGGTCTGAATAATCCGGTTGGCCACGCTGGTACATACCCCACTGCAGTTGATTGGTATGAACTACCAGTTGATGATCACTGGTCCAGAAGCCAATGGAATCGCCATCATAGGTGGGGAAGCGGTCGAGTTCGTTAAGATGCTCGCGGCCATCGGTATAGATGCGGCGGGTTTCACTGGCCACTTCATTCATCAGCCAGGTCTGGTGTGGCTGAATCGCATATTCTCTCAGGAAGGGTTCGGATAAACCTCTGGGAGCCCCGGGGGGTTGGCAGTTGCCCAGCGGATCAAACTCGATGCCTTCATTACGCAGTGCAACCCGTTCTTCATATTTCTGCTGATACTCGGGGAAAAGTCTGACGTCAGCCAGTTTGCCGGCTTCCTGAAAGGTGTCGTAGGCCAGACCAGCGGGCGGGAATTGCCAGGAATAGATGCCGGACCAGTCAGGCATATTGTCATAGCGGATACCGGTGTCAGAGCCAGCCTGATCGATAAAGTAATTATATAAGGCTTCAGCTGTGTCGAACTGTTTACCCAGTTCGATCATGGCTATGCGTTCTGCATCAGGATTCGGTATCTGTGCAAGACATTGCCCACTGAACAGGACAAAGCCTGCAGCATAGATGGCAGACATCAGCGTAGTTTTCATCAAGTACCCCCCGGTATTGTGAATGATAATTTGGTCTTCATCACAAAAGTATGCTGACCTGATCTTTTCTTTTTATGTGTGTAACAGAAACCGCTATCTGCAACTCATTCTCTGAACTTGAGTAAAGATAATCAAGAATCAGCAAAAACAAAAGGGCAAGATGGTCGCGTCGCGGTAAAATTGGATTTTTTACAGGGGTGAGACACCTTGAATCTGTGTTTAAATGTCAGGCAGTGATAGAGGCAAAAAAGTCCAGCGCAAGGCTTATGGCGCGAATCAAGTTACTATTACCTCAACGAATATAAAATCAGGGTTAACTGGCATTGGACTTTCTGCCAGCCACCATTAAAATTTGATCTTTTTCCCGAATACAGGAATTTCCAATGGGACGAGCTTACCAGAACCGCAAAGAATCCATGGCCAAGACTTCTATTATGAAGTCCAAAATTTATGGGCGTTATGGCCGTGAAATTTATATGGTTGCCAAGCAGGGTGGAGTTGACCCGGACGGTAATCTGGCGCTGCGCGGTATTATTGATCGTGCCAAGCGTGATCAAGTCCCGTCTCATGTCATTGAGAAGGCTATCGACAAAGCCAAAGGCGGTGGTGGTGAGGATTATTCACTGGCCCGTTATGAAGGCTTTGGCCCCGGTTCTTCCATGCTGATCGTCGATTGCCTGACCGATAATCCCAACCGTACCTTCGGAGATGTGCGTCAATGTTTCACCAAGACCAACAGCAAACTGGGGAATCAGGGAACTGTCAGCCATATGTTTGATCACTCGATCATTCTGGTGTTTGCCGGTGATGAAGAGGCGGTGATGGAAGCCTTGCTGAATGCCGATGTGGATGTGTCTGATATTGAAGAAGATGACGGCAAAGTCAGTGTTTTTGCCCCTCATACAGAATATGCGAAAGCCAAGACAGCGCTTGCCGAGAGTTTGGGCGAGATTGAATTTGACGTCGATGAAATCCAGTTTATTCCGCAAACCTTCACTCAGCTAAGTGGTGAAGACGATATAGCTGCTTTTGAGAAATTGATGGATATGCTGAACGAGGTTGATGATGTTCAGAATGTTTATCATAACGTGGAGCAGTGAAGCTTCAGCAGAGAGATTGAGTAGTTTAAAAACAAGTGGATAACAAAAATAAGGGATAAATAAATCTACCCGATTTTTATATTTTTTTTTATTCCCCAGGCTGATCAGCGTTCTTTATTTCAGCCTTTTTAACCCGAATCTTGCTACCACCCACTTCCTTGCCATTTAGGTGATGTATCGCCGCTTTGGCATCGCCTGCTTTTGGCATTTCAATAAAGGCAAAACCTTTGGACTCTTTGGTTTTTTCATCCATTACCAGATTACAGGATTGGACGGCGCCATGGGCCTGAAAAATACTCAGTAATTCTGCTTCAGTAGTGTTGCGGGCCAGATTGCGGATAAGAAGTTTCATGTAGCTGTCCAGTTCGAGTATTGCCTGAGTAGAATACGTTTGCGCTACTATACCCTAGTAAGGTGCTGATGGAATGAGTGGATTCACACCCGACTCGAATTTTTTCCTCAATATAGCGACAGGAAAGACACTGGATCGTTAATTACAATTCCATCATATAAGATAGATGACACTATCGTCTTGGGCTTGATGGCCCGGCTGGCTTGTGTAAGATGTGAATAGTTATCTCAGCATTATGCTGTCCAAGTGGATAATTGGCAGTTAAATAAATAACCTGTCTCTTTATCCGCCCACTGAAAGCAGAGTTGAAAGTATTATGAATACCAGGCATTTAAAATTATTTGAAGCTGGATGGCTTTTACTGACGATTTTACTGTTATGCGGTTTTAGTAGTGTCTCTGCACAGGAGCGTCCTGATTTTTCAGGTACCTGGGAAATGGAAGGCTGGTCAGCCGAGGAATGGGACGTTGAACCTCCCTATACAGAGTCCGGACTGGCAGCCTTTAATACCTGGGTCGCTGATCCGCTGGCGGATCCAGCCCATCAATGTATTTTTAGCCTGGTGCGCATTACGACTGCTCCCATGCTGCACGAAATCATGCAGGAAGAAGACAGAGTTGTCATTCTTTACGAATACGATCATCAGGTCAGGCGGGTATATATAGATCGTCCTCACCCCGAAGATCCCTATCCAACCCTGATGGGTTATTCAAAGGCGGTGTGGGAAGATGATAATTCGCTGGTTATAGAGGCTGTTGGTTTAACCGATGGTTATTTGCGGCCACAAGGGGTGCCACATTCAGACCAACTCAAGGTCGTTGAAAAGCGTACCATGCTTGAGGATGGGAATACCCTGAGACTGGAGACGATTATTGATGACCCTGTCTATTATTCAGAACCCTGGAGTGTGACTACCCAATGGAAACGTTCGGAATTTGAAATCATGGATTATGATTGTATTCCCAGACCACATATCGGGGATTAAAAAACAGTGCCAGTAAGCATTATTATGAGGACCTGATTATGACAAAAAAATTGTTTGCTTTGAGTTTGTGTGCACTGGTAAGTCCTGTTTTTGCACATCATTCTTTTCTGTCAATTTACGATCAGGATGCGGTAATGACTGTAGAAGGTGTCGTCACCGAAGTATGGTTTGAAAATCCTCATAGCCGTGTTTATATAGAAGCCATAAATGAAAAAGGCGAGAAAATATTATGGGAATCTGAAACCTATCCCCGTAACATTCTTGTCAGACGCGGTTGGAACCATAAAGATCTGAAGGCTGGAGATGAAGTGGTGTTAACCGGTCGAAGAGCAAAAAATGGCTCTAATCGCATGCAGATGTTAACGCTGGTACGTCCTTCTGATGGTTGGGAAGGGATTGGTTTTGGCGAAGATTCTATTGATTAAATATCAGATTACTCTGTAATCTGGATATCTATATATTAACTGCTGAAAACAAAAGCTGAGAACTAAAGAAAGGAACTGAATATGAGCACTGAGCCAAAGATAGAAAATAATTCTCAAAGCGCTGTCCATGCTGGCATAATAAATTGGCCTTCCGCTCTTATGCTGGTTCTGTGGCTTCTGGTAATCCTGGGGTTCTCCGGTATTCCCATGTTTGCATTGTTAGCCTCAACCTATGTACTTGGCATCATCCTGGTTGCCGCTGTTTTTGTGACAGTGTGGAGTGCTTTTCGTTTTTTTAAATCCAGAGAAAAAAGTTCCTGACAACAGTGGCAGGAATGTCCCATCGGTAAAATTGTGGGCCACCAGCACTCGAGCCTGGGGCACGCGGATTTTGAGTTAGTTCGTTAACCCTTTTTTAAATGTATAAATTAATAATATAAACACTGTTAGGATGCAGTGTGTAAGGAAATAGGTAGTGTGAAGAATTCTCCAGAGGAAAAATCAAATTACTCTGGCCCCTCTGATTTCTTGACAGAAAGCGCTTCCAGCCTTTCCAGCCACCGTTCCTCCATGCATTCATAAGGCTGCATCCAGCCCAGTGGCAAGGGCGTCCATTCCAGCCGATAAGACAGAGGTGCCTCGTGCCAGAGCGGGTCATGCATGACGGTGTCGGCTCCAAGACGTGGTGTGCCATCGGCATCGTGTGTCAGGCTGAAGCGTTCGGTGATGGTGGTTTCAGCGCTGTGGGGAAAACGCGAGTCTACCATCTCCTGCAGATGCGCGGTTTCAACCACCAACACATCGCCTTCCCAGTGACCAATGGAATACCCCTGGCGGGAGGGAAAAATGGCGTCAGGGGATTCTATGCGGTCACCAAGAAATACACGCCGTGTTTCGCTTTGCCATTCGTTGATCAGTGTGACCTGGTCGGGTTTGTGGATGACTTCCAAAGGGTAGTTGCCACCCCCCATCATCATTTCCGGCATGCCGTGTGTGACGCACCATAGTGTCGGGCTGTCACCGACCGAATCCACCAGATTGCGATAGGTATCAACCTGGCGCCGGCCTGCAGGATTAAGGTCGAGTTCGGGATAGCCCTGGGCACTGGTCATAGGCGGACTGGCCAGCTGCCAGACCCCGGTAAAGTCAGGGCGGGTTTGTGCCAGCAGGGATGTATGCAAACCTGCCAACAGGCAAAAAAAGATGAAACAGTGTTTGAAAAAGACAGCACGCAAAATGTGGTTTTCCTTGGTAAAAACGACAGTTGGTAGACTGAAATGTTAGCACCGACACGGTGACTGCAGGTGCTGTAATGCAGAGCGGACTGCTCATTTTATGTAACTATTGGCAGGTAACCTGGTACCCATTAATAGATACCCCTCTTTCAAAGCGATTGTATAGCACTTAAACGGCAAGGAAGTTGCTGGTAAAAAGATTCAGGGCAAGAAAGCTGAAGTGAAGAGAGCCAGGTAGCCCAGGCTTATAATTACCGATCAAACTCTCCGACCCCAATTACTCTCGACTCCAATTACTCTGATTCAAGCGTGAAGTGGTCTTGCCTGAATAGTGTCAAGGTAGCATCGACTGTATCACTATCATATTTTTGACCCCGCCCCTTTACTATTTCAGCCAGCGCCGGTTCGATACCCAAGGCAGGACGGTATGACCGATGGGAACTCATTGCTTCTACAACATCCGCAACTGCCATAATCCGGGCTGCCGGTAATATTTCATCTCCCCTTAAGCCTTGAGGATAACCACTGCCATCCATTCTTTCGTGATGCTGATATACCACTTGTGCAATGGGCCATGGAAAGGTTACCTCTTTAAGAATATCGTAACCAATCTGTGCATGGGTTTGTATCAATTTATATTCAGCATCAGTCAACTTGCCTGGCTTTGTGAGAATCTCCGAAGGCAAACTAATTTTTCCAATATCATGAAGTTTAGCTGCGATATTTAGCCCTTCAATCATATCTTCATCAAACCCCATTATTTTAGCTATGGCGACACAAATTTTGGCTACCCGGCGTTCATGCGCATCATTATATGGATCGCGCCTTGAGCCTATTGAGCTGGCCATATCTGTTAATTCCAATAGCGACCTGTAAATCACTCTGGATTGAAGTATATTTTCTTCTTCCAGGAGTTTTTGTCGTGAAATATCAATAGCTACGCCATAGATTTTGGAGATAGTGCCATCTAATCCTAACTCAGCCTGGCCTCTTAGTAATAACCATCCATGCCCGCCGTAAAATTTGTAAAATTTTACTTCCAGTTCGTAAGGAATAGCTTGAGTGGTTGCCAAATCAATGGATTTTTTGAGAAGAACCCAATCCAATTCAGGAAACATTTTGTGGAATTCTGCAACTTGGGGGGTACCTAGTTCCCTGGGCCTGTCAAAGATTTTAAAAAGCTCATCAGACCATATATGCTCATTGGTCTCTAACGCCAAAGACCATGTACCAATCCTGCCCAGTCGCTGGGTACTTAGTAAGTCTCTTTCTATGCGTTGATAATCTTCCTCAGAATGAGGAGTATCACTAATTGGCATAATAAATCCCGACCTGGATATATTAAAAGTCTAACTAAAAAGAAGGAGCTATTTAGGAAGGCATAGGCTTTTATTTATTTTTTTACAAATATATATGTATATATATTACACGTATTTATTATATATATATTTTAAAAAAAAATAGCATGTATAAAGGGTATTATCAAGCAACCACCTTGGGTGGAGTTTGCCGACAAAGCAGTAGAATTCATTTCCTCGATAAAACAATGTCATCAGGCACATACTCCTGCTGGCTTTTTTTCTTCAGCAGACGTTCAGCATCAGAACACGTTCCGCCCTATAAAGAGGCAGGTATATATTATTTACCTGTATTTTTTAAGGGTTTTTTCTCACGAAAAGTATTTTAAAATGTGATGTGAAATTAAATCTCAGCCACATAAGACTTCTCAAATATTTATCGAACTGTGATAGTCCTGCCACTATAAAAACCTGTGAAGAATTCCTGACTCAAACCGACATATCGCTATCTTCTGCAAAAAAGTACATTGAATACTTGAAACTTAACGATATGATCATTATCAAAAAAAATCCGGACGACAAAAGAAGCAAGTTGGTGAGTCTTAATCCATCACTAGACATCAACATTGATAAATTCATCTAATATTTATTCGTTTTCTAACTCACTTAACATTAGCCAGGATTTTTAATAAAAAATGGTAATTATAGGTGGGTCAGTAAAAAAATTATCAGTTACAGGTTTGGCAAGAAAAGATGGGGTCAGAGTAAAAATATAGAAACTTGAGCTGCTAAAAATCCAGACTACTCGGGGTTCTTCAACTCGTTTTTTTTACTCGAATCTTGATACCAGCGACTGCCTTGCCGCTTTGGCATCACCAGATTTTGGCATTTCAATAAAGGCAAAGCTTTTAGGCTCCTTGCTCTTTTCGTCCATAACAAGATTGCAGAATTGAGGGGGGCATTCCGTGCTTGCTGTTGGGGCGAACATGCCATGGAATCTTCTCAGGTTCACTATGGGCTTTGCCACTAAAGCGGCAAGTCTGGCTATGAAATCGATTGGCTCGAAGAGCACATGGGTGGTTCCGTTCCGGTGAGGGTTTTGAGCTCGCAGCGGGTCCTGCCATCCCGGGTCAGGCGGAGTTTGTTGGCATAGCAAATTAGCCTGTACTTTCCTGAGCTTCCTTCTGCAACCTTTCCTCAAGAAGCATTCGCGCCTTTGATACGGCAATATCAGTCTTGATACCACCCATTCTGTAATCTGGATATTCATCCAGTTTAGCTTGCTGTGCTTCAAGAATTACCCGGTCTTCTTCCAGTACGATTGCAAATTGCGCATCAATTTCTTTGGCTATTCTGTCCTGTTCATCCGTAAAACTATGCGCAAACATGAAGAAGTAATGTGTGCTTTTTTCAGATTCTGGTGTGAGTGTCTGCACTGAATGAAAGTGGAATGCTTCATCAACATAATTACCTTCCAGAGCTCCGGTACCTGTCGGCGCCTGCCCCGAGTTGAGAATGAGCTGGTAGCCGGAGATATGCCAGTCAAAAATCTGCCAGCGATCCGTATTGCCGGTGAATCTGGCAACTTTTTTTACAAAGGGTGGCAGGGGGACGTTTTCAAATTTCTTGGTGATCCTTATACCCCAGTCGAATGTCTCAAGCTGGGGTATTTGCTGTGCATGATATTCGCCCCCTCCAATGGTGCTGGCATGGACGAAGGCCAGATGAGAAGCATCAAGTAAATTGTCCATTAATAGTTGGACATTGCACTGATAGACCAGGTGGCGGGGAATATAATTCCAGCTTTCGTCGTTCATCACTTCCAGTGACGGGATAAGACCAGAGTCAGCTTTGCTTTCATCGCCCATCCAGATCCAGACAAAGCGGTCGCGTTCAATAGTTGGATATACCTTTGCGCAAATCTTTTTGGGGGGAGTTTCACTATAGGGGGCTTCAACACATTTTCCCTTGCCGTCAAAAACCAGCCCGTGATACATACACCTGATATTGTCGCCTTCATGGCGTCCAAGCGACAAAGGAAGGTAGCGATGAGGACAATAATCAGCCATGCCCACGATATTGCCATCGGTCTGCCGGAAAAAGACTACATCTTCACCTAACAGCTTGCGTTTGAAAATACCGGATTCTGGTACTTCATGACTCCAGGCGGCGATGTACCAGACATTCTTTAGAAACATGGTATTTTCCTGATGCAGCAATGCTTGATGATTAGTGTGACTCAGGGCCGTCCCTTTAAATATCCAGAACAATGAGGTCAGAAAATGACCTTGAGCAACAGGGGGTAAACTCCCCATTCACGTTTCTTTCATCATCGGTCAGGATAGAATCCCTGTGGTCTGGCTCGCCTTCGAGCACCTTGACTATACAGGTAGCGCAAATCCCCTGTTCACAGGATATGGGGTGATGAATGTCATTTTCATACAGCACCTCTACAATGCTTTTGTCAGCTGGAATGACTAAGATCCTCTCGCTTTTGGCGAGTTTTACTTCAAAGCTTCTCTCTTCACTCATTATCAGCTCCGGGATTTTGTCTTTGCTGCAATTTCGATACTGCTCTGCGCGCCATAACCCTCGGTGCGTCAGCCTTGTTATCTACCAGCCACTCTTCACCAAATTCATTAATTCGTTGCTGTTGTGCTTCAACCATCACTTTATCTTCGGCAAGGGCCTTGCGGATTTCACTATCGATCTTTTTTGTTGCAGCAGGATTGTCCGTCTCATGGCCATTGGCAGTGGACCAGAAATAAAAACACGACGTATCTGTTTCCGGTGTCAGGGCGTGCCAGATGCGCATATCAAACCGCGGTGCGCCTGCAGTTTTCCGGTCTTCCCCAGTCTGAACTCCGCCGGAATACTGAATGACGAAAGCAGGTGCGATAAACTCAAAATCCTGCCAGCGATCAATCATTCCTGGAAAAGGGACACAATTATTATAAACCGGGGGGGCGGGTGCATTACTCATTTGCCTGCTCAGTTTAATGCCGTTAGCAGTCGCATCCAGGGTGTTCTTCGCCACCATGTGGACACTGGGCGCGGAACCGCCAACAGACTTGGGATGCACATAGGCAAGATGGGTGGCATCCAGAAGATTATCAACCAGCATCAAGTAGTGGCATTTCACCGGCATCATGTCGTGAATGTGTGGCCAGTTTTTGGCATCGTTATGAAAGGGGTAGTCAGGAATCATTTTTTGATCGGCCTTTTCGGCATCACCAATCCAGATCCAGAGCATCTGGTCTTTCTCAACCAGTGGATAGTTTCTGACACGTGCTTTCTTTGGAATCATGTCCTGGTTTGGCACTTCGACACAGGCGCCATCACTACCAAAGATCAAGCCGTGATAGTTACAACGAATTCCCTTCTCTATCACCGTACCGAGACTTAAAGGGGCGCCTCTGTGGCAACAGCTGTCCTGTAAGGCGACGGCCTGGCCTTCCAGGGTGCGGTATAGCACGACTGGTTCATTACAGATTCGTCTGGGAATAGGGTTCTCAGTGATCTCGTCACCCCAGGCGGCCAAGTACCAGGCATTGTTTACTATCATTTTTCTCTTTCCCGCTCTGATTCATTATAATAAGTATGCTTACTAATATTAGAAAGTATACTTACTAATAATTGCTGATACAATAGCCTGGATTAATAGCGCCCAGTTCCCCTGTTGGTATCATGGATGAAAGGGCTTGGTGATTTCATGGACCGGAGTATGTGGTAGTTTTTAGATGAAAAAGAAATCAGATAGCACTGTTTTAGAGGAGCTTTACGCGCGTCCGGGATATCTTGTCAGACGCTGCCACCAGGTATCAACCGGGATATTTCATCAGTGTTTTAAAGAGCTGAATTTAACGCCAATCCAGTACTCTACCCTTTTTGTTCTCAAACATAATCCAGGACTTGATCAGGTGACCATTTCAGGTCTGGTAGCTATTGATAAAAGCACAACGGGCAATGTTCTGAAACGGCTTGAGTCCAGAGGGCTCCTGCAACGCAAATCCTCTGAAGAGGATGGGCGAATAAAACTTATCTTTCTGACAAGAAAGGGGCATTCCTTAATGAACAAAACGGAGAAGCTCCTCGATAAGACACAACAGCTTTTAATCGAACCGCTAAATGAAAAAGAGCGGGCACAATTGATGCATTGTTTACGCAAAATCACCACTGAGCATAATCAAAGTAGCCGTGCCCCATTGGTGATGTAGCGGGATAAATAGGTAAATAGGTGTCAGAGTCATAATTCTTTTCTTTTTCTTCCTGGCTTTTTCGGTCGCACCCGTCTAGATAAGTTAGATTCAATTTCATCCTTAAATTTCTCATTCCCTAGAGCCAGTCCTTTGTTAGTTGCCATTCTAATTTCTGTGAGAAGTTTACTCCCCACATGATATTTGAAAAGTGCACGGTAGTTTTGTAAGCGCTCATCTCTCCTTTTTCCGAGATTCAGATATTCTGGATGTGGTTTGATCAATGCAGATTTTGCTCCCAGCGCATTACAGCGATAGCTTGACCATTGATAATGAGCGGGATCTTCCACCATTAGGGCTCTTACAGGGTTTAATTCAATATAGCGATAACATTGCAATAAATACCCGGTGGATTGCACAACACAGGATTTAAATCTGCCTCCCCATAAAGTACCAGAACGTTCATAGGTGGAGTTGAAATAACCTACATACCGTCTTCCCAGAGTTTGCATAAGTTGTGAAATCGCTGTGTCAGTTTGTGGTGTGACAAGGAGATGGATGTGATTTGTCATAAATACCCAAGCATGAATATCAACGCCATAAAGTGCAGATGATTCTTTTAAATGGTTACTGTAGGTGGCGAAATCGACGGAATCTGAAAAACAAATTTGCCGATTATGACCCCGCTGAATGATGTGCTGTGGTATTCCTGGTGGACAAATTCTGGGTAGTCGTGACATTGACTCTTCCTTGAGCTTCTGATTTTTTTAATAATAGTCTAGTAGAGAAATATGACTCTGACACCATTCTTTCTTCTTTCTTTTTAATCCAGGCCCCCCTTTTACGAAAATTTAATAGTCCCTTCATGGCTAGAGTAGCCATATTTAATTATATCTTTTCCTGAAATTTACAAGTAACACTGCCTTAAAGAAGACCGGACTTTCTGTTTTTGTCAGTCTTGCCTGCGGTTCACTTTCTCTTGTCGCTACAGCTCAGAATCAAGTAGAAGAAATAGAAATTATTGGTACACGTGCTGCTTTGCAAAATGCCATAGAAAGACAGCGTAACTCTGACAAGGTAGTAGGAGTCGTTGATTCCGATGCCCTTGGTAATTTCTCAGATATCAATGTATCGGAATCACTCCGTCGTATTTCGGGGATCATGGTGGAAAATGACCAGGGTGAAGGCCGTTATGTATCTGTAAGGGGCATGAATACTGACCTGAATGCCATGACAATCAATGGTGTCAGCACTGCTTCTCCTGAAGACAGGCGTGGCATCATGCTGGATGGTGTGCCTACAGATATGCTAAGTTCCATGACCGTCTATAAAACGCTGACGCCAAATCTCGATGCAGATACCATTGGTGGAGCCATAGACCTTGAAACCATTTCTGCTTTTTCGTTCGACGGCCGCAATATAAGGTTAATGGCCCAGACATCCCATAACGAACTGACAAAAGACTCCAGTAACCCGATGCTCTCGGCTACATACACAGACCGTTTTGTCTTGAATGATGGCGAGCTTGGTCTTGCCCTGGTACTGAGCGATCAAACGAGACGAATTATCGCCCACAATAATGAGAATGGCGGCTGGGGTGATAATACGCCAAATGACGATTACGAAATGCGTTTCTACGACATGGAGCGTGAAAGAGAAGGTATTGTCCTTAATCTGGATTACCGAAACAGTGCGGGCGATTTATTTTACGCTCACATGTTTCATAATGAATACCTGGATACCGAGTATCGTGGCAAATGGGAAGTGCGCGATGCCATGGAAGACAATGACGCTGTAGTAATTGGCAACACCTTTTCCTATGCAACAAGCCGCTTTGATACTGAGGCACGCTGGCGTCCGGAAAAAAGGGAAATCAGTGCTGCCCAGATAGGTGCAGAATGGTCGCTGGATAATGGCAGCAATCTGAAAGTTCAAGTATTTGGATCCCGTGCAGAACAGGATGACACCAACAAGTTTGCCACTATTTACCGTAGCGATGAACTGGACCTGCCACTTATATACGATAACACTAACCCCAAGCAGCCGGTACTGACCTATCCCTCAGAATTCCAGGCCCCGGGTATTTTCGGCCTCAAGGTGTTTGAACATGAAATCGGGATGACCACCGACAATGATGTGGGCGCAAAATTTGATATGACCTGGCAATTGAGCGCTGAAACTGAGCTGCAATATGGTTTGAAATACCGCCAGCGCGAAAAGGAGAACGCTTTCAACTATTGTGGTTATGAACCAATAGATGATTTTCCTTTAACTGCTGCAAATACAGTGGCCATTCCCCGTTATCTGGAAACAATTCATGGACCGGCCCCCTCAACTGCACATGTACGCTCACTTGCTGGCCAGCGTGGTGCGGGTTTTACAGAACTAAGTGATGGCACAAGCTGCCCATCACAAGGCTCCCTTTTTGAGTTCAGTGGAGATGAAGAGGAGGAGTCCATAGCAGCTGACTGGACCACAGAGGAAGATGTTCTAGCTGCTTACCTGATGGGTACCACGATAACCGGCAACGCAACGTGGGTTTATGGTTTGCGCTATGAAGATACCAGTGCAACCTATACCGGCAAAAACTGGAACGAAGATCTTTTGTTTACCGGGCTTGCCAGTTTTGATAATGATTATGATTTCTGGGCACCCTCCCTGAACGTGAAATTTGATGTCAGTGATACCCAGGTAGCGCGAGTTGGTGTGTTCCGCTCTCTGGTGCGGCCCGGATTCCAGGAGTCACGTGCCGGCGCTATAGTGAACAACGAAGACCGTGAAATCGAGGGTGGTAACCCGGAGCTGGATCCGACCACAGCATGGAACTTTGATGTCAGCTACGAGTTCTATTTCGGTCAGGGAACATTCCTTAGTGCGGGTCTGTTCTACAAACAAATAGATGATTCCATCGTCGAGGTCGAGCGCCAGGATGTCAATTTGAGGGGTGAATTCTGGCAAGAGGCCAGCACCTTCGTTAATGCTGAGGACAGTAATATCCTTGGCTATGAATTTTCCTTCCAGACATCCTGGGAAAACGGACTCCTGTTTGTCCTGAACTACACGCATGCAGATGGTAAAACTGATCTGCCGGCAGATGCTGCTAATGGCCAGAGGACTATTCCATATTTCAAGCAGGCTGAAAACACGGCCAACCTTGTGCTTGGCTATGACAAGAATGCCTGGGACGTTCGTCTGGCGGCTAACTTCAGGGATGATTACCTGGATGAAGTGGGTGGTGATGCCCTGTCTGATCGTTACACCAGTCAGCACATGCAGTTGGATCTGACAGTTAAATACCAGGTTAATGATAATCTGCTCATCAATGCGGCAGCACTGAATCTGAATGACCGTCCTGAATACTATTTCTTCGGTGACGGTGCCAGGTTATCGCAGTACGATGAGTATGGATCCACGTACCTGCTTGGCATGCGTTACCAGTTCTGATTGTAACTGGGTAAAGTATGCCTGTTCACTTCCTGCAGCCTTCCGGATACTGGTCAATACTCCCCGTTTAGTATCCGGATTGGCTGCAAATTATTGCAAAAATATTTCAAATTATGCTGATTATTATAATTATTTAGGTGCCAAAATGCTGCGTTTCACTCTCGTAATAACAATTTTGTTGATGCTTGAATCCTGTGAAAATCCCTATTTTACAAGAGAAGATGCGGTTCCGGTTTTCCCTGTACTGGAGACCGAGCCTGTAGCAAATTCCGACGACGCTGCGGATGATCCGGCGATCTGGTTGCATCCGGATGATCCGGGTTCAAGTCTTGTTCTGGGGACGAACAAGCAACTTGGTCTTGGTGTGTATAACCTGCAGGGTGAGCAGGTGCAATTCCTTGAACGTGGTCGGCTGAATAACGTGGATCTGCGAAAAGGTGTGAGGATCGGTGGCAGCACCATGACCCTGGCTGCTGCGACGAATCGAACCGAAATAACCCTCGATATCTTCAGTATTGATGACAATGGCAGGGTAGAACTGATTTTAGTCCTGCCGTTGAGCATGATAGATCCCTACGGCCTGTGTATGGGGCTTGATGCAGAGGGTGGTGCCCATGTATTCGTCAACAGCCGTGAATTTGAATATGAACACTGGCATCTCAACCCGGGGTATGCGCTGGCACCTCTTGAAGTGGCCTCATGGCAGATGAACTCGGGGCCTGAAGGATGTGTTGTTCATGATAGTACCCAGACACTGTATCTTGGCGAAGAGGAATATGGTGTCTGGATGATGCCTGCGGATGGTAATAGGGCAGATGAAATGACATTGCTTGAGGGGAATTCAGCAGGGCACCTGACAGCCGACGTGGAAGGAATGGATATTTACCAGGGCAGTAGCAGCGAATTGTATTTGGTGGTTTCAAGCCAGGGTGATAACAGCTACGCAGTTTATGATTTGAATGATAACAACGCGTACAAAGGTTCTTTCCGGATTGCAGATACACAGGATGGCAGCATCGATGGTGTGCAGGAAACTGATGGTCTGGCGGTTACCTCTGCCAGGTTAAATGCACAATTCCCCAGAGGCATGCTGGTTGTGCAGGATGGTTACAATGACCTTCCCACAGAAAACCAGAATTTCAAATTGGTTTCCTGGGAGTCTATAGCAAACTCGCTTGGTCTCTAGTTTTTTCTGGAAGTTTACACTGAAGTAAACCGGAGCTGGAGTCCAGCAGGACTCGAACCGTTTATCCTATAAAGGATAGTTGCTGTAACTGGAGAAATATGACTCCGACACCTATTTCCTAGACACCTATTTCCAATTTCCACCTATTTCACGTTAAAGTGATCTGCCCCCGTTTTACTCAAGCACTTGAGACTTTGAATTGTCTTGTATGTTCAGGGCAACTAATAGATGATGCAACGCTGTAATCTCTATCTTCAAAGTAAAAGAATTTTTCTTTCTACCTATCAATCCCCAATAACGAAATTCACTACCTGGATTATTATTATGAAAATAAGATTTTCATCGGCTTTGTTGTCATTCGCTATTTCT